>CAZNGS010000051.1:0-30896 GCA_964572825.1 uncultured candidatus Brocadiaceae bacterium
CCGCTTCTGAGCGCCGCAGCCTGAAGGCCCTGCCCCGAACCTCAACTACCCCCCGGAGGAGTACTGTGTCGGTAAACACTTACCGCATGAGCAACACCGGCCACGGCAGACATCTTCGCATACAGGGCAACGTGCTGCTGGTAGTCTTCGGCACCGGAGCCATGGCCGCGCCCATCGTGGGTGCCGTTCGGGAGTCGTTCCAGCAGCAGATGGGTATCTCGCGCGGCCAGCTCGGCCTGTGGGTGTTTCTGATCGGAATGGCGGGGGCCGGCATCGCGCTGGCCCTCTGCATGCTGCTCAGGGGCACGGTGCGCGCCTCGTTCGTGCGGCTGGGCATTCTGGGCATGTTCGTGGGGTGCGGCCTGCTCGTGCTGGGGGGCGCGGACGGCATCCGGGGTTTGGTGCTGCTCGGCGCGGGATGGTTCGCCATACGGCTGGGACATCCGTTGACCGGTTCGGCGAACGGCATCTTCGCCGACCTGTGGGAGTCGTCGCCCCATACGGGCCTGATCATCCTCCACGCAGTCAACTCGGCCGGCAAGGTGGCAGCGCCGCTGGCCGTGGCGCTGCTGGGCTCGGACGTGCGTCCCGCGTCGCTCGTTTTCACCACCATGTTCGGGGCCTTGCTCGTCGAATCGCTGCTCTGGCCGAAGGAGAGCCTGCGTGAACTGCGCGACATCGAACTGAGCCGGGAGACCGAACCGCGGCTCCGCGTGCCCCGGGACCCGCTGGTGTGGATATGCGTCCTCCAGTTCGCGTTCATCGCGGGCGCCGAGGGCGGCGCGACGAGCATCATGGGCAGCCTCGTTGAGGAATTGCGACCCGTGCCGCTGGAGTGGATCAGCGCGGAAACCTGGCCGAGCGTGGTGCTGACGCTGCTGACGCTGGGCATTTTCGTCGGCCGGACCGTCTTCGCGGTGCTCTCGTTCCGCCTTTCGGAGCGGGCCATACTGGCGGTGTGCCTGCTGTGCGGGTTGTTCAGCGTGCCCGCCGCATTCGTCGCCGAGCCGCTGGTATATGTTCCCTCAACGTTCCTCACGGGGGTTTGCTTCAGCGCCACCTGGCCGGCCTTCTTCAGCCTGGCGGCCCGGACCTATCCCGTGGAGAGGACCTTCCTGGGCATCGCCGCCCTGTTCTTCTCGGCACTCGGCATCTGGAGCGGCACTTTCCTGACCAGCGCCATCGGTAACGTGGAACGCTACCTGCCGCATGCCTTCGTGGCAGGCACCATGCTGATGGTGCCCTTTGTGCTTTTCCTCTTCACCTCTTCGGGCCGCGGGCTCGCCCGTGAGTAGCCGAAAGGGGAGGGCAGGCAGTCTGCGCAGGGCGTGCGCTTGACAGTCCCGATCTGCTGGCCCACAATCGGTTGTGGGGAACGCGTCGATTTCCATTCATCCATGAAGAAGGGGGCGACCATGTCTGCCGACGACTGGGTCAGGGTGGCTGACGCGGACGAACTCGAACAGTCAGTGCCGATTGCCGTCGAGGTCGATGGGAAACCGGTGCTTCTCGTGCGCATCGGGGACGAATATCATGCCTGCGGCGGCAAGTGCACGCACTACGGGGCGCCTCTGGCGGAGGGGCTCCTGTCCGGCCACACCGTGACCTGTCCCTGGCACGGCGCCCGGTTCGACGTGTCCAGCGGCGAGATGGAGGTGCCTCCCGCGCTGGACCACGAGCCGCATTACCCGGTAAAGGTCGAAGACGGGGTCGTGTACCTGGGCAGGCCGGGCGAGCCCCCTCGCCCTGACATATCCGGGGAAGACGACCGGGTGTTTGCCATTCTCGGCGGCGGGGCGGCCGGGAACGCGGCCGCTGAAACGCTTCGCCGTGAAGGATTCGGGGGACGGATTCTGCTGATCACGGCCGAGCACCACGGTCCCTACGACAGGCCGACACTGTCCAAAGAGTTCATGTCCGGCGAGGCCAGGCCCGAGTGGCTCCCGCTACGCAGCCCGGAGTTCTACGAAGACTGGGGCATAGAAATCCTGACCGATCGGCGGGTGACCGGTCTGGACCCGAAGGAACGGCAGTTCATCTTCGAGGATGGTGAGGAGCTTTCATTCGACGCCGCTCTGCTGGCTACCGGCGCGGTGCCCAGGGGGCTGGACATACCGGGCGCTGGCCTGCAAGGCTGCTTCTTGCTCCGCAGCCTGGCCGACGCGCAGGCCATTGGAGAGGCCCTGGAGGAGGCGCAAACGGCGGTGATTCTGGGAGCGGGCTTCATTGGCATGGAAGTGGCCTCCGGACTGCGCGAACGCGATATCGAGGTCCACGTGGTCGCGCCGGAGCAGGTGCCGCTGGTGCGCGTTGTCGGGCAAAAAGTGGGCCGCTGGCTGCGGGCGCAACACGAAGAGGAAGGCGTGAACTTCCACCTGGGGACGACGGCCCGGGAGGTCTCCGGAGATGGAAAGGTAAATGGGGTAACCCTCGAAGACGGCACGGAAATCGGGTGCGACCTGGTGCTGATCGCCGTCGGCGTGCGTCCGGCCGTGGACTACCTCGGCGGCACGGGGCTGGTCGAGGACGGCGTGGTGCCTGTGGATGAACGGCTTCTGACCCGCGCGGAGCATATCTATGCCGCGGGGGACATAGCAGCGGTCCCCTATCCTCAGACCGAGGGCCGATACCGGACCGAGCATTGGATTGTGGCCGAACGCCAGGGCCAGCACGCGGCCCGGGCCATGCTGGGCAGCAAAACTGCCTACGCGGAAGTGCCTTTCTTCTGGACCATGCAGTGCGGGACCTCCGTCAAATTCGTCGGGTTCGGGGGGCAGGTTGATCAGACCGTCTTCCGCGGCGACCTGGACGAAGGCAAGTTCCTGGCGGGGTACTACCGGGACGGCCGGCTGCGCGCCGTGTGCGGCGCGGGACGGGGGCGGGAGGTCCTCCTTGCAGAGCGCCTGCTCCGGGCGGGGCATAACGTGCCACCGGAAGATTTCGCCGACATCAGCGTGGATTTCGACGACCTGCCAGTGTGAATGTCCCCGCAGGGCGTCTTCACACGTAGCTGTGCAGGACGCTGGAGAGGCGCGGGAGCAGATTGACCAGGAAGAACGTCGTCAGCAGGGCGGCGAAGGCCAGCACCTGCGCCGCCCGGGCGCGATGGCGCAGTTTCGGGCTGCGGCGACAGTGCAGGTAGATCATGTACAGGGTCCACGTGATGAGCGACCACGTTTCCTTCGGGTCCCAGGACCAGTAGCGTCCCCACGCCTCCTCCGCCCACAGGGCCCCGGAGAGCAGCCCGAAGGTCATGAAGGGCAGGGCGACGCGGATGACTGCGTAGCTGGCCTCGGAGCAAGTGGAGTTCCCGTCCCCGGCGCCGGACCCGAACCATTCCTTCACCAGGCCCACGGCCGTCAGGACGAAGCCCACGGTGGCCAGCGCATAGGAGATCATGTAGCTGACCACATGGGGCACGAACCAGGGCGAGCGGAGTGCGGGCATGCGTTGCCAGGAGATGTCACGCCCCATGCAGAGGGCGCCGATCACGGCCAGTGCCGACGCTATGCCGAAGTATGCGCGAAGCCAGCCCAGCCCGTGCCGGAAGCGGAAAACCAGGTAAAGCGGAAGGAAGCATAGCGCCAGGAAGACCATCACGTGGTACATGTTGCCGAAAGGCGGATGGCCGCCCACCACCCAGTTGATGGCCACGACGGCCGCGTTCATCGCCCACCCACCGATGAATACGACCAGTCCCGCCCCGCCGCGTCGGGTCAGGAACAAGCCGAAGGCGCCCAGGTAGGCCGCAAGGGTCAGTATCAACAGGATGGTGACGGCCGTTTCAACGGGCATCAGGACGCGCTCCTCGCCTGTGGAAACAAGTAATAGCCACGCCCAGCATCAGCGCATACATGCCGGGAATGACCAGCCACCGCCCCGGGTCCCGTCTGGCGCTCAGCACAACGTAACCG
This sequence comes from uncultured candidatus Brocadiaceae bacterium, assembly GCA_964572825.1. Taxonomy (GTDB): domain Bacteria; phylum Planctomycetota; class Brocadiia; order SM23-32; family SM23-32; genus CAYVBE01. The sequence continues at coordinate 3,915 of CAZNGS010000051.1, forward strand.
CCGTACTGCTCGCCGTAGTCCTGCAGGTAGAACCTCCAGCCCCCGTGTTCAACAGGGTGATTGACGGCAAGGGCTTCGGTTTTCCGGGTTCCATCTTCCTGATGGATGTGGACGGTCGCGGCGAAATGCCGGGCGGTCGGCGGTATCTTGCGCAGCAGCCAGCCGTCCTCCAGCTCCTTGTAATGGACCCAGTTGCCCGCCTGATCGCGAAGCTCCTCAACCGGCACCACCCCGTGCGCGCCCAGGTCGAGCCGTTCCTTCCGCGCCACAGTTACCTCGCGCACTTTCACATAATCGTCATCCACGCCCGGGTCCGCGTCAGGGAACCGGGGCTCACAGAGCACGTAGTCCGGGTCGTAGAACGTGACCTCGAAATCCGCCACCGCAAAGCCGAAGCCAAGCCGAATCGGTTCGCCCCGCTCCGTCGGTAGCTGGCGCGTCACGTGGTCCGCAGACACCGGCATCCTGAACCGGGTCTGCCGCCCGAACAGAAATCCCAGGAAGGCACCGAGAAGTATGACGACCACCGCGAAGTGCGTGAGGTAAAAACCCACCCGTCGCCACGGCAGTCGCCTGCGCACGGAGCAGACCACCAGGTCGATGGCCAGCGCTCCCAGCAATGCCACCATAACCGGCGATCGGAACACGGCCTCCTGCCCTCCGCCGCCCGCCGGCAGGACCCCCGTCACCATGAGCAGGACGAGAAGCGCCAGGATGTAGACGGCCATGACCAAAAGTCTGCCTCCCGAGTTAAGTGAATTGAGGTAAATGCCTTCCGGCTGCCAAACAGCCGGCGCGGCGGGGACGCCGCGCCTACCTCTTGGGGTAGGTCCGGCGTCTCGCCGGACCGGAGCTCGTACGATCTGGGGAGCCGGGCCTTGCCTTCTGTCCAGGTAGTTGAGCCAGCGTGCCCTCAGCGCGTCGGGTTTCGCAAACCGGAAAAGATTTATCTCGTATCGCTTAACTATCGCCGACCGCCAGTCCTCGAAGCGCTTCGCGCGCGGCGTCGAGGAATAGCTCGACGTCGTCCTCGTCGTGCGCCGCAGAGACGAAACCCAGCTCGAACTGCGAGGGCGGCAGGTAAACCCCGCACTCCAGCATCTCGTGGAAGAAGCGGGCGTGCGCTTCCGTATCGCACGCATCGGCCCCGGCCCGGTCCCTGACCGGTCCCATGCAGAAGAAGGGCGTGAACATGCTGCCCATTCGGGCACAGTGCATGGGCATCCCCGACTGTCGGGCTATGCCGTTCAGTCCCTCCGCCAGCCGACGGCCCAGCCGTTCCAGACGCGGATAGGGGTCCTCTTCGTCGAGCAGTTTCAGAGTTGCCAGCCCGGCGGCCACGGCAACCGGGTTGCCGCTGAGCGTGCCGGCCTGATATACCGGTCCGAGCGGGGCCAGGGATTCCATCACCTCGCGCCTGCCGCCCACGGCGCCGATCGGCATTCCACCGCCGATGATCTTCCCCAGGCAGGTCAGGTCCGGGGTTATCCCGCGCATATTCCCGTAGGTGGTCGGCCCCAGCCTGAAGCCGGAGATGACCTCGTCGAGGATCAGCAGGGCGCCGCAGTCGAACGTCACTTCCCGCAGGCCCTCCAGAAACCCCGCCGCGGGCGGGACGAGGCCCATGTTCCCCGCCACCGGTTCCACAATGACGGCGGCCAAGTCCTCGCCGTGCGCGGTCACGATCTGCCGCACCGCGTCCAGGTCGTTATAGGGAGCGACGAATACGTCGGAGGTGACCGCGTCCGGCACGCCGGCGCTCGACGAAGTGCCGCCGGTCAGCAGACCGCTTCCGGCGGAGACCAGCATACAGTCGGTGTGCCCGTGATAGCAGCCGTCGAATTTGATCAGCTTCCGCCGCCCGGTGAAACCGCGGGCGATCCGCAGGGCCGTCATGACGGCTTCCGTCCCCGAGTTCACCAGCCGGATCAGGTCCAGGGAGGGTGCCATCTGGCATATCCGCTCGGCAAGCTCCACCTCCCGCGGCGTGTTGATGCCGAAACTGGTTCCGTCGGCCGCCGCCTGCCGGACTGCCTGGACGACTTCGGCGCGGGCATGCCCCAGGATCAGGGGACCCCAGGAGCAGCAGTAGTCCACCAGTTCCCGTCCGTCGGCGGTCACGATCCGAGAGCCGCGGCCGCTGGTAACGTAGATGGGATCGCCGCCCACGGCGTTGAAGGCCCGCACGGGGCTGTTGACGCCGCCGGGGATCAGCCTGCAGGCTTGCCTGTAGAGTTCGCTGGATCGGTTCATCTGTCCCGGAAGAATTCGTTGTATCGGTTGGCCCAGTAGGAGATCAGGATGTCGGCTCCGGCGCGCAACAGGGCGGTGGTCGCCTCCCGCACCATGCCCCGCAGGTCGCCCCAGCCGCGGTCGGCGGACGCGATCAGCATCGAGTATTCCCCGCTGACGTTGTAGACGGCGATCGGCAGATCAGTTCGCCCGCGCAGGCGGACAAGCACGTCCAGGTAGAACAGCGAGGGCTTGACCATCAGGATGTCGGCCCCCTCCTGCTCGTCCAGTTCGGACTCCCGCAATGCCTGCCGCAGATCGCCGAACGGAGCCTGGTAGCCGGTGCGGTCACCTTCCTGGGGCGCCGAACGCTCCGCGTCCCGGAACGGTCCGTACATGTGAGACGCGAACTTCGTTGAATAGCTCATGATGAGGGTCTGCTCGAACTCCGCCGAGTCCAGCGCCGTGCGTATGGCCCGGACCTGGCCGTCCATCATGGCGCTGGGCGCCACCACGTGGGCGCCGGCCCGCGCGTGGGAAAGGGCGACCTTTGCCAGCAGTTCGTTGGCCGCGTCGTTGTCCACGTTGCCCGCATCGTCCAGCGGGCCGCAGTGGCCGTGCGTGGTGTACGCGCACAGGCAGACGTCCGTGAAGACCGGCAGCTCGGGGTAGTGTTCTCGCACCCGGCGCACGGCCTGCTGGACAACGCCCCGGTCATCGCAGGCGGCGCTGCCGACCGCGTCCTTCAGCTCGTCGTCTTCAACAACACCGAAGACCAGGATGCCGCCGATGCCGGTTGCCACCAGCGGTTTGAGATCTTCGATGAGCACATCCGCGCTCATCCGACATTGACCCGGCATGGCCTCGATCGGCTCCTGGCGGCCTTCGCCGCCGACCATGAAAACCGGCCAGATGAACTTCTGCGGAGGCGGAGCGGGAAGGGACAGCATATCGCGCAGAGCAGCCGTCCGGCGCAGTCGCCGCAGTCGCATTTCGGGAAATCCACTCATCGCAGCTCCTCCAGCCTCCGTCTCACGTAATAACGTGCCAGCGCAACCAGGCTGTCTTCCACCGTGGCCTTCGGGCTCACCACGTCCGGCTCCACGCCGTGCTTCTTAAGGACCTGCGCGGTCGGCTCTCCTATCGCGAGCGTGGTCCTCTCCTCCAGCACGGCCGGACCCCACTGCGCCATCAACCCGTGCACCGCCGAACCGCTGGCGAACAAGACCGCGTCGAATGGCGGCACGTGGTCATAGAGGACGGGGCGATTATGGTAGAGCACGCATTCGTCCACATCGAGTCCCAGGGCGCGCAGTGACTCCGCCAGCGCCGATCCCGTCTTGTCCGACTTCAGGCGCAACACCCGCGCCCCGTGGCGGATAGCCGACTCCGCCAGGTCGCGCACGCCCGCGCCGCCAAACTCGGAGGTCGGCACCGCGTCGGCCCGCACGTGGAATTGTGCAAACGCGCCCGCCGTGCCCGGTCCGGCGACGATCACCTTCGGCAGGGCCCGCACGTCCACGCCGGCCCGCTCCATCGCGTGCATCAGGAACCGGACCGCCGACGGCGATGTTACCACGATCCAGTCGTAGCCCCCGATCCGACGCACCGCCTGCAGGGCTTCGGGACGTGGCGAGAGCCGTATCATCGGCTGCGCCACGGGCACGCCGCCCAGATCATACACCATCCGGCGAGCCCTGTCGATGAGGGTTTCGCTACACGTGAGCAGCACGCGGCGGCCTTCCAGGGCGCCGCCTTGCCGCGAGAAGACAGGGCGGGCTGCCTCCCCCACGATGAAGATCCCCGGCATCTGAAACTCTTCGGCGTCCACCCGGTCACAAAGCTCTTCCAGCTCTCCGTGGATGACGGTCTCCCGGTCACTGCCCGCGCCGAAGACGAAGGCGGCGGGGGTGTCGGCCGGAGTGCCGTCCGCGATCATCTGCCGGGCCAGGTCCGAGGCGACCCTGGTTCCCATGAAAAAGAGCACCGGGAGCCCCGCACGCCGCTTCCGACCGACGTCCGCGACGGCACCGCCGCGGCGCCGGGCGGTCATCACGCAAAACCCGGGGACGTCGTCACGTCGGGTCAGCAGCATTCCCGTACCGGTGGTGGCGGCTGTCAGGCTGCTCACGCCCGGCACCACGCGGTAGGGGAGGGCGAGGGCCTCCAGATTCCCGACCTCCTCCTCCAGCCGGCCGAACACGCCGGGGTCCCCGCCCTTCAGACGGACCACTCGGCGTCCCTGCCGGGCGTGCTCGGCCGTGAGCTCCAGCAGCCGAGACTGGGAGACAGTGTGGTGGCCCGAACGCTTTCCGACGTCGATGCGGAGGGCCTTGTCCGGAAGGAAATCGAGCAGAGCGTCGTCTATCAGGGCATCGTACAGGCAGGCGTCGCACGATTCGAGAGCCTGTTTGCCGGCCAGTGTGCAGGCCTGTGCGTCCCCCGCACCCGCCCCGACGAAAGTCACCGCTTTCACAAAAAGGGTCCGGATGGCCCGCCACACCGGATCACCCGCCCGGAACGTCAGGCACAACGTCCCCTGGCCGTCGGGCGTGGGCAGATGCTCCAGTGGAATCCACTCCGTTATCCTGTCCTCCATGCCGAGCCGCACCAGCGCGGCGGCCGCGGTGATGACGGCATCGTACTTTCCAGCGTCCAGTTGGGCGACGCGTTCTTCCACGTTACCCCGTATGGTGCACGGCCGGGCCCCGGAAAAGCGACCGGCCGCGTACTCGGCGCGGCGCTCGCTGCTGGTGCCGATTTGCGGGGCCTCCGGCAGGTCGGCGGCGGTCTGTCCGGGGGGGAGCACCAGGGCGTCGCGCGGGTCCTCAGCCCAGGGCAGCCAGAACCAGTCCAGGCCATCCGGAACGGGGTAGGGGACATCCTTGGCGCTGTGGATGGCGCAGTCGAGTCCGCCGTCCCGGACCTTTTCGTCCAGGTCGCGGGTGAAGAAATCTTCGGGGCTCTCCCGCAGGTCCGTGCGGCGGTCGCGATCCCCCGGGGACGAGACGAGAACCTGTTCGAATTGCAGGCCGGGCAGGGCGTCCTCAAGGTGCCGCAGCGCATCCGTGGTCTGAATGCGCGACAGCCTACTGGCGCGCGTTCCGGCCCTGAAGGCTCTCGATGATGCTGTCATACATGTCCCTGTGTTCGTCCACAATTCGCTCGGCCACTTCGATCGCCCGGTCGAGCTGTCCCATTTCGCGGGCATAAAAGCGCTTGAGATCGTCCAGGTCGTTGACGTTCACATGGGGCGCCAGCCGCTGCAGTTCGGGGTCCACGTCCCGCGGGATGCCGAGGTCGAAGATGACGGTTGCCCGCCGGGGTTCCAAAAGCTCGGCGTGCGCGGATTGGAGCACGTGGCCGGGGCTGGAAGTGGCGCAGATGACGACGTCGGCGTCGGGCAGGTGATCGGGCAGCCTGTCGAGTGCGAATACCTCCACCCGGTCACGCCAGGACTCGGGCACCCGGGGTTTCGCGGTGTGGAAGAACCAGTCACACCTGTAACCCCGCTCCAGCAGTCGCCGGACCAGACCGCGGCCGACCGTGCCGGTGCCCACGACCGTCACGCGCCCGGCCTCGCCGGGAGGGCGAACCGAGCACAGGCATTCCACGCAGGTGTCCTCGATCTCCCCCCCCGCAAGCATGGAAGCCGTTGCCTGTCGGATGTCCCTGGACAGGTGAAGGGCACAGTCCACCCACCCGCGCATGGCGCCTCCCGCCCAGCCGGCTTCGTCGGCCGCCTGCAGCGCCTCTTTTACCTGGGCGACGATGTGGTCCTCGCCCGGATTCTGCGAACGCAGCCCCCCGGTGACCAGTGCCAGATGCTCGAACGCGCCGAATCCATGCCGAACGTAGCAGTGATCATCTCCCAGATGATCGAGGTCCATAATCCGCCCGACGAGGGAGCTCAGACCGGGCTCGTCGGCCACGATGCCCAAAAACTCGATGCGGTTGCAGGTGTCGAGCAGCATGAACTCGTGAACGCCCAGCAATTGCATCAGCATATCGCCGACCTTCGCCATTCGCCCCCCGGCCAGGTGGTAGGGCTCCCTGTCTTCCAGGGAGAGGAACCGGTGACTGGTGCCCACGACCATGAGGTCCGCCGTCTCCACCATTTCGAGGTGGCGCGCCAGGTTCTCCTTCACCAGGCGGGATCGGCGGCACGACCTGCCTCCCGTGGAGACGGCCACGGCCAGCCCGTTCTTGCGGACGATGGCGGGGGTGACGAAGTCCCCCTCGGGCCAGTTGGAGTCCACCGGACAGCACAGGGCCCCGCGGGAGCGGGCGAGCTCCAGGATGTGCAGGTTGAGGCTGCGGTCATCCGTGGCAGCGAAGACCAGGAAGACGCCGTCCAGGTCCGAATCCCGGAAGGCGCGCGGCAGATACTCCACCTCACCGGCCCGGGCAAGTTCCTTCACCTCCTGGCGCGCGTCGGGGCTGACGACGGTCACATCGGCCCCGGCATCCAGCAGAACCCGGGTCTTGCGCAAAGCGACCTTCCCGCCTCCCACCACCAGGAAGCGCCGGTTCTTCACCAGCAGGTTGATCGGCAGGGAATGCTCGGCTTTCCTGCGTCTGGTCATCTTGTCTCCCGGCCGGCTTCGCCTTCGACGAACAGGCGGTGGCTGGTTTTCTTGTATTCCCTTATCGAGCAGAAAACCAGTCCGTCGCTCAACTCGAGCTCCTCACTTATCTCAGCGAAGAGAGCCCGCGTCCTATCCCATGCTCCGGTGTGGATCATCGCATACAGAGAATAGGGGAACTCCCGTGGCGCGACTCTCTGGTAGCAATGGGTGATCTCGGGACGGTGGGCAAGGCGACGGCCCTTCTCGGCCAGGTGAGCTTCGGGCACCGGCCAGACGCACATGCCATTGGCCGAGAATCCCAGCCGCCGGTGACGAACGATAAGCGCCACCCGCCGCAGTACGCCACAGTCCTGCCAGCGGCGCAGCAACTCCAGCAGCTCCCCCTCCTCGTAGTGCGCCTCTTCAGCGGCACGGGCGAACAGGCGGGGCACAGGCGGCAGGTTGCCCTGTAGAACTCGCACGACGCGTTTTTCACCCTCCGACAACTCCGGTGACGTGCCGTCCCAGCTTGCCTGGCCGGTCCCGTTCAGCCGCACACATGGCACCTGTTCGGCGCGTTGTCGCTGCTCCGGGTCGAAGACCACGTGTAGCTTGAACCTCTTCACCGCCGGCAGGTTGAGCAAACGGTGGGGCGCGACAATCCGTCGAACCTTTTGCAGTTCGGCCTCAAAACTCTCGCCCCGTGCACAGAGCGTGAACCACAGGTTAGGCAGGACGAGCCCATCCGACCTTAGTCCGGGCCGGGGGCTCAGCTCCGCGTCGGCGGTGCGCAGGTAGCAGTGGGTGATGCCGGGGTGGGGCGTGAGACGGGGCACGATGTGCTTGAGGGCATCCGCCCCGAGGGCAGCAGCGCACAGGGTGCTGACGTAGCCGAGCCGGCGTACGTCGAACGCCGCGCCGAGTCGCCGGGCCTCGCCGCTTTCGAGGTATCCGCGAACGTTCGCCAGCACTTGCTTCTCACCCAGCCCGAGCTCGTCCCCGATCCGCGCGAACGGGCGCTTCACCAGGGGCAGCCCCCCCTGCAGGGCAACCAGAAGCCGGGAGTCAGTCACTGCTGCGCCCATGGTCACACCGGTTGTTTCCGTGCATTCGGAACATACGTACAGGAGGGCTCTGCCGCCAGGTAGTCGCCCGTGTGAGCATACGCCCGCGCGCGACATCCCCCGCATGCACGGCGGTACTCGCAGATGCCGCACTTGCCGCCATAGCCGTCCACGCGGCGGAGGTCGGCGAATACATCGGCCGTCCGATAGAGCATCTCGAAATCGAAGTCGGCCTCTCGAAGGTCGCCGCAGGCGATGTCCAGAAAGCCGCAAGGCTGAACAACTCCCCGATGGGAGACGAAGACGAATCCGCGTCCCGCCATGCAGCCGCCGCTGCCGCGTCCAGGCTTGCCGCCGCGCTGCAGCACCAGCCGTGCGTAGTGGGGCGCACACGTCGGCTTGACGAAAATGGGGGCCGTGCGCGATGCCTCCCATATCCACTCCAGGGCCTGCTCGTAGCCCTCCGCCGGGACCTCCAGGTCCTTCAAAGCTGCGCCCCGGCCCGTCGGCACCAGGAAAAACACGTCCAATGCGGCCGCTCCGACCTCGACGGCCAGCTCCAGGATATCCGGAAGCTGCTCCACGTTGAGCCGGGTAACGGTTGTGTTCACCTGGAACTCCAGGCCGGCCGCGCGTGCATGGCGGATGCCTTCCATTGCCGCCTGGAACGCTCCCTCCACGCCGCGGAAAGCATCGTGCGTTTCCGCGTCGGCCCCGTCCAGGCTGACACTGATGCGACGGACGCCGGATTCCTTCAGGCGTCGGGCCGTGTTCGGATCGATCAGATGACCACAGGGGGCCATCACGACCCTGAGCCCGAGGTCCGTTCCGCAGGCGGCCAGTTCGTAGATGTCCGTGCGGGTCATCGGCTCCCCGCCGGTCAGTATGACGATGGGGCGGGCGAAGGCGGCGATGCTCTCCAGGAGGCGCTTCCCTTCCCGGGTGGACAGCTCTCCGGCGTAGTCCCGGTCCCGCGCTGCGCCGCGGCAGTGGCGGCACGCCAGCACGCAGCGGCGCGTCGTCTCCCAGGCAACCACTTTCAGAGGGGGTTCGCTCATGATGGCCATCACGTCTTTGCTCTTGCGGTGACGCCGATCTCTTCGTCGGTCAGGTAGCAGGCCGGGTCGGAGGCCCACGGGTCTCCGGTGACGGCCTCGGCCCTGGCCCGGAAGTTCCCCGCACACAGCTCCAGGAACCGACATGCAGCACAGCGACCCTTGACGTGGTTTTGCTTGTCCTTGAGCCGGGCGAGGAAGGAATTCGACAGGTCCGTCCATATCTCACTGAAGGGCCTCTCCCGGACGTTTCCCAGCGGATGAGTCCGCCAGAACTGGTCGGGGAACACCGTGCCGTCCCAGCTCACGCAGCCGATCCCCACGCCGCTGGAGTTGCCGCCGTTCATCCGCAGGAGCTCCAGCGCGCGTTCCGCCCGTGGGTCACCTTCCCGGAGCATCCGGAGGTACAGGTAGGGGCCGTCGGCGTGATTGTCAACGGTCAGCACCTCCTTGTTTTCCCCGCGGGCGTGCATTTCCGTCGCGGCGTCGACTATGCTGTCCACCACATGGCGTGTCTGGCGGGCGTCCAGGTCCCGGGCCGCCATCCCAGCCCCGCGGCCCGTGTACACCAGGTGATAGAAGCACGCACGGGGGATGGACTCCTCCCGGATCAGCTCGAATATGCCCGGAATGTCCCGGACGTTGGCGCGCGTCATGGTGTAGCGCAGTCCCACCTTGAGCCCCATTGAACGGCAGGCCCGCATGCCCTCCAGGGCCCGGTCAAACGCGCCGTCCACCCCTCGGAACCGGTCGTTCGTCTCCCCGAGTCCATCGAGACTCACCCCGACGTAAGCCACGCCGGCGTCGCGGAGTTCGCGCGCCCGCCGCCGGTCGATGAGGGTTCCGTTGGTGGAGAAGGCCACCCGCAGGCCGACGGCACTGGCGTATTCAGCCAGCTCAACAACGTCGGGCCGCAGCAGGGGCTCGCCGCCGGACAGGAGCAGCACAGGCACGCCAAACCGGGCCAGGTCATCAATGAAGGCGCGGGCCTCGCGGCCGGACAGTTCATCGGAGGAACAAGCCCGGTCGGAATTGGAATAACAGTGCACGCAGGCCAGGTTGCACCGGCGGGTGGTGTTCCAGACCACAACCGGTCTGCGGAAGGCGCGCCCCCTCCGCTTCTCCCCCGTTTTGCCGTATCTCAGGTGGTCGGAGGGAGAGGAAAGACCGAGGCACAATTTCCCAATATCGATCATCTGTGGCCCTGCCGCTGTAAGTGCCCTGACAGTACCAGCCTACCGGCCCGGCCGTACGGCATCAAGCTCCAACTCGAATAGCAGGTCTTCGCGACAGATGGTGCTGTTCACAATGATGTTGGGCATGTTTTCCAGGTCGTGGGCGGCACAGTAGGCGGGGAAAGCGGGGGCGGCCGCCGCGTTGCGGAAGTAGGCGATGCTCCTGGTGACGTCGCTCCAGGCCATGCCCCGGCTATCCAGGATGGCCCCAACCACCTCCATCGTGCGGCCGATCTGCTGCTCGGGGTCTGCCCGGTACATCGTTTTTCCGTCGGCGGAGATGCTGGCAGTGCCAGAGACGAATAATCGCCGGTATTCCGGTGTGGACATCTCTGCGGCGCGGCTGAACGAACTCCCATAGGCGGGCGCAGGGCACTGCAGCGGGGAGCCAACCGGAGCGACTTTCGCCTCGGTACCTTTGGGCCGCATCGCGATCAGTTCCGCTGCCACGGCTGCGCCGGCGGCATTATGTGCTCCAATGCCCGTGCTGGCGGGGGGGAAATGATCAAAAAGGCCGTGCTCTTCGAAGAAACTCGTGCGCACTTCGTTGAACCCGTCGTACCAGTCCAGGATATCATCGATCCAGAGCCACGTGCGCACCATGTGCTCGAATCGCATCCCGGCGTGTTCGAGTCCATCGATCATCTTTTCGAAAACTTCCCTGGCCTGCCGCGGTCGCGGCAGGGAAACGTCCGCCGGCAGCAACCCCCCCAGCTTGCAGTAGACGGCGTGCTGATCTTCGTAGACCGATCCCACGACCCGGTCGTCCAACCGCACGGGCCTCACCCGGCTGCCCCGGACGGCCTGGACCTCGATGCCCGCCAGCGGAGGGTCATTCTGCCAGCCCTCGTCCAGCCAGGTCAGGGGCCAGCGGACCGGGCCGAATACTCCCCCGAGGACCTCCATGGACTTCTGGGAGCTGTCGCGAAGCCCAAAGACTCGCAGGGAGACGATGCCGGCCCTCCGGTCGGCGATCAGTCCGGCGGCCGCCTGGAATGCACCGATCTTCTCGTCGTGAGAGCCGACTGTCGCGGTGACAAAGAGCTCCTCACAGCCGTTGCGGCACAGCGCGCGCGCTTCCGCTCTGGGGGTGCTCACATTGTGTAGAGTAGCAGAGTCGTCGCTGTGCATGGTCCGCTGTTTCCGCAAGAGAAGCGATGATCAGCAGATTCAGAGAGACAGGATGTATTCGACCAGATCGGCCAGCTCACGTTCGGACAGGTCGGATGTCTCGCCGTGCCGGTCGTCTTCGTTGCATTCAACCAGCACGTCCAGCATCGTATCGGCCTGGCCGCGGACCAGATAGGGACCGGTGCGCCAGACCTCTACCAGGGCGGGCGTATCGAAAGGCCGATCGTTGTCATAGGAAGCCCCGGTTCCCACGTCATGCATCTTCATGTCCGTGTAGAGCGGGCCCGGGTGGCAGCGGGCGCATCCGGCCTTCTCGAAAACCTCCTTGCCGCGCCCGGCGGCCGCACTCAGCTTGCCGTCCACCAGGTGGGGGCTGGGCACCGGCTGCAGGGACTTCAGGTAATTGTCGATGTCCACCGCGTCTTCCTCCGGGCGCACGGCGAACTGGATGTAACGAATGCCGGCCCGGACGGCCATCTCCGCGCTGGCCCGCACACCGGTGACCATCGCGGGGGGCGTTTCATGGGCCAGCAGCAAGCTCTTGGTGTTGCGGGGGTTGCCGATGCCGTCGTTGAGCAGGTCCCAGTTCAGCCCGTCCGCCCGCACGTCCGGATGGCACGTGGCGCAGCTCTGCCAGCCCTGGAAGCAGAACCGGGCATCGTTGAAATACAGTTCCCCCCTGCGCACGGAGGTCAGTTCCTTCTGCTTGCCAAGCGCCAGGGACCGTGGATGGTGGCGCACATCGGGGCCGGCGTCCACCACGCCGATGGAATCGCTGAAGTATTGAGCGGCGTAGACCTTCGTTCCCATCACGGCGACCCCGCGCGGCCCATAGCCGTCCAGCTTCATTCGCCGGCGAATGCCGACCAGGAATGCCAGATCGTTGGGAACATCCTCGGCCGAAGATGTGACCTGGGTAACTTCTTCTCCCGCCGCCGCTTTCGCCAGGCGCTCGTGAAGGCCTGAGCGGTCGATCACACTCACCTCGTGGGTGCCGGCATGGCTGACACAGACGTAGTCGCCGTCCGGGCTGCAGGCCACCCCCCAGGGATTGGCCGCTCCCCGGTCAACGTTATCCAGCAGCACCGTGTTGATCAGATTCTTTTCTCGGGCGTCGATAACGCTGAGGGCATTGGTGTTCATCCAGCCGCGCTCAAGCTGGGTGGTGGGCAGTTGGAAGCGCGCCAGGATGTGGGTCACGTACACGTGCTTCCCGTCGGGCGAGATGCACATCCCTCGCAGGTCCGTCGAGCCATTCGGCAGCGCGATGTTGGAGGTGACTTCTCGAGAACGGGTATCCATCACCGATACCGAGGCAAAAACGCTCGCCGCGTCGGCCGGCCCCTCGGGCAGGTGGTTCGCCACAAACAGGTTCGAGCCGTCCGCCGACAGCACGGCCGCCACCGGCTCCCGCAGCACGGGAACCCTCGCAACCGTCTGCCCGGTGGCCAGCTCGACCACCGAGACGTCGTTGTCAAAACGGTTGCAGACGTAGAGCGTCTTCCCGTCGGGGCTCAGGACGGGAACGGTCGGAGTGTGACCGACGGGAAGGAGCGAGGTCACTTCCCCCGAGTCAAGGTCGATCACAGCCACCCGGCCCGCCGGGCTGGCGATCGTTGCGTAGAGCGTGTCACCGGACAGGGCAAGGCCCCCGGGCGGACCCGGCAGGGCGTAGGTGTCGATTACCTTCTCGGATTCCACGTCAACGACTGCCACCTGATCTGCCGTGGCCTCGGCGACATAGAGCCGCCCCGCTTCGGAATCCACCTGCAGCGCCAGGGGAGAGTGGTAGTCGGCAACGGGCTCCTTCGCCGACGCCGCGCAGAAGAAGCACACGGCAATCAGTAGGCCACCTACCAGAGGAATCGCCTGCCACTTTGAACCAGACATGGGCTTGCCTTTCTGCGAGTTTTCAGGAACGGACCGCGCGGAATGCGCCGCCCGGCAGGAGCTTGCTTCCCTCACAGTTCCGTCACGCGATCTACCCTCAGGATATCTACAGAACTACTGTTCCGTCAAGTGTAAAGACCTTTCATTCCATTGGGGATCCCGGTATCCGGCCTTGGACGGACCTCCTCGCCCGCTCCGGGAGCCAAAGCTCCTTCCGCCGTACCGGGCTGCTACCGCTGGATGGGCGGTGCCAGGGCAGTGGCGGCCTCACCGGGGTTGCCGTAGGCAGCCACCCTCCGCCTGGCGCACAGCAAAACCATGCCGCCTGCCGCCGTCGGCGTGGCCAACATATCGCGCAGGCGTGTCTCCCACAGCAGTTGCGGCTTCCGGCCGGCCTTGAACACGAACAGTTCGTTCTTCTTCGTGGCTACGTAAAGCTTTCCGTCGGCCAGCATCTGGGAACGCTCCAGGACCATCACCTCCAGGTCTTCCTTCCAGAGCAGCTCGCCCGTGTCGGCGTCGAAGCATCGGAGGTAGCCCCCCATATCGGCGATGTAGAGCAGCCCGTCCTCGATCGACGGAGTGCTCTGGGTGCGACCGATCTCCTTCGAGCGCCAGATGGCGTCTTGGGGCTCGATCTCCCCCTTTGCGGAGGCGTCCACGCAGGAAATCATTCCGGGGCCCGCGATCCGCCCTCTGTCCCTTGCGTTATAGACGCGATCACGGCCGATAGTCACATATACGCGGCCTTCGTGGAAAACGGGCGTTGCAAGGATATGTTGGGGACCGACCACGACCCCCCGCACCCCTTCCTTCTTCTGCACGCCGTGGCCCGGGAAGGGGAGTTCTCCCTGCTCGTCGCGGCGGTATTCGGGCGGGTTGGCGTCGTAATGCCAGACTTCCTCCAGGATGGTTACCTCCTCCTGCTTGCCGGACAGATCGTCGGGAACGGCGAATGCATGAAGGACTCCGTACCCGTCGCCGCAGAAAAGCAGTTTTCTACCGTCCACCACACCCATCGAGACCGACGACCACTGGCTGTGAAAGACGCGGGGGATCTGCAGGTCGTCGGTGGCCACGACCCGGCCAGTTTCCTTATCCAGAGCGACGATGTTCGGCGCAGGCCTGTAATGCCACTCATGCTCCTCCTTGTGCCACGCCGGCGCCGGCTTGATGCCCATGGCGTGGGAGGTGTTGACCCACAGCAGGTCGCCGTCCAGCAGCGGGGTGCCGGCTCCGGCGTCGTGCGTGCGGACGCCGAGTTCGCCCAGGTCCACGTGCCAGATGACGTCGCCGTAGGTGGGCTTCAGCTCTGTCAGCGGATCTACGGTGCGCCCTTCGCGCACAGCGTCGGCTGCGCCCGGGGCCTTGGTCATCAAGGTCAGTTCGTCGGTAAACGGTCCGTCATTGCCGTCGGCCTGGCCCTTCACGTCCAGGCAGAGCACGTTGGTGCCGGCGCGGATGTAGTAATGCGAGCCCTCAATCACGCCCGGGCTAACGACCCCGTACGAAACCCCGGACCCGCGCGATATCGCCAGTTCCCAGAGCACCTCGCCCGTGGATTGCTCAAGACAGACGACTCCGGCAGCGTGCTTCGAAGGGTTGGCCGCTTTGATCGCTTCGTCCTGAAGGTTGCTGACATGCACCCCGAGGAAGACACGTCCGCCCGACACGGTGGGGCGGGCAAAGTGCCAGCGTCCCCGCAGGTCCACCTCCCACAGCAGGTTCTCCTCGGTAAGCTCTGCCGGCAGGCCGGTCGCCTCCAGGTAGTTATTGCGGCCGTTATTCTCCGGATCGCTCCACTGGACCGTTTCTGCGTCGGAGATCCGGCCGGCTCCGCAAAACACCGCCAGTGCCAGGAGCACCAGCCGGGTCAGCGGGCTCCAGCTACATCGTGCGTCCTCCGCTGCGGGCATACTAATGCCTCCTGCCTTTGACTGAGACTGTTCGACTGGATTGGCTTCCGGGGTAGAAAAGCCGCCAGTAGCGGTCATCCACCGCATAGGGGTTCAGCGCGTCTATGCCCGGCCGGAAGCCCTCGGGCAACACGCCGTAGCGCTTCATCTCCCGTCCGTAGGCTTCGTGGGGGACGAACCGGCCGTCCCAGTGTACGTCGTCCTTATGGGCGACCCGCACAATGCGCCGGATCTCTTCCAGCAATTCGCGGTAGCCCGGCGCAC
Organism: uncultured candidatus Brocadiaceae bacterium; assembly: GCA_964572825.1. Classification (GTDB taxonomy): domain Bacteria; phylum Planctomycetota; class Brocadiia; order SM23-32; family SM23-32; genus CAYVBE01. The sequence goes on from CAZNGS010000051.1 coordinate 19,270, forward strand.
TGGTATCGGCAAAAACGCCTCCGTCGTCCTCCTTGCTGCCTTGTTCCCGGCAGAGACCGTAGCCACCGGCGGCTCTGGCGAGGGGGGCGAGCAGCAGACGGCTGCGTTCCGGATGGGTGAAGTTCAGGGTCTCGTCCGTCAGGATCTTCTTCCGCCGGTTGTCCTTTCCGGTGGGGTGGCACCTGTCGCAGCGTTTCAGGGCGGTAGCATCGATCCTCACGGGCGAGGGATTCCTTCCGGTGTAATCGTCGGCGTGCACGTTCCTCAGCCTGACCCGCGGTGGGGCGAAGGTCCCGGCCCAGAACGTTCCACTGTCGATCCACAGGCGGATCAGGTTCATCTCCTCGGCCGTGAGCTTCACGTCATGGTGGCCGGCACGGAGCTGCTCGAGCAGCGGCGAGTTGCCCGAGCCGTACTTGTAGGGCTTGTCGCCGCCTTCACTGCCGGACATGCCGGAACGCCGCCTTAAGGGTTCGTAACTCACCGAATAGCCCGGCTTGCGGTCGCCTTCCAGGACAATGCCGCCTTTTCTGTCCTCGTGGTTGTGGCAGGAGACGCAGTGCTTGTCCAGCAGGGGCTGAATGTCGCGGGGAAAGTCGATGAGTCCGGTCGCCGGCAGGCCGGGAATCTCCCGCAGGCGGCTGGCCGGGCGCTTGACGGCGTCCAGCGCCGAGAAATCGCGGGGATGGGGGGTGCGAATGCGTTCCTCGTGACAACCCACGCAACCGGTCAGCTCGCCGGGATGCACGGTGACAAAGCTGCGCATGCGCTTGATGGCACGGTCGTCCTTGTCCAGCGCCACGAACATCAGCGCCCGCATGGCCGGCACGGAGAAGTAGGCGGAGCCGTCGTCCTCGATCGGTACCGTGCCCAGGACGCGTTTGAAGTTGTGCGCGAAACCGCCGCGCAGGTCGGGAATATCGGCGATGGGCTTGGGCAGCACCTCCAGCACCAGCAGTTTCTTGATCTGGCCCGGCTTGATCACACCGTCCAGGTCCCGCCCCCGATGGGCCTTGGCCACAACCATCTCGCCGGTGCTCATCTCGGGGTTGACGCGGTCAGGGATCGCGGGCGGGGCCGGTCTGGCGATCAGCGGCTGGGGCGCGCGTATCGGCGCATTGGCGGGGCTCTTGCAGATCACCTCGTAGTTCCCTTCGCTGTCCATCACCAGTAGTTCGTTGTCGGTGTTCGATACGAGAAACGTGTCCTCGTCCACGGGATAAGGGTCCATGTAGCGCGCTACATCGCGACCGTAACCGCCGGTGACGTAATGGATACCGTCCCAATCGTCGGGACCTTCAGCGGGGTCTATGATTGTCACGTGGCCCTGGTAGCCGCGGTGTTTCGTGTCAATGCTGCAGACGATCTTTTCCGTGCCGGGGATGCCTTTGGGATCAAGCATCACAAGCCCGCCGGGAATGGAGACATATGCCTCCGGTCCGTTGCCGAAGAATACCATCTCGCCGGTGCCGTCGGGATTGACCGTCCACAGGTGGTGGTAGGTGCGCACGTCCCGCTCGACGTATTCCCAGCGCATGTAGATGACGCGTCCATCGGGCAGCACCCACGGGGTCAGCTCGTTCTCGACACCGGCCGTGAGCGGGTGGATTTTACCCCCGTCGGGGCCGCAGCGGTAGAGTGTTTGCACCTGGCTGTCCATGCAGGGCACGTAGCGCTTGCAGCGCGCGGAGGCGAAGATGATGCCCGAGGGGTCGCTGCTCCCCGGCCGGGGAGGCAGGTAAACCGGCTCGATATCGTCGAATTTCCCGAACGTGAGCTGTCTTCGGCCGGTGCCGTCGACGTTTATCTCCCACAGGTGGAAGACCTTCTCTCCCGGCGCCCGGAAGGAATAGACGACCTTGCGGCCGTCATACGAGAGGCAGGGGTCGCGCAGCGTCCCGCCGGACTCCTCGTAGATCTTCCGGATTTTCCCGGTGCGCGGGTTCACCGCGCAGAGCATGGCCGGACCCGTCGGCCAGTACTCCTTCTCGGGTTCGTCGCAACTGTAGCCGGTCTGCGCGAAGAAGTGCCATTCCCGGTTGCGAGAACGGACCGCGAAGAGGACTTCCTCAACGTCCGCCAGCGGGCCGGACAGCTTCTCGGCCAGCAGGCCGGGCTTCTCCCTCTGAATGGCCTGCTCGGGCGGTTCGGGGGGACCACCTTGAGGCGTCCGGCCCGTGGCGCGCGCCGCCGCGGACACCCAACCGAGAAGAAAGGCAACGACGGGCAGCAAAACGGCAACCTTGCGCCCCGTGGCGCTCCCCATAGCGTTCTCCTTCCGGTCAGTCATTTCACTGCGTTTTCTCGGCGGCATCTTGCCCGGCCGGGCCGGTGCTGTCCCGCACAATCAATTCAGCCGGCACGCGCACGACCGCGTCGGCCATTTGGGCGCACAACTCCGGCTCGTCCACCATCGCCAGCACGGTCTCTGTGGCCCGGGCACCCATCTCCACCAGTATGTGGCTGACCGTAGTCAACGGAGGCACGCCCATGTCGGCCTGCAGGTCGTCGAACCCGACCACGGAGACATCGTCGGGAATCCGGATTCCTCGCGCGGCGAGTACCATCTCGGCCGCGATGGCCATGCGGTCGTTGTAGCACATGATGGCCGTGCACTCCCCGGGCAGGTCGCCCAGTGCGTTCAGGGCGGTGTGCCAGGTCGCCACGTCCGCGCCTCCCGGCCGGGCAGCGTCCAGCGGAACTACCTTCTCCACACGCTCCACGTCCAGTTGGTCGGCCCTCTGCCGGAATGCCACCAGGCGGTCCCTCATGCCGGGTTCCTGCTGGACCTGAGCGCCCAGCCACAGCACCCGCCGGTGGCCCAGTTCGGCCAGGTGCTCAACGGCCTGCCGAATGCCCGGGGCGGGATCGATGGTGACCACCGGACGGACCTCGTCGGCGTCGAACCATATGTGGATGAGAGGGAGGGGATCGTGTGGTCCGCCGGGGGGGGGAGTAACCGTGGGCAGACGCTGGAAGATCACCAGCCCGTCCACACGGCGCTCCTGCACGTACCGAAGTCCCCGCCGCACGCACGCCTCACCATCGGTGCCGCCGATGTTCAGCACCTCGTAGCCGTGCTCGCGGGCGGCGCGCATCATCCCCGTGGTGACGGCCAGCCGAAAGACGTCGCCCTGGTTGTAAGGGTTGACCAGCGCCAGGGTCATGGCCCGGCCGTGGACCAGGGTGCGTGCGTGGTAATTGCCGCGATAGCTCAGCTTCTGGGCGGCCGCCACCACGCGGTCTGCGCAGGCCTGGCTGATGCGCATCTCCTCGGCGCGGCCGTTCAGCACGAAGCTGGCGGTGGTGGGGCTGACGCCCGCCTCGCAGGCAACCTGGGCTATAGATGACATCCTTGCTCGCTTCAGACTCGGGGTCTCGAGGGGGTTACCACCTTTTTCCGAAAATTTGGCCCGAATACGTTCATGATAGCTAAACGCTTTTAGCATATCAAGTGAAAGACCTTTAGGTTTTCAGTGCAGGGCGGCCGCCGGGCATGCCTTCCTTTGCATTGGGCCCGATGACACGCGAAAATATAAGCTGAGCCGTCCCCTCCGGGCGGCTTTGCACAACCGAACAGGCACCTTGTCCGGACGGTAAGAGAGATGTCGGCAACCGAAATAGTGGACAGAGCCGGTGGCACAATCACCATGCCGGGCACGGGGGAGCAGTTTTCCCTGGAATTGCCCACGCGGCTGGCCAACCTGCGGGAGCGAGCGATAACGCTTCAGGGCGCCGACCCCTTGAGCTGCGTCGAGCTGCCACTCATTGACGCGCACACCTGGACCGCCCGGGCCCCGGACGAGGACTGGCTGATCTGGCGCGCCCGCCGGTCCAGCGCCAGGCTGGAGGGCATGCCCATTGACCTGGAGCCCGGGGAGCTCGTCGTCGGCAAACCACTGCTGCGCAGTCCGACCGAGGAGGACCGGAAACAACTCGCCAGGGCGCACGCAGTCCTGGAGTCCGTGCCGCCTTTCCCCGGCGGCGACGCCGGTCATTTCCACCCCGACTACGGGAGCCTGTTCCGCCTGGGCATCGGTGGCATCCTGTGCAGGATAGAAGACCTGGCAGGCCGCGATGGCCTCACCGGGGAGCAGCAGACCTTCTACGAAGCCTGCCGGATCGCGATGGAGGGCATGGCCGCTTACGTTCGCCGCGTGGGGCAGGAATGCGACGGAATGGTGGGGCACGATCCGGAACACGCCGTGGACTGGCGTGCCCTGGGTCGCATGTGCCGCCGGCTGGCCACCGAACCTCCGCGGACCTTGCATGAAGCGGTGCAGCTCATGTTCATGGCCCAGATCGCGCTCTGGTTCGGGGATGACCATTATCTCACCAGCCCCGGTCGGATCGATCGGACGCTGCGTCCCTTTTACGAGGCCGACCTGGCGGCGGGGCGCATCAGCGGCCGAAAGGCCTTCGAGCTGCTCTGCGCGCTGTACATCCAGATGAACCGCCTCCTGTGGCCGGGTTCTGCCATCGCGGTAATGGTCGGCGGACGGGATGGGCGGGGGCGGGACGTCACGAATGAACTCACCTACCTGGCGCTGGCGGCGCGCCTGACAACCCGGCTGATCTACCCCACGGTGGGGTTGGCATGGTATGAGGATACCCCGGAGGAGCTGACGGACTTCGCCATCGAGCTGCTGGGCACCGGACTGGGATGTCCCGCGTTTTTCAATGATGAGCTGATCTCTCAGGGCTTGCGCGATCAGGGCGTAACCGAAACCGATTCATACAATTACGTTAACTCGACCTGCGTCGAGATAAAGGCCGCCGGCGCCTCCAACATCTGGGTCACAGCGCCGTACTACAACCTGCCCGGCGCCCTGCTGGACGTGATGCGAGAAGCGACGGAAGGGCAGCGGAAGGAGCCGGCGTCGTTCGACGAGTTGGTGGATCGAGTCAAGGCCAATCTCGCCGCGCAGATCGACCAGCACGCCGCCAGGCTCGACCGGGTCTGGCAGGAGCGGAGCGAGCGGGGCTGTTTTCCGCTGGCGAGCTGCCTGGTGCGGGACTGCCTCGAACGCGGCCGCGACTTCGACCGCGGCGGTGCGCGCTATAACTGGGTGGAAAACTCCTTCGTAGGGCTGGCCAACCTGGTGGACAGCCTCCTGGCGGTCAGGCGGCTTGTCTACGAGGCGAAGGAGCTCTGGCTCTCGGAGTTTCACGCGGTCGTGGCCGCCGATTTCGAGGGACAGGAGGTCCTGCGCCAGAGAATACTGAACTCGCTGCCCAGGTACGGCAACGATGAGGACGAACCGGACGCCCTGGCAAAGGCACTGGCCGAATTCCTCATCCGCCACACCGAATCACGCACCGTCGGTCCGCATCATTACGTGCCCGGTTTCTTCTGCTGGGTGATGCACGAGCGGCTCGGCTCCCAGACGGGGGCGACCCCGGACGGGCGGAAGGCCGGCCTGCCCCTGGCAGACGGCGCGGGCGCCGCGCAGGGGCGGGATGTCCGCGGACCCACGGCTTCCGTGCTCTCCACCACCGGGTGGACCCACCGGCCGGTTCTGGGCGGCCTGGTGCACAACGTCAAGTTCTCGGGCAAGACCTTCGAGAGTGCGCAGGACCGCCGCGCCGTTCGCCGCGTCATAGAGACCTACATGCGCCGCGGGGGTTTCGAAATCCAGGTCAACGTGGTCAGCAAACAGGAACTGCTGGACGCCCAGGAACACCCGGAGAACCATCGTAACCTGCTCGTGCGCGTGGCGGGCTACTCGGACTACTTCGTCCATCTGAACCGCAACATGCAGGATGAGATCATCGCACGCGTGGAATTTCAGTCCGGCTGATACTGCCACCGCAGTTTCCGGCCCCTCCACCAAACCCAAACTGGAGCAACTGCGTGAAAGACACAGTAGGGCGCGTTCTGCTGACCGGCGGCAGCGGCCTGGTGGGCAGGACGCTCACCCCAATGCTCGCCCGGAAGGGTGAGGTCCGGCATTTCGACACCCGCGATCCCGCTGACGGCCATCCCTGCGTGGTCGGTGACCTTCGGGACCGGCAGGCGGTAACACAGGCCTGCCGGGACGTAAACGTGGTCGTTCACATCGCCGCGCTGCACGGCAGGGCGTGGGCGGAAGCCGGCGACGACGCGGGCTTCGAGGTCAACATCATCGGCACGAAGAACGTGCTCGAGGCGGCGCGTGAGGCCGGCGTAGGACGGGTCGTATTCACCTCCTCCATATGGGCTACCGGACATGGTCCGGACCCACCGTACCTGCCGATCGACGAAGATCTGCCCCGGCCGCCGGCCGAACTCTACGGGCTGACCAAGAAGCTGGGAGAGCAGATGTGCGCGTACGCCTCCGCCCGCTACGGATTCAGCACCATCTGCCTGCGGCCGGGCAGCATTCTGGGCACCGATGCCGGAAAACAGGCCCGGGTCAACCTCCTCTCCACGTGCGTGGACGTGCGCGACGTGGCGCAGGCGCACCTCCGGGCGATGTTCGCCGGTCCTGATCTGCGCCATGCGACGATCATCGTCATGCCCGAGACGCCGCTGAGCGACGTGGAATCCCGTCGCTTCCTGGAAGACCCCGTCAGGGTCCTTGACGAACGCATCCCCGGGCTGGCGGACGCGGTCGGGGAGGGAAAGCTGCAGTTGCCCGACATCCGCGAGTGGTACACGATCGAGAGGGCAAAGAACCTGCTCGATTACGAGCCGCAACACAACTTTGACCTGCACAATTACCTGTGAGGTGAGCGGTGAGACTTGAAGACAGGAAAGCCCTGGTTACGGGCGCGAGCCTCGGCATCGGCCGCGCGATTGCCCTGGCGTTCGCCGAGGAAGGCGCCGACGTGGCGATCACGGCGCGGCACGAGGAGAAATTGACCCCCGTGGCGGAGCAGATCCGCTCCAGGGGACGAACCGCTCACGCCATGCGCTGGGACGTGAGCGATGTGGACAAAGCGGGCGAGAGGCTGGATGAAGTCCGTGCGGCCCTGGGTGGACTGGACATCGTGGTGAACAACGCGGGGGTGCTGCGCCGGGACGGCTCCGGCTTCCCCGACCTGACCCCGGAAGAGTGGGACTACGTGATGAGCGTCAACCTGAAAGGCCTCTATTTCGCCTGCCAGGCTGCCGTTAAGGTTATGGAAAACACCGGGGGCGCCATCATCAACATCGCCTCCGACGCCGGGCTGCGGGGCGGAGTCCATCCCTACGGCCTCTCCAAATGGGGCGTGGTCGGGCTGACGAAGGGCATGGGCAAGCGGTACGCCTCTTCGGGCATCCGGGTCAACGCCATCGCGCCGGGCCCCGTGGCGACCCGCATGATGGGATGGGAAGAGGGCAAGCCGCTGGAGAACGACAATCTGCCGCTGGGCCGCATGGCTCGCCCGGAGGAGATCGCGTCAGTCGCCGTTTTTCTGGCCTCTGAGGAGGCGCGGGCCGTCTCGGGCGAAATCCTGGTGATCAACAGCGCCAGCGCCCTCTAAACCCCACCTCGGCCAACCATAGCGGGGATTGCCACATTGTGATGGGGCGTATAGCCCCCGCGTCCTTGCGGTTCAGCGGAGTTGACCATGGAAAAGAAAATGAGGTCGGCACAACTCGTCGCTCCGAATCGGATAGAGATACGGGAAGTGCCCGTGCCGGAGCCCGGTGCCGGAGAGGTACTGGTCAGGGTGCGGGCGGTAGGGCTCTGCGGATCGGACGTGTCGATCTTTCGGGGCCTCTTCCAGGCCGAGACGGAGTTGCCCTACGTGCTGGGGCACGAATTCGCGGGTGAAGTGGCGGCCGTCGGTCGTGGTGTCACCGGCTTCCAAGAGGGCGCCAGGGTGGCCTGCGCCCCCGACAGGCCCTGCGGAGAATGTGAATGGTGCCGAAAGGGCGAAACAAACGTATGCCCCCGCGTCCAATTCGCCGCGTCCCACGGCGTCCCGGGTTGTCTTTGCGACTACTTCGTCGTCCACGAGAGCCAGCTCCATCGAATTCCTGACAATCTTGGTTTTGCAGCCGCGTCTCTCTGCGAGCCCGGGGCCATCGGCCTGCACGTGGTGGAGAACCTGGTGCGGCCGACGGGCGGCGAGAGCTATGCCCTTATGGGGTCCGGCCCGGATGGGCTCACCATCCTGTGCGCCGCGCGGGAGAACGGGGCCTCCGCCACCTACGTCAGCGACCTTATGCCCGAGCGCCTGGAGGCGGCCCGAAGGATGGGCGCCACCGAGACGTGGAACGCCAAAGAGGGCGATTTTCTCGAATTCCTCGCAGAACGCACCAGCGGCAGGGGGGTGGATGTCGCCATCGAGGCCGCCGGCGCGGTGGCGGCCGTTCAGCAGGTTTTCCGCGCCCCCTGCATCCACGGAAAAGCCGTCATCCTGGGTATTCCGCCGGTGGACGAGGTGCCGGTGGACATGACCGCCGCCCGGCGCAAAGAGTTGACCGTCACCGCCGCCCGCCGAACCGTTGGAAAGTACGACCGCGCTCTTCAGCTTATCGCCGACGGGAAGATCGACGCCGACGTGTTGATCACCCATCGGTTTCCGTTCGAGCAGACGCAGGAGGCCTTCGAGTACGCGCGAGACCGCAAGGACGGCGTCCTGAAAGCGGTCGTGGTCCTGTGACTGGCGAAAAGCCAGGGGAACGGCTTTGTTGAGCGGGCCACTAAACAATGGCGGCTCCCGGGTCTCGGACCTCGGCTCGGGCCATCCGTAAAGCGGACCGGCGATTGACCAGACCGGCGGAGGCGTGGTATCTGGTGAGCTGATGCGGCGACGGCCGGGGGTAATCCCACAAAACCGGCGAATTTTCCTCCAGGAACCCGGCCTTCCACGGCCCAAATCCACGTTTTGTCTCATCTTCTTACCGAACACGTCTTTAGGGCCTTCGGAACCTTCCTTCCAGGCCCCACGCCGCGCCAGGCCTTCCTGCCCGGATCTTCCGCCACAGAAAAGGCGGGGTCAAGGGGCCGCCGGGCGCACCCGGCGGCGGCCCCGTCTCGCGTAGATGAGACGCGGGGACCGCATCGGGTGCCCTCGAACGCACGGAAGACTGCGGTGACGCCAGGGGATCGCGGACCGGAGTTTTGCCACAGGCACAGACCTTGGCCGGATAGCACGGCGGCCATGCCGATCAAGGGGCAAAGGGACCAGACCGGGACGAGAGCACTGGAGGTGCCCGCAGGCGGACATAATATATGTTATCAGACGTTCCTCCAGCCAGCGCTATCCCCCTATTCCCAGGGTCCTGCGGCTGTGGGTCCCCGCCCTGCGACGCACGGCGTCGCTACGAGAACACGGGGCGGCAAGCCGCCGCACTCCGTGAAAGGCCGGGACAGCGCTCCCTTCCCCCGCATGCCCCGCGTGATGTTGCATCTTTGCGAACTCCATCTGCGGTCTCTCCCACGGGCTCAATGGGACGGCGGCCACAGTTCAGGTCGGTCAACGTGTAGATTCGCTCGGTGTGCGGTACGGGCCCGGGAAGTTGCTGACCGGAGTGAGCTTTTGAAGAGAATCCCCACCGACGCCGTGTCGCGTTTATGCGCGATGTGGTTCTGGAAGCCGGCCTTTTGGAGGCATATGCACCTTTTCTTTGCGGGGGGTATCCGATTGACAGAATTTCCTCGTGGGGATAGCATGGGTTTTTCCCGATGAGGCGCGCCGCCTCGGCGCGGGATCGCGATGACGATGGAGCCAGCCAGGAGGTCATCGCGAGGGACCGCAGGGCCTGCGGCCGTCCCGTCGTTGCGCGACCGCAAACCGTAGAATCGAAAGTCACTGAGCACTGGAACCTTGCGAGGAGCCGTGGGGATGGATTTCTTGTTGCAGGTGGTGCCGTGGGTCGGCGTTTTTGGAATGGGCGTGGCGATACTCACTTACTTCGCGGTGCTGAGGCATTCTCCGGGCAACGAGACCATGCAGGCCATCGCCGAGAAGGTGCACAGCGGCGCGATGGTCTTTTTGAAGCGCGAGTACAGGATCATCGCCATCTTCATGGTGCTGGTGTTCCTGGCCCTGGGCATCTTCCTGGGCAACTGGTGGACGGCGGTGGCCTATCTTTGCGGCGCCCTGGCCTCGATGGGCGCCGGATGGCTGGGCATGAAGGCCGCCACCCGCGCGGCCACTCGCGCCTGCCAGGGAGCGCGCGAAGGCGGAGCGCCCGCGGCCCTCGCCATAGCCTTCCAGGGCGGCTCCGTCATGGGCATCTCCGTGGCTGCCCTCGGGGTGATCGGCCTGGGCTTCTTCTTCCTGTTCCTGAAGGCCGATCCCGACAACGCCACAGAGGTCATCACCGGGTTTGCCATGGGCGCCTCGAGCATCGCCCTGTTCGCCCGCGTCGGGGGCGGCATCTTTACCAAAAGCGCCGACGTGGGCGCAGACCTGGTGGGCAAGGTTGAGGCCGGAATCCCGGAAGATGACCCCCGCAACCCGGGCGTGATCGCGGACAACGTGGGCGACAACGTGGGAGACACCGCCGGCATGGGCGCCGACCTGTTCGAGTCCTATGTGGGTTCGGTGGTCGCCACCATGGCCATCGCCGCCGCCGTGTGGTCGGGCAACGAGGCCGTCACGCACATGTCGCTGCCCATCCTGCTGATTGGAGCCGGCCTGGTGGCCTCCCTGCTGGGTATCGCCTCGATGGCCGTCCTGAAGCGGACGAGCCCGCAGTCCGCGCTGCGCAATTCGACCTATGTCAGCGGCATTCTCTTCCTGGTGGCCGCCTATTTCCTGACGAAGGGGCTGGTCCACGATATCGGTCCGTTCTGGGCGGTCCTGGCGGGGATGATCGCGGGCGTCCTGATCGGCCTGGAGAGCGAGTATTTCACCTCCGGCCCCCCTATTCGGCAGATCGCCCGCTCCAGTGAGACGGGCACGGCGCCGACGATCATCACGGGCCTGGCGGTTGGGTTCAAGAGCGCCGTCCTGCCATTGCTCACCCTGTGCATAGCGATCGGCGTCAGCTATCACTTTGCCCAGCTTTACGGCATCGGAATCGCGGCGGTGGGTATGCTGGCCACCATCGGGATCGTCATGTCCACCGATTCCTACGGCCCCATTGCGGACAACGCGGGCGGCGTGGCGGAGATGAGCGACGCGGGGCCGGAGATTCGCGAGATCACGGATCGGCTGGACGCCCTGGGGAACACCACGGCCGCCATCGGCAAGGGCTTCGCCATCGGTTCGGCCGCCCTGACCGCCCTGGCGCTGTTCAGTGCCTATCAGAGGACCGCCGATATCGACATAGGCCTCACGGATGCTCCCGTGGTGGTCGGACTGCTGCTGGGGGCCACCATGCCCTTCCTGATCGCCGCGCTGACGATGGAGGCCGTGGGACGCGCCGCGGGTAAGATGGTGGAGGAGATACGCCGCCAGTTCCGCGAGATCGCCGGACTGCTGGAGGGCGAAGCCGAACCCGAGACCGACCGGTGCGTGGACATCGTCACGCGCTCCGCGCTGAAGGAGATGATCGTTCCGGGGGTATCCGCCCTGCTGGCGCCTCTGGCCGTGGGTCTTCTGATCGCGCCGGAGTGCCTGGGCGGTTTCCTGGCGGGCGCGACCGCCACCGGCGTGCTTTTGGGCATCTTCATGGCCAACGCCGGCGGCGCCTGGGACAACGCCAAGAAGTGGATCGAGGAGGGCAACCTGGGCGGCAAGGGCTCGGACGCCCACAAGGC
>CAZNGS010000052.1:0-30416 GCA_964572825.1 uncultured candidatus Brocadiaceae bacterium
TCCGCTCCACCGACTGGCTGATCGACCAGATCGTCTATCGCCTCTACGGCCTGACAGAAGAAGAGACCCGCATCGTTGAGGGGTACGAGGCCTGATCGGGAATACAAGACGGGGGAACTGTGAACACTGAGGAAGGACACGCTTGGAGGGATACCGGTGCATCGGGACAGTGGCCAGCGCTGAGGAAAGAAGACGTCAAGGCCAAATATCCTGTCGTTGGAGAGTATGTCGCCGGCCTTGGGCACACGCACACGGAGAAGCAGTGGGACCAGATATGTGGTGACCACGAGGAGGAGTTCCCACAGATTAGGCAATGCTCGCCAGGCACGATGAATATTGCCGTCAAACAGCCTCCGGGCTGGTATCTACCCATGGATACGGAGTTGCGGAATCTCGCCGGGAGGCGCGGACGCGGCGACTGCCGTCGCTATAAAGACGGTAACTACATCTCTCCGTTGGCATTCGTCGCACGAATCAACGACGTGCAACTCCCCTGTTGGTTTTACGCCGGCAGTCGTCGCCACAAGCGCAAAGGTATCGTTGAATTAGTATCGAGAATGAAAATAGCCAAGAGAATTGGTGTCCGTCAAGGTGACGAAGTGCGCCTGATAGTTGTCGAGCTCTGGACTCCTCACGGAGGTCTCCCAAACCCCCCGCCTCTGCGACGCCGGCTTGATCAGTAGGCCAACAGAACCCGGCGCCGAGGCAAGGAGACGTGGCGTCATCGGAGACACGCAGGGAGGAGATCATGCAGTGCGGGCAAGATTCTGCGCACAAAGGAGATCAGTTCTACGAAAACGTCAAAGATATACGGCGCTACGCGTCTTTCTTCGAATGGCCTGAGAAACACCACAAGGAATTGGAGGTTGTGCTCACGCTTAACGAGGCTTTGCAGGCCGACGGAGAACCGTTGCTTGGAAGTGTCGAGCCACATTGTGATGATCCGCCCGACTGCGTGGGCACGGACAGTGCCGGAAGACGCGTCGGGATAGAAGTAACCGAGTTGGTAGACCAAGAGGTGATCGAGCACAACGTTGGCGCCCCTGATGGCCGACAGCTTATAGCAGGCTGGACCACCAGCGAACTCCTTGATCGCCTGGGTAGAATAGTTGGCAAAAAGGACTCAAAGTGCTACAACGGCGGCCCCTACGAGCGTCTTATCCTGGTCATTCACTGTGACGAGGCATGGATTAACTCGCAACAGTACGATCTGGATGATGCTCTAACGCATTTCTGCTCCAGGACAGCCCAGATTTCGGAAGCTTACCTCCTCTTCTCCTACCGCCCGGCTCCCCGGGAGGAAGGTTACTACCCGTACTTCCGGCCCGATGTGCAATTCTGCCCAGAGGAGTGAGTCAGTTATGTTGCGCTGCTGAGGGGTTTGGCTGTGTTCTGCCACCGCGGTCCTGCGGTCCGGTCGCAGGTTTCCCTGCCGCAAGCGGCCTGACATTACGCGCCGTCTCGCCTCTCTACGGCGGCAGGTTGGCCTCCTTCTTTGGGCCTTCTCGGCTGGGCCGGTGCCGTTTCCACAAAGCTGCTCCCGGCCCCGACGCTAAGGCCGAAGCTGGTATCTCCAGCGGTCTCCCGGCTCCAGCACCTCCCTTGACTTCTTGCTTCTCCCTCACAAGGTCGTGCGCCCGCACGATTTTCCATCCAGTGTGAGGCATGCGTGAGATGGTGGGCGTTGGCATTTCCGGCGATGTATGCGGTGCGTAGTCGTCCCGCTGCCACGAGAAACGTCTTGCCCTCGGCGGGGCCACGTGTGGAAAAGGGAGGGGCAGGGGGGCTTTTTGTTGGGGGATGGTGCGCCTGCCCCCCTGCGGGGTGAGTGGCTCCGTGCGGGATGCCCGGCATCCGGCCCGAGTTGCGCGGCGCCCGATCAGGCCCTTGCCGCGCAACTTCGGGCCGGATAATGTTAAATTCGACGGAACTACATCGTATCATACCAATATCCTCGTGTCAAGAGCAAATTCTGAGTTCTGGCACACGGTGGGTTACCGGGGCACGGGAGGTCCACGGCCGAGGGGGCCTGTGCCACAAACGGATCTGCTGACGGCAGGATGCAGCCCCGGTCCGGCGAGACCCTCCTCCGGCAGGAAGACGCCGGACCGACCCAAAGTGGACAGAATATAGCTGTGAGGGGGGGAAATGCCCGGGCGAATACCACGGGAGACGCCTGCGCTACAGACGGGAGGGCGCCAGGGGGAAGGGGACGGCGGCCACTTCTTCTTCCTCTTCCTTCTCTTCCTCCTCCTCCTCGTGCTCTTCTTCCTCTTCTTCCTCCCCCTCCTCCTCCGGGCTTTGGCCCGCCAGGGAACCGATCTCCGCCAGGAGCGCTGCCAGGATGGCGTCCTGTCCGCCGGCGGCCTGGATGGTCACCTGCCCTCCGGGCGCGCTGACGACGCTTCCGGCCTCGGGGTCGAACTGGAGGGCCACGATGGAGATATCGCCCTCGTCGGTGACGACGCTGCCGCTGAGGCTGACGCGGTCGTTGGCGGCCAGCAGGATGTCGCCGCCCTCGGCCTGGATGTCGCCGCCCTGGACGATGTCGCTGCCGGCGGACAGCTCGATGCTGCCCCCGCCGGTGGCCGCGACGGTGACGCCCGCGTCCACGGTCAGGTCGTCGGTGGGCGCGGTGCCCTCGGCGCCCAGGATGATGCGTCCGCCGCCCACGTCGGTGACGTCGGCGCTGATGTTGAGCGGGCTGAAGGCGGTCAGGTGGATGTCGTCCTCCGTGCCGTCGGTGACGCTCAGCCCGGTCGTCTCGCCGACCGTGGTGACCTGGACGCCTCCGGCCAGGTCGTCGATCCATATGCCGCCGCTTTCCGTGGTCGCCGCCAGGCGGTCGGCGTCGATCTCGACGTGGTCGGGGGACTCGGCGATGCCGGTGGCCGCGATCAGCTCCATGTCGGGCGCCACGATATCGGTGACGCTTTCTCCTGCATCGAGTACGGCCCCGGCGGCCTTGACCCTGACGTGCCCGCCGCCCTGTATGCCCGTGACGGCGGCGTCGCCGGCGGTTGCGGTGAGGTAGAGGGAGCCCGCGCTGGGGTTGGAGATGACCGCGCCGTCCTGGATGACCAGCTCGCCCCCGTGGAGGCCCAGGTCTGAACCCAAAACGGAGACAAGGCCGCTGACGGTGGTGAGGCCGTAGCTCTGCATGACGAGGGTGCCGTGGTCGGCACGGACCTCACCCTGGACCATCAGGTTGTGGTCGGCGGCGATGTCCGTGTAGCCGGCCCCCTGGTTATGGACCAGCCCGTTGCCGTCAACGATGACATCGTAGCCGCGCACGATCAGGTCGTTGCCCTGTGTGCTCAGGGCCCCCGCGATGAGTATTGTGGGCTGGGGACCGGCGGGCCAGATGCCGATGTCGCCATCCTCGGCAGTGACGTCTGCGCCCATGAGGAAGTCGCCGCCGGGCTGGAACTGTATGTCGCCCCCGCCTGTGGCGGTGACGTGGGCACTGATTTTGATGCCGCGGGACTCGCCGGGCAGTTCGGGGACGACGAAGCCCACATCCCCGCCGGCCAGGTTAGTCACCGGTGCGGTGACGGTTACCGGCCCGGCCGCGGTCAGGTGGATGTGGTCACCGTTGGGGGTTTCGCCCGATTCATTGATGCTCAGGCCGACGGTGGAGTTGAGCGCCGTCACTTCCAGGGCGTCCGGGGAATCTTCCAGGTAGATGGCGCCCGTGCGGGTCCCGGCGGCCAGCCGGTCCGCGTCGATCTGCAGCGGGCTCTGGGAGCCGCCGATCCCGGTATCCGCGATCAACTCGATGTCTGCCCCTGTGACGTCAGGACCGCCGGGCCCGGGGAGAATGGCGTTCGCCGAATCGATCGTGACCCGGCCCTCGCCGGAGATCGCGCCCGCCGTCACGTCCCCGACCATCGAGATCAGCTCGATGGAGCCCGTCCCCGTGCTGACCATGCTGGTGAGCTCCATGGCCATGCCGTGCCCTATCTCGGCCCCCTTGAGGTAGATGCTCCCCCCGGTGGTTTCGATGTGGCCGGGTATGTTGACGGTCCCGCCGGCGTCCATGGTGATGCCGCCTCCTCCGGTCTGAACGTTGCCCGTGACCACGATCCCGCCGTTGAGCAGCGGGTCGCCCTGCAGGTCAAATCCCCCGGGGGCCTGCACCGTGCCGTTGACGTAGATCGTGCCGTTGCCGTGGTTGTCGAAGTCCGCGTCGGCGTCCACGGTGATGTTCTCGATGACGGTGTCGCCCGGACTCCCCCCGCCGTCCATTTTGCCGGTGACCCGGCTGGCGTTCAGGTGGGTGCCCGGCGCCATGTAGAACCGGGCGGCCCCGGCATCCCGGTACTCGGGCAGGGCGTTCCCGTGGTTGGCGGTGGCAGAGAACGGGCCGACCAGCAGCACGTCGGCGTTCAGAATAACTCCCCTGCCGGCGTAGAAATTCAGTGCACCCGACGTGCCCAGGCCGGTCGCATCGATCTTCTCCTCCACGACAATGTCTGTGTTGGCGGCCAGGCGAACATCCGCGCTCCGCAGGGCGGTCACTATTGTGTCGGGGGAGATGTAAGCATCCTCAGCGGAACTGTCCAGGTACTCGTCGACTTCTGCTGTCCGTGCGTCCCCACTGCTTTGGACAGAAATGTTCTTCGGGTCGAGCAGCAGCGTACCTTTTCTGCCACGGGGTGCTCCGAGGTCCGCGCTGCCGGCATAGGCGAGTGACTCCCCGCCGGACACTTCGGCGAATCCGCCGTCCCCGCCCTCGGCGCCGCCCCGTGCGCTGACCACACCGTGGAAAGCGGTGTTCTGCTCGGCCCACACGATCACGTTGCCCCCGTCCCCGGCTTCGTCGGCATCGGCGCAGATCGTGGAGCCCCTGCCGACGATGGTGCGCGAGGCGGGGGCCAGGTCGCCCTGCCCCCCATAGTCCCCGCCGATCAGCGCGACTCCGCCGCCCGCAGCGCCCGAGACATCGAGCGTCGCCGCGTCCAGCCCGACCCTGTCGGCATGGACGCGCACTTCTCCGCCCCGCCCGGCTTCACTGCGCGCCGTCGTGGCGCTGCCGGGTCCCAGGCGGGCCGTGTCCGAGGCGACCAGCCGGATACGCCCGCCGTCCGTCTCGATCCCGTCGGCGGCCACCACGCCGTCCTGGTTGACGACGGCGCCGTAGAGGTCGATCCGTCCGGTCCGGCTTGTGATTGAGCCCTGGTTGCGGGCCTCACCCGCCGATTGCGGCACCTCAAAGACGACGTGCCCGAACGGATCGTCCGTCAGGTAGACCTGCGAGCCCGCCAGCAGCCCCACCTCGCCATCGGGCGCGTCAATCGTGCCGGCGTTCACGACCTCCGGGGCCACCAGGAAAACCCGGCCGCCGGCGTCCGTCACGATCTCTCCCTCGTTCACGACGGCGGCTCCTGTGGCTCCGTCGCTGAAGACGTAGTTGTCGAGCAGGAAATCCTGGTCCGCGATGTCCAGCGCCGACGCGATCAGGCCGTGCACCGAAACCGTGGCGCTGTCCGTGAAGACAACGCCGGACGGGTTGATGAGCATGATCCTGCCGTTGGCGGTCAGGCGGCCGGCGATGGTGGAGATGGGCCCGTGTGGGACGCGGTTCAGCGCCGCGGCATTCGCGCCCGGCTGGAGGAAGTTTACGGTCTCCGAGGCGCCGATGGAGAAATCCGTGTAGTTGATGATGGCCCTGTCCGTTCCCTGCAGGATGTCCAGTCGCGCCCCCGAGCGCTGGAACTCCGCCCGACCGGAGACAACTTCCTCTCCGGCGGGCAGGGCGACGGTCACGCGCGCTGCCAGCAGAGACAGAAGCGCCAGGCCCCGCAGAAATGACGACACGCCTGCGCGGCGCCGACACGGACTGGCCGCCGCCCCCCCTCGCTGTGCAGTTCCCATGATGCGCCCCTTTATCCTCAATAGCGCCATTCGAAACCCAGGTGGACGACGCAGTCGCCTTTTTCGTTGTGGTCTGTGGCGCCGATGTCGGCCAGCGCCCAGGCAACGTCCACGCGCCCCGTCAGGGCACCGTCGAACAGGCCCAGCCGCGTGCCCAGTCCCACCCCCAGCAGATTCTCCGTGTCCATCTCGCCGGGGCGGGCGTTGCGGTTGTTGCCCCACCCGTAGTCCAGGAAAGCCAGCAACTGCGTCTGTTCCCGCGCGTCCTCGGGCAGGACCGGCGGCAGGACGGGGGTGCGCAGCTCGCCGCGAACGTTGAGCGCCTCGTCCGCCGTCACGATCCGGGTTCGATACCCGCGCACGGTATCGCGGCCGCCGAGGCCGAACTGCTGGCTGGGAAGCAGCCGGTCATTGCTCAGTTGCCCGGCGGCGGAGGCGGAGGCCGTCCAGCCGGCACCGATGTGCTGGAGCCTTTCCGCGGCCAGCGTCCAGGCGAGAAAATCCGTGTCGGCGCCCGCGCGGGACTGCTCGTAGTCACCCTGGTCGAAGTCCCGGTACAGCTCGTCCCTCTGCCATCGGACGCCGGCGGAGAGGCTGGTGAGCCCGTCATCGTGCCTCCGCGTGGCGCTCCAGCGCGCCCGCAGGGGTAGGGTGTGCACCGTGTTTTTCAGTCCCGCGCCGCCGAAACCGATGTCGTCTTTGATCTCTTGATACTCCGCACCGAGGCTGAGATGCTGGTGGAAGGAGAGCGCATCCGGCAGGGGAAGGGTGTATTGGGCGCCGAGCACCGTGCCCCGGCCCGACAGCGAGAAGGCGTTGAGGATCGTCTCGGTGGCGCTGCGGCTGTAGCCCGCGTAGGCCGTCACGGAGTGGCCGACCGGCCCGCCCAGCGGCGCCAGAGGAACGTAGTAGGTACCGGCGTACTGCCGCACCTTATCGTTGTCACCGGGCGCCGTGCCGAACTGGAACAGGCCCACCTGGCTTCGGCCGAACAGGTTGTCGTGCTGCACCGTCAGGTAGGTGCGCGAGCGCGGCGTGTCCGGCGTTCCCTCGTTGTCGTATCGGAGTGAGAAATGAAACGGGTGGTCTTCCCTGGCGTGCAGCTTGATGTCGGTGGTGCCGGGCTCCTGGCCCGCCGCCAGCACGGCTCTCCCCTGCCTGTCCGGGTGCCGATTCAGATGACGCAGCCCGTCCCTGAGCTCGTTCATGTTCAGCAGCTCGTTCTCCGCCGGAAGGTAGGGCAGGTAGTTCTCGGCGGAAAACCAGGCGTTGTCCGTCACCTCGACGCGTCCCACCCGGCCCTCGAGGACCTCGACCTCCAGCACACCGTCAACAACCTCCTGCGTCGGAACGATGACCTGCGTGGTGGCATAGCCCCGCGAGACGTAGCGGTCGCGCAGTTCCCGGGCCATCGCCTGCATCTCGGCCACGGTCAGGCTCCGCCCCTCATACTGAAGCGCGAACCACCGCAGCTCTTCGGGGCAGAGCACCGTGTTCCCTTCGATGGAGACATCGAGGACCATCACGCGGCCCTCGGCCGGAGGCTCCGACGCCGCGTCCTCATCCGCTCGAAGGTCTCTGACGGTGGAGAGCAAGGCGACCGCCGTAAAAGCCACCAACGCCGTCCTCCGGGATAGCTGTCTCACGTTCATGCGCCTCTCCGCGTAGAAGGAGAGAATGCTCTCGCCGGTTGTGTGCATGTCGCGGCCGCGTTTTCAAGAACGTCGTGGCGCCGGTCAGTCCCCGGGAACCGCTCCCGCCGGCGGCGAGAATACGCCATGCAATGGGAGCTGTCAAGGGCTCCGCGCCTCCGGCGGGTCCTGCCGGTTGGCGGCGCGCCATATCTTGACGAAGCCGTCCGCACCGGCCGAACCGACCGTTCTGCCGTCCGGTGAGACCGCGACGGACCAGCACGTCCCCCGATGCGCCGTCCAGCCGATCAGATCGCGCCCAGCGGCCACGGCCCATACCTTGACAGTGCCGTCGTCGTCCGCCGATGCAAGCCTCTGCCCGTCGGGCCAGAAAGTCACGGACTTGACCCACTTGGCGTGGCCTTTCAGATCGGCCGCATGCTCGTAGCCGTCGACCCGCCAGAGCTTGATCACGTTGTCGTCCCCCGCGGAAACCAGCAGGCGTCCGTCGGGAGAGTAGTCCACCGATCGGACCCATCCCGTGTGACCCTTGAGCGTGGCGGTTTCGCGCCCGGTTGCCAGGTCGCAGACGTGGACGAGCTGGTCTCGACCGCCGGCGGCCAGGTGGCCGGCCTCGGGGGAGAAAGCCACCGACTGGATGGCGACGGTGGAGAGCTGGAGCGTGTGCACCAGTTCTTGCGATTCGGGGCGCCAGACACGCACCGCGCCGTCCCAGCTCCCGGCCGCCAGGAGTCCGTCCGCCGGTGAGAAGTCCACGCACCTGACCACCCGGTCGCCGGCGCCGAAGCGGTGAAGCAGCGCGCCGCTTTCCACCTCCCACACGCGGACCGCGCCGTCCCAGCAGGCGGCGGCGAGCGTCTGGCCGTCGCCAGAGAAGGCCACGTCATTTGCGGCCCCTCCATCGGTATCGAGGACCCGCCGGACCTGCCCCGTGCGGAGGTCCCAGAGCCGCACGGTCCCGTCCTGACCTGCGGACGCTACCAGGGGCGCAACGGGTGAGAACGCCAGGCCGGCCACGGTGCCCTCGTGGCCGCCCATCACCGTCGCGCCGCTGCTGTCGGCGCCCATGTCCCAGACCTTGACCGTGGCGTCCAGGCTGCAGGAGATGACCCGCTTGCCGTCGGGCAGGAACGCCGCCGCGCCGACCGGGCCCGAGTGGCCGGCAAAGGTCTTGAAGAGCTTCGGCTCGCGGACCTGCCACACCCGCACCAGGTGGTCTTCGGCAGCCGAGGCGAGGTATGCCCCGTCCGGGGAGAAGGCCGCCCCGAAGACCGCGCCGCCGTGGGGCAGTTGAGCGAAGGGCCGCCCGTTGACGGCGTGAACCAGCTTCGCCGTTCCGTCCCACGAGGCCGTGGCGATCAGTTTCCCGTCGGGTGAGTAGGCCAGCTCGTTGATGTGTTTGCGGTGCAGGGGTACGCTGAACACCGGCTCCCACGTCTGCGGCTGGAGGACGGTAAGGTGGGCGGTATCTTCGACCTTGCCCCGGGCGTACGCCAGCCGTCCTCCCGGCGAGAAGGCCACGGCGGTGATGCCGGCGCCGGCGTTGTGCGCGAGGACCTCGCGGCAGTCCGGAAGCTCCCACACGTGCAGCGTGCCGTCCATTGCGCCTGCGGCCAGCCACCTGCCGGTGGGCGAGAATGCCGCGGACCAGACCTCGTTCGGCAGTTCACACAGCGTTGCGCGGAGCGCACCTTCGCTGACATTCCAGAGCTTGACTGTTCCGTCATCGCCGGCGGAGACAAGCTGTGCGCCGTCGGGGGAGAAGGCCAGATCGGTGACCGCGTCCTCGTGCGCCTGGAGCGTTCTGACCACTGCACCCGTGTCGGGGTCCCACAGCCTGACGGCGCCGGCCCAGTCGCCGGAGGCGGCCAGCTTCCCATCCGGCGAGATGCACAGAGCCTCGACCTCTGCGGCGTGACCGCAGAAGGTGAGCATGTCCAGTTCGCCCAGCCGGCGCAGGAAGCCCCACTCCCAGCGGCGCAGCGGGGGGTGGCAGGACGCCAGCAGCCGGCGGGCCTCGGCAAATTGATGCTCCTGTGTCTTGAGGGCGGCCAGCCCCACGGTGGCGAAATAGCTCTCACGGAGCGCGCGATTTCGCTCGCTGCCCACCCACAGGAAGCCGACGGTCAGCGAGACCACCAGTGCGGCCGTCAGCCCCAGTATGCTCCACTTGAGCGCCCGGAGGGCCCGCTTCCGCCGCCGACGCTCTTCGAGGGCGGACTCGATCTGCTCGCGCAGCCCCGGGGAGACATCGTCGTCAACCACGGAGAGGGCCAGTTCCAGGTCGCCGTTCTGGAAGGCGGCGCGCGCGTAGGAATCCCGGGCCCGTCCCAGCAGGTCGGCCGCATCTTCGTTGTCCTGCCACAGGGAGAGGGCCTGCTCCAGGCCGAACACTGCACGGGAGAACTTCTCATAATCTCCGCCGCGTTCCGCCGCTTCCAGGTCCGCCCTGGCGTTGTGCGCCAGCGCCACGCTCTCCTGGTGGTTCAGGTAATCCCGGATGTCGCCGCGAAAGCTCTCGACGGTGGGGTGCCGGTCCCGCTGTTGAGTGCTCATGGCTTTCCGGGCGATGTCCATAAGCTCCCCGGTCCGGGGGGCCTGCACGATTTTGTTCTTGGCCGCGTTGCGCAGGCAGTCGAGGACGTCCTTCCCGTCGTGGGGCGGGCGACCGGCGACGATCCTGAACAGTATGGCTCCCAGCAGGTAGATATCGCTGCTCTTCCCGATGCGCAGCCGGTCGTTGAGGGCCTGTTCGGGCGCCATGTAGGCGGGGGTTCCGCCCTGCTGGTGGGTGGTCTCGATGTGCTCGGCCTTGGCTCCCTTTTCCACCGAGGCCGCCAGTCCCCAGTCCATGACGAGCACTTCCCCGTACTCGCCCAGCATGACGTTCTCGGGTTTCAGGTCGCGGTGTATGATCCCGCGGGAATGAGCGAACGCCATCGCGTCGCAGACGCGCAGGAGTGTCTCCAGGTTCTCCTGGAGGGACATCCGGTCGATGAGGTCCTCCCAGGGGCGGCCCCGGACGCACTTCATGGTGTAGAAGCTGGGGCCCCCGGCGCCCTTTTCCAGGGAGTGAATGGGCACGATATTGGGATGGTCCAGGTTGCCTGTGACCACGGCTTCGGACGCAAACATGGTCCGGTAGGTCGCGTCCTCCGCTTCTTCACCCCGGGAATGGAACCTCTTCAGGGCCACCTCGCGGTCCAGCGACCTCTGCCGCGCCCGGTAGACCACTCCCATACCGCCCCTGCCCATCACCCCCAGCAGCTCGTAGTCATCCAGGTTCTCCGGCACCGGCGCCTCCGCCCGGGCCACGTCCCTCTCCAGGGTGGCCTTTACGGTCTCCCTGGGACCCATCTCCCCCTTGATGGTGTCTGCCCAGATAGCACGCACGGTGGTCACGTCCGTCTGGTCACCGGCACGTTCGGTGGGCCGGACCGTTTCGGCATCTCGAGGGGAGCGCTGCTCCCCGTCGTCCGGCCGCTCCGCGGGTTGCCGAGGGTAGTCCGGGGAACACTTTTCCTTATCACCCATTGTGTAAGCCTCGCCGGGAGACGATTCCGCCAGGATGATAGCACATCGACGTGTCTATTGCAGCGGCTTTCCGGGGATGCGCCGTTTGCACGCGAAACCCCCGCCCGTTAGACTCTCAGTGATTTGAAAGCCTGCGTTTGAGGCCCGCGGCGCTTGAAACAGGAATTCACACCGGTGCAACATCGCGGGGGTCTTGCGCAGGAAGGGGCCGTTGTGTCGGTTTTTCCTGGAATGCGGTGGCTTGCCACCGCCCTTCGACTTTGCTCAGGGCCTTGAGCCTGTCGAAAGGCTTTGCCGTTGGGGCGGCTTGCCGCCCGGTGTTTTCGTTGCGACGCCGTGCGCAGCACCGGCGCCAAGGCTCCGGCAGTTGAAAGCGCCGCCGAGACGCCGCAGTCCAGAGGCGTTCAGCGGCATGTTGCAGAAACGTGAACTTCCATTTAGCAAGCCTTTCTTTGCCTTCCCTCCTGGAAATGGCCACCGATCCGCCACAGAGCGACGAAGGTCTGATGGAGGCTTTCCAGCGCAGACTGGATGAGGATGCCTTCCGGCAGATATTCTACCGGTTCGCCGGCCCGGCGCGCGTCGTGGCGGAGGATATTCTCGGCGACGGGGCAGCCGCCGAGGACGTCGTGCAGGAGGCGTTCCTGCGGGCGGTCCGGAGCCGTGACGCCTACGATGCATCCCGTCCCTTTGCCCCCTGGTTCTACGCCATCCTGCGTAACCTGTGCAGGGACGAGCTGCGCAGGCGCCGGCGAGCGCCCGAGGTCGCGTCCGGGGGCGCGACCCTTCCCGCCCGCGCGCCCGCCCGCGCGGAGGGCAGCGGTCCTGTCCGGCGCCTTGGCATGAAGGAGCTGCTGGGAAAACTGCCGTCCGGCCAGCAGGCGGTGCTGAAGCTGCGGGTCATCCACGGGCTTGCCTTCCGCCGGATCGGCGAGGCATTGGGCATCTCCGAGGAGGCGGCGAAAAAACGCGCCCAGCGCGGCCTGCGCAGGCTCAGACGCCTCTTCTTCGGCCCGGACGGGGCTTCCACCCGGATGGACCGGCACGCCGTGAGCGCGCGAAATCCCCGTTCCGGCGACTGATTCTGCCCTTTCCTGGCCGTTCGGATGTCCCGAATCCGGCCCCTTCTCCGTATACGGTACAAGATGCCCCGGAAGCGATAGGTGCGCCATGGATTGCCAGAAGGTCCGACAGATGCTGGAGCTGTTCGCGCTGGAAGGGCTCTCTGCGTGGCAGCAGGCGGCGGTGGCGGAGCATCTGCACTCCTGCGGGGAGTGCAGGGCGCTTGCCCGTCGATATGAGCTTCTGACGGCCCTGTTGCGGATGTCGGCGGCGCCCCCGGATTTCGAGGAGGGCATGTGGCCGGCCCTTCGCGGTGAGGTGCGCAGGGCCCGCCCCCGTTTGTTCCGGCGGCGTGTTGTGAAGGTGGGGGCCGCGCTGGCCGCTTTCGTCCTGGTGGTGTGTGCGCTGTGGCCGCTGATGCGGCCGGATTCGGCGGCGCCCGAGGACGCGGCCCGTCGGCCGGTGCGAAGGTGGACGCTGTCGGGACTGCGCACCCGGCCCCGGTCGCCGGCATACGAGTTCACGGTGGCCGGCCACAGGCTGTTTGCGCTGTGCGAGGAGGGCGACGCGCCCCGGGTCTGTGCGTTCGACGCGACCTCGGGGCAGAAGCTGTGGCAGAGCGCAGAAGCGTACATCGGCTATCTCGCAGCGGACGCCGTGGGGCTCTACGCCCTCCGGGCAACCGCGAATGGCCGGGTCGAGCTGGTGGCGATGGACTGCGAAAGCGGCCGGGTGCTGTGGCGGCGTGAAGCGCCCGTGAGCTCGGAGGCGACCGGCGGTGCGCGCCCCCTGCCGCTGGACGGGGAGCGGCTATGCTGGACGGCCGGCGAGTTGATCCTGGTGTTGGAGGCGCGGACGGGTCGTGTGGTCTGGCGGCGCAGGGTTGCGGGCGAGGGAGCTCTGTCGCGCCCGGTTCGAGACGGCGCCCGGCTCCTGGTCGCCACGGGAGGGGCGCTGCACGGGTTCCGGGCGGCCACGGGTGAAAGGCTCTGGCGCCGGGACGTCGAGGGAGGCACCGGCGCCGTGGCGGGTCCGCTGCTGGCCGCGGCGGCCGGCAGGGCCTACCTGGTGCAACGCCACTACTCACCCCGCGCCGCGGTATGCTGCGTGGACCTGGCCACCGGCAGGACCGTCTGGCGCCGGCGTGTCGGCAGGGCGTCCCGCCTGCTGCCCGCCGGCGGTGCGGTGTACGTGCGCGGTGAGCAGGTGCTGGCCCTCGACGGAAGCACCGGTCAGCCCCTGTGGAAGTTCCCGGCGGACGGATGCGGCGCGCTGACGGCGGACCGGGGAACGGTGCGATTCGTGGACACCGGGAAGGGCGGCCGGCTGGTGGCGCTCGATGCGCGCACCGGCAGGACCGTCTGGGAGATGCCCGGCGTCAAGTCCTGCGATCCCTTCGTCACCACCCGCCGAACGGGTTACCTCAAGACCGGCCAGGGTTCCATGCTGGCCATCGTTCTGCCGGAGGAACTCCGTTCGTGAGTCAGGGCACATGGCAGGCGGACCGGGGCGCGATCGGGAGGCCGAAAGCGCATGGAAACGAGTGAGATGAACGATTCACAGATTCCCCAATCGAGGGAGCAGTCGATGCACCCGGGTGTCGGCAGGGCGGTTGCGTGGACGGCATGTTTTGTTGCGTTGGGTATCTGGTGTGGGACGGTTCGGGGCGCGGAGGGCGGCGCGGCGGCGGCCGAGGAGGCCGGCCAGCCCACCGAGGAGGTGACCATAATCGGCAAGGAGGCTTCGGTGGAGAAGGGCGAACGTTCCGTGTTCGAGGGGCTGCCTCCCCGCGACCTGGTGGAACGGCCCCTGAGCGAGTCGCCCGGCCTGGACACGGCCACGAGCATCGTCGGCCAGGAAGAGATCGAATGGCTGAACGCCTACACCGTCCAGGATGCGCTCAAGTACGTGCCCGGCGCCTGGACCGAGACACGTGGCCGCAATATCAAGCAGTTCTTCTCCGTGCGCGGCCAGCGGTATCCGTATCCGGAGTTTCTCATTGACGGCGCGTGGTTCCGGGAGTTCCACGAGACGACGTTTTTCTTCGACGCGGCCAACGCGGAGCGCCTCGAAGTGCTGCGTTCCAGCGGGTCGCTGCTGCTGAGCCCCGGTGGCATGGTGGGTCTGATCAACATCGTGCCCCGGACCTACGTCGAGCCCGCGACGCGCGTGCGCACCGAGTTTGGCACGGATAACATGCTGAGGACCCACGTCAGCCACGGACAGACGCTGGAGGGACTGTCCTACGCGCTGGGCGCCGGTTTCTACCACACCGACGGGCCCAACAACATGAACGCGCGGGAGAACATGGCGGACTTCTACGGCCGGCTCTCGGTGCCCGTGAGTCCGGACTTTGACCTGACCCTCACGGCCCTGCACATGCGGGGGGAGCGTCAGCTCAAGCTGGCCGAGCCGCCGGCGAGTTCGACGTTTCAGACGCGCGAAGACAGCTTCGACCCCATGCGGTATTACTACGTGATCGTTAAAGGGCTCTACCACCCCCACGACCGCTCCTCCACGGAAGTGATCGCCAATTACGGCAAGAGGCGGTTCCACGGCCACCGCAAGGGGGAACCCGACTGGCTGGAGGAGGACTACGAGTACGGCCTCCGGGCCATCCAGAGCCTGCACCTGAGCGAGGAGAACATCCTGCGGTTCAGCGGCATGTACAACCGCTGGAAGACGCCGACCGGCAAACGGTTCTACGTCGGCAATCCCGGCGACCTGGAGACCTACGCGGGGGCAGTGGTGGATGAGCACGACTTCGGTCGCCTGAAGCTGAACGCCGGATACCGCTACAGCCGGACGTACGTCCACGAGTTCGGCGGCTTCAACGTGGAGGGCAGCGCGCGGGGCATCAAGTCGGTGCAGGTCACCAACGAGTGGGAGGACCCCCTGCAGACCGTCAGCGTGGGTGGGTCGTACCAGCTTACCGACGCTCTTTCGCTCCACGGCAACGTGGCGTGCGGGGAGATCGCGGCCCGGCCCGGCCTGCTGAACGCCGACCTGGAGAAACCCGGCGACGAGACGCGCCTGAAATACGACCTGGGCATCAAGCGGGCGTGGGATGGCTTCGGAGAGGTGGCCCTGACCGCCTTCTACGTGGACCAGCGCGATGCCCCGCTGACGACCAGCGACAAGGTCATCGTCGACGAGGCGGAGTTCGTGCTCTACGAGAATGCGGACCGGGAGAACTACGGGCTTGAGCTTGACGCTCGAACCAAACGATTCGACAATGGTCTGCAGGCCTTCTTCAACGCCGTGGTCATGCAGACCCGGCGCGAGAAGGAGGGCGACTGGGTTGAAGACCGCGAGGTGCCGGACGTAATCCTGGGCGGCGGCTTCTCGTACCTGGTGGGCGACTTCGACATCAGCATGTTCACCAAGCACGTGTCGCCCTATGAGAACGAACGCTATCTGCCCTCCGGGGCGCCGCCGGCTCACCTGGGCAGCTTCACCGAGTTGAACGCGGTGGTCAGCTACTACTTCGGCGGTCAGAAGCAGCACCGGCTGTACGCCGGCGTGGACAACATCACGGACCGGGAGTACTCCACAGTGGCGGGTTACCCCAACGAGGGCAGGAAGTTCAAGGTGGGCCTGGCCCTGGAGTTCTGACGGTCCTGCTCACCCGGTTCCGGAATGCGCCAGCGGGGTGTGTGATGACGCGCAGACAATGGTGCCTGATCGTGGCCGCGACCATCGTGGGAGCGGTCGGGTGTGTCTCGCCCGCGAGCACTCCCACTGCCGCCGGGGAGGCGGCGGTCCGGCTCAAAGCGATAATGGAGGACCCGGGCATTCGTGACTACCAGGTGCAGGTGCCGCACCCTCCGGGCGCCGGCGGCATGAACTACGGCGTCTGGGTGGAGTTCCAGAAGCCGCCCGTGCAGAACGGGTCGGAAGCTCGATACCCTGGCCATGGGGGATGAGATGCTTGTGCGGGACGGATGGATGCGGGCGGTGGCGTTCCTGATGGCCGTGGCCGCCCTCGGCGTTGGCCAGGAGCGGCAGCCCTCCGAGGAACTGCCCCGGCAGGTGCTGGCCGAGCTCAGGGCAGCCGACGATGCGCGGGCGCGGCTACTTGCGGAGGAGCAGGACTGGCGAATGGAGAGGCAGCGGCTTGAACTCCTGCGCGACACCATCCGACGGCGGGCAGACCAACTGGACGAGGATGCAGCAGAAGCGCAGGACGAGCTGGAAGCGCTTCAGCAGGAGGTGAAGGCCCGCGACGATGCGGCGGACGACGTTCAGGCCGTCCGTGATATGCTCGACCGGCTTGCGGCGGAGGCGAACGACCGCCTGCAGGAGCTTTCGAACCGGACTCCTCCCGGGTTCGTGCCGCGCCGGGCGACGGACGACGGGGGCGGTGACGGTCCCCTCCTGGCAGTGGTGCAACGGATGCAGGGCGCCATGCGTCGGGCCGAATCCTCCGGCGTCGAACTTGTGAACGTCTCCGTGGACGGAGAGCAGACGGCGGTCAAACTGCTGCGCATAGGGGGCGTGGGCGCCTGGTGGATGTCTCTGTCCGGTGACCGGGGAGGCACGGCAACGGTGGAAGGGGGGCGGTTGCGCCTGCACCCCGCCGCGTTGCCCGCGTCTTTCGACGCCATCGCCAGGGCCTTCGACATCGCCGAGGGAAGGGCGGCCCCCGAGTGGGTTTCCCTCCCCGTGGAGCATCTGGAGGCGCGGTGAAGGTTCGCAAGCCCCTGACAGCATGTGCCCTGCTGGTCGCCCTGGCTGCGATGGTGTATGGGCCGGCGGCCCTGGGTGGAGGTTCCTCGGAGGCGGATTCGGCAACGCTCCTCTCGCGCGCCAGGGAGGCCAGGGAGGCGGCCGAGGCAGCGCTGGAAGAGGCGCGCCAGCGCCG
Organism: uncultured candidatus Brocadiaceae bacterium; assembly: GCA_964572825.1. Taxonomy (GTDB): domain Bacteria; phylum Planctomycetota; class Brocadiia; order SM23-32; family SM23-32; genus CAYVBE01. The sequence continues at coordinate 16,990 of CAZNGS010000052.1, forward strand.
GCTGGCGGAGCGAAAGGCCCTTGCCGCCGAGCTCCAGGCTGCCTACGATCGACTGGACACGGCCCGGGAGCGGGCCGGGAGGGTCAACAAAGCCCTGAAAAGCCTGCGGGAGACCATTCCCGCTGTCCGGGAGCGGAGGCGGGTCCTTGAAGAGCAGAGGCGGACCTTGATTTCCCGCGCTTTCGGGGCCCTGGACGAACAGGCCGACGCGTCCAGGCCCCTGGGAGAACTGGAAGGCGAGCTCCGCTCCGTCCTCACCCGGGGGATCGAGGAGCTGGCCGAGGCGGGCGAGGTCCGCGTGCAGAAGCAGTGGGTAATCGGGCGGGACGGCGCCGCCCGGGAGCTGCCGGTGCTGCGCCTGGGTGCATTCGCGGCGTACGCATGCGGCCCGAGCCGGGAGAGCTGCGGACTCCTGCGGACCGATGGTGTAGACACGCCGCTCGTGGCGGGTCCCTACCTGGACGAGGAGCAGATGGCCAACCTGCGGGCGGCGGCCGGGGGGAGCCTGAACCGGCTGCCCGTGGACGTTGACGGGGCCCTGCGCGACCGCCCCCCGCAAGAACGGAAAAGCGTCCGCTCGTGGCTGAAGGCCGGCGGCATGTTCGTGTATCCCATCATCTTCGTGGCCGTCCTGGGCATGCTTCTGGTGCTGGAGCGCCTGGGCTACCTTCTGTCAACGCGGAGGTCCCCGGCAGCTATCCGAGAGGTGCTCGAGCGGCTGGAGGGCGGCGACGTAGAGGGCGCGCGCGATGCGCTGTCCGGGGCGCGGGGTCCGACGGCGCGCGTCATGGCGGCGGGCCTGGAGGCACGGGGCAAATCGGAGCAGGAGCGCGAGACGGCCATGGAGTCGGCCCTGCTGGCGGAGGCGCCCAGAATGGAGCGGTCCCTCTCCTTCCTGGCGGCGCTGGCCGCCGTGGCGCCGCTGCTGGGTCTGCTGGGCACGGTCTCCGGCATGATCGCCACGTTCAACACGATCTCGGCCGCCGGTACCGGCAACCCGCGGCTGCTTTCGGGCGGCATCTCGGAGGCGCTCATAACCACGCAACTGGGGCTGATTGTGGCGATACCGCTGCTGCTGATTCATGCCTGGCTGCAGCGCTGGGTGGAGCGACGGGAGGCCATGCTGGAGTACGACGCGATCCAGGTTTTCGGGCTGGAGCATCACGAGGGGGAAGACCGTGCTGAATGAGGTCATGGCATGGCTGTGGGCGGGCGGGCCGGTGATGCTCGCCCTGACGGCCGTGGCGTTGCTGCTGGCCTTCCTGGTGGTGGAGCGTTTCTGGGCGACCGGAACCCACCTGCGGGCGCTGCGCTGTGGGGCAGTGCCGGAGGACCTGCGCGCGGGCGGAGGCCCGGAGGTCGCCGGGCTGCGGCGCATGGGACTTATCCGGGCCTGCATCCTGATCGCTCCGCTTCTGGGGCTGCTGGGGACCGTGACGGGGATGATCGGCACCTTTGAGAGCATACTTCGGGGCGGCTACCTGGTGCAGATGAGCCAGGGCATCAGCGAGGCGCTGCTGACCACCCAGTACGGCTTGACCGTGGCGGCGCCCGGACTCCTGGCGGAGCGGGTGCTGCTGCGAAGGATGGAGAGGGTGAGTTACCTGACCAGAATGGCCGACGCGGCGCGGCAGGGGGGAGGGCCATGCGTAGAGGGATCCTGACGGGCCGGCGGCACAAGGGCAAGGCGACCACCATCGAGATGGCGCCGCTGATCGACATGGTCTTCATCCTGCTGATCTTCTACATCGTCTCGACCAGCTTCGTGCAGGATGCGGGGGTGGTGGTCAATCGCCCCGCCAGTGAGAGCGCCCGGCCCGTGACGACCCGTTACCTGCCCGTCGCCATCACCAGGTCGGGCACGGTGCACGTGGCCGGCCGGACCATTGCCCCGGACGAGGGGGCGGCCGTCCGGCGCGCGCTGCGGGGCGCCGGCGTCGCCCGCGTGGTGATCCAGGCGGACAGAGAGGTGCCCACGGGTCTGCTGTTGCGTGTGCTGGATACCTGCCGGAGCGCCGGCGCGGAGTCGGTGGACGTGGCCGCTATCAGGGAGTGAAGTCCGTGCAATCGGGGAGCCAGACCGGTCGGAAGGACACCGCCCGCAGGACGTGGGTCCGGCACGCTGCGGCCGCTCTTGTGGCGCTCGTTCTGAACGGCGCGCTGATGCTCTACCTGGCCTCGTGGAGCGCCGGCATCGCCGCGGAGGAGCGCGGGCCTGTGCGGGCTTACCCGTTGCGGGTCACGCGGGTGCCGCCCCCCGAGGAACCGGCCATGGAGCGCGCCCCGCGCCAGGCCGCGCAGCCGCGGCGCTCGCGGCCGGCGGAGGTCAGCCTGTCGCAGCCGGCCCCCCCCGCCATGCCGTCCATGAAGACTCCGGTCTCGATGCCCGAGTTATCGCTTCCCGACACTTCGGAGGTGGCTCCGGAGGGCGACCTGGAAGTCCCGCTCTATCAGCCTGAGGCCGGCGCGCCCTCGAGGCTGTCACTGGTGGCCGCCCTCTGGAGCAGGGACTCGGACGGGGCGGGGACCGGGCCGGCATCGAGCGAGCCGGTGCTGATTCGTCCGCCGGACCTCTCCGCCTATTACCCCTACCGGGCCCGGCTGAAGTCCATCACGGGGCAGACGGAGGTGCGCCTGCAGGTGAGCGCTCAGGGCGATGTGACGGCCGTGGAGGTCTTGAGCAGCACACCGCCTCAGGTTTTCGACCAGGCCGCACAGCGCGTGTGCCGGGCCCTTCGGTTTCAGCCAGCCCGGCGGGAAGGCCGCCCGGTGGTCTCCGCGGTGCGGCTTACGCTGGTGTGGAGGCTCGAGTGAGAACGGCGAAGACGATCCGTGCCATCCTTGCCCTGCTCTGTCTGACGGCCGCCGTCCCGGGCCGCCCGCTGGCCGGCGGGGAGGCCCCCGCCACCGTGCCCCCGGAGCTGGCCGTCGTTCTTGACACGGCCCGGGAGGCGCTGGCATCGGGCGAGCCGGGCAGAGCGGTCCGCGCGCTGAGCGCTTACGACGGGGAAGATCACGCCCTGCGCCACCTGCTGCTGGGGCACGCCCGACTCCGGGCAGATGAGCTGGATGCCGCCGCGGGGTCCTATCGCCGGGCCCTGGAGATGGATGAGGAGCTGAACGAAGCAAGGAAAGGACTCGCCCAGGTGTATGTGCGGCAGCAACGCTGGGATCGGGCGGCGTCCGTGCTGGGACGGTTCGTGGGACGCGGGGAATCGGATGCCGAGTGGCTGGCGCTCTACGCCCGGGTGGCGGTGGAACTGCGGGATTGGAGGCTGTGCCGACTGCTCGTGGACGACGGAATCGTGCGGTTTCCCGATGACCTCCGTTTCCGGCGCCTGGACCTGAGCCTGCTCATCCGGGAGGGGCGGGCCGCGCGTGCCGCCCAGGTGGCGCTGCGTCTGCTGAGTTGGGATGCGGCCGACCCGGAGCTCTGGAAGCAACTGGCTGACATTCGGGCGCAGGAGGGCCAGGACGGCGGCCGTCGAGCGGCGCTGGAGGCGGCCTTGCTCTGCCAGCCGGACGACCTGCAGCGACATGAGCGGTTCCTGTTGAGCGAACTGGCAGCCGGTAACTGGCTGGCGACGCTTCGGCACGGACAGGCTTTGCTGGGCGGTCCCCTGGCGAAGCAAGCGCGGGAGGATACCGGGATAATGGAGCTTCTGATCCGTGCCGCGGACATGGGGGAGCGGGACGAGCTGCTGCAGCAGTGGCTGGCCCTGGTGCCGGCGGGGGAGCGCACGCGCGCCGTGCGCGTCGCCCGCGCCCGCATGAGCCTGAGGCGGGGAAGGCCCGAGACGGCGCGGAAAGTCCTCCGGGAGCTCATCGAGCTGGGCGAGGCAGACGCGGGCGTCTTCCTGTGGGCCGGCCGCCTGGCGGAACGCGCCGGGGACTACCCGGAGGCGGAGGCGTACTACGAACAGGCGCGCTCGGCCGGGGGCTCGTCGGGGCGCCTGGCCGTGCTTTACCTGGCGCGGCTCCACTTCGAGCGCGCCCGCTACCGGCGCGCCGCACAACTGCTGCGGGGCTATCTGAACGACCGGCCGGAGGACGCCCCGACCAGGGCGCTGCTGGCCGTGGTGGAGGAGGCGATCGACGAGGACGAGGCGGCCGCCGGCGACCAATGAAGACGCACGACGTCCTCCCGCGGGTTGCACCGACGGACAGATCAGCGACGTCGCTGCCCATCCGTCCGGACAGAGAGGGCTACCAGGTTGCCCAGCTTGTCCTTGCAGTAGATCACGCCGCCGGCGAAAGCGACGTGCGGATAGCAGGTCGCGGGCACCACGTCCTCGATACGGGCGAGCTCGGTGTAGGCGCCGCTCGCCGGCTGTGCGGCGACCAGGGCGAGGTCGCCTTCGCCGAAGACGATGAGCCTGTCGTCGCCGGCGGTGACGATGCACGAACCGTGCCCGAAACGGCCCCCGCTCCACTTCGTGCGGCCCGTTCCGAGGTCGAGGCAGGCCAGGGAACCCGAGAGCACGAAGGCCTGCCCCTTGTGGATCACCGGGCTGCTCACCAGGGCGTGCCTGCGTGAGGTCCAGTCGGCGCGGACCGACGACGGTGAGACGGTCAGCAGGGCGCTCTGCCGGTGGTTATAGCCGGAGGTCAGCAGGACTCTGCGGCCGGTGACCGCCGGGGTCGGGATGTTACAGGCGAATTCCGTGCGCCAGGGATGACGCGCCAGTGTCTCGCCGGCATGCGGGGAGTCGGCTCGGACCACCACGAAGTCCTCCAGCGCGAGGGTCGCCACGCAGTCCCGGCCACCCACGGCGATGGGCACCGGCCCTGCGGTGTGGCCGGCGGGTCGGGCGTATTGCGATGTCCACCGCCGTTCGCCCGTGCGCTTGTCAAACGCCATCAGCGTGCCCTCGTCGTCGCCCACCTCCACGATCACTGCATCCCCGCGCACCAGGGGCGAGCAGACGAAGCCGTAGTCTCTGACGGCCTTGCCCGCGCCGGGACGCTGCCCCACGGCGTACCTCTCGTAGAGGTTTATGAACCACTGGAGGCGCCCGCGGGCGCGGGCGTCCCAGCACCGCAGCTCGCCGTCGATGCCCAGCGTGTAGAGATTGCCGCTCTGTGCGTCGAAGGTGGGCGTCGAGGAGGGGCCGCCGTAGCGGTGCAGGTCTCCCATCCGGTGGCGTCCCTGGTAACGGGTGGCGTATTGCTGCTGCCAGAGGACTTCGCCGGTCTCGCGGTCGAGGCAGTAGACGACATCGTGCCCGTTCGGATTGGTGCGTCGGTCCGGTTTCCCCCGCCATCCCATGACGTAGAGATGTTCGCCGGCAACCACGGGCGACGTGCAGCCGTGGCCGACGTTCCGACTCCACAGCCTCCGCGGGGGCCACCCCTCGGGCCAGCCGGAGCCCTCCGGGCTCACCCCATCCCGATTGGGGCCACGCCACCCGGGCCAGTCCGCGCCACAGGCGCCCGCCGCGACTGCCCCCAGCAGAAGCAGGTTGAGAAACAGCCGCGCGCTCCAGGGCGGGAAGGTTTTGTTCATGGCTCTCCCCGTGTCGAGGACCGGGCGGCAGTGCTCCGTGCATTCTCCCCCGGCCTGGGGGAGTTGTGAGGGGGCAGGCCAGACACTGCCTCCCTGAACGCACTCGGTGGCAACCATGCCCGGCAGTATACCCGGCGGTTTGCGCAAGGAAAAACGCCGGAACCGGTCTCCAGGGGGTGGGCATGGCGGCATGGGATCGCGCACGTCACAAAGGCGCGTCCACAACGGTGCATAACGCCGCGCGGGAGGAGCCGGGCCATTCGATTATCGAATTCTCGGGGTGATTTTCGCCCCGGGATGGCCGGAATGCTGACGAATAATGGTTTGTCGTGTAGCCCGGGCGCCCCCGCCTGTGGAACCTCAGCGGTGGCTTGACTTGCCCCGCGGCCTTCGCTACAGTGGCAGCAGGCAGCACGGCAGGGCCGGCCGCCCGCGAGGCGTGGCGGTCGGGGGCTCCGGTCTTCCGCAGGCGGCGCGGGAGGGTTCTCCGGGGGCCGACAGGCTGAGGTGCCAGAGTGGCGGAATCGGCATACGCGTCGGTCTCAAAAACCGATGGGCCTTGGCGCCCGTGCGGGTTCGAGTCCCGCCTCTGGCACCATTTCATTGCGCGCGCCGGTCGGTGTCCGTCCGTACAGAGCAGGGGATTTCCGGCCGCGTGCGGAGGGCTGTCGAAGGCAGTTTGGAGCGGCGTTGTGCTTGACGATTCGGGCGGGCCCTTATAGAATTGAGACCTGTAGCTGTCGTGGGTGTTCCGACGGCTCGGGGGAGCGCGTGGATAAGCGCCGGGGACGGTCGATGAGCGAGACGGGCTTCATCGAGGATTTCAAGCGTAACTTCCTGACGGGCTTTGCTGCGCTGTTCCCCATCGTGGTCACGCTCATCTTGTTTGCGTGGCTCTACCGCCAGATCAACGCCACCCTGGGCGAGGAAGCCAACGCCCTGCTGCGGGAGTTGTTGGCGTGGAGCCCCGCGTTGTTCGGGTTCTTCTTCCCCGCTGGACAGGAGCATGCCGGCGCCCTGGTCACCAGGCGGGAGTACCTGAAAACGCATTTCCCGCCGTGGGTGGGATTGATGCTGGGGTTGCTGTTGCTGGCGATCGTGATTTACCTGCTGGGCAAGTTCCTGCGCGGCTACATCGGCAGCAGAACGATGGCGGCGGTTGACCGTTTTTTCACGCGGTTTCCCGTCATCAAGGCTGTCTATCCCTATGCCCGGCAGGTGGCCGATTTCGTTTTTGGCCAGAGGGAGCGTCGCGCTTTCAGCGACGTAGTGGCCATCGAGTATCCGCGCCGTGGGGTGTATTCCCTCGGCTTCCTGACCGGAGCGGGCCTGGAAGAGGCGACGGCGAAACTCGATCGGGAGTTTCTCACCGTGTTTGTTCCTACCTCTCCCACGCCGCTGACCGGTTTCGTTCTGCTGGTGCCTCCGGATGAGGTGGTGAGCCTGAACATCAGCGTCGATGAGGCATTTCGCTTCTTCATTACGGCAGGCATGCTGAGTGCCGATCAGGCGAGCCCGGCGCGCAGAGTGGACCGGGAGGTCGCTTCCCTTCCGGAGGCGGAGGAGGCCTGAGACTGTGCAGTGGTTCCTTCAACCTGAAAGGGGTTGGCTAGAGTGGACCTGCAGATCACCGGACGACATATCGAAGTGACCGACGGAATGAAGCAGCACATTCGGCAGCACGTGGAGAAATTGCCGAAGTTTGACGATAAGATCCAGTATGTCACGGTGACCCTCGACGTGGACGGAGGAGATCAGTTCGTGGAACTGATCGCGAAGTGTCATCGGGCCGACCTGGTTGCAGAGGCCAGGGGACACGATATCTATCCCTGCATCGATCAGGCGTTCGCCAAGTTGCAGCGCCAGATCACGCGCCATCACGATAAACTGACAAGCCACAAGACGAGAACGCCCCAACAGTGACGCGGCGGCCACCGTCTGGGTGCATCCTGTCGCCTACCCTCGATGGGTCCGTACATTCGGGAGTGCTGAGATGACCCTGGCGGATTACCTGTGCGAAGAAGCCATTTGTGTGGACCTGCAAACGGCAGAGCGGGAAGAGAGCATCCGCGCCCTGCTGGCGACTCTGGTGGCGGGCAACAGGCTTGGCGCCGACCTGGTGGAGCCGGCGCTGCAGGCCATACTGGAGCGAGAGAAGCTGGGCAGCACCGCCATCGGGCGGGGAGTGGCCGTTCCCCACGCCCGGCTGGACGAGCTGGGCACCATCCTGGTAGCCTTCGGTTACAGTGAGCAGGGCGTGGAATTCCGCGCCCTGGACGGCGAGCCGGTCAACCAGATATTCCTGGTCATTGCCTCAAAAGACCACACGGAGGATTACATCGCGCTCATGGAACGGATCACCCGCCTGGTTCAGAACGATGACTTCCGGCGGTTCGTGGCGCAGACCTCGGGGGCGCAGGAGGTCATCGAGTTGATTCGGGAGATGGACGGGTAATCCCTGGCCAGATGTGGCGCGCGATCCGAAAAGGGCGGAGCGTACCCCTCGATGCACGACCAGCAAAAACATTGCGTGGAGGTCAGGATCGACAACCCGCTGGGTTTCCACGTGCGTCCTGTCCAACGGTTCGCCGACCTGGCGCGGGTGTTCAAATCGGACGTGCAGGTCGAACTGCGGGGAACCACCGTTCCGGGCAAGAGCGTGATGAACCTGATGAGCCTGGGCGGCCAGCAGGGCGACGTGCTGAGAATCACCGCCCGCGGCGAGGACGCCCGGCAATGCGTGGAAGTGCTGAGGTTCCTGGCCGCCAACAACTTCTTTGTGGAGGATGACCTGGAGCCGGGCTCCTGTGGCGATCGTCACCTGGAGAGGCTGGCGCACATCGCCTCCTGCTTTCGATCCAGGATAACGGCGCATTTCAACGGCGGCACCGTGGATGCCAAGGACCTGGAGGGACTGCGCAAGCTCGACCTGGAGCCGACCTCCGAGCCGAAGTTCGTGATCGAAGGGGAGGATGCCGACCTGGCGCGGGCCGTCATCACCAACCTGGTCGGGCACTGCTTCTACGTCGAGGAACAGATGGTCAAGAAGGCCCAGGGAGACCGCTGAGTATGGAGATCAAGCGCGGCATACCTGTCAGTCCGGGCATCGCCATAGGGGAGGTCTTCCTGCTGGAGGCGGAAGGGGTCCGGATTCCCGAGCACTTTATCTCCGAAAGCGAGGTGGAGGGGGCGGTCCAGCGGCTGGAGACGGCGATGGACGAATCCCTCCAGGAACTGGAAGGGCTGGCGCGGGAGGTCTCCCAGAAGGCCACGCCCAAGATCGCCGAGATCTTCAGCGCTCACGCGGGCATGCTCAGGGACGAGCATTTCCGACAGGAGTTCTTCGAGGGCATCCGGGACAACAAGTACACCGCCGAGTTCGCCGTATCCCGCACCATGCGGCGGTGGCGCAAGCTTTTCCAGGAGAACTCCTTCCTGGCCACCCGCGTGCCGGACCTGGATGACCTGGAGAGGCGACTGCTGCGCAGACTGCTGGGAACCCGCCGCGAGGAGCTGGATGCCCTCCAGAGGGAGGTCGTCCTGGTGGCTCACGACCTGAGCCCCAGCCAGGTCGCTTCAGTCGACCCCGAGAAGGTCATCGGCATCGCCATGGACGCCGGCGGTCCCACCGGCCACACCGCCATCATCGCCGGCGCGCTGGGACTGCCGGCCGTCGTGGGCCTGGGCTCGGCCAGCACAGGTGTGAGCGGCGGCGACAGGATCGTTGTGGACGGCAACCGGGGACTGCTCATCGTCGAGCCCGACGAGCAGACGCTCGAGTCCTATCGCCAGCGCCGCAGCCAGGTGATAGAGACCGAGCAGGCCCTGCTGGCCCAGTTGCGCGACCTGCCCGCCGAAACCACCGACGGACACCGCGTGAAGATCATGGCGAACATCGAGTTCCCCCGGGAGATAAAGCGCGCCGTGGAACACGGGGCGGAAGGGATCGGTCTCTACCGCACCGAGTTCCTCTACCTTACCAGCGATGAGCCCCCCGCCGAACAGGACCACCTGGACGCCTACCTGGAGGCCGTCCAGCAGCTCGACGGGCGGCCCATCGTGATTCGCACGGTTGACCTGGGCGCCGACAAGCTGGGCACGGGCGGCGGCGAGATGCTGGAGAAAAACCCCTTCCTGGGGCGACGGTCCATCCGCTACTGTCTGGACCACCCCGACATACTTCGGGCCCAGCTCCGCGCCGTGCTCCAGGCCAGTGCCCACGGTCAGGTCCGCGTCATGTTTCCCATGGTCGCCTCCCTGGAAGAGCTGCATACCCTCAAGGCCATGCTTGCCGAACTCGAGGAGCAGTTTGAGCAGAGCGGTCGGGACCACGACCGCGACATGGAAGTGGGGATTATGGTCGAGGTGCCGGCGGCGGCCATCTGTGCCGACGCGCTGGCCCGCGAGGTGGATTTCTTCAGCATCGGCACCAACGACCTGATCCAGTATGCCCTGGCCATCGACCGCGCCAACGAGCACGTCGCCCACATGTACCAGCCCCTGCACCCGGCCGTGCTGCGCCTCATCCAGGAGACGGTGGACGCCGCCCACCGCAACGGCATCCCGGTGGCGCTGTGCGGAGAGATGGCCAGCGAGATCATCTACACCGTGCTGCTGGTGGGCCTGGGCATCGATGAGTTCAGCGTGGCGCCGCCTTTCGTGGTCCCGGAGATCAAGAAACTCATCCGGACGGTCAGCCTGGAGGAGGCGCAGGAGATCACCCGTGAAGTCATGGCCCGGCGCGAGGTGGATCAGGCCATGGAGGAACTCATGGAGTTCAACCGGCAACTGCTGCCCATGCTGTTCTCGTGAGCCGGCCTACTCCGATCCGCCCTCGGGGCCCGGATTGCGCCCATGCCAGCGGATGTCGGCCGCCAGGAGTTTCTCGTACACCGGCTCCGGCACGTAGGGCCTGACTACCTCCTCCCACCCGTCGAAGCCCACCAGGCCCTTGACGAAGCTGCTGCTGATCTCGCATATCTCCCGCGGCGGTATCAGGAAGACGGTGGTGATCTCGGGAGCCAGGTCCTCGTTCACGTTCCGCATGGGATGCTCGAACCGGTAATCTTCTTCGCTGCGGATGCCCCGCAGGATGTAGTCGGCCCCCTTCGACTCCGCATAGCGCACCAGCAGCCGCCCCTCGAAGCTGTCCACCGTCACGTTCCTCATCCCCTCCGCGCACGCCCGCAGCATCTCCAGCCGCTCCTCCACGCTGAAGGTGTAGCGCTTGTGCGGGTTGATGCCTACCGCCACCACCAGCCGATCGAACAACTCCGCCCCCCGGCGGATCATGTACATGTGTCCCTCCGTGGGGGGGTCAAAACTGCCGGCGTAGACGCAGGTCTTCACGTCCGTGTTTTCGTTCGGCACAGGCGGTCCTCCTTGATGGTCCAGCCTTCCAGGGCCAGCAGCTCTGTTTTCCACCGCATCCCCGCGCCGAACCCGCCCGGCCGCCCTCCGGCGGCCACCACGCGCTGGCACGGGATGAATATGGCCAGGGGATTGCTGCCCACGGCGCCGCCCACCGCCCGTGCCGCGCGGGGTTTCCCTATCCTTCCGGCCAGCTCACCGTAGGTCACCAGTTCCCCGCGCTTCACCTCCATGAGTTCCTCGAAGACGCGGCGCTGGAACGCGGTGAGGCCCGACAGATACATCAATTCCGGGGGCAGCACGGCTTCGCCGCCGTCGAAATAGCGGTCCAGTGCCCCGATGACGCGGCCCAGCGCCGGGGAAGGGCGGAAGCGGCGATGGTCCGTGCGACCAGGCTGCGTTCCCTCCCGCAGCTCCGCGCGCGCCAGCACGCCGTCCCGCAGTTTCAGCTCCACGGTCCCGCAGGGGCTTGCGTAGAGACATGTGATCTTCTCGTGCATGCCGGCGCACCGACTGGGCCACGGATCGGTCACTGTTGTTCGCCCGGATGCCAGACGGTGTAGCCGCCCGGCGGGTCGTAGTCGAACACTTTATCCTTCAGGCCGGTGTTCAGCTTGATCTTGCTCAAGGTATAGGTGTGCAGTATCTCACCGCCGCTCTCGTGCAGCACCAGCTCGTGGGGGAGCCAGCGGTCGCCGTATATCTCTACCTCCACGGCGGCGTAGCGGGGTGCGGGGCGGTCGGAGCCCTTTTCCCTGCGGGGGGTGAACCGAAGCCGATAGAGGACGGTCTTCTCGCCGTCCTTCTTCGTCTCTTCCTTCGCGACCAGCTCCACCTGGTAATCCTTCAGCAGCGGCTCGTAGCCTTCCCCGTACCCGAAGCGCAGGAAGGCCGCCTCCCGGCTTGCCTCCTCTGAGGCCCGGTACACTTCCACTTCCCTGGCCTCATGACTCACCACCCACCATTGTTCACCGTTCGTGTACACGGCCTCATTGCGCGGTTTGCCCAGTTCGAGGGCGATGCGGTCCTCTTTCTTGAACTTGAGTCTACCTCGCGACTTCTCCTTTTCTTCCAGCAGGGGAATGGACCGCTCATAGGTGACCCGCGCCGTAAGGTCCTCCAGCTCTTCGTTGGCCTTCTTGACGTGTGCCAGAACCTTCTTGACCTCGGGGTCGAGCTCTTCCTCTCCGCACTTCTGCTCGGATGCAGCGCCGCAGACCAGCAGCGCGGCAGCCAGCAGTAGGGCGACCGGAAACCAGCGGGCAAATCTTGTGCGATTCATGTCTGGGCCCTCATTCAACGCTGTGGGGCAACAGTTCCAGCAGCACGTGTAGATCCTCGATAATCACGTCCGTCTCGGGCGGGGGCGCAATGGGCCTTTCGCTCCTCACGAAGGCGGTGAGCGCGCCGCCCGCGTGCCCGGCCAGCACGTCGAAAACGTAATCGCCCACGACCATGAGCTGATCGGGCAAGACTCCCAGCCTCTCGGCTATCTTCAGGACGGGCTCCGGCGATGGCTTCGGTTCCGAGTGCTCCCGGCTGAGCCAGCAGTCGAACTCCAGTCCGAAGCGCCGCAACACGGTCCTGACGGACTCCGCTGAATTGCGGGTCAGCAGGGCCGTGCGGAAACCCCGCGCGCGCAGCTCCTGCAGCACCTCGCGGGCTCCGTCCCGGAGGCCCGAGCTGGCCGCCGCATCTCTTTCATGGCGCCCCAGTATGCTCTCCACCCGGTGGCGCTCCTGCTCGGGCAGGCTCTCCATGTGCTCCAGCACGGACTCACCCGGCGGGACGCCGCACTCGGCCCGTATCCGGTCGAAATCGAGTTCCGAAACCGTAAGGGTGCCGTCCATGTCGAACGCCACACCCCGGACCTTCTGCATGTTGAGCATATTGGCCATCTACCACTCACGCCGAGTGAGAACCAGTAGCACCTTCATGATAACGCCGGCCGGGATCGAATTCCATCCGCCGTGTAGCCCACGCGCCTGCCTGCCCACAGGCAGTCAGGCAGACAGACCCTGGGCTGAGCTTCCACAGGCGAGGGCGCCGTTCTGCTCAGGTAGGACCGCCCGGGCTACACACGACACGGTGGTGCGCCAGCCCTCGGGTCATTCTGGCCGAAACCACGCCTGGGCAGTTTGATCGTATCTGTCATCAGTGCCCATCAGTGAGAATCTGTGGCTCTTATGTCCGTGGTGTCGTTGGGATGGGGAAAGCCCGCCACGGGGGCTGAGGCGGCGGCGACCGACCGGGGGACGACCTACATGGCGCTGACGTGCTACGCCATTCGTTCCAGGTCCCGGACGCGGTGAGATTCTGGGGTATGAGTCGGTCATTGAGTAACATGACCAAAAGGTTGATGGCGCGTTCGTGGTCAGCCAAATCCCGGAGAACTGACGCGCACATCTTCCGCGCCCAGGGCTCTTTGTGCCGAAGAGTGGTGCCCCAGGCGGACACGGCCTCCCCGCCGAGCCCCCACGACGCCTCGCGCGCCGCTAGCAGCCTGTTGAAAGTGCGCCGTGAAAAGGCGCTGGTGTCCAGTGGGTGAGAC
>CAZNGS010000053.1:0-29666 GCA_964572825.1 uncultured candidatus Brocadiaceae bacterium
GCCGAGAGCGCCCCCTGAGATGCCGGTCGGCGGCCCGTGATGCTTCCGCCGGCGCGCACAGTTCCATGCGGTCCATCCGGGCTCCGATCAACGGTCCGCCTGCCCGGGTGTTGACACACTCCCCGGGGCGCGCCGGCAAGTGCGGGCTTGACAGCGCCCGTCCGGGCCGATAGAAAGACGGACTCAAACGGCCGGGTCAATCACAAAGGCCGGGACGCGGAAGGACTCCCAGAAGATGCCGACCGATCTGCCCCCGGTCCTGATCCTGATGACCGACCAGCAGCGGGCGGACGCCATGGGCTGCGCCGGCAACCGCGTGCTGCGCACCCCGAACATGGACCGGCTGGCCCGCGAGGGCGTGCGCTTCGGCAACGCCTGCACCGTCAGCCCCGTCTGCATGCCCGCGCGGGCCTGCTTCGTCAGCGGCCTCTATCCCCACAACACCGGCATCTGGCGCAACAGCGGCAGCCTTCCGGCCGATGACGAGACGTTTTTTCACCACCTGCAGGACATCGGGTATCACGTCATGTACGTGGGCAAATCCCATTTCTACCGGCACGATCGAGACCTGCGGGAGATGGAGCCCTACGTGCACTGCCGCGGCATCGACACGGTTCACGAGGTGACCGGCCCGCTGGCCTCGGCCCGGTGTCTCTCGCACATGACGGCGCACTGGGATGAGCTGGGCCTGTGGGAGAAATACCAGGAAGACTACGCCCGGCGCGCCGAAGCGGGGCCGTTCAAGGCCACCTGGCCCAGCCCGTTGCCCGAGGAGGAACACCTGGACAGCTACGTGGGCCGCAAAGCGGTGGAGCTGATCGAGTCCTACCAGAGCCAGAATCCACTCTGCGTCTTTGTGGGATTCGGCGGGCCACACGACCCCTGGGACCCGCCGGAAAGCTACGCCGACATGTACGATCCGGACGAGTGCGGCGATCCGCTCCCCGCCGCGGAGCTGCCTCAGGACATGCCCCAGCACGCGCGACGCCGCCTCGAAAGCCGTCGCAGGGGCCCGATCGACTCGGCCGATGCGCGCAGGATCCGGGCGCTCTACTACGCCAAGGTCAGCCTGGTCGACGACTGGTTCGGGCGCATCCTGGGCGCGTTCGAGAACAAGGGCTGGCTGGAGGACGCCCTCGTCATCCACTGGTCGGACCATGGTGAAATGCTCTGCGACCACGAGCACCTGGCCAAGAGCGTCTTCTACGAGGGCGCGCTGAAGGTGCCGTTCACGGTCCGCTGGCCGGGGCGGATCGAAGGCGGCCGCACCTGCGAGTCCCTGGTGGAGATCATCGACGCGTTCCCCACCCTCCTGGAAGCGGTGGGAGCCGAACCGTCCGAGCGTTGCATGGGACGCTCGCTATGGCCCTGCCTCCAGGACACATCGGCGAGCATCCGGGAGGCCGCGTTCAGCGAAGTGGACGATACGGTCATGGCCCTCACCGACCGCTGGAAGTACGCGTGCGACGCCCAGGGACGCGGTTTCATGCTCTTCGATGTGGAGAACGACCCGAACGAGCAATGCAACCTGGTCGGCCGGCCGGGCACGGAGCACCTGGAGCACGAAATGCGCGAGCGTCTGCTGCGGTTCTACCTCGAGACACAGGTGCGGCCGTAGCGGCCGGGCCGTCAGGTCAGGTGCGCACGAACTGCGGCCGCGCGATGACGTCGGCCTCGTCCACAATTCGGGCCACCTCGACCAGGCCCCGCTTTGTGGAGAATATGACGAAGTCCCGCCCTTCGGGCAGGTCCGGCTTCTCCTCCAGGTGATCCGCCCGGACCGGTACGCCGTGGAGCAGCTCTTCGACCGCTCTGGCGCGCGCGCGCGCGACCGGCAGCAGGCGGCCGATCACCTCCCCCGGCACAAGCAGACGCCGCAGGAAGTCACCGTCCCCCGCACGCCAGCGCCGGGTGGCCCGCTCGAGTTCTTCCAGGGTGACGAACTCTTCGTCGTCCTCCCCGAACGGCCCGGCCTGCGCGCGCCGCAACTCGAGCATGTGTGCGCCACCGATGCGCTCCCCCAGGTCGTGGACGAGCTTGCGGATATAGGTGCCCGCCTCGACCCGGGCGATGAAACTCACGTCCCTGCCCCGGGCGCCGGTGATCTGCCACCGATAGACCTGGCGGTGCCGGACCTGCCGCTTGACGCGGCTCCGCACGGGGGGCAGTTGCTCGATGACGCCGCGGAAGTGGCTCATCTCCGCCTCAAGCTCGTCGAGAGACAGCTCGCGGTGCAGGCGCATCACGCCGACGTAGGTCTTGTCCTTTTTCAGGAACCACCGGGCCAGCCTGCAGGCGCGGTTCAGGCCCACGGGCAGCACGCCCGTCACCTTTGGGTCGAGGGTGCCGTAGTGGCAGCTCTTCCGCGCCTCGACGATCTTGCCCGCCATGCTGGCGGCGCGGAATGACGTGGGGCCGGACGGCTTGTCCAGGTTGACGATACCGAATTCGAGGAGCTCCTCGACGGTCCTTTGACTCTTGATAGCATCCAGGTCCAGGTCCATCATCTGGCGTTCGGTCGTTTCAGGTCGTGGGGAGGCACGGGACGAGGCCCGATCTCGGGCAGCGGCGGTGCCCACCATTCTACGGCCGCCCGGGCGACACTTCAAAGCGTTTGGACGCCGGCGCAGAGTTGACAGGAATCGCCGTCAGCCGTACCATCGACTTTCGCACTTGCCCGCATAGGGTGCACGGCTGCCACCAACCCATACAGCCTGGAGGAACGGCAGGAGCTGCGCCGGCTCTACCGCCAGGAATTCGAATCCACTCAGTGAATCAGGCCCCTCCTCTGACCCATGCCACCCGAATGCCCGATGGACGAGACGGCCATCCGCACCGTCGGCGAACGGCTGATGGAATGGTACGCGCATAATCGCCGCGACCTCCCGTGGCGCCATGATCCCACGCCCTACCGCGTGTGGGTCAGCGAGGTGATGCTCCAGCAGACGGCGGTGAGCACGGTCATCCCCTATTACCGGCGATGGATGCAACGCTTCCCCGACGTGCGGTCGCTGGCGGACGCCGCCGAGCGCGATGTGCTCAGCCTCTGGGAGGGCATGGGATACTACCAGCGGGCCCGCCGGTTGCACCGGGCCGCCCGCAAGGTCGTCGAGGAGCATGACGGAAGCCTCCCCCGTCGGCGGGCCGCGCTGCTGAGCCTGCCGGGAGTGGGCCCTTACATCGCCGATGCCATACGGAGCCTGGCGTTCGGCGAAGACGTGGTCGCCCTGGACGCCAACGTCGCGCGCGTGTTGATGCGCTTGCTGGCCCTGCGGGGACGGGCCACGGACGCCGGGGTGAAGCGCCAGGTGCGCCGCCGGGCACGGGCGGGCCTGCCCGAGGGTCGCTCGGCGGACTACAACCAGGCGCTCATGGATTTCGGCTCGACCATCTGCCGGCCGCGCCGGCCCCGGTGCGGCCGGTGTTTCCTGCCGGAGCAGTGCCGGGCCTTCCAGCGGGGCGAGCAGTACGACATACCGCCCCCCACCCGCCGGAACCTCCAGGAGATCAGCACCGCCGTGGCCGTCTTCCGCCGGGACGGGGACGTGTACCTCCAGAAACGCCCGCCGGACGGCCTGTTCGCCGGCATGTGGGAGTTCCCCGGCGGCAAGGTGGAGGACGGCGAGTCGCCCGCCCGCGCGCTGGAGCGGGAATGCCGCGAGGAGCTGTCCGTCGAGTGCGCGCCCGGCGGAAAGCTGCTGGAGTTGACCCACTACTACACCGTCTTCAAGGTGAGGCTCCACGCGTTTCTCTGCCCGGCGCCGGAGGGTCTGCCGCTGGACGAGACACACCGGTGGGTCGAGGTGGACCGGCTGGACGACTACCCCATGCCCTCGGCCAACCGTTCCATCGCCGACAGGCTTCGTTCGAGGGTGCCCTGACCAATGGCGAACACGCCGGCCGCTTTGCGGCTGCGGATGTTTTAGAATATACTGGCGGTTCTTCCCGTTCCGCCGGGTTTTCCCTGGCCCGGGCCGGGGGCGGCTGAGCCACACAGTCCGGAGTGACCGCGAGATGAAACACGAAATCTGCCAGACCGCGAAGGCCCTGCCGTGGGCGCTCATACTGGTCCTGGGAGCGCTGTTCTGCCCCGGAGTGTCGGGCTCGGACGGGATGGACCGGCTGGCGGAGATCGCGGAGGAGCGGGGCGGCCTGGCGGTGGTTGTGGGCCAGGTCAAGCCGGCAGACGCATCACGATTCCTGGACAACCGGGACTGGCTGATGGAAGTCCTCGTCAGCGACGGCGCACAGGTGGCTTTGTTGCGCCGGGCCTTCCAGAGGGCAGGTTTGCATGGCCGGGCCACGGTGCGGGGTCGGCACGGCCCGGAGTTGCCCTACGTGAGCAACACCGTGAACGTTCTCCTGACGCAGCGCGGCGACGTTCCGGAAGCGGAGATACGGCGGGTCCTGGTGCCCGGCGGCACGGCGCTGCTGCGCGGGGATGCCGGGTGGAAATCGATTCAGAAGCGGTGGCCCCCGGAGATCGACGAATGGACCCACTACCTGCATGGGGCGGACGGAAACGCGGTGGCCCGGGACGACGTGGTGGGCCCCCCGCGGCACCTGCAGTGGCTGGCCGACCCGCGCTGGTCCCGCCACCACGACCGCGTCTCCTCCGTCAACGCATGTGTGAGCGCAAACGGGCGGCTCTTCACGATCGTGGATGAGGGCTCGCGGGCCTCGATCATGCTGCCCGCGCACTGGAAGCTGGTCGCCCGGGACGCCTTCAACGGCAAGACGCTGTGGAAACGAGACCTGAACTGGATCAGCCACCTGTGGGGGCTCAAGAGTGGACCGGCCCAGGTGCCGCGTCTGCTGGTGGCCGTGGAGGATGAAGTGTACGTGCCGACGGACCTTGCCGGACCGGTCCGGGCGCTCGATGCTGCCACGGGAGAGGCCCTGCGGACCTACCCGGGAAGCGCGAACGCCGAGGAACTGCTGGTGGCGAAAGGGAAGCTGGTGGCGCTGGTGCGGGCAGCCGAGCACCCCGTGCTGGACTACAACCCGATTCCCGCCGAGCGGGCCGGACAGGGCGCAACCAAGGGCGGCAAACGGGGGCCCAAATGGGAGGAGGACAGGACGAACCGATTTCTGCGCGTTTACGACCTGGATTCCGCCACACTCCTGTGGGAAAGGCCGGCCCGAGTACTGCCCTTGAGCATGGCCGCGGGTGAGGACCGTCTGGTCTGGCACGACGGGGAGTGCATGGTCTGCGCGGACCTGGCTGATGGTTCGCAGCAATGGCGTTCCGAGCCGGTATACCGGAAGCAGGGCTTCACGCTGCCCCTGGGCGCCTGCACCATCGTTCACGAGGGGCGGGTGTACTTCGCCGCGGGCTTGGACAAGGGCCCGCCCGAGACAGGCCCGGACAACCTGTTCGCGCTCGACCTGAGCGACGGCAGGATCATCTGGTGCGCCAGAGCCCACAACAGCGTGTACCTGTGCCCGGAGAACCTCTACGTCATCGACGGGCTGCTGTGGACCGGTTCGATCTCCTTCTACACGAAGTCCACGGGCGTCTTCAGCGGCTACGACCCCGCGACCGGGGAGAAGGTTAGGGAGTTCCTCCCGGACGTCCAGTCGGGCTGGTTCCACCACCGCTGCTATCGCACCAAGGCCACGCGACGCTACATCATCACCGCACGGGCGGGCTCGGAGTTCGTGGACGTGCGCAACGAGCACTGGGACCTCAACCACTGGGTCCGGGGGCCATGCCTGTACGGTGTGCTGCCGGCCAACGGGCTGCTCTATGCACCGCCGCACGCCTGCGCCTGCCTGACGGAGTCCAGGCTGGCGGGGTTTTACGCCCTGGCCGCCGAAGGTGCCCGGCGGCAAGCGCTGCGTTCCACGGCAACCGAAGAGCGGTTGGAACGCGGGCGTAGCTTCGAGCGCCCTTCACCCCGGACAGCGCGCCGCTCCGATGACTGGCCCACCTATCGGCACGACCAGAGCCGCACGGGCCGGGCGGGATGCGAAGCCCCGACCACACCCCGCCTGAACTGGGAGACCGAGCTGGGGGGCGAACTCCCCGCCCCGGTCATCGCCGGCGGCACCTGCTACGTGGCCGACGGCGCGGGCCAGACCCTCTACGCCCTGGATGCCAGCACCGGCGCCGAACGCTGGAGATATCCCGCCGGCGGCCGTATCGACTCGCCACCGTCGGTGCGCGGCGACCTGGTGCTGTTCGGCTCGCGAGACGGCTGGGTCAACTGCCTGTCGGCGAAGGACGGGAGCCTGCGGTGGCGGTTTCGCACTGCCCCGGCCGATCGGCACGCCCTCGTCTGCGACCGGGTCGAGTCCGTGTGGCCGGTCCATGGAACGGTGACCCTGGTGGGAGACGAGGTGCACGCGGTGGCGGGCCGGTCACGTTTCCTGGACGGGGGGCTGCGCTACGTGCGGCTTGACGCACAGACCGGCGAGTTGCTGGGCGAAACCGTGATGGACGAGAAGAACGCGGAAGGCCAGAACTGGCACCTGCGGACCGACCGCAAGGTCAACTACGCCAACGGCCTGCCGGTGGCGCTGCCCGATGTGCTGGTGCGGCAGGGGGATCGGGTTTTCATGCGTTCCCAGGCCTTCGACCTGGAGGGAAACCTTTTGGACGAGTCCGGGGCGCACCTGTTCTCGCCCGTCGGCCTGCTGGACGACTCGTGGTTCCACCGGGCGTACTGGATCTACGGGTCCGGGTTCGGGAATGGGCCGTGGGGATGGCCGCGAGCGGCTCACCGCCACCCCGCCGGACGGATCCTCGCGATCGGCGCAGAGAAGGTCTACGGCTACGCCCGCACGCAGGAGCACATCGGCTGGATCACGCCCCTGACCTACCACCTGTTCCGCTGCCCGCAGAATCCGAAGACCCACAAGATAGAAGTGAAGCAGAAGGTCGGCGGCATCTCGGAGACGGGAATAGTCTTCGACTGGTCACGGAGCATTCCGCTGCACGTCTACGGGCTGGCCCTGGCGGGGGATAGCCTGGTCTGCGCCGGTGCACCCAACATGGTGAACGAGGAGGAAGCCTTCCGAGGCTACAGCGACCCCGCGGTGGGCAGACAGCTCAAGATGCAAGACGCCGCAATGGACGGAGCAAGAGGCGGCCTGCTATACATCGTTTCGGCGACTGACGGCGCCGAGAGGTGCCGTATCGAGTTGGACACCGTCCCCGTTTGGGACGGTCTGGCTGTAGCCGGGGGAAGGATATACATGAGCGCCGGCGACGGCCGGGTGATGTGCTACTGCGAATAGGCCGCGGGCTGGACCCTATTCGGGTCCGGTGCCCATCAGCGCGCGGACAGCGGTCGCCATGTCGTCGGCGCGCATCAAGGTCTCTCCAACCAGCACGGCGTCCACGCCGCAGTCGGCGAGGCGCAGGACATCGTCGTGGTCCTTGATACCGCTCTCGGAGACCAGGCAGACACCGTCCGGGACGGACGGTGCGAGCCGCTCGGTCGTCTCCAGGCTTACCTCGAAGGTGTGAAGGTCTCGGTTGTTGATGCCGATCAGGTCGGCTTCGGCTTCCAGGGCGGCCTCCAGCTCCTGCCCGTTGTGCACCTCGACCAGGGCGTCCATATCCAGCTTCCGCCCGGCAGCCATCAGGGTGCCCAGCTTCTTGGGTTCCAGTGCGGCCACGATCAGCAGGAACGCATCCGCCCCCAGCGCGCGCGACTCGGTGAGCTGCAGCTCCTCGAGCATAAAATCCTTGCGCAACAGGGGCAGCTCCACCCGCTGCCGTATCTGGGAGAGGAAGTCGGGGGCCCCCTGGAAAAACTCACGGTCGGTCAGCACGCTGATGCAGGCCGCGCCCGCTTCTTCGTAGGCCCGGGCGACGGCCACGGGATCGAAGTCGCAACGGATCACGCCCGCCGACGGCGATGCCTTTTTCACTTCGGCGATCAGGGAGACACCTTCTCCGGCCCGCAACGCGTCCCGAAAGCCCCGCGGCGGCCGCTGAAGCGACGCCGCATCTGCCAGGCCCCGGCGGTCGCGGCGCTTGAGGCGCTCTATCTCCTCGCGTTTGGCCTCGCAGATCCTGGCCAGTATGTCGGGCATATCACTCACCGGATTCTCCTCGGCGTTGAAGTCCCACCTCAACGGCCTCACGGAACTGCCGCGCGGTGCCATCCGGGTTCTCCGCGCCGCAGAGGGCGGAGCAGACGGCCACGGCGTCGGCGCCGGCGGCAATGGCCGCGGCGGCGCTGTCCGGGTTGATCCCGCCGATCGCCACCTTGGGCAGTTGGGTGGCCTCGCTGACGCTCCGCACCAGCGCCGCCCCGCCCCCTTCGGCGTATCCCCTGGTTTCCGTCGCAGCGAAGGGGCCGACCCCCACGTAATCCGCGCCCATCGAGTGAGCCAGGGCTGCCTGATCGGCGGAGTGGGTCGACAGGCCGATGATGAACCCGCCGCCCAGCAGGCGCCGGACCTCCACCGGATGCAGGTCGTCCTGCCCCAGGTGCACGCCATCCGCCCGGCTGAGCAGGGCGACATCCGGCCGGTCGTTCACGATGAACAGCGCCCCGGCCCGCCCCGTCATGCGCCGGAGCAGCCGCGCCCGCTCGAGCAGCTCCCGGTCCGCCATCTCCTTCTCCCTGAGCTGCAGGGCGTCCACCCCCCCAGCCAGCAGCCGTTCTGCCGTCTCCTCCCAGGGCCGGGTGCAATAGCGCTCCGTGAGAAGCGCGTACACCCGCAACGATTCCAGCTTCGGATGAATGGTCACGTCCAACCTCCGGGGTCTGGCACCCCATCAAGGTCAGGCCCCGGCGCGGGGCGGGTCGAGAAGGGCTTCGACGTGGTCGGCCGAGACCCCACGGTCGGCCAGAAAATCGCGAAACTCCTGCAGGGCCGGGAAGGTGTCGTCGAACAGTTCACATCCATCCTTCGCTGAAATGCGCAGGTCCGCCTCCATGCCCGCCGGGACGAAGGCGGTCTCCCCCCGCTCCAGGGTGAGCCCATCGTCCCCGGCGCGGAGCTCGGCACGGCCTCCCACGCAGTGCAGCACGTGATAGCTGCCGAAACGGGGCGCCAGCGGACAGTCACCGCCGGCTTCCAGGCGAACGCGGCCCTTGAGGAAGTGTTCGTCGGCCATCATGAACTCGATCGTGTGTCCGTCTTGCTCCTGCACGGCCAGCGGCGTCACGCGCCTCAGTCCCGTGTGCGGATCGACCAGCCGGAAGCCGACCTGCGGGTACTCGCCCGGGCGGCGGCCGAAGTCGTAGACCCGCACCGTGGGATTCGCCTGCAGGTCCTGATCGACCTCCAGGCGCCCCTCCGCCGCGTCCGTCACCGTGGCGTCATCCGGATGGACCTGAACGCTGAGGAGGCTGTCCTGAACCATCAGTATCTTGGACAGGGTGGGCAGGCGGCACTCCCCGTAGCCCTGCTGGAGCTCGTCGATGACCAGCCGGCTCTGCGGCCCGATGGCGAACATGGTATGCAGCGTGCCGGCCGGCACGAGGAATATCTCGCCCCCTTCCAGGGGTTCGATGAGGCCGAACAGCCGGCGGACCTCTTCGGACCACTCTTCGGGACGTGGCGGCAGATGCCCCCGCAGGAGCACCTTCCGGAGCTTTTCGGCATCCTCGGGCGTGGCCGGTCCCGCCGCAAAGCCGGTGCGGCCCACCGCTGCCCGCACGTGCCATCCCTCCGTCTTGCCCCGGTGAGGGTTATCCCGCAAATGCCTCAGCGCAGGCGCGCCGATCAGCGCGCTCAGCGCCTCGTCTCCTGCACCCTCCGCATCTTCCAGCAGCTCGGCCAGCGTCCTCCGCAGGTTGGGCCGGGCCACCGTGTTGGAATAGTTGCCTTCGCCCGTCTGGGCGGAAGCGAGCCACAACTCGCCCACGCCGATCCTGAGCCCGGTGAGCCGAGCGGCCTCCTGGTGCACCAATCCCCAGGGCTTGAACACGCTCTGCGGCGCCAGCTTCCACAGTCCCATCCGATGCATGTCCTGTCCCTCGATCTACTCTTCGACCGTGGCGGAAGGCGGGAAGAGCCAGTCGAGATACTTCTCCCGCACCCGCCCCTCGGCGGCGTCCCCGGGGTGGATGTAGACGCGATAGCGGAACTTCACGCGTCCCCCGTCGGGCAGCACGTAGGATCCGTCCACGTTCTCGTCCACGAAGAACGAGAGTCCGAAAGGGTTGGCCGTCATGAGGCCATAGTTGCGCACGTGCCAGTAGGTGGGATGGCGCAGGTTGGAGGGGTGGTCGAACCCCGCGATGCCGACCTGATTCTGGCCCAGCCATCCCGAGTAGTCGCACCAGGGGGCCCTTTTGCCCCAGGTTTGCTTCTCGTCGATGCCGCCCACCGCGTTCTCGATGCGACCGGTGCGGTTTACCTCCAGTGGCGAGGCCACCCGGACCGCCAGGATACCGCCCTCCTTGGTGTCTGCGAATTTCACCTCCCCGTCGCTGGCGTAGAGGGTCACGTCCAGGTCGAACAGCCGGAAGCTGGACGGCACGTTGTAGAAGCGGTATTCCAGCCGGTCCTGCAGGACCCGTTCGCCCGAGTCGTCAACCCAATCGTTCAGGGCCGCAAGCCGGCCGAAGACGGGGCCGCTGTCGGCCTGGTCGAAGTACCGATGTTCCATCCGACCGCAGCCCTCTGCCTCGCCCCAGTTGTCGCTGCCGTTCACGTTGCCCCAGGCCGTCCACAAGGAGCGATGGTGGACATGGTCCGTCGAATCCCCCTCCACCTCCTCCATGGGATAGGCGCGGGTGACTCCCTCGCCGAAGGGGCCGACAAGCGGGTAAAGACAGGGCTTCGGGGTGTCGCCGCACAGGTAGCGGGTGAACAGCTCCCCTCCCAGCGTCACGTCCACCGCATCTCCGCCCGGTTCTACAGAGACCAGCGGCCAGTCCCGCTCGCCCCCGGACTCGCGCAGCAGGTAGCGCTTCCTCTGCCCGGCCGCGATGGACTCGACTATCCAGTGGATGACGCTGCCCCCCGCGGCAGCGTCCACCTGGAAGGGGACGGGCCGGTCCTCCGCCAGGTCCAGCAGCTCGCAGCTCTGCAACTCCTTGCCGGAACGTTCCACCCGAGCGCAGACGGGGCAGAACTCGACCATCCGTCGGCTGCCCTCCAGCACAATGCTGACATCTTCCACCGTTACTCCTCCGTAGAACTGGCTGCTCAGTGAACCCTCGCGAACACGTCGCGCAGGTACTCGATGCTCTTGTGGGCGATCTTACGCGGTCCAGGGGAGAAATCGAATACCTCCACGGACACATAACCGTCGTAGCCCACTTCTTTCAGCGCCGCCGCTATGGGCAGAAAATCCGTATCTCCAAACCCCGGCCCCAGCCGGTTGGCATCGTTGGCGTGGAAATGCTCCAGGTGATCGGCCGAAGCTCGAATGATGTCCGGTATGGGTTCCTCATCCCGGCACATGGCCTTCACGTCCAGCATCATGCGAAAGTTGGGGTGGTCGACGGCCTCGACCAGCCGGCGGGCCTGGGCGGCGGTGTGGACGAAGTTGGTCTCGTCCGGGCCCAGCGGCTCGATGCACAGCACGACGTCGCGCCCGCCGGCCTGCTGCGCCAGCTCCCGGAACACCCGCACGCTACGCTGCCACACCTCCGGGTAGGACTGCCCGGGCGGCACGTTGCGCTGTTTGGGCGACCCGAGGATCATCTTCCGGCCGCCGATGTCGGCGCAGAACTCGATCTCCGCCCTCAGGTAGTCCACCGTCCGCTGCCGCACTTGCGCATCGCGGCTGTTCAGGTGGAGCCCCTCCGGTTTGACCAGGAGCCAGTGCAGGCCGACGATCTCCAGGCCGGCCTCCAGGGCCTGCTCGCTGATGCGCTCGCGCCCGGCCGGGGGTATCTGCTCCACCGAATCGGCCAGGGTAAAGGGCGCCACCTCGACGCCGGCGTATCCCGCCTCGGCGGCCAGGCAGCAGACATCTTCGAAATCCCAGCCCTCGCAGAATTCGTTACACATACTGAACTTCATGGTGGGCGCTCCCGCGCAGGTCATCCGTTGTCGTCGCTCTGGCCCGCGGACTGTTTCAACTCCTGGTCCAGCATCTCCAGGAACTGCCCGAACAGCTTCCTGTTCCCCTCATTGAGCCGAACGAGCTGCTGGTGGAGGTCCCGGACCTTCCGCAGGCGGCACTGCCGGTCTTTGGGGAAGGGCACGTAGTCCATGCGGCGCAGTTCGACCCCCGGCGGCAACTCCAGCTCGCCCTCCCGCAGGCAGAGCATGGGCATCAGCCCGACGCGCTGGAGCTGGCGCCGCGCCCTCTCGCCGGCGTTCAGCACCGCCACCGTCTTGCCCCCCCGCCGGGCGGAAGCTGTGGCCGCGTCCGCAATGACGCCCAGGAATGTGCTGTCCATCCCCCGGCAGTCGGCCAGGTCGAATATGGCGTACTGACATCCGGCCCGGAACATGGCGCCCAGGAAGTCGGGTATCCCCAGGCTGTTGCGCTGAGTGGCGTAGCCGTGCGGTTTCAGGTAAACGGCCTTGCCCAGGATGGCGACCTTGATCTGGTTTTCCGGTGCCTCACCCATAGGCTCTTGACCGGCGCCCGTCCTCACCGCACGCGGCCGACGCCGGCCTTCCTCCCACAACAGTGTTTGAACTTCCTGCCGCTGCCGCACGGACAGGGATCATTCCGGCCCGCGGCGGAGCGGCCTCCACGGGGCCTGCGGGGCGACGGGGGCGCCGGCCGCTGCTCCCCGGCACCCACCTGCCCGGACTCCACCCTCCGGCGGGTCCGGTTCATAAACGAATGCAGGGCCGGCGGCTCCGGCCCTTCCATTATCTCGCCCAGCCGACCGAAAACATGCCCGAAGATGCGCTTGTTCGCCTCACACAGATAAGGCTGCCCCTGCGGTCCGATGCCCAGCTTCTCCCTGTGCCGGAAGCAGCCGCCGTGGCAGTAGCGCAGCCATTCGCACCCCCGGCATCCCGGCGGCGTCTGCTCCGCCCGGCTCACAAACCGTCGGAAAGCTCGCCCCTGGATCATCCGGGACAGCGTCCTGTCCCTCACGTTGCCCATGTGGTAACGGTCGTAAACGTAGAAATCGCAGGGATATACGTCCCCGTTCCATTCGATGGTTATCAGGTTACTGCAGTCATTGCGGTACTCGCAACACTCCGGGCGGAGATCGAAGAAAAGGTGCAGCCAGTTGTCGATCCGCCGCACGTAGCAGGAAGGATCATCGTTCTCCACCCAGGCGTCGAACAGGGCGATCATGAAATCCGCGTACTCGCCCGCCGTGATGGAATGCTCCGAGACGCCGCCCGGCCCGCCCCCCGGTTCCGTGCAGGGCATGAACTGGCAGAAACGGAGGTCATTTTCCACCAGGAATCGGAATACCTCCTCCGGTTGTTCCACGTTGGCCCGGCTGATGACCACCAGGACGTTGTACTCCACCCGGTATTGCTTGAGCAGGCTGAGAGCCCGCATGGCCACGTCGAAGGCAGGCTTCCCGCCGGGGAACCTGCGCATCGAGTTCAGCTCGCGGGGACCGTCCACGCTGAGTCCGACCAGGAAGTGGTTGGCGTGCAGGAACCGGCACCATTCATCGTCCAGCAGCACACCGTTCGTCTGCAGGCTGTTGCCCCAGCAGTCGCCCGGCCGGGCGTTTTTGGTCTCGATCTCGACGGCCTTGCGGTAGAAGTCCAGCCCCATGAGCGTGGGCTCTCCGCCCTGCCAGCCGATGTTTATGTGTCGGGGTTCGAGGGCGCGGTACTGCCGGCAGACGGCATCGAAGGTCTCCGCTGTCATGCGTGGTTTTTCCACGTCCGGGTAGAGCTCTTCGCCGACCCTGTAGTAGCAGTACTCACAGGCCATGTTGCACTCGGAGCCGGCCGGCTTCACCAGTATGCCGAGGTTCGGTTTTTTCATCGGCTGCCGTGTTGGGAAGGCAGGAAACCCGTCGGAGACTGCGGCGAGCAACACGTGAGAGGTATTATAGCGCCTGCCCCGCCCACGTGCATCCGGAAAAAAGCCGATGCTCCGCGCAGCCCGAGCGGTTAGCCGCCCTCACTCGGTGACAGCCACCATCGGGCGTTCAGAAGCGCCACCACCACGCGCAGCAGCAGCAGCATGACCACCAGAATCAGCACGAGCTGCGGTCCCGTGAGGGCTGTAGTTCGCTCCGACATCATGACGTAACCCGCCCCCCCGATGCCGACGAGCACGGGAGCAGACCACACCGCGCACAGCACCGCGCGCCAGCCGCGAGTGCCGTGTCGCGCCAGCATGTGCAGCACCAGCAGGCCGGCCCCCAGCACGAGCAGCCCCGCAAACAGCCCGACCGACCCCCGAGCGGCCAGCCCCGCCAGGAGCGGCCGCATCATGCCGGCCAGCACATGCCAGCCCCGCTCCAGAGCCTGGAGGATGGACCGGGTCCATCCGGGACGCCCCGCCAGCTCCGGCAGTGCACCTGCCAGCACGGCGACCGCCGCGGCGACGCAGGCCAGCAGGCCCACGGAGCTGAGACCGAACGCAGCGCCGCTTCCACCGTCGGAAAGGGCTGCCCCGCCGCTGTCCGCCTCCCCGCCGCGCGCACTGCGGGCCCATGCCACCAGCGACCACAGGGCCGCTCCCAGCAGGCCCAGCATGGGCAGTCCCGTCACGGCCACCATCGCCAGGTAGCCCCAGAGGGTCAGTTCCGCACCGCTCACGACCCGGAACCACGCGTAGAACAGGTAGCCGAGCAACAGGACCCAGCAGACCACCAGCAGGGGAAGCATCAGGGACCGTCGCCGCCGACCGGACACGCACAGCGCCACCAGCAGGTAGACCATCAACCCCGTTGCGATCGCATGGCCGGACCACCGCGCCGCAAGCAGGCCCACCCGGTCCAGCACGCGGCCGACGTCCCCCAGCCACATCAGGGTCAACTCCGATACCCGGGCCAGCGTCGTCCTGACCGAAGGGAAGGGGCAGGCCAGAAAGGCCGTCGCCAGCAGCACGCCGGAGATAACCACCCCCGAACGCACCAGGAAGATCAGATGCGGGTCCGCCGGCAGACCGTCCCGGCGACTCTCTCGTCCCCCTTCCTCGGGAGCAGCGCCCCGGCGGGCCTCACCGGACAGCCTCATCACGGAGACGAAACTCTCCCACCCCCGGACCAGCAGGGCCACCAGCAGGGCGGTCAGCGCCGCCCTGGCTGGGAAGTGGCCGGCCATGTAGTCCAGCGCCGGCGTCTCCAGCGTCATAGCCTGTGGCGGGGAGAACAGGTGCGACGCCACGCCCACCACCAGTGCCGTGAAGGCCAGCAGCGGCAGCCACCACAGGGCGGCCATCAGGTAAAGGCTGTCCCGAACCTGAGAGGAGGCCAGAAGGTGCACGCACAGGGCCGCAAACAGGAGCCCGGCCGCCAGGGCGGCGATCCACGGCGACCACAACCGGCCCAGGGCCGGGACGTTTGCGCTGAGCCAGCCGCTGACGACCTTGCCGCCCGCCAGCGTCAGCAGGTCGCGCAAGTGCGCGCCCACCTCCCCGGCAGCGGTGCGCAGCCATTGAACTGCCTGCGCGTCCCCGCGCGCAAAGGCAAACATCAAGCCCAGCAGCAATGCCGCCCCCAGTATGCCCACGCCGGAGAAGAGATGCACGTCGCCCCACATGGCCGCTCGCCGCCGCCGCAGCCGCACGCGACGCCTCTGCACGGCGAGGCCGGCCGTCGCAAAACCGGAACTGACCACCAGGCAGCACCACAGGAAGACGATGGCCCCGGCCCACGCTGGCCCCTGGGGCCAGGCCGATGCAAGCAGGTCGCCCAGCGAGCACAGCACGACGAGCGTGAAGATTATGGCCGGAATCAGTGCCCACCGGCTGGGCCAGTCACCCGCCGTGGCGCCGATCCAGGCGCCCGCCACCAGAGACCCCACCCCGGTCAGCAGCACGACCGACTCCAGCACACCGGCCGCCGGGCGGGCCACCACCCACACGAGTATGCAGCCGATGCCCGCCAGAGCCACCAGCAGCCACGCGAATCTCGTGGCGCCCACCACGTCCGTGGCCAGGGCCTGTCGCCGCCGCCACGACAGCAGCAAGCCCGCCAGCACCAGGGGCAGCACGATCGCGCTCTCCCACAGCACCGCGGTCTGCCACAGCCCTCGGGAGGCGGCCTCCGGGCTCTGCCGCCACCCCAGGGAATGGGCCACGAAAGCCGCTGCTCCCGCCACCACCAGCAGCCACCCTCCGGCCACCGCCAGCCGCACCACAACCGGGGCGCTCCTGCGCCTGGCCCAGTCCCAGCACAGGGCAAGGCCGAGGGAAGAACACCCGACTCCCACCAGGCCCGGCCATATCCGCCGCAGAGTGGCCACAGGCACAGCGAAAGACCAGCCCATCAGGTTATGATGGCGCACCCCGTGAGCGATCAAGGTAGCCAGGAAGGCGACTGCCGCGACCGCAGCCGCGCGGCACGCCCACCCGCGCCCCCGCAGACACTGTACAAAGACGATGCACCCCGCTATGCCCAAAAGCTCCAGGGTGAGGAACTGGCTCAGCAGCCCGTGCGGGGCCTCTCCCTGAATGAACTGTTGCGCGGACTGCAGCAGGGCCGCCACGACCACATAGCCGGCGGCCGCCAGCCCCGCCGTGCTGAAAACACGATGGCAGACCGAGAGGGTCGGGGTGCCGGCCACCAGGTAGGCACGGACGATCAGCAGGATCACGGCGGCATCAAAGGCCAGCAGCCCGCCCCGCCAGCCGGCGACCGGGCCGCCCTGCAGAACGGCGCACGCGACGGAAGCAAGGGCCAAGACCGCGCCCCCCACTCCGCCCAGCATGAGCCAGGGAGAAAGCCATCGAACCGAAGTGGGCTGCACAGCCCGCGAAACCAGGTCGGAGAGCGGACGGGAGACCGTCTCCTCTCCGACGGGCAGGCCAGCGTCGGGGCCTGCCCCGGATTCCAACTCCAGCGGCATGCCGTCCCAGAGGGGCTCTTCCTCGGACTCTCCGTCAGAGGGACGGGGCCGATCGGGTTCGTTTGGCATGAACGGCTCCCTGGAGCCATAAGCGGCAAAACGGGATACGTCGCGGCCGGCCGGCGGCGGCCGGGCCGATCAATCCTGAGTGCGGATTTTGTGCCTCAGGGAGTTGATCTTATCCCGCAGCCGGGCGGCCATTTCGTAGTCTTCCTGGTGTATGGCAATCTCCTGCTCCAGCCGGAGGCTGCGCAGCAGTTCCCGGTCGTTCAGGGGCACATTGTGCCTCTCCCTCAGGCTGCGGCGCAGCTCGATCAGCACCTGCCTTTCGGTGCTGTCCGGAATCTCTTCGTCCAGTTCGTGTTCCAGGTAAAACTCCTCGATCTGCCGGATACCCTCATTGAGCGCGACGAAGGCCTCCCGCAGGTCTCCCCTGCGCACCTGGAGCAGCATGCCCGCCCGCGCCTTATCCACCAGCAGACCGGGCCTGTACTGCTCGAACTGGTAGCTCTCCTGGGGCACGTGGCGCCGCAGGACCTCCAGGATTCCCAGACAGTGCTCCAGGTCGGAGAGCACGCGCTGGAAATCGCTCAGGTGGAAGAGGGCCTGGCTGCGCTGGTAGTAGTCGAAAAGCTCCTGCACCAGCTCCTCGACCGTCTCGCCGTCCAGTTCCCTCCCGCTGCCCTCCGCCACCGTTCGCAGGCAGTGCTCCAGGACGCTGGCGCATCCGTGGGGCTTCAATCCGTCCGGCCGACCGTCCATCTCCCATTGCAGCAGGCCATTACGGACGCGCACCTGCACCTTGTTCGCGCCGCTGATCCCCACGATCTTGCGCACGTTGTCCGCTTCGTCTTCCTCGCTGTAGGGCCAGCCGTCTGTGATTATTGATAGGTCCATTTTCCCGGCGCCTCTTTCGAGCCACCCTCATTATAGGACTGCCGCAACCTGAGCGTCAAAGGCCCTTCAATCCTCCGTGTTCGAGGGCTCCTCGGAGCTCTCCTCCGGGCCGCCTTCTTTCTGGCGGGTCTGGCTGACGTAGCGCATCCTCAGGTCGGTCAGGATGTTCTGCACGTAGGCGCTCTCCGCCGGCTCCAGGTTCCCCTCCATCTTGTCCCGCAGCATGGCCACGGTGTCGATCAGGTACTGCGCCTCGCCCATCCGAACCCGTTTCTGCCCCGAGCCGGGCTCCTCCACCTCGCCCAGGGCGATCAGCGTCTGGGTATAGAGGCCGGCCATGAAGTACTCAATGTTCGGCTCGGGGAAGGACCGCTCGCCCGCCTGCGTGCCGGCCTCCTCCTCGCGCAGCCTCTCTTTCTCCTCCCGGACCTGCTTCTTCCAACCCTCATCCACGTGAATCTTGGATTCCTCTTCCTGCTGATCCTCGGGCATGCCGTACCTCCTCCCGCGCGGCCAGAATCGTGACTGTGCCGTATCTGCGCATCACTAGGAAAACCGTTTCCCGGCCTGATTTCAAGCGATTTTTAGACTTTGACAGGACATGGTATCCACCCCCGCAAAGGTGAGTATACGGAAGGGAATCGTGGCTCGCGCGCGCCCCGCCAGGGACGTCCCGGCGTTCGGGTCAGTCCGCGTGGTCGACGATGATGCGGCAGAGGCCGTCCACCGTGCGGCTCATCGAATACGTGCCGGGCGGGTTGTCCTCGTCATTGACCAGCATGGAGAAGGCCACCCGCTTCCCTGCGCGGGTGGTGGCATAGCCGCTCAGCGCGCCGACGCCGTTCAGATAGCCCGTCTTCGCCCTTACGCTGTCCCGGTAGGGGGGGTCCGTGAGCCGAGAATGAAGCGTGCCGGGCTGTCCCGGCGTCGCCAGGAAGGACTCGAACCGGACGGTTTCCGGCTGGTCCGCCGCCCACAGGAGGAGCGTGGTCAGCAGCGCGGGGGACAGGCGATTCTCCTGTGAAAGCCCGCTGCCGTCATCCAACCGGAATTCCGCCGGGCGGAAACCCATGGTTCGGATCAGGCCGGCAGCGCAGTCAAGCCCCGCCTGCCAGGAGCCCTCCCCGGCCCGCTCGGCGCCGAGGGTCTTCACCACCTGCTCCGCGTAGTGATTGTGGCTGCGTTTGACCATCCTGCGCAGGACCGGCAGCAGGGGCGTGCGGCGTTCGCAGAGCGTGTCCGCCCACAGATAGCGTCGCGTCTCCTCCCGCCGGACCACCCTGGCAGTCCCGTCCACGCGGATGCCCGATTCGACGAGCACTTCCTTCAAAGCTTCGGCCGCGTAGAGGGGCGGCACGGGCACCGTGACGCGGTGGGAATAGCCCGCCGTCCCTTGGCGAACGTAGCCCCCGACCTTTATGTCCTCCTCGTCGGCCCTTCGCTCGAACCAGATCGCATGTCGGCGGCTGGCCGTGGTGCAGGCATTGACCAGGTGAACCGGCGTCGCCATCGGGTTCAGGCTCAGCCGGGCCGGGTCGCCCGGCTGTGCGCCGGGCTCAACGGTGAGCGTCACGCAATTGTCGTTGATCGAGATGCCGCAGACGGGCGCGAAATACCATTTCCACGCCTGGGCCACGGACCAGTTGGGGTGGTACCATTGCCGGTCGAAGAACGAATCGTCGGCCACGACGTCGCCGGTTATGCGATGGACGCCGTGCTGTTTGAGCTCCCCGCTCCATTGCTCGAAGACCTCCCCGGCCGTCTGCTCGTCGTAGCGCCCCCCGATGGTCGGGTCCCCCCCGCCGCGCAGGATGAGGTCTCCGTGCAGCGTGCCGCCCCGAATCGTGCCGTCGGTGCACAGCAGGGTGACGAACTCGTAGCGCTGCCCCAGAAGTCTGAGGGCGGCCAGCGCGACAACCAGCTTCTGGTTTGAGGCCGGGACGAAGGGCTCCGTCGCGTGGCGACCGCAGATCACCCGACCGCTGTCTCGCGCCACTACGTGAATGCCGACGCGGGCCTGCCGGTAATGGTCTTTGGAGAGGAACCGCTCGATTTCTCTCTCCAGTTCCGACCCGTGAGCCCACGGTCCCGCCGGCAGCAGTGGCAGTGCTGCCAGGGCCAGCCATACGATCCATTGTGTTCTTGCCGCGCGCAATGTGTGTTCCTTCCAACCCGGTGGTTCCCCCGATTCTGCCTCCTGCCTATTCTGTGCCAATGCGTCATCGTTTTTCAAACACGCCCCGCCGGCGCCTGACACACCGGGGTGAGGCACGGTAGAATGTGGACTGGGACTGACCTCATCATCTCCAACCAGGGGGACCGGGCGTGATTACCGAGCAGAACGTGCTGAATTTCATCCGGTCAGATTCCTATCGGCAGATGACCACCGACGAGCTGGCGCGCCACTTCTCGGTCGGCCGGGACGAGAGGGACGAGCTGGTCGAGCTGCTCGGGGAGCTGGAGCGGCGCGGGGAGCTGGTGAAGGTCAAGAAGAAGCACTGGGTCAACCCGGCCGCCGCGGGCCTGCTGGTGGGAAGGTTGGAGTGCAACCCCAGAGGGTTCGGCTTCCTGATACCGCTGCAGGAGGATCGGGAAGATGTCTACGTGGCCGAAGAG
The DNA here is from genome assembly GCA_964572825.1 of uncultured candidatus Brocadiaceae bacterium. Taxonomy (GTDB): domain Bacteria; phylum Planctomycetota; class Brocadiia; order SM23-32; family SM23-32; genus CAYVBE01. Next base: position 20,392 of record CAZNGS010000053.1, read on the forward strand.
GACATGGGGCAGGCCATGCACAACGACCTGGTCGTGGTCGAGGTGCACCAGAAAAGGGGGCGCGGGCGACGGAGGAGGAAGCTGGGCCCTTCCGGACGGGTCATCAAAGTCATCGAGCACCACAACCGCGAGGTGATCGGCTCATTCGTGCCGGGCAGAAAGTTCGGACGCGTCGTGCCGGAGAATCCCGGCCTGTTCCGGGACGTCTACGTGGCCCGCGGGGACTGGCACGGCGCAGAGGCCGACGACCAGGTGCTGGTGGAGATCACCGAATGGCCCACGCTTCACCGCAACCCCGAGGGGGAGGTCCGCGAGGTGCTGGGGCGGATGGGCGACCCCGCCCTGGACGTTGTCTCCGTGGTGCTGGAGTTCGGCCTGCCCCGGGATTTTCCACCCGAGGTGCTGGAAGCCGCCCGCCAGATACCGGACGAACCGCCGGCCGACGACCTCAAGGGCCGGCGGGACCTGCGCGACCATACCACCGTCACGATAGACCCCGAAGACGCCAAGGATTTCGACGACGCGCTCTCCTTCTATCGCGATCCCCGGAGCGGGAGACGGGTGGTCCTCGTGCACATCGCCGACATCTCCGGGTACGCCTCGCCAGATTCGCCGCTCGACCTGGAGGCCCGCAGCCGGGGCACCAGCGTTTACCTCGCCAACGACGTGGTGCCCATGCTGCCGCCCGAGCAGAGCAAGAATGTGCTGAGCCTGAACGAGGGCAAAGACCGCCCGGCCAAGACGGTGACGCTGGAGTTCGACGACGCCGCCGAGCTGGTCGATTTCAGCATCTGCCACTCTATCGTGCGGGTGGACCGCCGGATGACCTACACCGAGGTATCGGAGGTGCTGGACGCCATCGATGCCGAGGAACCGGCCGCCGCCGGGGCGATGGAGAGGCTGCCCGAGAACATATGGGAGCTGCTGGAGAAGCTGGACAAGTTGGCGCGACAGATCCGGAAACGGCGCCAGGAGGTGGGCTCCATTGACCTGGACGTGCCGGAATACGACGTGAGCGTGGACGAAGACGGCCGCGTGGTCAGCGTCTCCCAGATCGTCCGCGACCCCTCACACGGGCTGGTGGAGGAGTTCATGCTGAGCGCCAACCGCGCCGTCGCCCGGTTCATGGACGACAACAAGCTGCCGGCCCTCTACCGCGTGCACGAGCCGCCGCCGGAGGAAGACCTGCAGGAGTTCGCGGGCTTCATCCACACCATCCTGGGGCGGAAGGTGGACCCCATGGACCGCAAGCAGCTCCAGGCGCTGCTGGCCGAGGTAGCGGGCACGCACCTGGCGGACGCGGTCAACATGCAGCTCCTGCGCGCCATGCAGCGGGCCGTGTACTCCCCGGGAACCAGCCCCCACTTCGCGCTGCACTTCAATCGCTATTGCCACTTCACCTCCCCCGTTCGGCGTTACCCCGACCTGCTGGTGCACCAGGTGGTGGACGGCTACCTCCGGGGTGGACAATCGGCGGGCAAGCTCCGCGCCCGGTGGCGGGATATGTTGCCCTCGATCGCTTCCCACTGCAACGAGACCCAGCAGCGGGCCGACGAGGCCGAGCGCGAGATCGTCAAGATCAAGCTGCTGCGCTACCTGGAGGAGCATCGCACGGAGGTCTTCCAGGGCGTGGTGACGGGGGTGCTGGAGCTGGGCATCTTCGTGCGCCTGGAAGACTACTGCGTGGAAGGGCTGGTCAAAGTGCAGGACATCACGGACGATTTCTACCGCTACGACGAGGGCAAAAAAGCCCTGATCGGCACACGTTCCGGGCGAACGTTCCAGCTCGGGCAGCCCGTGCAGGTGGTCATAGACGACATCGACATGACGCGCCGGAGGCTCGACCTGCGCTTGTACGAGTAGGTTGTCCCCTCCGGCTACTCCAGGATGGCCCCGTCGCTCCTCAGTTGCTCCTGGAGGGCCGGCGCGGGCAATTCCCGCGGGGCCTGCTCCGCCCTGAGGCTCAAGGCGGCGGCCGTCCCGGCGGCCTGCCCCATGATCATGCACTGGGTCATCCACCGCGTGGAGCCCGCGGCCTCGTGGGTGGCGCTGTGGCAGCGTCCCGCCACCAGCAGGTTATCCACCTTCTCCGGCACCAGTGTGCGGAAGGGGATGGAGTAGTAGCCCCCGTCCCGCAGATGATATCCGGCCCGCCGGTCCAAACCGGGGCCCTCCACGTTGTGGATGTCGATGAACGCGGAGCCGAGCCCGATGCTGTCCTCGAAGATGCGCCGGGCCTTGATGTCGGCCACCGTCAGCACGTACTCGCCGTAGATGCGGCGCGTCTCCCGCACGCCCACGTAAGCGGCCGTGTCCAGCAGGTAGCTCTCCTCGAATCCGGGCAGCAGGTCGCGCATGGCGGCCACCGCCTCCCGCACCTGGTTTCGGCCCTCGATGGCTGCCCGGCTCATGTCGAAGGCAGACGATCCGTCCAGGTGCATGTGGGTGAAGTTGACCCCCACCTGGTCGGGCCGCGCGGGTATCCACCAGAAGCCCATCAGGCGGCTCTGCCAGCCGCTCATCAGGCCCTCTTGATTGGCCTGACGGCAGAAACCTTCCAGTTGCGGATCGCCCGCCATGTATTCCGCAGTGCGCTCCCAGTCCACGCCTCCGACCCGGTACATCAGCGTGCAGGGCTGCATCCTGCCGTCTTCGGGGCGGCCGCGCATCATGCGGCAGCCGGCACGGAAGGCAACGTCTCCGTCGCCGGTGCAGTCCACAATCCGGCGCGCCAGCGCGGCGAAGCGCCCGGACTTGTTGCTGAGCACGAGGCCGCCGGGACGGCCGCCCTCAGCGAGTACGTCCATGCAGCGCGTGTAGAAGAGCACCTCCAGACCCGCCTCCTCCGCCATGCGGTCCAGGAGATACTTGAACTCCTCCACTTCCACGAACAGGTCACGGCCCGGGAAATGCGCCAGGTGATCGGCGGCGGCCCGCTCGGCGATCTCACGGGGAATGCCCCCGGCGATCTCGGGCCGGCCCCCTGCCCCCTGGAAGACCGCGACCTTCTGGTGCAGGCCGGCCGTGGCCATGCCGCCCAGGCAGTTGAACTGCTCCACCAGCAGCGTGTTCATTCCGTTTCGCGCGGCGGCCAGTCCGGCGCAGACGCCGGCCGGGCCTCCGCCGGCAACCAGCACGTCGTACTCCCCCAGCACTTCGAGTTCAGCGGCGGGGTCGGCGATGGTGTGGCGCATGACACTCCTCTCAATGGACGGCGCGTTTTCGGCCCGTTGCAGGGCCCGCACGGGTGCGGCGAGGACGCCTCATCGTGCCGTTCAAGGGCGGCTACGGCGTCTCGCCGGAGCGGAAGGGCTGTCTCCCCACCTCGCCATCCCGCAGCGCGCTGGCCGGGCCCTCACGGCAGGAATTTGTCCACGTTGGCCAGCTTCTCCGGCAGGTAGTGCTCCATCACGAAGTTGAGGCTGTGCTTGGCGAATGCCTGCTGCTCGACCCTCACCCCCAGCTTGAGCATCTTCTTGATGGCCTTGGCCCAGGGCTTGTGGTGTTTGAAGAAGGGGTCGTTTTTAATCAGGTCTCTGGCCCGCTTGATGTCCGTGTCCGTCAGCGGATGGGTGGGCAGATCGTACTGCTTGATATCGTCCGGGGTGACGCCCATGAACCGGGCGTCCGGCACGCAGAAGTACTCGTTGATGTGTGCGGCGTTGCCGCTGCCCACCTTGAGGGTGCGGTATATGTTGCCGTATCCGTAGGGGTCGCCGTCCACGAAGGCGTAGACGGGCATGCTGTGGCTGTCGCTGAGGCGGCGGACAAAGCGCCGGCAGGCGCGCGTGGGCACACCCCCCATGCTGACCAGGATGCAGTTGGCCTCCTGCCAGAAGGCGTGGTTGTTGAGGCGCTGGAACATGCCGGCCGTCTCGATGACCAGCACGAAATCCGCGTCGGTCTCGAATTCGAGTTCCTCCACCGAGATGGGCACCGAGTAGGCGCCGCTGCCGAACCGGGTGCAGTCGATCTCGATCCGCTCGCCCGTGACCCGGTTGCGGTCGATGACGATCAGCTCCCCGGCCACCTCGCCGCCCTTCTCCTCGGGGATGAATCCGAGCTGCTCGCGGTTGACCCCGAACAGCGCCTCGATGTCCTCCATCACCGTGTCGGACTCGGGCTGTTCGTCGAACCGCGCGTCCCCCCAGTTTTTGGAGACGTAATATGCCTCTCGCTTGGTGACCTCTTCCTCGGTGTCGATGGCCTCCTTGGACAGCGCCATCATCCTGAGGGTCTGCGCGAAGGTTTTGACCGTGTTGTAGGTCAGCGTGCGGGTGATCTTGCCTTGTTTGAGCTTGAAATAGCCGCCGTCGGCATCGTAGGTCACGTTGCTCAGGGAGCGCCTGGGCAGCTTGAGGGAGGGCTTTTTCTTCTGCTCGATCCGGCCGCGGATGTCCTCGGCGCATTCCAGGATGGCCCTGCGGGCGTCTTTCTGTTTCATGGCTTTTCCCCTCGATGTATGGGGTCCCTTGCCGTGCGCATTCAGCATACGTGCAGGGGGCGGCAAAAATCAAGCGTGTAGCTGAGCTTCCACAGGCCGGGGGGGGCAAAAGGACGCCTCCATCCAGGCGACGGGCCGCCCACGGCTGATTCGCGCCCGACGGGTTCTACTGCAGCATCTCGGTCAACTGCTCATCGTCCCGAACAATGGAGAAAAGGCCGGCCGTGCCGCTGGTCTCCAGGGCCTCGCGAACGTGTTCCGACGGATTCACAAGCAGCACGGTGACGCCGCGCTCGTCGGCCTGGTTGCGGGCCTCGATCAGCGTGGCCAGCCCGCCCGTGTCCAGCAGCGTGAGACCGGACAAATCCAGCACCAGCGCCTGCCTGTCGGTCTTCAGTTGCTTCAAGAGCGTTTCGCGGAAGGCGGGCGCCGAGTCGAAATCCAGTCTGCCGGACAGATTCAGGCAGGGAGCTCCGGCCACTTCCGCGCGTCGCACTTCGAGCTTTGCCATCGGTGCGGCCCTCCTCACTGTGCGCCGCTGTCAGGGCGGGATTGGGGTGCCTGGATCAGGTAGACGTGGAAACGCCTGGCCTTGAAACGGCCCTCTTCCACCGGCACGGGCCGGCTGTCCATCACGTCGAAGACCTCCGCCCTGCAGTCCACCGGGTGTGGGAACTCCCGGTAGCACCAGAGCGCGCGGACCTCGGTGTGCGGCCCCTCCCACAGCAGCCCCCGGTCGCCGGGCAGCAGCCGGCACCGGTCCATGTGTTCCCGCACGGCCTGATAAGCCCGGTTGACGGCGGCGAACCCCTGCTCCCACCAGTCGTCCAGTTGCCCCCACGTCCCCCGGTCCAGGTGGTAGATGGGCATGAAGGAATTGCGGTTGGCGCAGGCGCGGAAATATGTGGCGAACGGGTCGTCGTCGGCGTCGACCAGCCGTCCGGCGGGGAAGGACATGACGCGGTCACGGAACATGAACTCCCACCCTTCCAGGAAGCCGCCCTGGCAGCTCATCCCCGGCGTTGCCAGCTCCCCTATGCCCCGCGTCAGGCAGCGGTAGCCCATCTGCTGGAGTTCGGCGGTCAGCCGCAGCCGACGGTCCTGCAGACTGCGTATGACGGCGGGGCTGCGGGCCACGCGTCCCCGGCCGGGCGGGCCGGTCCAGTCGAACTCGTCGGTCAGGCTCTCCAGCATGTCCTCGGCGAACAGCGCGTCCACCTCGAAGTCGCGCTTTATGCGTCGCATGTGGTCCAGCAGGAACTGCCATTCCTCCTCCCCGCGCAGGGCCGCCGCCACCAGGTCGGTGCCCGCCCCGGGGCGGGCGCTTTCCTCCGTCTCGGAGGGCTCGATCAGCCATTCGCAGCAGCAATCGCCGAGGGACAGCGCCGCTTCCAGCCCCCGGGCCCGGACTTCCTCCAGGACCTCTGAGACGGCCCGTGCGGCCTGCCGCCGGTCGGCGACGGTGTCACTTTCCGGTTCGTGGGCTCGCATCAGGCCCGGCAGGTAGACCCTCTCGCACGCGGTCCGGGCCAGCCCGTCCAGACCCTTTCGGATGCCTTTGCTGTCCCGACCGATTCCCTCCACGCAGCCGCTGACGCGGGCGGGGGTGAAGACGATGCCGGTCTTTGCACGGTACTGTTGGTGCAGGTGGCGGCAGACGGCCCGGTACTGGTTCGCCCTGTCGGTATCCGAGTCGGACTCGTCTTTCGCGCACAGCACCTGGAGCGCGGGGAAACGCAGCGAACCGCCCAGACCACCGCAGAGCTGATGCCAGTGAACCAGGTAATTGCGGCCGGATTCCTTCTGGAACAGGGAGCGGCAGTGGAAGGGCTGCTCGAACGCGGTCACCAGCACGTGGTGCCGGTCGAACTGGAACGTGAAGCCCTGCAGACGGGTGAAGAGGGGCAGGAACTGCTGGAGCTGGACGAACTCGTCGTCGTCCCGGCACCAGGCGCTGGTGAAGGAATCGTCCTTGTTCTGGAACGTTTTGTGGGGCTCGTTGAACGGCCCGGCCATCCAGAAGGAATTACCGGTGGCCCAGCCGCCCAGCTCCCAGGTGCTGCGGTCGTGAATGCGGAAGGCGTGGTACTTGCGGCTGTGGAAGGCGTAGGAGTAGCTGAAGCCCGCGAAGGACATGCCCTCGATTCTCCGGGTGAGGCCCGTCAGGGTCAGCTCCAGCATGCCGCCCCTGTCCCGGCGGGGCTCCTGGTCCCACGCGCCCACGTGCCAGCGGTCCTCACCGTCGCAGCACAGCCACTCCATCCGGCCCCTGGGCACCACGAAGGGGCGCAGATGGAGGGTGACGGACTGCTCGTCTTTCTGAATGTCCTCGAATTCCAGGCGGCAGACCTCGAACCCGTTGGGCGTGGTGATCAGGGGCATGATGGGCAGCTCGTCGCAGCGCAGCTTGCGGCGGCCGTACTTGATACGCCCCAGGCCGCCGTAACGGCTGCCGTCCTTGAGAATCTCCACCGAGATACCGTTGTCGAACCTGAGCTTGTAGTTCTTCTCGTGCTCCTTCCAGCGCATATATCGGACCTCTTGAGGTGCTTTGCACGGGGGAAAGGCCAATACTTTATACGACGCGGCTTCGATTCGTGCAAGGATTGCCGCTCGCATTCGCGGGGATCGGGTGCTTGACAGAACGGGCCGCCGTGCTACAATGAGGTTCAACTCTGGGGCAACCGAGACGTTCAAGCCAGACTCGCCGCGGGCCGACGAGGCTGGCTGTTTCATAATCGGAAGCCGTGCCCTGCCTCCCGCCGTTTGGGGCAGCCCGGTTCCACCCTTGTGTCCGAAGACTGATTCTGAAGGGAGTTCTGCACCCCCACCGCCATGAAAACAGACAGAATACTGCAGGAAAGCCTGGATGAGGCGAACTTCCGCAAGCTGGCCGCGTTGGAGAATCCCAAGCTCCACCGCTTCGTGGCGGAGTTCGTAGGCCTGTGCAACCCCGAATCGGTGTTCGTTGCTACCGACTCCCCGGAAGACATCGCCTACGTGCGTCGCCGCGCTCTGGAGCTGCGCGAGGAGAGAGAGCTGGCCACGGACGGGCACACGGTGCACTTCGACGGCTACCACGATCAGGCCCGCGACAAGGCCAACACCAAATACCTGGTCCGGACCGGACAGGACATGGGGGAGAGGCTCAACACCGTCGATCGGCAGAAGGGCATCCGCGAGGTGCGGGGCTACCTGCAGGGCAGCATGGCGGGCAAGGAGGTGTTCGTGCGCTTCTTCTGCCTGGGCCCCACCGATTCGGAGTTCAGCATCCCCTGTGTGCAGATCACGGACAGCGCCTACGTGGCCCACAGCGAGGACCTGCTCTACCGGCAGGGCTACGAGGTCTTCCGGAGCATCGGGAACTCGGAGGATTTCTTCCGGTTCATTCACAGCGCCGGTGAGCTGAGCGATCCGGAGGATTCGGCCAACGGCGCGCCCGTGAGCGTGGAGGTGGACCGGCGGCGCGTCTACATCGACCTGGACGAGAACCTGGTCTACAGCACCAACACCCAGTACGGCGGCAACACCATCGGGCTGAAGAAGCTGGCCCTGCGTCTGGCCATACGCCGGGCGGCGGAGCAGGGATGGCTGGCCGAGCACATGCTCGTGATGGGCGTGCACGGCCCGGGGGGCCGGGTGACCTACTTCACCGGCGCCTTCCCCAGCGCCTGCGGAAAGACCTCCACCGCCATGGCGCCGGGGGAGACGATCGTGGGCGACGACATAGCTTACCTGCGCAAGCGTGACGGTCGGGTCTTTGCCGCCAACGTCGAGCGGGGCATCTTCGGCATAATCCGGGATGTCAACTCGGAGGGCGATCCGGTCATCTGGGACGCGCTGCACCGGCCCAACGAGGTGATCTTCTCGAACGTCCTGGTCACGCCGGACGGCGTCCCTTACTGGCTGGGCAAGGACGGGCCTTGCCCGGAGGAGGGCGTCAACCATTCCGGCAAGTGGTGGCCGGGCAAGACGGACGAAGACGGCAGGGAGATACCTCCCTCACACCGCAACGCGCGGTACACGCTGCGGCTCTCCTCGCTGGAGAACTGTGACCCCCGACTGAACGACCCGGCGGGCGTGCCCGTGGGCGGATTCATCTACGGCGGCCGCGACAGCGACACGTGGGTGCCGGTGGAACAGGCCCTGGGCTGGGTACATGGCATCGTCACGAAGGCCGCCAGCCTGGAATCGGAGACCACCTCCGCCACCCTGGGCAAGGAGGGTGTCCGAAAGTTCAACCTGATGGCCATCCTGGACTTCGTGGCCATCCCGCTGGAGCGCTATGTGCGCGGGAACATCGAGTTCGCGGACAACCTGGACGAGCCGCCGCTGGTCTTCGGGGTCAACTACTTCCTGAAAGACGAGGACGGCGCATTTCTCAACGCCGTTGAAGACAAGCGGGTCTGGTTGAAGTGGATGGAGTTGCGGGTGCATGGCGACGTGGACGCTGTCCAGACCCCCACCGGGCTGATCCCCCGCTACGAGGCCCTGCGGGAGCTGTTCGATCAGGTCCTCGGCAAGCCCTACGACCGCGACGCCTACGCGCGCCAGTTCGCCACCCGCGTGCCCCGGCACCTGGAGAAGATCGACCGGATAGAGAACATCTACCGCACCCAGGTGGCCGACACCCCTCGGATCGTCTTCGAGGTGCTTGCGCAGCAGGCCGAAAGGTTAACCGAAGCCGCCGATCAGATGGGCGAGATCATAAGCCCGTTCGATTTCGAGTGACCCGCAGACAGCGTGCCTGAACTCGACTTTCGACAATTGAAGAGCAAAGCCCTCCCCATATATAGCGTCCCCGCCGGAGAATGGGCGCGCATTCAGGGCA
>CAZNGS010000054.1:0-29555 GCA_964572825.1 uncultured candidatus Brocadiaceae bacterium
TTAATCTACCCAAAACGGGAGCCGGCTTTCCTCTTTTTGTCGAAAGTCGAGGTTAACCTCCATATGGCGAACGTGAGACGGCCCGTCGAATCATCACCAGTTGTCGCATCAGTCCCGGCATGGCGGTAAGGGGGTCGAACCGCGAGTCCGGATCGCTGTGCCATTCGACCGGGAACTCCCGGATGCGGTAGCCACACCGAACTGCCCTCAGGGTGACTTCTACGTCGAACAGGAACCCGTCGCAGACGCAGGCCCCGTAGAGCCGCCGGGCCACGTCGCCGACGTACAGCTTGAACCCGCACTGGGTGTCGGTCAGGTGGGGCGGCGTTCTGGCCAGGGCGGGCACCGCCCGCGCGCCCAGCGCGCTGACTGCACGCCTGTAAGGGCTTCTGGGGCGCACCACGCGGCTGTCCGGCAGCCATCGGGAACCATGGGCTATCTCGCAACGCCCGGCCCGCAGCACTCGCAGTCCTGCCAGGACGTAGCTGTAGGGAACGCACAGCCCGCTGTCGGCGAACATCGCCCATTTGCCCCGCGACTCCACCATCCCGGTGCGCACCGCGCAGCCTTTGCCGTGATTCCGCTCGTGCCGTATGAGGCGCAGCTCCGCCTGGCCAGAGCACGGTGCATCTCGCGCGGCGTCGGTTGTGCCATCGGTGCTTCCGTCATCCACGACGATTATTTCCCCGGACAGACCTCCCTCCCCCAGGAAGGCGGCGGCGGCTTCGACGTCGCGCCCTATCTTGGCCGATTCGTTGAATGCGGGGATGACAACGGACAGTTGCATTGGCAAGGACTCAGTGATCATCGGGCCGCTGGATAGGTGGATTACAGAGCATTCTATGCGAGAGGGCAGCCCCGCGAAAGGAGAGGCATGCCGCCCGCCGTGCCGCGCGTTCAGGAAGGAGACGGGCAGCCGGTGCGCATTGAGCCGGTCTGCTCAGAACTTGAGCGTCAGCTGCCACCGCAGGAAGATGGCTTCGTCGGCACCGGCGGTATAGAAGTCCTCCGGGTGGAAGTACTCCGCCCACAGATGCCCGCTCAGGTGCTGGCTGAACTGGTGGCGCAGCACGGCCGTGACCAGGTGCCCGCGCTTCAAGCCGGAACCGAAAACGGGGGCAAGTGCGGCTGCCGGCTCGTTGGCCCGCAGGAAGTTGTACTCCAGGTTCAGGCAGGTATCCCTGCCCGGATGGACGCTGCCGCCGAGCGTGAAGCGCTGCAGGTTCGAATACCACCCCGGGAAACCCGTCTCGATGGCCCAGGCGAAGGCGTAGAGCTCGCTCCAATGCGGCCACCTGCCCAGCACCGGGTCCCATATCTCCACCGTCCGGGTGCCGGGATCATCTCCAGACAGGTACTCGTAGCCGGCGTGGACACGGGGGGTCCACCCGGCATCGGCGAAGGTGTAACCCAGGTCAGTGGAGAAGCCCAGGGCTTTCACCGGATCGGAGCCCATCGTGGAATAGCCCAAATAATGGCCCCACTGGCCGGCCAGTTCCGCGTAGTAATCAAGCCCGGCCTTTGGGGCCCTCTCGATTGCGCCGCCCACTGTGTGCACCTGCCGGGCCGAGCCGCCCCCGATCCAGTCCTCATCCTTGTAGAGGTAGTAGGCGTGCAGCTCGTGCGCCTGGACCTGCTTGTTGATCAGGTAGGCACCTACCACGGTCGCGTCGAACTCGCTCACCGGTGTGTCGGAGTCGTTGAGCGGATGAATGGGCGACTGGCGGCCTTTGTTATTCACGTAGAACAGGTCCAGGCTGGACTTGCACTCGTCCAGGTGTATCGTCGCCTTGATGGCATCGCTGTAGATGCTGCGCGAATCGTCCAGCGGAGTGCCCTCCAGGATCACGAACCCGGGGTGGGCCCTGGGACCGTAGATCATATCCTGCCGGCCGACCCGCAGCGAGAAACGATGGAGGACCCGGACTGCAAGTTTTCCTTGCGTCATCTGTGAGCAACCGGGGAGTGAGGCAAGACAACGGGGGTGAGCCCTGGGGGAGGGTCGCGGTCAGTCCGCTGCCGCATGGGTTGTAGCGGGCCGCTGCAGATTCCCGTGCGATCGCCGGTGACGCTGAGAAACTGCCTCATAACCCCGCCCGCAACCGAAGTACGCCCCGGGATGGTCTCCAGGCGTCACTTGCCACCAGCGCTGTCTTCCTCTATATTCGCTGCTGGTGGATCGTTTGTGCGGTTAGGCCATAGTCGAGGAAGACGATGTCAAAGGCTGCTCTCCAGGCCAGCGTTCTGGTGCTGAACAGGTCATTCACTCCCGTCAACCTGGTAACGGCCCGCAGGGCGTTCGGGCTGCTGTTCAAGGCCATGGCTCAGGTGGTGGAGATCGAGGACGGTCGGCTGGGCCTGTACAACTTCGAGAGCTGGCAGGAGGTCAGCGAGTTCAAGAAGGAAAACGACATGGTGGAGGAGCACAGCGACTGGGTGTCAACGGTGAGCTTCGACATCCAGGTGCCGCGCATCATCCGCCTGTTGTTCTACAACCGCTTTCCCGAACGGCGCATCAGTCTGAACCGGCGCAATCTTTTCGCGCGGGACGAGAACCGCTGCCAGTATTGTGGACGCAAATTCCCCACCTCGGAGCTGAGCGTTGATCACGTCATCCCCCTGTCCCTGGGGGGGCAGACGGAGTGGACCAACGTGGTCTGCGCCTGCACCGAGTGCAACAAGCAGAAGGGCGGCCACACTCCGGGGCAGGCGCAGATGGCTTTGATCCGCCCTCCGTACGAGCCCGGTTTCAACCCGGTCATCCGCTTGAAGTTGAGGCGCGAGAAGTATTATTCATGGAGGCAGTTCCTGGACGAAGCCTACTGGTCCGTGACCCTCGAGTGAGAATGCTCACCCGCGCCATCCATGCCGGCGAGGAAGCGCCGCCCCCGTCCAACTCAGCCCTTCCTTCGGGCACATACGGGGCGGTGTTGCGCCGCGTTTGCTCGCTGGCCTGCGCCCTGCTGGCGGTTCTGTCGGCCGCGGGATGCGCCACCGGCCGGGTGAATCTCTGGCCGCTCTACTTCCACGAGACCCGCCTGATTGAGTCCGAGCAGGGGCCGCAACGGGTGAGCACCACGGAGGCTCTCTACCCGTTTTTCGAGGCCCACACCGGGGATGAAGAACGATGGCACGCCGTGCGCCCGTTGTACAACGCACAGCGCGACGCGGACGGGGAGCTGCGCGTGCAGTACCTCTGGCCCCTGGGACTGTTCCTGGACGACGGGGACACGGAGCGCCACTTCCGGCTTTTTCCCCTCTGGGGCTGGCACCGCACCTGGTCATCCAGCGCCGGGAAAACCTCTGTCCACGCCCACCTTCTGCAGCTCATCCGCTGGGGCAGCGACGCCCGTTACGGGCCATACTTCGCCATGATTCCCCTGGCGGGAGTAACGCACGGGGTCATCGGGCCGACGTGGAGTTTCGTCCTCTTCCCGCTCTACTCCCATTACCGCCGGGGGGACTACGTACGGCACGATCTGCCGTGGCCCTTCCTGGGTTATGGTCGGACTCCGGCGGGGAAGGCAAAGATGTACCGCTTCTGGCCCTTCTACGTATTCCAGCGCCAGGAGCAGGGAAACGGCCTTTACGAGCGCCGGGACCTGCTGTGGCCGCTGTTCCGCTGGGGAAAGGTAGACGGCGGCGGCCGCTTTTACCATCGGGTGTTTGTGGCCGTGCCGTTCTTCTCCACGGTGAGGACCTACGATCGCGACGACGATCTCGTGGCCCACAGGACGGGCGTCCTGGGCTTTTACCGGGCCCACGACTCCCGCGAGCGCAAGCAGCAGAGCGGCACGGCTGCCCTGTGGTCGCTGTTCAAGAACGCCCGCTCCCCCCGCAAGGAAGAATTCCGCATCCTTCCGCTGTACTGGCGGACCGTTCACTATCGGGATGGTCGCAGCGAACCGGAAAACAGTTGGCGCCGCACGCGCGTGCTGTGGCCCATCCTCTGGATCGATTCCGACAGGCTCGACCCGGAGGTCCACCACAAGGGGCTCGTCATTGCACCCTTCTACTGGCAACACACCGACATCCGGAAGCCCGGGGAGCCCGAACAAACGGTGGGCCGTCGCATCACCCTCTGGCCCCTTGCCACGTGGGAACGCGAGTTCGACGGGGGCACGCACTTCTGGATCGCCAGCCATGGCTGGAAGGACCTCTCGGGCGGCTACAAGCGCAATTACCGTGCATTCCTGGACATGTTCCAGTATCATAGCTCACCGAACGGCGCACGAGAGACGCGCGTGCTGTCCCGTCTTTACCATCACCGACGGGGTCCCGGCGGGCGGTATCTGAGCGTTGCCAGCTTGTTCACCTACGACAGCACTGCGGAAGTGGTGGGCGAGCCGGGCAGCTACGTCTCTGTGCTGTTCGGGCTCGTCAAATACTCCTGGCGCGGGGACCGCGCGCGGTGGCGTCTCCTTTACCTGCCGCTTGGACCAGCACTGAGAGAGCCTCGGAATGGACGGTCTGATTGAACAGACACGAAGCGTCTGCACGGCGGCCTACGACGTGGCGGCGCTCACGCTCGACAGCATCCGGCACCTGGGGGAGGCCCTGCGCCGCCACAAGCTGCTGTTCAAGCACCTCTACGAGGTGGGCAACCGCAGCCTGCTGGTGGTAACCGTGTTCGGCGTGTTCGTCGGGTTGATCCTGGTGCTCTACAGCGGCAATCAACTCCGCCGCTTCGGCCAGCAGAAGTACGTGGGACTGAGCGGGCTGGCCATCGTGTGGGAGTTCGGGCCGGTCTTCACGGCGTTCATCCTGGCCGGGCGTATCGGCAGCGCCTACGCCGCGGAGATCGGCACGATGAAGGTCTCCGAGGAGATCGACGCCCTGCGGGCAATGGGCGTGCGCCCCACCGCTTACCTGGCAGCCCCGCGGTTGCTCTCGTGCTCCCTGTTGACACCGACCCTCGTGGCGTACGCCGACTTCTGCGCCCTTGTGGGGGGAGCCTTCATGGCGTGGGTCTACGTGCGCGTGGCACCGAATCAGTTCTTCCGCCTCTTTTTCCAGCACCTCACGCTCAGTGAAATGTCGCGGTCCCTGGTCAAGGCAACGGCCTTCGGCGCCATCATCGCCATCACCGGCTGCTATCATGGCTTCAAGACCACCGGCGGCGCCGAAGGCGTCGGCCGCAGCACCACCGCCAGCGTCGTGCACAGCCTGCTGGCCATTCTCGTGGCCGATTACCTGATCAGCAAGATACTGATCGCCACCTGATCCGCAATCGGGTCCGGCGTGAACACCGGTCGAGGAGAAAGAACGATGGGACGCAAAGTACTGGTGGGCTTCCTCTTGCTGGGTGCGCTGTTCATCTTCGGGCTCGCCACCTTTTACGTGGAGAACCTGCAGTATTCCCTGGGAAAGGGCTACCGGCTGCACGCCAGGTTCCCCGTTGCCCAGACCCTGGACAGGGGGGACGTTGTGCGCCTCCAGGGCGTGCCCGTGGGCACCGTTGACAACCTGTCCATCAACACGGAGCTGGCCGAAGAGTATCCCGTGGAGACCACCCTGTGGATCCGAGGCGGCTACACCATCCGCAGCGAAGACAAGGCGGTCATCCGGATGAGTTCTCTTTTCGGCGGTTACTTCGTGGCCATCGAGAGGGGCGACTTCGATGCCCCGCCGCTTCAGAGCGGAGACTACATCAAGCACACCCACGTGGCACCGAGCATCACCCAGGTGGTGGAGGACTCTGCCGAGACCCTGGAGTCCATCCGGGAGGCCTTCGACGACGTGTCCGCCCTGATGGACGACCTGACTGCCGAGGGCGGCCTGGGCGATCTGCTCCGGGACGATGAGCTGATGGCCAAAGTTCGCGCCACCATCAGCGACACCCGGGAGGCAGCGGAAGGCATCAAGACCGCCACGCAGCGGCTGGAGGCCGGCGAGGGCGTTCTGGGCAGGCTGCTGATGGACGATGCGCTGGCCGCCGACCTGGAAAGCCTCACGGCGGACCTGAAGGAAACCGCCGCCAACGCCCGCAGCATCTCCGCGGACCTCACGGAGGGCAAAGGGACCCTGGGACGCATGCTGCAGGATGAAGAGCTTTACAGTCAACTCACCAACTCCCTGGACACCATCTCCGAGGCAGCCCGCCTGTTCAAGGAAGGTGAGGGCCTCCTCCCGCAACTGCTCAAAGACCAGCAAATGGCCGAGGACCTGCGGTCCACCGTGGCCGACGCGCGCGAGGCGGCCGCATCCCTCCGGGAAGTCGCGGCCGATCTCCAGGCGGGAGAGGGTTCGCTGTCGAAGCTGCTGACCAGCGATGAAGCCTACCGCAAGCTGGACGCTTCCCTGGACGACCTCAATGAGTTCACCACGGCCCTGGCCGAGGGTGAGGGCACGCTGAGCCGGCTGATGAAAGACGAAGAACTCTACGAGAAGCTGCGGCAGATCGCCGACGACTTGCAGGGCATCCTGGACGCTTACCGGGAGCAGTCGCCGGTCATCTCACTGGCGGGAGCCGTTTTTGGGGCCTTCTGACGATCCGGGAACGGGCGTATGATCGAGGTACGCAACCTGGTGGCGGGCTACGACGACACGGTGGTCCTGCGGGACATCTCCCTGCACGTCGAGCCGCGCGAAATAGTGGTCATCATGGGCCAGAGCGGATGCGGGAAGTCCACCTTTCTGCGCCACCTGATCGGCCTGCAGAAACCCCTGTCCGGAACGGTCGAGATCGAGGGGATGGACGTCACTCGAATGACCGAGAAGGATTACCGCTCCTTCTGTCGCAGAGTGGGAGTGCTGTTCCAGAGCGGCGGGCTGTTCAACAGCATGACGGTCGGCGACAACGTGGCATTCCCTCTGCGTGAGTACACCCGCCTGGCCGAGCCGGTGGTGCAGGTCGCCGCGAAGATGAAGCTGGACCAGGTGGGTCTCCGGGGCGTGGAAAACCAGATGCCTTCCGAACTGAGCGGGGGCATGAAGAAACGGGCGGGACTGGCGCGGGCGCTGGCCCTCGACCCGTCCATCCTGTTCCTGGACGAGCCGACCACCGGGCTGGACCCCATCATCGCGGCGGGGATAGACGAATTGATCCTGCGCCTGCGCGATCTCTACAGGGCCACCATGGTCGTCGTCGCCCACGACGTGACCAGCAGCATGCACATCGCCGACCGGATCGCCCTGTTCGGCGAGAGGCGACTGGTTGCGCTGGGGACACCCCGGGAGATTGAACAGAGCCCCGATCCCTACGTGCAGCAGTTCTTTCACCGAGAGCCGGATCAACCCGATTCGGACGCGGACCTGGCGGCTTACCTCGCCTGAGCGCCGCCGCTCACTGCCCGCCCTCTTCTGCGCGTCTGGGCCATTTGTCCCTGTCCTTCTCGCATTTCTCCAGCAGCTTCCGCAGGGACAGCCCCTCCAGCGCCTCCTGCTGGGCGCGGATGGCGCACCGGAAGGCCGCCTCCAGTTTCTGCTCGTAAGGACGGTTCTCGGGCTGCCTGGAACGAGATTCGTCCCGGAACCGGTCGGTGACGCTCAACACTTCGCTGAGTTTCAGCTTCGACAGGTCACGGGCGGGATGGAATTCGTCGCGCTGGTCGCCGACCGGCGTCAACAGTCCCAGGTTCACCAGCCGCCGCGCAGCATCCCCGGCTTCTTCGGGGGTGATCTGCAGTATCTCCGCCAGCCTGTCCACCGACAGAGGCTGGCCTGTCTCCCAGAATTCGCGCGCCACGTACATCATGATACGCGCCGCCAGGTAACGGTCGATGAACACGTCGGAGAGCCGGCGCAGCTTGTCATGGTAGTGCAGCAGGCTGACGTTCTGGATGGTGAACGATATCTCCGCCCCGAACAGCACAATCACCCACAGCAGCCACATCCACAGCAGAAAAATGGGGATCGCGCCCAGGGAACCGTAGATGCGCTGGTACTTGAGTGCGTTCTGCACGTAGAGGCCGAACAACGGCCGCGCCAATTGGATGAGAAGTGCGCCGACGAACGCCCCCCACGCCGCACTGGTGAACTTCACCCGCGTGTGCGGCAGGAATTTGTAGAGCGCCACCAACAGCAGCCAGGTGGTGATGAACGGCAAAAGGTACTGCCCCGCCGCCATGAGCCATGTCAGGACGCCTCCCAGGAGCGGCATATCCGTCAGGGTCATCGTTACATACTGTCCCAGCCTCTCCCGCGCCCAGACCGTCGCTCCGATCATCACCGGTCCCAGGCATATGAGTGTCCAGAACGAGGTGAACTTGATCCAGAACGACCTCTTCTCCGTAACCTTCCAGACATTGTTGAGCGTCTTTTCGATGGTGCTCAGAACCGAGGTGGCCGTCACCAGCAGGAACACCGTGGCGAGGATACCTATACGGGCCCGGCCGACCTTCTCGATGAAAGACCGCAGGTAATCGCCCACCGCCAGGCTGATTCCCTCGGCGGCTTCTCCGGCCTGCTTGCGCAGCGCCGCCTTGTAATGCCGCCGCGCCCGTTCCCTGTTCCGGACCTCTTCCCACAGCAGATCGGCCAGCTCCTCGTCGGCCTCCCCCGAGTGCTCCAGCAACATGGCCGCCCGCTCCAGGTCCTGGACGGCGGCCTGCGCCGCATTGCGCGCCTCGGCGTCCGTCCTCTCCCGCAGGGAAGCGTACAGATTCGCCTCCCGGCGTCCCCTCTTCAACAGCAGTTCGCCGAGCGCCCGGCGCGTCTCCCTGTGTTCTTGCAGCAGGGCCGTCAGTCGCTCCCGCCCCCGCCCCGTGGCGGCCAGCATGAGAGCGTCCAGATAGTGAACCAGTGCTTTCTCGTAGTGGTCTGTCGCCTCACGCAGCTCCTGTCCGCGCTCGGCCCTCTGCGCCGCTTCCTTGTGAACGCGTGCGATAAACTGCCGTGCGGCGGCCGGCGGGTAGCCCTCTTCCTCCGCCTCTCGCAGGGCCCGAAGGGCCTCTTCGAACTCGCCGCGGGCGTAGAGACGCATCGCCTCACCGTAAGCCCTGTGCGCCGCCCGCATGCTCTGGTTGCTCGGCGCCGCGGACTGGCCGGGCAGGCCGGCCCCCGCCATGTAAGCCTCCAGCGCTTCCCCGCCGGGCTCCGCCACGTATTGCTGCAGTTTCGCTGCCGAGGGCAACGCAAGGAAGCTCATCTGTTGACGCACCTGTCCCGGGTCGGCCCCACTCCGAAGGGCCGCCAGACAGAGCTGGAGTGCAGCGACCTCCTCTCCCTCCACCGCCGAGCTGCGCGCCCTGTCCATCAGCTCGTCCGGCGACGCCGACTTCAGCGCCTGCGGATCAAGGGCTTCGGTCTCCTCAGCACTGCGCGTCCCCTCCACGAGGGGGCCGGCCAGCAGGAAATCCAGCACCACGTCCTGTGCCCTGTCCCCCAGGCCCTCGATCCCGGCAAAGGACCGGTACAGAGAGAAAGCGACGGCGAAAAGCGGCACCAGTGACAGCAGCGTGGTGAAGGTCAGGGCCGCCGCCTGCTGCAGGCACCGGTCGCGGACCAGTTCCCGCGTGATGTAGAAGTAAAGCTTGACCTGCCGGTGCGCGAGGCGCAGCCACCAGGAGAGCTCGGCCGCATCCTCCCAGTGGAACCGCTCGATCTTCTCTCGGAGCTTCTCGAACATTCTTCTCTCGCGCCAGGCTCACCCGACGGGTCTCATTCGGGGCAGTACTCGGGGTCCGGCTGCGCGCGCACGTCCTTCTCCTTCCCCTCGGCCAGCGCGTCGATGCGCCGCCTCACGGCGGCCACGCCTTCCTCCCCGCATACCAGGCCGAAGGTGAGTTCAGTCTGGAACAGCCCGCCCGCCTCCAGCCGAACAAGCCGTCCCTGACTCCGCTCGAAGCTACGGCAGTTGGGGTAATCCGTGCCCGGCTCCAGGCCGACGACGTACCCGTCCTGTGTGGCGGTGGTGTTCTTCCAGATGGTGAAGGCAGGCAGATGGCGCGCCGAGTACTGGATCGTGGCCGCCGCCTCCCCCTCCGGCGCCACGAGGGCCACCAGGGTGCGGCCGTCCGCGTCGGAGTGGTTACGCACGAAATAGCACTTCTCGGCAAAACCGGGCTCGGGCGCGTCGCACACCTGCCAGCGCTCGGCGCCCCGGGCCGCCCCCGCGTCGCGCGGGCAGAGAAAACGGACCGGTGCCAGAATCTCCGTCCCCTCGCCCAGCAGGGGCGGACCGTAGTTGCAGTGATAGAGCAGCTCCAGGTCGGACGCCGTGCCGCACAGGTTCTCCACCGTGTCGCTTACCGTAAACTCGGCCGATCCCGGCACCGTGCTCACCGTTGAGGTCAGCAGGTATGCCGGCCCGAACATGCGGGCGTCGTGCACCCGGCCGGTCACCGCCAGCCGGTGCGGGGGTTCCAGCTCCACGGTCAGCCTCAACCGGCCCGCCGGCGTGTTGGCAATGGTCCCGTGCAGCGGCAGGTCCAGGCGCGCCTCGGCACCGGTGTTGGTCGTCACGACGTCCTGCCCGGGGGCGCCGTTGAACGCCAATCCACAGCGGCAGACGAATTCCTGAAAACCCTCCAGCCAGCCCAATCCGCCGAACGACCCTTCGTCCACGTAGGCGGGGTGGACGAGCTGGCCCACCGGACTGTCCCATCCCAGCTCAACACCGTCGGCGCTGGCCCGCAGAATGCCCATGCCCCTGGTCGGCACAACGGAGACGGTCAGGCACCCGTTGTCGATCTCCACCACATCCACTCCGTGTTGCTTGCCGCCCTTCAGGGTGAATTTGTTGATGCGCCAGGGCGGCGTCTCGAAGCCCGGGAAATTATCGCTGGAAATGCCGAACGCCTCGACGGCCGTATGCCGCGTCACATCCGTCAGCACTCTCTCGAAACAGGCTGCCATTCCGTTTCCTCCGTGAGGTGTTGCTCCCGAAACGGTCAGAGCCGGCCGGAGCGCAGGATGCCGATGACGAGCCATACGCCGAGGACCATGCCGAACATCAGGCCGGCCAGGCCCACGGCGCTCACGTGCCAGCCGAAAATGTCCACGGCGCCGATCTCGGCACTCAACAACGACGAAGAGGCCATGATGACCGCCGCCAGGATGATGCTCAGGGCCAGGCGGTTGCCCGTACGGTCGAGCTCCTGGAGGGCTTTCTCGAACCCCTCGTGGCGTATCGTGAACTCGAACAGCCCCTGGCGCAGCCGGCTGATCAGGTAGCGCAGGTCGCGAGGGGCTTCGCTCAGAAGAGTGCTCAGATTATACGCCCCGGTCGCCACCAGGCGCCGGATGCTGGCGGGTGTGAGCTTGCGTCTGATGAATTCCCGGCCGTACGGCCGGGCCAGCGCCCCGATATTGACGCCCGGGTACAACTGGGTGACCAGCCCGCTGATGACCACAAGCGCCCTGCCCATCAACACGAAATCCCGCGGCACCTCCAGCCTGTAGCGCCTCACGACGGCCATCGTGTCCTGAAAAGACTGCTGGAAATCCATCTTCGCCAGCGGAATGCCGCTGTACCGTTCCAGCAGCGCCACCAGCTCCTCCTGGAATTCCGCCAGGTCGGCCTCGACGGGTAGTTGCCCGAGCTCGGCCAGTATCTGGGCCACCAGGTCGAACTGCTCATCGCCCAGCGCCAGCAGGGAGACTCCCAGCTTACTGCGCAGCCGGCGATTGATGCGCCCGATGAGGCCGAAATCCAGCAGCGCGACGCGACCATCAGGAGTCACCAGGATGTTACCCGGGTGCGGGTCAGCGTGGAAGGTGCCCAGAACCAGGAACTGGCGCAGGTAGGAATCCATCAAGGTATGCGCCAGTTCCTTGCGCGGGATGGGCGGCGCCTCGCCGTGCAGGATGTCGCTCAGGTGGACGCCCTCCAGCCGCCGCATCGTCAGCACTTTGCGCGTGGTCAGCTCCCAGTACACCCGCGGGATCTCGATCCTGTCCTCGTCGGCGAACAGCTCGCGGAACTTGTTCGTGTGGGCGGCCTCCGCAACGAAGTCCAGCTCCCGCCGAATGCCCCGGCCGAACTCCTCTACCAGCATCGGCAGCCTGAACGCCTGGAATTCCTCCACCCTCTCCGCCTGGTCGGCCAGGAACCTGAGTATGGCCAGATCGTCCTCGATGATCTCCTCGATGCGCGGCCGCCGCACCTTGACGACAACCGGGGTGCCATCGCGCAACCGGGCGTCGTGGATCTGCGCGATGGAACCACTGGCCCGCGGCTGCTCGCTGAAACGGGTGAAGAGTTCACCGACGGACCTGCCCAGCTCCTCCTCAATGATCTCGCGTGACACATCCGCCGGAAAGGGGGCGACGTGATGGCAGATACGCTCCAGCTCACGAATATACTCCGCCGGCAGGACATCCGGCCGCGTGGAAAGCATCTGGCCGAATTTCACAAAGGTCGGTCCCAGTTCCTCCAGCACGGTCGCCAGGCGGCCCGGCAGGTCGGCGGGTCTCTCCGCCCTCCTCAGCCCCGGCAGGCGCAGCCAGGGGGGAAGGTGTTTGTGCAACTGAAGCCGGGCGACGAAAAAGCCCAGCCCGTGGGAAGCCGCCTTGCGCGCAATGTGCGCCACGCGCCGCACCCGGCGCGGCCCCCTCAAGATGGAGCTGACTTTCACCGTACCCTCCCGCCTGTTCGAGTCTCGGGGCGCCGCGTATTATATCGGCCCCCGCCGGGTCACAAAAGTCAAGTTTCGCCGGACGGGCGAAAAGGCGGGGGCCGACGGCCGTGATCCAGCTGCCACAGGCGCACCTCCCGCACAAATCGATGGTAGGCGGAGCCCGCCGCGATGGCCAGGCCGGGCAGGCCGTCCAGGGCGCCCAGGCACAGCAGGTACTTCTTCAGGAACTCCAGCGGAGGCTTGAACAGGAGGTTTACCCAGGAGAACCTCTTTCCCCCGGCGTAGCGCGCCCGGGCAGCCCGGTCCGCGAACCGGGCCGAGCGTTCGGCCATCTCCACCACTCCATTCGGGTAGCTCAGGTGCAGGATGTTCCCCCTCAGGAGCCGCACCCGCCCGGACACCCGCGCGGTCGGATGCGGCGGACGCCCGACGATCCGCGCCGCAGCCCGTCGGAACAGACGCAGCTTATGCTGCGGGTACCACCCGCTGTGGCGGATCCAGCGGTCCATGAAGAAGGTCAGACGCGGGAACGCGAACCCGTCGCACCGCGGCCCCTCCGGCCGCTCGAAATAACGCTTCACCTCCTGCAGAGCCGCCGGGGTCAACCGCTCGTCGGCGTCGAGCCAGAGCACCCAGTCACCGGTGGTCTGCTCGAAGGCGAACCGGGTCTGTGCCACGTATCCAGCGAATTCCCGTTGGATGATTCGGTCCGTGTACTCCCGCGCGATGGCCAGGGTGGCGTCCTCGCTGTACGAGTCGACCACCACCAGTTCATCCGCCCACCTGACGCTTTCCAGGCAGTCTCGGATGGCGTCCTCTTCGTTGTAGGTGATGACGATCGCAGAAACTGACTGCCCGCCCAGCATCAGGTCCCTCCTCGGAGCTGCCCGGTGGCCAGCTGCAACAGCAGCCTCGCCTGATCGTTGTCCGGCTGCCTCTCCAGCACCCGTCGTGCCAGCCGCGCCGCCTCGGCGTACTCCCTCATCTGCAGGCGCAGGCGCGCCAGCATCAACACATCCAGTTCGCTGTGCGCCTCTCGCTCGATCAGCTCCTCCAGCGCTTCGGCGGCTTCGCCCGTCTTTCCGGTCGCCAGCAACAGGGCGGCCAGGCGATGCCGCATCTCCACGGAATCGGGGCGCACCTCCAAGGCCCGACGACAGTGCGGCAGGGCCTCTCCGGGACGCTCGGCATCTGCCAGCACTTCCACCAGGGCCATCCGTATCTCGAAGCTGTCTCGGCCCCGGCGAACCGCCCGATTCAACACCTGAATCGCCTCCTCGTGCAGCCCGAACACCCCCAGCACCTCGGCCAGCTCCGTGGTGCCGCCCTTCTCTCGCCCCAGCAGCAGGTCGCGGCGCGCCAGGGAGCTCTGAAGAAATGCCGCAAGCCGCTTGCTCTGGGCCGGATAGTCCTGCCCGAGCCCCCGGAAGACATCCCTCGATCGATCCTTATAGAGGCCCTCAAAACCCCGAAGCGCGATGAACCGCTCCCGCTCGCTGCCGAATACAGTCCGCTCCAGGAGCGATCCGGGGCCGGCAGCCCGGTGCTGCAACATGGCCGCCATCGCGACCGCGTTTCCCCGAGCTGTCAGGTCCCGCGCCGTTGCCGGGGGCCGCACCGGCCTGGCCAACCGATAAGGCTCAGCCCCACCAATGAGCGCCGAAAGCTCCCCGCTGTGGGCGACGAAGTCGTTCAACATCTCCACCGGCTCCCAGTAGCCGCCTTCCTCCAGCCATTGCCCCGCGGCCGGATGCTTGAACGCACCTGCCAGCCGCCCATAGCTCAGCCGCTGCCCCCCGCCGGCCACGACCACGGCGGCGCGGCCGTGCGCGAACAGGTCGAACCGCGAGAAAGCCTCCTGGAATGTCGCCAGGCACCGCCGCAGTTCGGGGAGCTCAGTCGTGCCGGCCGGAATCCACACCGCCACCACGCCGCCCGAGCTCAACCGGCGCCGCAGGCCCTGAAGCCCCTCCAGGGAGAGAATCTGCATGGGGTTTCCCGCGCCGGAGAGCGGCCCGGGGCCACAGATGATAACGTCGCAGCGTTCGCTGCCGCGCGGCAGCAACGGCCTGACGGAGACTCCCCGCGCCAGCAGCTTCGCCCCCTCTGATACCCCCGGCAGGGCGGGCTCGACCATCCCTACAGAGGACGGCGCCTCGCCGTAGGTCAGCCCCAGGGCGACCAGCAGCCGCAGCTGCTCCCCGCTCGGGGCACCGGCCCGTGAGACGGAAACCAATGCGCCGTTCAGGAACCCGCCGCGCACACCGTCCCCGGAAAGCACAACCCTCTGCCCGCTGCCAACCGACTCTGCGCGCAGGATGCTCGGCCACGCGCCGCGGCGGACGTGTTCCTCCAGGCAGGCCTTCATTCGCTCCCGCAGCCCCGGATAACCGGCCCACGTGTCGCCCGCCACAGCCCACGTCAGCAAGGCAGCGATAAACGCGACCGACCCCCATCGGAGGACGCGGCGTTTCCCCGCATGCGCCCTTCTCAGACCCACAGCCGCCGCGTAGAGCAGACAGAGCGAAAGCGTGAGCAGGAGTGGCGCCGAGTACGAAACCCCGAGCAAACCGGAAGCCACCGCCCCCGCGCCCGCCGCCAGCAGGGCTCCCGCGGGCGCACCCGCCATCGCCGGCGCGCTTGCAGCGCCCAGCCCGAACGCCAGTATCCACATGGGAAACAGCCGCCCCGGCGTCAGCATCTCCGCCGGCAACTGCATCGCGCCGCTGCCGCTCCATATCAGGTCCGGGAAAAGGAAAAAAGCGCCGCCGCTCATTGCCCCTATCAGGCCGACGCCGCACGCCATCGCCAGGCGGCCCCCGAGCGACTCCTGAGCCGCGCCCAGAACAGCCCGCCCCACCACACATCCGATCGCGAACGCCACACCCAACTCCGCTCCCGCGTAAACCAGCGAGCGTGTGGCCGGGAGGTAATTCCGCAGCAACATCGCTCCCCCCGCCCCCACAGCAGCCGCCAGCAGGAGCCGGGCCGGCGGCGGCGCGGAGTCCGATTCCGGGGGCGCCCCGAAGCAGGGCATGCGCGACAGCAATGCCGCACCGATGACAAGCACCACGCCCGTCACCACCAGCGGCCCCAGGCCCACCGCCGCGGGCAGCCCCGCTGCGGAGGCCAGCATTCCGCACGCCAGCCCGCACCAGAGCGGCACCTCCCGCCTCCATGCGGCGAAGCCCGTCCCCGCCAACAGTGCCATTCCCGCCACGGCCAGAGGAAGGTCGCCTTCCGTCGCACCGAACGGGACGGCCAGCCAGAAAAGCCAGACCAGCGCAGCCGATGCGGCCAGACCCCACCGAACCGCAGCCGGCCCCGACCGGCGGGCCACAAACGCCCCCAGTCCCCAGGCGGCCAGCAGTGAAGCCAGGGCGATTCCCGGCACGCAGAGCGGGGGATAAGGACCGAGCTCAAACCGTGCCAGGAGGTAAACGGCACACAGGGAGACTCCGAACCCGGACACGAACGGCGTGACCCGGGGACCGCTCGCGCGCGCCGATGTCTCAGCGGGGTTCAATTCTCTCCAGCCCGCCCGTGTAGGGATGCAGCGCTTCGGGGATGAGGACCGAACCGTCGGCCTGCTGATAGTTCTCCAGCAGAGCGATCATCAACCGCGGCAGCGCCAGCCCGGACCCGTTCAGGGTGTGCACGTACTCCGTGCCGCTGCCTTCGGCCGGCCTGTAGCGGATGTTGGCCCGGCGCGCCTGGAAGTCCCGGAAATTGCTGCACGAGCTCACCTCCAGCCATTCACCGCATCCGGCGGCCCAGACCTCGATATCGAACTTACGGCACGCCACAAAGCTCAGATCGCCCGTGCACATCTCCTTGATCCGGTAGGGGACGCCGAGCAGCCGGCAGACGCCCTCGGCGTCCTGAAGGAGCTTCTGCAACTCCTCGTCCGACGTGCCGGGCTCTACGTACTTCATCAGCTCCACCTTATCGAACTGGTGGCCACGCTTCAGCCCCCGGACCTCCTTGCCAGCGTGCATCTTCTCGCGGCGGAAACAGGCCGTGCAGGCCACGTAGCACCTGGGCAGCTCGTCCGCCGACAGTATCTCGCCCCGATGCAGGTTGGTCAGGGGCACCTCCGCCGTGGGGATCAGCCACAGGTCCTCTTCGATGTCCCGGTACAGGTTGTCCTCGAATTTAGGCAGATTGCCCGTGCCCACCAGGCATTTGCCGGTGACCACAAAGGGCGGGTAGGCCTCCGTATACCCGTTCTGCCGGGTGTGGAGGTCCAGCATCCAGTTGATGAGCGCCCTCTGGAGCCGGGCTCCCTCCCGCATCAGCACGTAGAAGCGGGAGCCGCTGATTTTGGCCCCTCGCTCGAAGTCGACTATCCCCAGCTCCTCGCCAAGCTCCCAGTGGGGCTTTGGCTCGAATTCAAACTCCGGCGGCGCCCCCCAGGAGCGCGCCACCACGTTCTCGCTCTCGTCCCGCCCCACCGGGGCATCGGGATGGGGGATATTGGGGATGCGCAGCATCAGCCCGTCCAGTTCCTCGCGCACCTGCTCCGCCTTCGCGTCGAGCCTCTCGATACGCTGCCCCAGCTCCCGCATGCGGTCGATCAGCGCCTGCCGCTCCTGCCCCTCTTTCATGCGGCCGATCTTCTTCGACTCCCGGTTGCGCTCGGCTTTAAACTGCTCGGACTCAGCCAGCAACTCCCGCCAGCGTTCGTCCAGTTCGCGCACCCGGTCCACGACGGCCGGATCCTCCCCGACTTTCTCCATGCCCTCGCGGACGACGTCGGGCTGCTCGCGAAAAAGTTCTATGTCCAGCATCTGTGTGCACCTGGATGAGACGCAGTGAGGGGATCATTCATCGCCGAATGACGTGCCCACCCCCCGGGCCGCCGCGACCACGGGGGAATCCTGCGGCACACGCCGCTGGCGGTCCGCCACTTCCGAAAGCGGCACGGGCACAATGTCGGGCCCCTGCACACCCACCATGACGTTGAAGTTACCGCGGGCGGCCTCCACGAAAGCGGCGTGCCCCAGCCGGGTGGCCAGGACCCTGTCGTAGGCCGTCGGGGAGCCGCCTCGCTGCACGTGGCCCAGCACGACGGCGCGGCTCTCGATACAGGTCAGGTCCGTGATGCGGCGGGCAAACCACTCGCCCACGCCGCCCAGCCGCACCTTGTCGTGGCTGTCCTCCACCTCACGGCGAATCACGTAGTCGCCCTGCGGCAACTGCACCCCTTCAGAGACCACGACGATGCTGAATCGCTTGCCCAGCCGGCTCCGCTCCGCCACGACCTCACAGACCCGATCCACCGTGTAGGGTATCTCCGGAATCAGTATGACGTCGCCGCCGCCCGCCATGCCTCCCACCAGAGCCAGCCAGCCCGAGTAGCGGCCCATCGTCTCCAGCACCATCGCGCGGTGGTGCGACATGGCCGTGGTGTGGAGCCGGTCCACGGCCTCCGCCACCACCTGGACGGCGCTGTCGAAACCAAAAGTGACGTCTGTCCCGCAGATATCGTTGTCGATGGTCTTCGGCACGCCCACTACGGGTATTCCCTTGCGGGTCAGTTCGTGGGCAATGCTCAGCGTTCCGTCGCCGCCGATGCAGAACAGCACGTCCAGTCCGGCCTGCCGGAAATTCTCGACGCATTGGTCCGAGAGGTCTCGGGCCTCCTCCTGGTGCCCTTCGGGCTCGAAGTATTCGAAAGGATTGGCGCGGTTGGACGTGCCCAGGATGGTGCCGCCCAGGGTCAGGATGCCGCTGACGTCCTCGTAGTCGAGCTGAGTCATTCGGTTCCTGACCAGGCCCTCGTAACCATCCAGTATCCCGTAGGCCTCGGCCCCGTACTCCAGCAGGCCCGTCTTGACCACGGCTCGTATGACGGCATTGAGGCCGGGGCAGTCGCCCCCGCCGGTAAGGACGCCGATGCGCTTGACGGAGCTCTTCGGGTTCATCGCTGACCTCGCTACTCGTGTGGCCTTACCAGCACTTTCAACGCTTCCTCGCTTTCAGCAGCCCTGAAGGCTTCACCTATCTGCTGCAGAGAAAACTGATGGGTGATTATCTCCTCCGTCGGCAATCGGCCGGCGGCTATCAGGGAAAGCGCCTCATAATTCTCGAGCGCCGTGCATCCCGGCTCTCCCACCAGAGTGAGCCGCATGTCCCTGAGCCGTGCCGCGTCGAGGGATAGGGCGCCGTCGTCCACGGGCCCGGCAAACAGACAGGCCCTCCCCCCGCGGGCCACCACGCTCAACGCCTGCTGGCGCGCCTGCGGCCCTCCGGACGTCACGACGACGGCGTCCGCGCCCCGGTCGGCCGTTACGCCCGGCACCGCCTCCGCAAGGTCGCATTGCGCCGTGTCAAAGTAGTCGTCGGCCCGGACGGCTCCCGCAAGTTCGAGCCGCCGCGCGGATGCATCCGCCATGCTGACGCGCCCGGCGCCCAGCGCCCGGGCCAGCATCGCGTGCAGACACCCCGGCGCTCCGCAGCCCACCACCAGCACCGCGTCGCCCGGGCCGATACCCATCGCCTGCTGAACGCTCAGGCAGCGCGCCAGGGGCTCGGTCAGGCACGCAGCCCCCGTGCCGGTGCCGTCCGGCACCTTGTGCACCCCGCCGGACCGCACTGCGGTCGCCGGCACACGGAGGTACTCGGCAAAGCCGCCGTTCACGTTCAGCCCCACCTCGAGCTTGTTCTGGCAGACGGTGCCCCGCCCGCAACGGCAGTCGAAGCAGGACCCGCACGGCACGCTGGGCGCCACAGTCACCCGCTCGCTGTCGTAGTAGCCGTGGACGGCGGAGCCCACCTCCACAACGGTGCCCACGAGCTGCCTTCCGGGGATGACCGGCGCCTGCACCGTCGCGCACTCGCCCCGCAGGGCGGCCAGATCGGCGGCCGAGACCGCGCACCCGTCCACGCGCAGAAGCAAGGAATTCTCATCGCAATCCGGCACCTCCACTTCCCTGCACTCAATCCGTCCGGCCTGTTCCAGAACAGCCGCTTTCATCAACGCTCCTCCAGTTCTCCTGCCGCCGCCCGCACCCCCTTCCGGGAAAAGCAGGGATGCGACGGGGACAACCGTCATCCTCTCAACAGGTGCGCGCCTTCCTCCAGCAGACGCAGCACTTCCTTCTCCAGGGCCGGTTCGGTGGAAAGCCGTTCGATCACCAGCGGGACCACGTTGCTTCGCGCCCCGACGGTCTCCGCGCCGGGCAACATGTCCGTCACGTAGCGGGCCCAGTCGCG
The DNA here is from genome assembly GCA_964572825.1 of uncultured candidatus Brocadiaceae bacterium. Classification (GTDB taxonomy): domain Bacteria; phylum Planctomycetota; class Brocadiia; order SM23-32; family SM23-32; genus CAYVBE01. Next base: position 19,740 of record CAZNGS010000054.1, read on the forward strand.
CAGGTCCACCCGCGGGTCCTCCGGACCGCTCAGCAGCACGACCGGCCGATCCCTGAGGCGACACAGCGAGAAGTGGGCGTCCGCGCACTGCCGCGCTTCCCGGCCGATCTCGGCCCAGAAAGGGTGCTTTTCGGGCGGCAGACTCAGCCACACCAGCTTCTTCTGCCCCATCTGCAGGGGTTCGGAGACGCTCTCGCGTGCGAAACGCGCGATCTCAGCCTCCACTTGCTCGGCGCGTTCGCTTTCCCGTTCGATCAGCGCGTCCCGCTCGCCCAGAGCCAGGTCCGAGGCCGCGCGGGCCAGCGCACGGCGATCGCCCTTCAGGGCCACCAGGACCCGTCGCAGCCGCACGCCCCAGTCTTCCTGCGCCTCGCCGGAGAGGCGGCCGGTCGCAAAGTCAACCAGTTCCCGCTCGTACGGCTCATCCGGCTTCCCGCGGTCGCCGTGAACCAGGGCAGCGAGGGAGCCGGCGCGGTCGGTCACGCGGAGGTTCCCCTCCCCCACCAGGTGTCCGACTGCCCGGCGGTCTTCCGGATTCCAGGGGCCGTCGCTGAACCAGTGAATCACACCGACGAACGCGCGCAGCCGACGCATCAACTCCGGCCGGGTCAGCTTCCCGTCCCAGTCGGTGCGCACAACCGTCTGCCCGCACAGGACCAGTGTGTGGCGGGGCGGCAGCTTGCGCTGCACCTCGGGGGAGAAAAGCTCCGGCAGGTCCTCAGAGCTGAACGCCAGCAGGTCCGCCCTGCCCTCGGCGGCCCGTGCAATCAGGGCGGCGGCGATAACGGGGTCCAGGCGCGGTTCGAAGACCGCAACCGTGAGTCTCTCATCCCTTTCCATCACCTCGCAAATCCCCGGTCGGCGAAGCGTGTATTGTATTTGATCGGTTCCATGTTTTCCAACCGTCGCGAAGGTACCCCTCAGGCACCCGGCTCGTTGCGCAGCCGCGCGGCCAGGGCGTACACGGCGCTTTCCTGGCTGCCTGTCTCGATGGACAGGGGGCGCCGCTCCCGCACGAATTCGATGGCCTCCCGCGCGCCCATGCCCTGACCAACCATGTAGCAGGCCAGCATCGTCCCCGTCCGTCCCCGGCCGGCCAGACAGTGCACCGCGACTCCGCCGGCCGAACTGATCTGATCATCGCAGAACTCCAAAAACGCCCGGATCTGGGGCGGCTTCGGCGGGTGCATGTCGGGCACGGACAGGTGAAGGTAGGCCAGGTCCGCATCATCCAGATCGGCCTCCGGCCACTTACGACGCGTCAGATTGACAACGCCCACTACCCCGCGGTCTCTCAATTCCAGCCAGTCCCCCGGCAATCCGTCGGGCATCGCCATGCCCGCCAGCTTGCCCGGAATCACCCAGCTAAACTCATGCAGGCTCATCGGTGGTCTGGCCCCGCGAGCACAATTCCAGCAGTATCCTTTCGAGCGTCTCCAGGGGCAGGCCCATCACCGTGGTTTCGCTGCCCTCTATGCTGAGCACGTTCGGGTCGTCTGGCTCCAGTGCATACGCCCCGGCCCTGTCCAGGGCATCCGGGCGCCGCGCCAGTTCCTTCAGTTTTTCCAGCGGTAGCGCCCGCATGCGGACCTCTGCGCTGTCGCAGACGACTCGCTCCCGTCCGTCCGGCGACACCACGCACAGGCCGGTGAAGACCCGGTGAGGGCTGCGGGTCAGTTGCCTCAGCATCTCCAGGGCCTCATCCCGGCAGGCCGGCTTGCCGATCAACTCTCCCCGGCAGCCAACCACCGTGTCCGCCGCGATCACCACGGCTGCGGGATGCATGGGGGCCACGGCATGAGCTTTGGCAACGGCCCGGGCGGTCGCCGCCTGTTCCGGCCGGGCCGGCCGGATGTCTTCCTCGCACACGGCCGGCGACACCACCTCGAATTCCCTCAACAGACGGCCCAGCAACACGCGCCGGGTGGGCGAGCCGCTGGCCAGAACTACCGGTGCCGGAATATCAATCACCCTGGCCGGCTCCCCCCGGCGAGTTCGCCCGCGTCGCCGCGTCGCGGCTCTCCGGGGCTCCACCCCGCCGTGACGGGCGTGGCCCGGTCTCGGGCGCCGCCACGTCCGCACTCCCCTGCACCTGTCTCACAGGCTCCAGGGGGGGCATGGCCTCCACGTAGCCCTCCAGGCGCTCCACGTTCTGCTGGCACCTGCGTCGCAGGCTACCTCCCGACGGGGCCGCCCGGAGCGCCTGGCGGTAGCAGCGCAGGGCCAGCCGGGGCCTGTCCAACCGCCTGTAGCACTCCGCCAGCTCCGTCCACACCGTCATCGGCAGGGCATTGAACCGTTGGGCATTCCGCAGAAGGTGGATGGAACCGCCGGAATCCTCGATGACGGGCTCCTGCCGGCGCACGTAACCCTGTCCCTCAGCCCGGAGTATCGAGTCGATGGCGGGCATCGGCGAATCCCGATAGACCTGCAGGGAGCGCGTATAATCCTCCAGGCGCGCACCCGGCCAGCGGCCCAGCAGAAACTGCCAGTAGTAGATCACGCGCTCCAGGCGCTCTTTCCGTCGCGCCGCCTCTCCCAGCACCCAGACCGCATCGTCCGCCCATTCGCTGTCCCCATGTTCCTTGGCTATCCTTTCCAGCAGGCGGACTCGTTCCGCGTGGCGCAGAGGCCCCTCGGCGAAGGCCCGCCGGAACAGCGCCCCAGGACCGGTCTCATCCGGGGCCCGGGATGCATCCCCGGCCGCCAGGAGCGTGAGCAGAATCAGTGGAACCGCCCGCAACATTCTGTGTCCGCCCCAGGTGAGGGTATTCTCAGAAGACAATATAGCTGCCGCCCGCCGCCACGTCAAACCTGCCGCCGTGCGCCGCCTGGCCGTTCTTGACGTTCGATTCGCCCGTGCGCTATCATGCCGGTCAGGCGAGAAATGGATGCGCACATAAAACTCAGTCTCTGCGGCTTGCTTCTCGCAGTGGCCATCGGCCTCAGCGGCTGCCCCGTCCCGCGCAGCAGGGGCCCCCGGCCCCCGCGCGAGTGGGCCGGGGCGCCGGAGGCGTCCTCCTTCCGGCGCGGTTTTCTGTCTGCCATGGGCGTGGGTAGCCCCGAGGAAAGCGATCCCGCTCGGGTGGCCGACCGCATCGCACGCCAGGAACTGGCCTCCGCCGTGGCCGGGTATGCCGAGAGGGCTCTGACCGAGTTCGTCGACGCCGGCGAGGGCGGCCTTGCGGCGGACAGCCCGGCCGTCGCGGCATTCCGGGAAGCCCTCGTAACGGAGGTGGCGGCGGCGCTGCTGCGGCAGTCCCTCCAGCCGGAGAAGTGGCGCGAGGAGGACGGCCGCCTGTTCGTTCTCTACCAGGTGCCTGCCGAGAGAGTGAACGCCTGCCTCGTGAATCAGACCCGCGGACTGCTGCCCCATCAGAATCCCTTCGGCGACGAACCGACCGCCGTCGCCCGTGCGCTGGAAGAGTTCTTGAGCGGTCGCGCCCGCAGGCAGAAGCTGGAAACCGCCCGCTCGCGGCCGGCTGCCGAAGACGCGTCGCAGGACGAAACCCTCCCCGTCTGGATGGAGACCGGGGGCCATCCGGACTACAGCCACGAGCGTTTCCTGACCGTAATTGGCGTGGGTCCCGGCCGCATGGAGGCCCGACAGAATGGACGATCAGAGCTGGCCGCGTGGTTAAACGGGCGCCTGCAAAAGATCATCCAGTCCGTCCGCGCGGCGAAGGAAGAAAGCGTCCTGGCGGCCAATCTGGCTTCGGTTCCGCACCTCTTCCCTCGCTTCTCCCCCGATGGGCTCCGCGGCGTGCGCTTCCCGGAGAACTGGTACGATCCGGTGACGGATACCGGCTACGTGTTCACCGTGCTGAACAGGGACACGGCAACCGTGCTGCTGCGACAGCATGCGCTGGAGGAAGCGGAGAAGGCGGAGTCGTTCGGGTCTTCCGGAGACAACCACGAGAAGGCAGGTAACCACGCCGAGGCCCTGGCCAATTACCTGGAGGCCCTGTTGCACGCGCAGCAGGCAGTCACGTTGCAGTGCAAGGCGCTGGCCGCCGGGACTCCGTCGGCTGCCGATGAATTGAGGAAGCTCTTCCCCGATCCGCTGGCAGCCCGCGCGAAGGAGCGCCTCCGAGCCCTGCTCGATCGCGTGGAGGTCCGCAAAGTCCAGGGCGACCGACAGGTGCTGCCGGGAGACGTGGCGCCGCGGGAAGCCTTCGTCGTCTCGGTCACCGTGGGGGAACAGGGAGAACCGCTGGCGGACATCCCCCTGCGCCTGGTCACCGATGGTCAGCAGCCCCGCCCACTCGGCCGGGCCACGACCAACGCTGGAGGAGTGGCGCGGTGGGAGCTGGACTCTCCGCCGCCCGCCGACGGCGGCGCGGGCACCGTGGTGGCGCAGATGGCGCTGGACGAGATGGCTCCGGCTGCGGATATGAGCGGGATAGATATGCCCTCGGTGCAGTTCGAATATGCCTTTCGATCGCGGGAGAACACCCGCTACGTGCTGGCCATTCAAGGTGAAGGCGCGGCGGCGGCGGCGGTGCGGACGGCCCTGGAGGGGGTGCTGGCAGCGGAAGGTTTCCAGCCCGTTCCCCAGACTCTCCTGCTCAAACGCATCCGACCGGCGCCTCCGGTTTCCTCCCCGTCGGACGACGAACTGATCGAGAGGTTCTCGGAGCTGGCCCAGGAGCTGGGGCCGGACAAATTCCTCCTCATCATCGGCGGGCAGGTGGAGACCCGCCTTGTGGAGAAGACCACCACCACGCAAGGGGAGCTCTACATCGTTTACTGTTCATACGATATTCGTGCCCTCGACGCCGATCTGCCGGCCCCGCTCAGGCGGATAGCCGAAACAAAAGGCAACGGGCAGGGCGCCAGCCTGGAGAGCGAGACCGACGCGACCGAGCGGGCCACGACCGACGCAGTGCGTGCGGTAACCCGCACGATCAGGGCCGCCCTGCGGCGCAGGTTTGGCCCGGCCGAACGGTAGATTGCCTGAACCGCGTCGTTTGCTTGATTTTGCCGGGATTTTCTCTTACCATCGGTTTTCGATGGATTACCCGGAGGCGCCGTGTGCCCGTCGACAGGGCTTCACCAGCCCGGCGCTTCGAATGATACACCATTCCCAGGGAGGACGGTCATTTCAGACTATCGCGTTAATGAACGCATTCGGGCGGAGACGGTCCGGTTGATTGCGCCCGACGGCGGTCAACTGGGCATTGTCTCGCGAGAGGATGCGCTGAAGGAAGCCAGCGAACGCGAGCTGGACCTGGTCGAGGTGGCAGCCGACGCCGATCCGCCGGTGTGTAAACTGCTTGACTACGGGAAGTTCAAGTATCGCCGCAAGAAGAGACGTCAAAGCCAGAAGCACCACAAGGCCAAACTGAAGGAAATCCGCATCGGGCTGAACAGCCAGGAGCACGACCTGGCCTTCAAGGCGGGCCAGGTCAGGGAATTCCTCCAGGAACACCACAAGGTGATGGTGACCATGCGTCTGAGGCGCCGGGAGAAGGCTCACGGCGACCAGGCCCTGCAGAACATGCAGGAGTTCGCCGAACGTTTCGAGGATGTCGCCGCCATCGAGAAAGGCCCCGTCCGCGTGGGCGCCGGCCGGGTTCAGATGCTTCTGAAGCCCAGGTAAACGCTGCCGCATGGGGGCATTTTGTGCACTTTTCGGCTTTTCGCCTACCGGAAATAAAGCAGAGGTTGTGCCATGTCGGAGAAAACACACAAAGGACTGAGCAAAAGGATCAAGAAAACGGGCCGCGGAAAGATCATGCGCAGGGTGAGCGGCAGCAACCACCTCATGTCCAAGAAGTCCGCAAAACGCGCCCGCTCCCTGCGCAGGTGGAAGGAAGTCGACCCCGGCACAGTGAAATCCTGGCGAAAACAATACGGCGGCATCTAACGGTGCAGCCGGCCCGACCACCCTTCAACCCACCCGGGTGAGAACACCGATGAGGACCAAGCGAGGATACGTACGCAAACGACGCGTCAAGCGACTGCTGAAAGCGGCCAAAGGTTACCGAGGCGCACGCGGCAAGCTGTATCGATCCGCCCGGGAAACCGTCCGCCGGGCAATGTGGTACTCCCGCGTCCACCGGAGGCAGAAAAAACGCGAGTTCCGCAAGCTGTGGATCACCCGCATCAACGCCGCCGCCCGCATGCGCGACATGAGCTACAGCAAGCTCATGGGCGGACTCAAGAAGGCCGACGTGGAGCTGAACCGCAAGATCCTGGCGAATCTTGCCCTGACCGACGCGCACGCCTTTGACCAACTGGCCGAACTGGCCAGGGAAGCCCTCTGACCCAGCGTCCAGATCGGCAACGGTGAGCGACAAACACCAAGCCATGTTGGAAGAGGCCCGACGCCAGCTCTCCGGGGCCACTACCCCGGAGGAAGTGGAGTCCGTCCGCGTCCTTTACCTGGGCCGCAAGGGCAAGGTGGCGGAGCTGTTCAGGCAGGTCCCGGAGCTGCCGCCCGAAGAGCGTCCGGAGGCGGGGCGTGCCGCCAACGAGCTCAAGAACCAGCTCACGCAACTGGTGCAGGAGGCCGCCGAGCGGGTTGCAGCGCAAAAGGCCGAAGGTCCCTGCCCCGACCCTACCCTGCCGCCGCTGCCCCCTCCCCACGGGCATGTGCACCCGGTCTCCCGCACGCTGGAGCAGATGGTCGACATCTTCCGAACGATGGGCTTCGAGACCGTGCACGGCCCGGAGGTCGAGACGGACTGGTATAACTTCGAGGCCCTGAACATACCGCCCGACCATCCCGCCCGCGACGAGTGGGACACGTTCTACATCACCGACCGCCTGCTGCTGCGGCCCCACACCTCCCCCGGCCAGATACGCGTGATGGAGAACCGCCAGCCGCCGCTTCGCATCGTGGTGCCGGGCCGCTGTTTCCGCCGGGACACAGAAGACGCGCGGCACTTCTCGATGTTCCACCAGCTCGAGGGCCTGATGGTGGACGAGGGGGTCAACTTCGGCGATCTGAAAGCCGTGCTCCACATGTTCCTGCGCCAGTTCTTCCGGGCGGACGTGGAGGTGCGGTTCGAGCCCGATTTCTTCCCGTTCACCGAACCCAGCGCCCAGGTTCATTGCTCCTGCGTCATCTGCCGGGGCGACGGGTGCCGCACGTGCTCGTATTCTGGATGGCTGGAACTGCTGGGCTGCGGAATGGTGGACCCCAACGTCTTCGAGGCCGTCGGCTACGACGCCGAGCGCTACACCGGCTTCGCCTTCGGCATGGGGGTGGATCGCATCGCCATGCTCAAGCACCAGGTTCCGGACGGCCGCCTGTTTTTCCAGGGCGACGTGCGCTTCCTGAGCCAGTTCTGACGCCCCTCACCGGGAAGAGCCATGAAGGTTAGCTACAACTGGCTGAAAGATTACTGCGAGTTCGACCTGCAGGCGCATGAGCTGGCGGCACGCCTGAGCCACAGCGGCCTTGGCGTGGAAAGCTACGAACCGCAGGGCGACGACTGGATGCTCGACGTGGAGGTCAAGAGCAACCGTCCCGACTGCCTGTCCCACCTGGGCATCGCCCGCGAGATCGCCGCAATAACCGGCGGCACACTGCGGCGCCCGGACGTCGAGGCCCCCGGGCAGATCGGTCCAGACATCGGCGATGCATGCCACGTGGAGGTGGAGGACCCCGAGCTGTGTCCCCACTACACCGCGCGAGTCATCAGCGGAGTCCGCGTAGCCCCCTCGCCGGGCTGGCTGCAGGACAGGCTGACCGTTTGCGGCGTGCGCCCCATCAACAACATCGTCGACGTGACCAACTACGTGATGCTGGAGACCGGCCAGCCGCTCCACGCGTTCGACCTGGACCTGGTGCGGGACCACCACATCATCGTCCGGCGCGCCGTGGCCGGCGAGCTGCTCACTACTATCGACGGCACCAGGCTGGAGTTGGCCGGTGATGAATGCGTCATCGCCGACCCGGTTCAACCGGTCGCCCTCGCCGGTGTGATGGGCGGGCTGCAATCCGAGATCAACGACGAGACGACGGACGTGCTGCTGGAAGCCGCCCGGTTCGAACCCACCGGCATCCGGAGAACCTCCCGGCGACACGCCCTCTCCAGCGAGTCCTCCTACCGGTTCGAGCGCGGCATAGACCCGGAGATCACCGACTGGGCCTCGCGCCGGGCATGCGCGATGATCCTGGAACTGGCCGGGGGGAGGCTTGCCGACGGCTCCTTCGACCGCCGGGCGGACGCCACGACCACCCCCCGGGTGACCATGCGCTACGACCGGCTGGCGCTTCTGCTGGGCATCGAGGTGCCCGGGGAAGAAGTCGGGCGCATCTTCCGCGGCCTCGAGCTGCACGTGATCGAGCAGAACGAGGCTGCCGTTAGCGTGCGCATACCGAGCTGGCGGGGGGACCTGCAACGGGAGGTGGACCTGATCGAGGAAGTGGCACGCATCCACGGATACGACAGAATCTCCGAGACCACGGACATGAACGTCCGGGCGGCCGTCCCCCCCACCGAGGAACTGGCGGAACGCCGAACCCGAAGATTGATCGCCGGACAGGGATTCCACGAAGTGCTGACCTACGGCCTGGTCGCACCCTCCGAACTTCAAATGGCCCAGCCCTGGACCGACGATCAGCCGGTCGGCGTGCGCAACCCCGTCACCGTGGACCGCACCCACCTGCGGCTGACCAACATGGCCAATCTGGTCCGTGTGAAGCAGTTCAACGCCGCCCACGGCAGCCCGGAAGTCGATCTTTTCGAGATAGGCCGGATATTCATCCCCGCCGGGGAGGACGAACAGCCCGAAGAGAAGCTCGTCCTCACACTGCTGAGCGACCGGACACAGGGGCTCCGCGTGCTCAAAGGCGTCCTGCAGAATCTCCTGCAGGAACTCGGGATCGACACGCCTCTCCACGAGACGCCGGCGGACGTCGGACCGTTCGATGCGCGGGAAGGCCTGATGCTGAGCATGGACCGGCAACTGCTGGGCTGCGCCGGCGTCCTTGCTGCCCGCTTCGCCGAGGAGATGGACCTGCCGAACCGCCCCGCTCTGATGGAGCTGGACCTGGCATTTCTGCTGGCGCGCTGTCGCCTCGACCGTCCCTATGAGCCCATCCCCTCCTTCCCCCACACGCAGCGGGACCTGTCCATACTGGTCCCGGAGGAGGTGCTCTGGTCGAACATCGAGGGCACCGTGCGCCGGAACGCGCCCGACGCCCTGGTCGGGATTGAGCTGTTCGACATCTACCGTGGAGAGCGCATCCCGGCCGGCCACAAGAGCGTGGCGTTCTCGCTGACTTTCCGCCGCGACGATCGGACCATCACCTCCGAGGAGGCCGAAGAAGCCCGCCGCCGCATCCTGGCCGCCCTGGAAAGCGAACTGGACGCGGAACTACGCTGAACTGCGTTCCCCTGGAACGGCTGCGCCGTTCAGTTATCGGTTTTTCGTTGTCGTTTCCGGGTCACGGCTGCGCAGGCCCGGTTCCGGCCCGGATCATGCGAAGGCGGGTGAAAGGGCGATTCGTGTGTAATGAAATGATAGGGCTATGCACATGGCTCTCGTGCATACAACATATAGTATGTCGAAAAGTGGCGCTGCAGACCATGCCCTCAGGCCGGCAATGGGGAACAGCCGCCGCACTCAGCCACTCCAACTGACCCTGAAGTCGGCCTCAGAAGGTCCTCGCAGGTCCTCAGGAGCCTTGGTAATGTGTCGTGGGCGCTTCCAAACATCACCTGATAGACCAGCAAACAGAGGGCGCCCGGCCGGATCAGTGGGCTACAACATATGGCACCTACGCGAGCGAAGTGCATAGCCCTATGAAATGAAAGGCTGCCAGCTCCGGTGTAGAATGTTGAGCAGTTTTCGGTCCCG
>CAZNGS010000055.1:0-28858 GCA_964572825.1 uncultured candidatus Brocadiaceae bacterium
CACATCCACCGCGCAAGTGCATGAGCCGCGTGTAGCTCAGGCGCCCCCGCCTGAGTTGCCCTGGCGGTCGGGCGGGGCGGCGAACTTCTCCTGCACGGCCCAGAGTCCCAGGGCGGGGCGGCGCACGAAGTAGCAGTCCCCGTGCCGGCCCTCGGGGATTTGGTCAGGCCGGTAGAGGGCGAGCGCTTCCGAGACGTCCATCCAGTCGAACCCCACCCCTTCGATCTCCTGGCGGCTCAGCAGTGCGGGATCGGTGGCGTAGACGATGCGGAAGCGCCCCTCGGAGGAGCCGTGGATCAGGTGAGCGGCGGCGCTCAGGTTGCCCCGCAGCTCTTCGTCCCGCCGGACGGCCTCGAAGGTGGCGGTGGTGCCGCGGTAGCCGTGGCGGCGGATGAGCCGGTCGATCTCGGGGTCCTCGCCGAACGTCCTGACGGCGGGAGCGATGATCGTCAGCGTGCCTCCGTCGGCGATGGCCATCCGGGTGCGGTATATGCCCTTGTTGCCCAGCCAGGTGCTGTGGAATTCCTCGGGGTCCAGATAGGCGACCACCTGCCGTGGAGGCTCCTTCAGCAGCGTGACATTGACCTGCCGGCTGAGGCGGGCGGCCTGAAGGAAGGTCTGGTGGTCGTCGCCCACGTAGATGCCCCGCATGACCGGAGTGCCGTCTTCCTCCTGGCCGATCACGGTGAGGATGTAGATGATGCCCGGATGGGTCAGGTAGCGCCGATGGCCGTAGTTGAGCACATCCCGCACGGGGGTCTCGGCGCGGCCCATGATGCGCTCCATACCGTAGGCGGCGCCCAGGAAATGGGTCTTGTGGATCGTCTCCTGGCCCCCGGTGCCGACCAGGACGTTCTTGACGCCGTTGGCCATGCCCACCACCTCGTGGGGGACGACCTGGCCGATGGAGAAGACGGCGCCGTAGTCGCCCCGGGCGACGCGTCGGCTGATCTCGACCGGAATGGGATAATCGGGCATCTCCTGCTCGAGCGCCCCTTCCGAGACCTCATGGACGTAATCGGCGGGCACCTCCCCGAGGCGGACCAGCTCGTCCCGCCAGCGGTGCTCTTTGAAGGCATTTCGGGGGATGCGCTCGCCGAACATGCGGCGCAGGTCGCGGTCCGTCATGGGGAAGTGGGTGCCGAGGGCCGGCATCACGTGGAACGTGCCCCGTTCGCCCACCTGGTCGAACAGCATCCGGGTGAGGGTTCCCGCGCCCGAGTGGGCGCGCGAGGCGTCGGGCGGCAGCGCCAGTGTCCGGGAGACGTCCGGCGCGTGGTCTATGGCCGCCTGAAGCGCGGCACGCATGTCGTCGGGGTTGATCCGGGCACTGGGGGCGCCCCTGGCGAAGAAAGTGCTCATGGGTGTGCCGTCCGGCGGTTAACGGTAGGGGGTCACTCCGTCCCGCCGCCCGCGCGGGTGGTGGTGAGTCGCTCGCCGGCTGGGGCCGAGGCCCGTCCGCTGGCGGGGTCGACGATGATCTTCCAGTTCTGCAGCCGGACGTCGCCCCGGCGCACGTAGCAGTTGGGGTCTCCGGTCAGCACGTAGGTGTCGCTGTCCTTGTCCCACTCCAGGCGATCGCCCCCGGCCTCCAGGCGTTCTTCCTGCTCGTACCAGACCCAGACGTTTTCGTCGGCCACCGCGCGGGACACGACGGGGTCTTCCTGCCCTTCGACCTGCTGGAGGAATATCTGGACCCGCCCCGCGTTGAGGGCGTGGTTGGGGCGGGCTATCTGGACGTCGCCGCGGGCGATGAGATGCTTCAGGACGCTTTCCGAGGCGAAGACGGCCTCGGCGGAGTTGGACTGCACCCGCCAGGGGGGCTCCTCGCTGCCGGCGGTGAAGACCACTTCCTCCTGGGCGCTGACGTGTTGGAGCCGTCCGGACTGGTCGAAGTCGATCTTGAGCACGTTGCTCTCCAGGGCGGCGCCCGCGACCCCGGCCACCACGGCGCCCTCGAACTCGGCGTGACCGGCGGAGGAGTTGAGCTCCATGCTCTGCTGCCATTCGATGCTGCCCGAGGGAGTGTGGCCCCCCAGAAGGGCCAGCCTGCCCGGGGAGGGGGAGCGGATGACCTGCTGCGCGGGCTCGATGACGAGGGAGGAGGAGGTCAGTTGCCACAGGTCTTCCTCTCCGGCCCCGATGCCCGGCAGAACCGGCCCCTCCGCCGGCCCGGCCGGTTGTTCCGAATTGCTCTGAGGCGGCGCAATCGCCACCTCCAGCACAGCGTTGCCCGCGGCGGTGATGCGGGCGGGATCGGTATTCTCGTCGAACTCCACCTTCAGGGAATCGGTTGTGACGGTCTGCCCCTGTCTGCGGGCCCGGATCCCGCCCTCGAAAGTGGCCACCGGTCGGTCGCCCTGGCGGAACTCCATCGGTCCCTGCCATCGCACGTCCATGGCCAGCGGCTTCTGCTCGGCGGGGTCGGGGGCCGCCTGTCTGTCGTGCACGAGCAGATGTCCTCCCTCCGGGCAGCGGAGGGCGCGGGTGGAGTTGTCGAACACCACGCGGGGGGCGGCGATCTGTCGCTCTCCGGCGCTGATGTTCACGCTCTGGCCCTCGGCGGCGGACAGGTCGATGGTGTTGGCGTCGCCGTCCCAGACCAGGCGTTCGCAGAGCACCTCCCGCACGGTGCCGGTCAGCTCATCCACGAAGCCCACCTTCCCCTGCGCATCGATCGCCGTGATCTGGCCGGCCTCTTCATTGAACTCGACCTTCAGGTTCTGACAGCTCAGGGAGCTCTGTCCCTGTTTGACCCGGACGTTTTTCTGGAAGGTGGCGCTGCTGGCGGCGGCATCGTAGGTCATGGACTTCTGCCATCGGATGTGGACGGCAGCGTCTTTGTTCATCCGGAATGGGCCGCTGGGCCAGTCGCCATCCGTCGTTTCCTCTGCCGGTTCCTCGGCGGGGGCCTGTCCGGTGCCTTTCCACAGCAGTCGCCCCGGCCCTTCGCTGTGGAAGCGGTCGTTCAGGCGGTAGAAGGTCAGCTCGTTGCCGCTGATGCGGAACTCGGCGGTCTCCACGGCGGCGGGCTCACCCCGCAGGACTCCGCCCTGGGTCACGTTGTGCCATTCCATGGTGTCCCCGCTGAGGACCTGGTCCTGCTGAGACAGCGTGACGTTGCCCGTGGCCAGGATGTCGGTCACCTCGAGGCTGTCCTTGCCCTCGTTGCGGTCGAGTTGGACGGAAAGCCTGTCGCAGACCAGTTTCTTGCCGCCGAAGCGCACGGTGACCGCCTCGTTGTAGGTGACTCTGCGCGTAAGGTGTTCGTAGACGGCTTTGCCGCGGCTCTTGATGATCACTTCCGTGCCGGGGGCATGGTCCGGGGACTCCGGCCCCGGGGTTTCGCCGGCCAGGAAGTCGCGGGAAACATCGTAGAGGCGCGTCCTGACGTTGCGCTGGATGGTCATCTCGCGGAGGGGCAGATTGACCTGCAGACCGTCTCCGCTGAGGAACATGGCCGGTCGGCTGACGCCCTGTGCGTCCACTCTGTCCCGCCGGATGCGCACGTGGCTTTCGGAACGAAGCATGTGGTCGGCGGCTCCGTAGGTGACCCGGTCCAGGGAGACCCACAGGTTCTTGCCCTCGGCGGCGACGTCCCGGCTCAGGACGACGATGGCCTCACCTTCGTCCCAGTTTGCCTCCTGCGCCGTAACGCGAACGGTTTCGAACTCCTGTGCACTGTTTTCCCCGTCCGGACGGGCCAGCCGGGCCAGCAGGAGCGGCTCGGATATCTGCCAGACCCCGTTGCTGTAGACGGCCGTGGGGCCGGAAAGCTCCGCCGCCACTTTGCCTTCGGGGTCCTCGATGGGCTGGGAGAAATTCTCCAGCTCCATCCCGGGGCCCGCCTCCGGCGCAGGGGGCCGGGTGGGTTGCTGCTCGGGCGCGGGGTCCGCCTCGATCGCCGGCTCCGGGTCGGGTCCGGTCGGCTGATCGTTGCCCGCCGCCAGCGGTTCCGCCTCCCCGCTCTGCATCGTGCGGGGTTGCTCTTCGTAGAATGCATAGACAACGAGGCCCACCCCGAGGGCGATGGTCAGTATCAGCGCCGCGCGCAGTGCTGTGCGGAAGGCTTGGTCCATGATCGCGTTGAGTTTTACCCTCGTGCAAGAGGACGTATTTGCGACGAGTGCCGGGGCCCTGCATCCGGCGCAGGATCGCTCCATCTCACCGGCTCTTCCCGTTCCCTGTGCCTGCCATGTTAGTGGGAACCGGGCGGCTCTTTGTTCATGTCTCCGGGGCGGCGCCGGGCTCAGCCGGGCTCCTCTGCGCCGCCGTAGATGAGGTCCCTGAGGACGTTGCGCACGCTGGTCAAGGGCCAGGCGATGTAACCGAGGAACTCGTGGGAGTACTTCGGCTCATCAATGGTACCGGAGACCTTGACGCGGAACAACTCCCCTTCGGCCGCGCGCATCGCCCAGCCCACCAGGGCGCTGATGACGGGGATGCCCTTGCCCCGGCTCTCCGTGCCGACGACCACCAGGACCATGTCCAGCTCCTCGTCGCGGCTGATCGTGCCGTGACCGGTGATGTTGAGGCCGCCGCCGGTTATCTCGAACCGATCGACTTCGATGTCGCCTGCCATGTAGCGGAACCGGGCCTCCCCCTCCTGGGTCCCCTTGGTCCCCTTCTGGGTGCCCGGCAAGTTGAGGTGGAGGACGTTGATGAGGCGGCTGAAGAAAGGCATCTCCCACAGGCTGGCCTCCCGCAGGGAGAGTGTGCCCTCCGCCGTGAGGCTGGTGCGGCTGCCCAGAACGCCGCCCAGGTCGGCCGATCCGGAGAGCAGCCCCGAGACGTTGGGTTCGCTGCCCCGCACTTCCCGCAGCAGTTGGGCCAGGTCGATCTGGCGCAGCCGGACGGTTGCCGCGTACGTGGGATACTCGCCGGAAGTTCCATACCGGGCCACCAGGGAACCGTTGATCTGGCCGGCGCAGGTAATGGCCGTGAAGTCGTCGCTAACGGCCATCGTGTCGCTTATCACGGCCCGCCCCGACAGGGCAGTGATCGGCACCAGGTGCCGGCGCGGCTGCAGGTCAATCCGGAAGAATTCTGTCTCTAACAGGCAGTCGAGTGGGTTATCCTGCGTCGCATCGTAGGTGATCCTGCCTCTGACGGATCCCAGCCCGGCGGGCCGCGCCTCCGCCCACATCTGCTCTCCTATTGCGGGAATGGCCTTCAGCAGCTCCTCCCCCACGTTCATGTTGCGCGCAGTGAGGCTCAGCTCTGCGCGCCCGTCTTCCAGGTTGAGCGGGCCGCTGACCTCGACCTGGTTGGCGCCGCTTTCGCCGTCCGGACCGGCCGGCAGGCGCAGCGTGGCCGAGAGGCGCTCCAGGAACACATCGCTGCCACTGACGCGGATCGTGCCCCTCACACCCTCCAGCGGAACCGGGAAGGCACGCAACAGGGCCCGGCCTCCGTGAACGTTCAGAACGCCGCTGCAGCTCAGCGGCGCGTCGTTCCTCTCGCGCTCCAGCCGCAAGCGGCCGTCCAGGGTCACCACCGGCCGCATGTCTTCCCACAGTTGCCCGCCCCGGCCGAGGATGCTCTGCAGGAGCTGCTTGTCGGTGGTCAGGTTGCTGAAGCGGACATCCAGTCTCACGGCTCCGCCTTCCCGCGCCACGTGACCGTCGAGGAACACGGAGGCGCCGCCGGCGGGGCCGGACTCCCCCTGCGGCGGGGGCAGTTCACACCGCACGCCACGGAGGGTGGTCACATCCCGGTCCACCTGGATGGTGCCGCTCAGGTTGCGCAGCGGACGCGGCAGTTCGGCCGGGTGAACGGTGACATCGCGCACCCGGACGGTGGCGACCGACCGCAGCGGTCCCTCCTCGTCTTCACTGCTCAGCCGGAGGGAGACGTCGCACAGTCCTCTCGGCCTCAGCCGCTCCCATATCCGGGCGCCGGCGCCCGGGATGGTTTCCAGCGATCTGCGGCAGAGAGGCATGTCGGCCAGCTCCACGCGGTAATCGCTTCCCCCGCGCCGCCGGTGCGTGCCGCTACCGCTCACGTGCACCGGAAAGGGCACTTCGATCTGCGGGTCCAGCTCCACGGCGGGGATAATGCCCGTCAGGTTGCGCAGCGCCACGCCCTCCTGGGAGACCACCACGGTCCCGCGGACGGAGCGAACGCGCGCGGGCAGGAAATGGGCGGTCGCCTCAACGCCGTGCATCTGCACCTGGCACCTGTAGGCCACCTTTCCGTCGGCGTGCAGACTGATGACGCCGCTCGCCGCCAGGTCCCCCACGGGCCGGTATTCCTGCCAGATGAACTGGCCGTGCGGTATCTGCCTCCACAGCGTTCTTTCGCCACGCAGTCCGGGTGCGTCAAAGGTCACCTGCAGAGGTATGGAGGAGCCGTCGTCGAAATCGCCCCGCAGCCTGAGCCCCCGTACCTGTCCGCGGCCGACTCGGCCGGTGAAATGCCACCTGGAACCTACCGCGGACGCCCGCGTGAGTTGCAGGTGAACTCCCCGGTAGGCGCGGACCGCGGTGTCGCCGAAAAGCCTGGCCCCGCGCAGTTTCACGGTGGCATCCTCGATGCGCACCCCGTCGGCCAGCAGGGCCTCCGGCGCGGTCCCCGCCTGCTCCTGCGGCTTTATGGCCGGCAGATTCCACGTCTCCCGCTCGGGGTCACACAGCAGCCGTACGGTCGGGGACAGGACCGTGCACCGCCGCGGCACCTTGCGCAGATGCAGCAACTGCCAGGGATCGAGCCGCGCTATGATGCGCGGGGACTCGACGAACGGCTCCGCCGCCCCGGACGCGGAGACGACCAGGTTGCGTGCTTCGACCGTGCCGTCGAACTCGAAGCGGGCGCTTTCCACCGAGATTTCGCCGTCCACCGATCGATGGAATCTCGCTTCCAGAGCCTTGCGGACCTGTTCCGGGGCGGTGCCGATGCGCACCCGGCGTATGCCCAGGCCGAGGGCCGCCAGCAGAATTCCGGCCGCGAGCAGCCTGATGGAGGTGGAGAGTTTCATTGGAATATGCTTGTTCGTGGGCAGGGATATCGTAGCGAACCGTGCGGCGAAAAAGCAAGTCTCCGCACAGTCGTTCAGCGCCGGGTGGCCCGGCGTTTGCGCGCCTTCAGGTGAAGCACCGGCTCTGCGCCGCGCAGCCGGAACGGATCGCCGATGCGGTGTCCCACCACCCAGACGATGTTCCCGCGGCCGTCAAGCACCAGCGGAGTGCGGTCACGCTCGTGCCGGGGGACGCGCGCGTTGATGAAGAATTCCTTGAGCCGTGCGGAACCGGGCGCGCCCAGCGGAAAGAACCGGTCCCCCGGCCGCCGGCTCCGCACCGTCAGCGGCCATGCCACGGCGGGGGCGCTGACGTATGCGTCCAGATCGGAGGCCAGCCGAGTTGCCTCTGCCGGACTCACGTCGCCGGCGGGCACCTTTTCGGCGTCGATTCGCCAGCCGAGTTCTGGTATCTCCACGCGTCCCGGTTCCGGGAGAGTGCGCGGCGCGAAACCGGTCTCTCCCCGCCGGGCGACGTAGACCACGCCGTGTTCTCTGCGGGCGAAGAATCCCCCCGGCAGCGAGACCTCGGTCCCCGTTTCCGCGGCCGGGAGCCCGGCCAATGCGCGGTAGTGCTCCGCCCGCAGGGCGGGGGGCCGATCCGGCCGGGCCAGTTCTTCCACGGCCAGCAGCCCGGCCGTCTTACGCACCGCCCGGGGTGCGGCGGCCAGGGTCTGCGCGTCCAGGACAAGTTCACCTTCGGGCGACTCGCGGCGGGCACGGCCAAGCAGGTGCTCCGCGCGCTCGCGAAGGAACCGCTCGACCTCGAGGGCGGATTCATTGAGGGCGACCAGGGAATGCACGGAGAAGGCCGGAAACTCACCGCGGAGCAATGGCATCAGCCTGTGCCGGACACGGTTCCGAGCGTACCGTGTGTCACGGTTGGAACTGTCGATGCAGCAGGACTGCCCCCGTTCTGTCAGGTAGCCCTGCAGGTCTGCGGCGGGCACCTCCAGCAGGGGTCTGACCAGTCGGACGCCATCGCCCAGCGGGCGGCGAGGAGCGATGGCGCCCAGCCCCTTGACGCCGGCCCCGCGGATCATCCGCAGCAGCACTGTCTCCGCCACGTCGTCGGCCTGGTGGCCGGTGGCCACCGCCTGGGCGCCCACCCTGTGGGCCCCGCGCCGCAGGAACTGGTAGCGCATGTCCCGTGCGACCGCTTCCAGGGAGCCGCCCCGGCGCCGGGCAGCGCCGGCCACGTCCGCCCGCTCGACCTCGATCTGCAGGGATACCTTGTCGGCAAGACGCCGGCAGAAATCCTCTTCCGCGTCGGATTCGTCCCCCCGCAGGCCGTGGTTGAGGTGCGCCAGACGCAGCTCGATGTTCAGTTGTCCCCCGGCGACGAGTTCCCGCAGGATCATCGCCAGGGCCACGGAGTCGGGTCCTCCGCTCAGGGCGACCACGGTTTTCCGCACGCCGTCGAACAGGTTGTGGACGCGTGCGTACGCCGCCACTCTGCGCAGCAATTGGTGCATGGTTTACCCGAACAACGCGCACTCGGAGCCTGGGAGCGACCCGCCGACATCCCCGTCGGTTCGTGTATCCCCACCGCAACCGTGCATTATAGCATTTGCCGCTTCGTGCGCCAGGATGGCTGATGGTCCGTTTCGAGTTGCTTCCCAACTCTTGCCCAAGCAGTTGGCGGATGGACCCTTCTCACGGGACCGCCCGGCTGCATCCGCCCTCGGACCCGGGGGGGCGCGGCACCTGTGAAGGCCCTGCAGCGGTGCGAGGGCTTCTGGTGTAAGATTTGGTGTTTCTGAATCTTGACATATGGAGCGCGGGCGCCTATAATAATGTTTGGAGAAAGGAGCCCGGGGTTTTTCGGAAGGAGGGACGGCGATGAAGAAAGGGTTTACGCTGGTCGAGATGCTCGTCGTCATTTCTATCATAGTTATACTGGCGGCGATGTTGATGCCCGCGCTGGTGCGGGCCCGTAAGGAGGCCAGGAAGGCGCAGTGCATCAACAACCAGAAGAACGTGGCGGAACTGCTTGAGCTGTACAAAAGCGATCACCGGGGCTCCATGCCGCGCTGGCCGGAGCACGCGACCGACGCGAGCGGGTACTACGACACGAACGGCACTGCCGTAAGCCTGGACGAAGGGGAGCGGGATTCATCCCTGACCATCGCGCTGCTGTACGAGTACGCCGGTGACGAAGGCATCTTCTGGTGCCCCGCCAGCGACTACCTCGTGCAGATCACGGACAAGAGCGCACAGGGCAGCAACCCGACGCTTGATTTCGACCACGACGAGGGGACGCGGGAATTCCGCTTCACCACAAACAGTCCGTACACCCAGTCCAGCGATCCGGACTACCTGATCGACCCCGTCGTGCCGAGCAACTGCCCGCCCAGCCGCGCCATATACGCGGACGGTCCGGACCTGTGCCTGCTGCGGCAGAAATGGCGCGATGCCACGGGGGAAGACGAAGTGGATTTCCTGGCCAAGGAGCACACCCATCATCCCGGCGGCGTGGTGGTGCTGTTCTACGACGGTCACGTCACCTTCATGGAGATGAACCGCTGGGGTGTGGTGCCGAACACCGAGTACCCGGCGAAGGATGAGGAGATGGAAGATATCGATATCTATGCCAATAACATCATGGGCCCGCAGGGCGCCTCGCCTCCCAACCCTTACCCCTCAGGCGACTACCCCGACAGCACGCGCATCGATTGTTTCCTCGGAAATTACTGGACAGATGCGCCGGAGAGCCTTTTCCAGAACGGCAACGCTAACGAGAAGGACTCCGGTTACTATTGGGCCGGGCCGAACGACGACAGGGAGTCGGGCTTTAGCTGGCCCTGGTAGCGCATAGTCGGCCGTCATAAAGCCGGAGTGAACAGGCGGGCCACCTTCGATCCGCCCGTCTCTCGCAGGTTTTTCAGCACAGACACCGCCCCAGGAACTCCGCGGCCGTTTCCGGGTCATCCGTCGTGGCCACGCCGCCGTTCACCTCGACCCCCGGCAGGGACGGATAGAGCGCTGACCTGCGCAGCAACCGCTCCCCCTGCATCAGGTCCAGCAGTGGGCGCCAGAACTCGCCCACGAAAACGCAGGGCTTCTCCGCCAGCAGACCCTTATTGATCGTCTCCAGCATCAGGCCCACCTCCGCCAGCGTCCCCGTGCCGCCGGGAAGGACCACGCAGGCATCCCCGGTCTCCAACAGCGTCATGATGCGCTCGGCGAGCGTGGCGCATCGGATCTCGTGGTCTATGTAGGGATTTGCCCCGCCCCATGAGCCGCCGGAGAGGGTGACCCCCACGGTGGGCACCCCCCGGTGCCGTGCCTCTCGCGCGGCCGCGCGCATCGTCCCGCCGTAACCGCCGTTGCAGATGGCGAGACCCCGCTCGGCCAGGCACGCGCCCAGCCGTGCGGCGCGGTCGAACTCCTCCGAGCCCTCCGCGGCCGAGCCGCTGCCGAACACCGTCACGATGGGCTGCTCGATCTGCACTTGGTATCTTTCCATCGGGGGGGCACTCCCCGTTTTCGTCTGGTGTGGTGGGCGATGTATAGCAGTCGGTTCCATCCCGTGCAGGCTGCGCGGTTGGCAAAACCAGCACATGAGCCTATCATACACTGTTCGACGTTAAAAACGGAGGTGGAAGATGATCGATGTCACGCAGCGGAGCGACGATGAATTTGAGGTCACCGTGGAAGAAGGCGGCACCAGCACGCACCACGTGGTGACGGTCGATGATGACTACCATCGTAAGCTGACCGGCGGGCGGATGGGCAAGGACGAACTGGTCCGGCGTTCCTTCGAATTCCTGCTGCAGCGGGAGCCCAAGGAGTCCATACTGTCCCGGTTCAACCTGAAAGTCATCACCCGCTATTTCCCCTCCTACGAGGAGAAGATCAGGCCGTGAGGCCGGGCGATTTTGCGGCCGACTGGCATGAATCACTCCGGGACATCTCCCGTCGGATTCAAGCTGCCGCTTGACTGGCGCGCGCTGCAGGAGCGCGGCGAGCTGCCCGCCGTCGAGGGTAATGTGTATGCGTTCCTCCAGGGGCTCGGCTTCGCTCACGTGGAGTTCGGTTTCGGACTCGGCCTGGAGGGCAACCGGGAGACCGTCCGCCTGCTGGAGCGGGAGGCGGCCGCCTGCGATCAGGCCGGGCTCCGCGTCGCCATCCACCCCGGCCCCGACCGGGAGGAGAACGACAGTGCCGCGTGGTTTGGCGCGGAGCCGGGGCGCCAGCCGGGGGTCACGCCCGTGCTGGGGGCCGCCTCGCTGGCCGCCGACAACGGCGGGGCGCCGGTCGTCTGCGTTCTGCATCCCGCGCAGTACGTCTTTCCATCCGACAGGCAGTGCCTGGCGGGCTTACGCGAAGACCTGGTCCGCCGGTCGCGGCTTTTCTTCGCGGAGCTGGCCCGGCGGGCGGAAGAGGAGAAGCTTTCGATCGTTCCGGTAGCCGAACATCAATTGCCCCCCGATCCGGATGAGGCCCTCATGCGCATCGGGGACAACTGCGCGGAGTTGCTCGAAGTCGTGGGGGAGGACGGGCCGGGCATCTGCTGGGACATCGGCCATTACATCCTGGCAGTGGCCCGCTACGGCCAGCCCGAGCCGCCATCGGGGCGTTTCCTGGCGCGGGTGCGCCACGTGCACCTGCACGACGTTGTCCACGGGAGAGACCATCGGCCCATCACCCGGCGCGCGAGCCGCGTCCGGGGCCTTCTCCGCCGGTTGACCGATGCCGGATTTGACGGCAGCATCACGCTGGAGTACGCCCTGGACGGTATCCGGCAGAGCGGGGGCGTGGAGCCCGTGCTGCGGCAGTCAATGCAACTGCTGGGCGAATGGCTGGGCTGAGGGGCATTACTCCCTCAGCAGCAGCTCCAGCAGGGCGGCCAGCGGCGCCGTGGCCAGGGCGATGGCCGTGTCGCAGACGCCGTAATAGAGATAGACGGTGCCATCGACCACCACGTTACCGGTGGGAAAGATCACGTTTGGAATAACCACCCCGAACCGTTCGTAGTATTCCCGCGGCTCCATCACGGGCTCCTCGGTGCGGGCCAGAACCCTTGACGGGTCATCCAGGTCCAGCAGCATCAGGCCCATCCGGTACACCGACTTCCGGTCCACGCCGTGGTAGGTGGTCAGCCACCCCCTGGAAGTTCTGATGGGCGGCGCGGCCGCGCCCATCTTCCTGTCTTCCCAGGTCTGTTCCGCCCGCGCCAGCAGCTCCGGCTCGGACCACGTCTGCAGGTCGCCCGAGTAGCTTATCCACATGGCCGGGGCGTCGGTTCCGTATTCCGGTCCGACGTGCCGGAGGGGTCGGCGGAGCATGGCGAACCGCCCCCCGATCTTCTCCGGAAACAGCACGTTGTCCCGGTCGTCCAGGTCCCGCGGCCCCACCCACGTCAGGTGCTCCCAGTGGACCATGTCCTCCGACGCGGCGATGCCGGAGCGGGAGGTGTTCATGTCGTCCTGGTCCAGCAGCGCTTCTCGACGGAGGTATCGGTGCGGGCCGATACCGGTGGGATAGCAGTCGCCGGCGATCCGCCGCAGCACGTAGGTCATGTAAAAGGTGCCCCCCATCTTCACCAGCCGCGGGTCCTGGAGGCTTCCTTCCGGGAAGCCGATCCGGGCGGCGGTGAAGACCGGTTCGTCGCCGACCAGCTCGAAATGGACGCCGTCCTCGCTTTTCAGCAGACCGAAATCGGAGTAGAAAGGGCGCAGGCAGGGCGTGGAGCGTTCCAACATGTAGAAAGTTCCGTCCCGGTTGCGGACCACACCGGGGTTGTAGACCACGCACCGGCGCCAGGCCGGGCCGCCGGCGGTGACGATCGGGTTCTCGGGGTGACGGGTGAACGACATTGATTTCTCCTCCCAGGCTCAGGAATTCGGGCCGTCACAGGCAGAATTTTACCGCGGGTAAGTCCGTCGGCCAACCGAACCGCCGGTATCGGCCCGGTCCGTCGTTTGAAATCATTCCTGCCGGATGCATAATCGTAGGATGAGTGCCTGAGCTCTCATCCGTGCAACGGACGGAGGAATAGCATGGAGTTCGAAGCGCAGCCACGGTCCCGTATAGCCCGCAGGCAGTTTCTCGGGGCCGCCGCGGCTGCGTTTACTTTTCCCCTTCTGGCGCCGGCGTCCGCGCTGGGCCGCGACGGGGCGACGGCCCCGAACGATCGCATCACCATGGGCTGCATCGGCATCGGCAACAAGGGCCGGGGCAACCTGCGTGGTTTCCTGTCCCGAGAGGATGTGCAGATGCTGGCTGTCTGCGACGTGCGGCGCGGCGCGCGCCAGAGCGCAAAGCAGACCGTGGATTCACGCTATGGCAATTCCGACTGCGCGGCGTACGGTGATTTCCGGGAGTTGCTGGCCCGCGACGACATCGACGCCGTCATGGTCGCCACGCCGGACCACTGGCACGCCGTCGTCACCGTCCGTGCGGTCGAGGCGGGCAAAGACGTCTACTGCGAGAAACCGCTCTCCCTGACCATCCGCGGGGCCCGTCAGATGGCCAGGGCCGTACGCCGGCACGGCCGCGTGCTGCAGACCGGCAGCCAGCAGCGTTCCTCCGGCAACTTCCGCTATGCCTGCGAGCTGGTGCGGAACGGCCGCATCGGCGAGGTCCGGGAGGTGTACGCCAGTGTCGGGGGCAGCAGCTATTACCCCTGCGATCTGCCGGCGGAACCGGTGCCGGACGGGTTCGACTACGATATGTGGCTGGGCCCGGCCCCCTGGGCGCCCTACAATCGCAAGAGGGTGAACGGAACCTATGGCGCCATGGGCGGGCGCAACGGCTGGCGGGCGTGGCGTGACTACTCCGGCGGGCACATGACCGACTGGGGCGCCCACCACTTCGACATCGCCCAGTGGGGCCTGGGGATGGACCACTCCGGCCCCCTCCGCGTGTACCCGGAGGGGAGCGAACGATACAAGCACCTGACCTGCGTCTACGCCAGCGGCGTCCGGCTGTATCGCGCTCACGGCGGGCTGGGCAGCATCACCTTCGTGGGCACCGAGGGACGCGTGGGCGTGGGGCGACGCCATTTTCGCACCGATCCGCCCGAGATCGGCGAGCAGCCCATAAAACCGGGGGGCGTCCATCTCTACGAGAGCCACAACCACATGGGCGACTTCATCGAGTGCGTCAGGGCCCGCCGCCGGCCCATCTGCGACGTGGAAGTGGGGTGCAGGTCGGTCACCGTCTGCCACATCGGCAACATCGCCACCTGGCTGGGTCGGCCTCTTCAGTGGGATCCGGAGGCCGAGGTCTTCGTGGGGGACGATGCGGCCAACCGCTGGCTCGACCGCGCCCGGCGCGAGCCCTGGCGCATCTGACGACCTTACACAACCGCAACACGGAGGCCGGCCCTTGCCCGCGCACAGGATCATCTTCGGCGACAGCCGGCGGATGCCGGAGCTGGAGGACGAGTCCATTCACCTGGTCGTCACCTCGCCGCCGTACTGGTGCATCAAGGACTACGCCCATCCCGCCCAACTGGGGCACGATCAGGAGTACGAGGAGTACCTGGAGGGCCTGGGAAAGGTCATCTCAGAGTGCCACCGGGTCCTGCATCCCGGCTGCCGCGCGGCCGTGAACATCGGCGACCAGTACCTGCGCGCCTCCGAGCACGGGCGCTACCGCGTGCAGCCCATACCGGCCGACATCATCGGCCTCGCGCGGCGGATGGGCTTCGACTTCATGGGCAATATCATCTGGCGCAAAATCTCAACGACCCGCACCACGGGCGGTGGCGTCTGGATGGGCTCGACCTACTATCCCCGGGACGGACACGTGACTTACGAGCACGAGTACATCATCCTGCTCCGAAAGCGGGGGGATTGGCCCCGCCCCACGCCGGAGCAGAAGGAGAAGAGCCGCCTGACGAAGCAGCAGCGCAGCGAGTGGTTCCGGGGGGTGTGGGAGATACCGCCAGAGCGGCAGGACGCTCACCAGGCGATGTTCCCGGTGGAACTGCCGCGGCGTCTCATCAAGATGTACAGCTTCCACGGCGAGACGGTGCTGGACCCCTTCCTGGGCAGCGGCACCACGGCGCTGGCGGCGGAGACGGAAGGGCGTAAGTGCGTGGGATATGAGATCAACGCCGGGTTCGAGCCGCTCATCCGGCAGACGCTGGCGGATATTGGCGCCGACGGCGGGATCGTGTGGGAACATCGGCCGGGGCCGGCGGCCTAAGCAAATTGGGGCAAATGCGTTCCGGCTGCCAAACAGTCGGCACGGCGGGGACGCCGCGCCGACCTCTTGGGGTAGGTCCGGCGTCTCGCCGGACCGGGGCTCGTACGATCTGGGCAGTCCGGCCTTGCCCTCAGTACGGGTAGTTGAGCCAGCGTGCCCTCAGCGCGTGGGCTTTCGGAAACCCGAAAAGACTTATCTCGTATCGCTTAGATGCTTCGGATGCGAACGCCTGAAGGCGGCAGGCGGGGGCGCCTGCCCCACACAGGCAAAACTGCGTATGTGGCGCAGCCGCCCCCGGCTGCGGTCGTTCCGTAGTCAGGGCGCCGGTGACCAGACCAGATCGTCCACGCGTTCGGGGCTTACGACCTCCACGTGTCCGTCGGCGAAAAGGATGCTGTGACCACGCCGATGGCGTGGTTCCTCCGGCAGGTCAGCCGGGCCGCCGCTTCCGTTCCATCCCAGGTCGGACTCGAAAAGCAGGACGGTTCTGAACGGGTCATCCACCACTGCCAGGGACTTGCCGCCCAGGTGTTCGTTCATGGCATACGCGCAACGCAACCCCTCGGCCTCGGGGCAGTGGAAGACCTCTTCGATCGGCGCATAGTCTGGGTATAGTTCGTCACACCACCGGGAGGCGTCGGGATATTGACCGTGGTCGAGCTCGTACATGTCCACGGTTACGGCCAGTTGCCTGAGGTTGTTCATGCACACGGCCGTCCGAGCCTCGCCCCGTGCACGAGCCAGGGCGGGCATCAGCATCGCCGCCATGATGGGGACGAACAACAGGAAAACCGCAGAGGCACAAATGCCCCCGATGGCCAGGCCGGAGCCGGTCAGCCGGCCCTCGCTGCGGTTGATCTTCGAGAGGGCAACGATGCCCAGGATCAGGCCGGGCAGGGCCGTCAAGGCCGAGCAAAAAACCCCCGATATGCCCAGCACCAGTGACGCGATGGCCAGGCCGCTTGTCTTTGGCTGCTCCTGCACAGGGGATGGGGGCGGCCCTTGAGCCACGAGCGTGGCGCCACAGTTCGCGCAGGTGACCGACCCTTCCCGGTTCTCCGCCCCGCATTCAGGACAACGCATATCTCCGCCCTCCATTCCGCTACGGTAATGAAACCCCTTCATCGCCCCTGCCGGCAGGCATTCTACTCGATTGTTGCGTTCTTTCAAGGTTTTTTCTCTGTGGGATTGTGGGCGGGCGCGGAGAAACTCAAGCCGAAATTGCTGCACGCTCCGGCAGCGGGTTGACCGGGGCCTTCCGCGGTCTTATCATGCCGGCCCGGGCGGAATCGGAGACCTTTGGGAGGGAAGGCGATGAACCATTACGAAGAGCCGACCCGCAGCCTGAACGTGCGGGAATTCGACGTGGTCGTTGCCGGCGGCGGAACGGCGGGCGTGGTCGCGGCCATCGCCGCCGCGCGGCATGGGGCGGATACTGCCCTGATCGAGGCCAAGGGCTACCCCGGCGGCACCGTGGTGGAGGGGGGAACCGCGCTGCACAGCTTTTACAACCTCTGGAAGGCCTTCCCCGACGCGGGGAAGCGCCAGGTCGTACGCGGCATAGCCCAGGAGATCGTGGACCGGCTGGCCCAGGTGGGCGGCACCTCCGGGCATGCCGAGATGCTTGAAGGCTACGAGTACGACTCGGTCTGCACGGCGATCGACACCGAGATGTACAAGCTGGTTGCCTTCGAGATGCTCGCCGAAGCCGGCGTTTTCGTCTGCGTGAATACGCTTCTGGTGGGGGCGGTAACGGATGGAGACCGCGTGAGCGGCGCCATCGTGGAGAGCCGGTCGGGTAGAGAGCTGTTCAGGGGCCGATGCTTCATCGATTGCACCGGATACGGCGACCTGTGCGCCCATGCCGGGGCCGACTACACCGAGCCGAACGACTATGCGGTGGCCAACAGCATCGGCCTGGCCAACGTGGACGTGGAGGGCTACCACGAATTCCTCACTTCCCACGATGCCCTGACCGAGCACGCCGAAGGCCTGCGGGACGGGCGCGACGGGTGCATCGTGCGCCTGAACGGGCGGCGGGCGAGGCTTCCCGAGGGCTTCGCGCAGGGGGCGGAAGGGATCGGCATGTCCACGGTGACCACCACCGTCCACGACGACTACCTGATGTTCATAAAGCTCAACTTCAAGATGCCCGTCAGCCCGACCGACCGGGACGCGGTGGCCGAGGCCGAGCTGGAGCTGCGCAGGCGCCAGTTCAAGGCCGTGGAGCTGTTTCGCCAGTTCGTGCCGGGTTGCGAGGGGGCCTTCATGGCCCGCACAAGCCCCTCGCTGTGCATCCGAAGGGGACGGCTGATCTCCTGCGACTACGACATCACGCTGGAGGACATCGTGGGAGGACGCCACTTCGAGGACGACGTCATGGCCTACGGCTTCCACGACATGGCGCCCCGCTACCAGGTGAAGGGCGGGGGTACCTACGGGGTTCCTTACCGGGCGCTGCGCGTGGCCGGGATCGAGAACCTGCTGGCCGCCGGCATGATGATCACCTCGGACTTCAAGGCCCACATGTCCACCCGGAACACCGTCTGCTGTATGGGCCAGGGGCAGGCGGCGGGCACGGCGGCGGCGCTCTGCGCCGGGCACGACTGTGGCACCCGGGAGCTCGCCCACGGGGAGTTGAGGGCGGCGCTGGAGGCAGGAGACGTTTATTTCGAGAATTGACGGGGCAGCGACGCGCCCTTCACTGATCGGCTCCGGGCAGTGGGAGTTTCCGGCAGTATTCCATCAGGGCGCGATACTTGGAGAACTCCAGCGCCTTCTGGTAGCCTATGCCGTTGGGGTTGATGCACGCCCACTCGCGTGTGCCCGAGTGCATGTAGTGGCAGCCGGCGCTGTAGCCGACCTCTTCCAGCACCCGGAAATACTCCTGGTAGGCCTCGTACATCGCGGGGTCCTTGACCGCACCGACCCCCTGGCCTCCCTGCGGCATGGCGCCGCCGTTGCCGCCTTCGTAGAAGTAGTAGTCCACGCCGAACCTGTCGGCGATGTGCTCCTTGTCGTTCTCCCACTTCCGCCGGCTTTTCTGCGGAGATTCGCCCCAGTAGGTGGCGTTGGCGTAGGCGTCCACCTCATCGATCAGGCCGGGGTTGACCACCGGATGATTGGCGTAGATGGGCTCGAACCGCTTGACGCCCACGCCCCAGTTGCCGGCCTGTCCGGCGATGACGGTGCGGATGCGGTCGGAGTCCTTCCCGAACACCTGGTCGAAGGCGTGGAAGAGCCGCACCGACTGGTAGGCGTGATACTCCATGCCCGTCAGCCCCATCTCGGCGCCCAGCCTCTCCATGTCTTTCGACTGGAACAGCCACGTCTCGTTGGAGTATTCCAGGTAGGCGCGCAGATGCGGCGCGAGGGCAGGGCCGGTCTTTCGGCCGCCGGCTTCAATGAAGTGCTCGGCCGTCATGGTGTCGAGGTGCTCCATGTAGGGTTCCAGGTTCACCTCCAGCATGTCCACGCCGGTCTTGATCAGGATGGCCAGGCGGCGGAAGTAGTCCTCGTCGGCCAGTTCGGGGACGCAGAACCAGCCGTGGGAGTTGGTGCGGTTGCAGGCGTCCACCTGCCACTCGTAGGCGACCAGCCGCTGGTCGGGGGCGCTCTTCTGCTTGCGGTCCATCCAGCCGGTGCCCTGGACCTGGAAGCCTTCCTTGTCGCCGTAATGGGAGTTGGTGTGGTTCCAGTCCATGAAGCGGATGATGTGGTACGGCTTCACCTCCTCGATGAAGCCCGGTTTCCACGGGTTGGGTCCCCGGACGTGCTGGGCGTCGGGCTGGAAGGGGTCCGAGCCGCCCCAGGGGACCGCCCAGAAGTTCTGGCCCATCAGCACCGGCTCGCCCGAAGCCGCACGCGCGGGCGGCGATGCCACGGCAACGGCAAGCAGCATCATTCCGACGAACACGGTCACTGCACTGAGCACACCGCAGCGACAGCGCGGAAACTCTCGAGAGGTTGCCATCGTAAGCCCTCCTGGATAATAGAGTGCCGGCGAATCAACAGACTGAAGTCGCGTTTGCAGCGCCGAGAATGGCGGAGGGGGAGGGATTCGAACCCTCGGTACGAGAGGAAACCCGTACACACAGTTTCCAACCGTGCTCCTTCGGCCAACTCGGACACCCCTCCAGAAGCTATGCTAATCGGAGGCCTACGAATTGTCAACGCGGCGGCGAGAGGGATGTCCGGGTTGATGCGGACCCGCCGTGCCATATGCGCAACCCCCGGAATGCATTTACCTCTGCCTTGCGCCGGGTAGCGAAAAAAGCATGGCCGCAAAACCCCAGCCGTCGGCTATCCCCTCCTTTACCGGGATGTCGTTCATTTCTTCGTCGGGTCCCATCGGTAGCGTGCTGGCGGCCCCGACGAACTCGAATCCCGCGGCCGCTGCAAGCTGCTGCACTTCGGCGCGCGTGTAGAAGCGGGCAACGGAGTAGAAGGGGTGATCATCTTCGCTCCTGCGCATGTACTCCCGGCCCCAGGGGCTGTCCGCCGGCACAATGCCCACCAGCAATCGCCCCCCGGGCCGCAATACGCGCGCGAATTCGCGCATGGCCCCCTCCGGGTCGTCCAGGAAGCAGAGCGTGACGACCAGCAGAATGCCGTCCAGCTCGTCGGTTTCGTAGGGCAGGTTCTCTGCAGTCCCCCGAACCGTCTTGATTCCGCGCCCGGCGGCTATCTCGAGCAGGGGCAGGGAAGGATCCGCCCCCTCGGGACATTCTTCCACGCAAACACCGCACCCGACGCACATTTCTTCATTGACCCAGGGCACAGGTTCATCCCCTTCATTCAGTAGAACTGTGGAATTGCTCTCCTTTGCGTGCAGACCGCTTTCGGGCGAGCACAACCAGGTAGTCGCCCGCCTTGTGGCACTTCGGTTCGTCGAAGCCGACCTCCGGCAAGAGCTCCATCCACTCCTCCCGCGATAGGGCCAGGAAGCCATGCCAGCCGTGGTGCAGGAAGCCTTCCAGTCCGACCAGGAAGTCCATGCACAGGAACAACCCGCCCGGTTTCAGCAGGCGGTGGATGGCGTCCAGACACCCGCGCTGGTCCTTCATGTGATGTATGGCCTGGCTGGTGACCACGCAGTCAAACCTCTCGGGTTGCTCCGCAAGTTCCGCCACGGACGCTTCGCGGAACTCGACCTCCCCGCCGCGGGCCTGTGCCTTCTCCGCGGCCGACTGGATGCTGTCCTTGGACCAGTCGAAATCGGCCGAGTCGATTCCCAGCACTGTGTAACCTCTATCGGCAATTCTGAGGGCCAGGAAGCCTCCTCCGGTCCCCACGTCGAGGACGGTGCCGTGCCGGCCGTTCGCTTCCATCAGTCTCAGCAGCTTGCGGGCGGCCCTTTCCTTGCCATTGGTCTGTTTTTCCTTCTGCTCCTCGTAGGAGGCCAGCCTGTTCTGACCCGCGGTCGTGATGGCCCATCCCTGCCCCGTTGGCCGGATCAGATCGCGCCTTCTCAACTGCCCCAGCACGAGGCGCAGGTCGCGCCTGCTCACAACCAGTTGTCCGGAAGGGCGGAACTCGCGGTTCTGCTCGCTCTCCCGCTTTATGGCGGCTTTTATCTCGCGGGCGGACAGTGCCTCGTTTTCCAGGAGCACCAGCACGTAGTAGCGCAGGAACTCCCTTATGCTCGGGCCTTCCCGCACCTTCCGGGTAAGGGGGCTCATCTTTCTGCTCTTCCCGTGAAGCAGGTCATCCAGTCTGTTGGTGCACGCTCACCTGTGGTCCAACGCCTGCGAGAGCAGCCGGCGGAGGCGATCAAGCGACACGGGCACCGGTTCGATCGGAATCGTCATCCAGTCGGAGAAGCTGAGCACCTCTTCCGGCTTTTCCTCAGACCACTTCCCGAAGAAGCCGATGCCGTCCAGCAGCACGGCCTTGTCGTTTTGTGGAAAAGTCTCATTGGCTTTCCCTGCGTCCCAGTCCTGGAATATATAGCGCCAATGCCTCAGCCAGCCGGGCGTCAGCCAGTAGACCCGCTGTCCGTGCGCGATGCGCTCCCGCTGCTCTGCGTCGGCCAGCATGTCCACGCAGTTACCGGCAGACACCCGGACTGCCGCGGGCGTCTGCTCCCGTATGAGCGCATCCACGTCCCGGGACGGATCGCCATAGTCCACGAAGCATTTATCGCCGTACACCACGATGGTCCTCGCCGCCTCCTCACCGGCTTTGATCAGTTGACGCTTCAGTTGCCCGGCGAGCTCTCGCGGTCTCTCGTGCAGGCCGGGCGCAGTGAACAGAACCCGGTCGGCATCCAGGAAGCCCTCCTCCCAAAGGGCGGAGAGTTCATCCCGGAGCGTTCCGCACGAGACCACGGCCCAACCGTGAAATGAACAGTCAGCGGTCATGGAACTGACCTCCAGTGGGTGCGGTCGGCGGGTCTTTGACTTGCGATTTGTTCTACCTATAGTATAATGTTCAAGAAGTAGAACATCAACGGCGGGAGGAACAATACATGGCCGCAGAACTCACCGCCACGCTCGAGGATTACCTGGAGACCATTTTCCGCCTCGAGCAGGAAAAACACTTCGCTCGCGTGCGCGATATCTCGGCGTCTCTGGACGTAGCCAAGTCGGCCGTAACCACTGCACTGCAAAGCCTTTCGGCCAAGGGATTGGTGAACTACGAGCCCTACGAGCCGGCCACGCTTTCGCCCGAAGGGCGCCGGCGGGCGGAGCGGATTGCTCTGCGCCACCGGGTGATCGAGGATTTCCTCGAGAGTGTTCTGGGCCTTCCGGAAGAGCGGGCCGATTCGATCGCCTGTGGTGTGGAGCACGCCATCGACAGGGACGCGCTCGACCGCTTCGTTTGTTTCCTCGCCTTCGTGGGAAAACGACGAGGGGAGGGAGAAAGCTGGCTGGAGGAATTCCGGCGGTTCATCCGGGAGGGCACGGCGGAGGAAACCTGCCAAGAATGCGTCCAGCAGTACCTGGAGGCCGCAGGGATTGAAGCCGAGCAAGAGACCTCTTGACGGCCGGAGATTGAGATAGTGAGCAGGAAGGAAGCTCGGTTGAATTCGAAGGCCAAGTTTGCCTCGCCCGCGGGTTCCGGTGGTCGGCCGCCCTCTGGGACTCGGCACGCTGACTATCCCGTCGTCGACCCGGGGCGATGCACGGGTTGTGGTCTTTGTGCTGAATTGTGTCCGACACGTGCTGTGCGGGTGACCTACATGGCCCTGGTTGATCCAAACAGGTGTATGGGTTGCGGTATCTGTGTCGATGACTGTCCCATGAGAGCAATGCGATGGGCAGCCACTGAGCCAGGCTCTGCCACGGGGTGCCAGAATGCTTGATTGGATAAGGGATCGCGATCACCTGCGCGCGGTGCGGCGGGAACATCCTGATTTTCTTGTGCTGGCGTTCTGGGGAGAGTTCTCCGATGCCGCCCGGCGTGCTCTGTCGGAACTGGAGGAGTTCAGCCAGGAGCAAGAAGAGGTGCCGGTGTACGTAGTCGACGTGCAGGCGGTCAACGGGCTGCACGAGGAATTCGGCGTCGAGAAGGTGCCCACCGTCCTGGCCCTGGAGGACGGCGAGGTGACCAACGTGATCAAGGGGGTGCAGAGCGCCAGGTTCTACGCGGTCCACTTCTCCGGAGCGGTCGCGGCCCGGGCCGGCCCGGGACAGGGGGCGACGCGCAGGGTGATCGTCTACAGCGGGCCGGGCTGCCCCGCCTGCGGCCGGTTGAAGTCCTACCTCAGGCAGCATGGCGTTGCTTTCCGGGAGGTGGACATCTCCCGCAATCGGCGGGCGGCCGAGAAAATAGCGCGACGCAGCGGCCAGATGGCCGTGCCGCAGACCGACATCAACGGGCGCCTGGTCGTCGGGTTCAACCGGGCGCAACTGGACAAACTTCTTGGGATCCAATCCGGGAGCGAAGGCTGATGGAGATACGACCGATCAACGGGCACGTGCTGGTGAAACCTCTGGAGCCGGCCGACAGGACAGCCGGGGGCGTCTACCTGCCCGATACCGCCAGGGAGGGGCAGAAGGAGGGCCGGGTGATTGCCGTGGCGCAGGACGCCACCGAGGAGGTGGCCGTGGGGGACCGCGTGGTCTACAAGGAATTCGCCGGCACCGAAGTCAGGGTGGACCGAGAGGATTACCTCCTGCTGCCCTCCGATGACCTGCTGGTCAAATACGTGGATGTCGATGAGATTCCTACGTAGTGGGCGCGGCGGGCCGCCGACCCACCGAGAAGGGACGTGACCATGACAGAAAGCGAATGCCGCGAGAGAATCCGTTGTACGATGAGTGACAAAAGCGGCGTCCTGCGTTTCGAGAACTTTGAGATAGTCGATACTCCGGAGGCTGCGGAGACGGCCGAGAAGATCCGTGATTACCTCGTGGGGCGTGCGTTGGCGGACGTGGAGGCGGGCCGTATCCGCGAGATGGGCCGGGACGGCCACCTTTTGTGCGCGCACGTCGTGGCGCAACTGGTGACCGAGTCGCAGGCTGTTTTCGTCCGCGGGAAGGCAGACTCCCGCGTTGATCGTCCCGAAGGAAGTGCCAGAACAGCATAAAGGGAGGCCACATGATCGCCCAGGAGTCCAAGCCCCGCGAAGAGATACTCGGCTATCTCGAGGGCAAAGAGAAAATCGTCATCTACGGCTGCGGGGGCTGCGCGACCGTCTTCCACACCGGCGGCGAGCCGGAAGTCAAGGCGATGGAAGAGACCCTCACCCGGCACGGCAAGCAGGTCCTGGCCGCCGTGGCGCCGCCCTTCGGCGAGTTCACCTGCTATCTGCCCTGGAGCAGGGAGCGGCTCGGCCGGTATCGCGAGCAGGCAGAGCAGTGTGACGCCCTGCTGATGATGTGCTGCGGAGACGGGCTGCAGACGGTGTGGGAGCACATCATCGAGGAGGATTTCGGCCTGGTCAAACCGGTGTACCCGGCTACCAACCCGATCGGCCACATGGGCGGCGGCCCCGCTGTGTTCGAGGAGAAGTGCCAGCAGTGTGGAGAGTGCGAGCTGGGCAGGCTGGCAGGCATCTGCCCTCTTACCCAGTGTGCGAAGGGCATGCTCAACGGTCCCTGCGGCGGGGCCTCTCGGGATGGCAAGTGCGAGGCCAATTCCGAACAGGACTGCGCATGGCTGCGCATCTACCGGCGGCTGGAAACGCTGGGAGAGCTGGACCGGCTCCGGGAGATACAGCCCCCCAAGGACTGGAGCAAGATGACCCGTCCGCGCCGCATCGAGGTCCAGCCCCTGGAGCTGTAACGACCGGAGGGTGGTTGCGGCCCGGTCACGGCGGCGCGCACGGAACAGGGCGTGGATTGGGATAGATCGGGAAATCACGTTATGATCTATTATAGAAGAGGATGAGCAGACGCGAGCAGACCCGGTATCCCCAGCCGGAGCGCCGATGAGAGAAAAAGAAGAAACATCCGGACGATCGGACGCACGGCCCTTCCACATCATGTGCAAGCCGGCCGGTCCCGACTGCAATCTCCGATGTCGCTATTGCTTCTACACCGAGAAGGAAGCCCTGTTCGGGAGAGACGGGCCGCATCGAATGCCGGATGACGTGCTCGAGGCCTACGTGCGCAAGTACACCCGGGCGCAACCCGGCCCCGAGGTGAACTTCGCCTGGCAGGGCGGGGAGCCGACCCTCATGGGACTGGATTTCTTCCGCCGGGCCGTTCGGCTGCAGAAAGAGCACGCGCATGGCAGGCAGATCACCAACTCCCTGCAGACAAATGGCATACTTCTGGACCGGGAATGGTGCGAGTTCCTGGCGCGTGAGGGCTTCCTGGTGGGACTGAGCATCGACGGACCGGCCCACATCCACGACGCGCACCGGATCGACCGCGGGGGAGGGCCGACTTTTGAGAAGGTCCGCGGCGCGATGGAGAGGCTCCAGGACGCGGGCGTGCGTTACAACACGCTGACGTCCGTCACCGCCCGGGCCGCAGAACACCCGCTGGAGATCTACGAGTTCCTCAGGGACAGGGGCACCCGGTTCATGCAGTTCATCCCCATCGTGGAGAGGGCGCCGGACGAACGCTCCAGTCGCCTCGGGCTGCAACTGGCGGAGCCGCGTCCCTGGGAGCGGGACGAACCCGCCGACGTGATGCCCTGGTCAGTCGGCCCCCGGCAGTACGGAGAGTTCCTCAGCGCCATCTTCGACCGATGGGTGGAAGCCGACGTGGGCAGCGTCTTCGTGCAGATATTCGATGTGTCGCTGGCTGCCTGGATGGGCCAGGACCCCCCGCTGTGCAATTTCGCGCGGACCTGCGGCAATGCGATGATCATCGAGCACAACGGCGATCTGTATTCCTGTGATCACTTCGTGTATCCGGATCATCGGCTCGGGAACATTCTCACGGATCCGGTCGAGCAGATGGTCGAGCACCCCGCAGTGCGGAACCTGGGAAGTTTCAAATGGGACGGCCTTCCAGAGCAGTGTCGGGACTGCGACGTGCTTTTCATCTGCCACGGGGGGTGTCCGAAGAACCGGTTTGCCGTGACGGACGACGGTGAGCCGGGCCTGAACTACCTCTGCGAGGGTTACGGGGCGTTCTTCCGGCACATTGACCCCCAGATGAAAACCATGGCCAGGCTGCTGAGGCAGGGCCGGGCACCGGCCGAGATCGCGCGCGCGGACAGGCCGCGCGGGGGCGTCCCCCGGCAGGCTGTGCCCTCGGGTTTGCCGAGGGTCGGCAGGAACGACCCCTGCCCCTGCGGAAGCGGCAGGAAGTACAAGCGTTGTTGCGGACGAAACGCCTGAGGCACAGGTCCGGGCGACAGGATTCGTTGACCGAGGATTTCCCTGGCGCATGCCGTGGCGCGGAGCCCTGCATGCGGAATGGGCAGGCCGTGATGGATGATTATTCATTTCAAGAGAAGATTCGACGAGACGTCGAGGCGCGGCGACGCGCCCGGCGGATTCTCGGCGTCTCCCCTGAAGCCGGAGCCGAGGAAATCAAGGCCGCCTGGCGGCGCCTGTGCAAGAAGTATCACCCGGACCGGAGGCCCCGGGACGAGGATGCCACACGCAAGTTCGCCGCCGTCACGTGCGCGTACCGCTTCCTCGCACATGGTGAGCACTGCGAGATGCTGGCGCAAGAGGACCCCGACGCGTCGCCGCATGCGGAGGACGAACCCGACGATACGATCTGGAACTACTTCCTGTGGTGGCGTGATGCGTACTTCGGCTGAGCGCGCCGCCGTCCGGGGACGGATCGTGGTATCAGCCTGGAGAACGCCGGGCGGACGCGCGCCGCACGGAGAACGCCACACCCTCAGGTAGGAGCTTGACCCGTGCCCAGGATACGTTTCCCACAGTACCGGAAGGGCAGGAATGGGATAGACCTTTTCGAGGGCAGCATTCTGGACCATGCCCGCAGGCTGGACATCGAAGTGCCCTCTGAATGCGGAGGACTCGGCAAGTGCGGAAGCTGCGTGGTCCGCATTGAACGTGGAGCAGAGTGCCTCAACGAGAAAACGGGGGCCGAACGCACCTGCGAGCTGGGGGAGGATGAACGACTGGCCTGCCAGGCACGGGTCGTCCATCCCGTTGCGGACATCGTGGTCTTCGTCAAGCAACTCGGCCGCTACGCCATCGTGACGGACACCCTGGACGACGCCGACATCCCCGTGGAGCCATCCGTGACCCGCCGCGATGGGCAGGTGGTGCACGCCTCGGGCATGAAGCTGGGCCCCGCGGGGGACGTGCTCTACGGCCTGGCGCTCGACGTCGGCACGACCACCATCGCCCTCCAGGTGGTGGACCTGGAGGATGGAACGATCGTCGCCACGGCGGCCCGCACCAACCCCCAGATAGCGTACGGCAACGACATTATCTCGCGCATCGGTCACACGATGCAGCACGAGGGCGGTCTGGAGGCCCTCCAGCGGAGCGCCGTGCGTGGAGTAAACGAAGAGCTTGGGAACCTGGACAGCCGCCGGCCCGGACTCAGCCGGAGCATCTTCGACGTTGTGGTCGTCGGCAACAGCACCATGCGCGACCTGTTCTTCGGGCGGAACGTCAGCTCGCTCGGCGCCATCCCTTTCGAGCCGCTCGACACGGGCCCGATTGATGCGTCGGCGGACGAGCTGGGCCTCGCCGTCAATGAGCAGGCGCGCGTCTACGGCGGCTCCCTGATAGGCGGACATGCCGGCGCGGACGCCGTGGCAGACGTGATCGCCAGCCGCGTATGGCAATCCGACGACATCTCCATGGTGATAGACATCGGGACCAACGGCGAGGTGCTCATCGGCAACAGGGAGCGCATGATGAGCGCCTCCTGTGCCGCCGGCGGGGCCTACGAGGGCGCCACCGTCAGCTCGGGCGTCGGCGCCGTCGAAGGCGCCATCAAAGACGTGAGAATCGCCGATGGCCGCGTCGATTATGAGACCATCGGCGGCAGGGCGCCCGTGGGCATCTGCGGGTCCGGCTTGATCGACCTGCTGGCGGAACTGCTGCGCACCGGCAGGATGAGCAGGCAGGCCAAGATCGGCGAAGATTTCTGCCTGGTGGACGGCATCTGCATCACGCAGCAGGACGTCTACGAGCTGATAACGGCGAAGGCCGGCCTGCGCCTGGATCAGGACCTGCTGATGAAATACTACGGAGTGGAGCTGGAAGATGTCCGCCACATATTCTTGGCCGGCGGCTTCGGCAACTACATCGACCCCGCCAATGCCGTGGCCATCGGATTGCTGCCTCCGGCTGCGGAGAAAGTGGTGCGCATGGGCAACGGAGCCCTGGGCGGCGCCCGCGAAATGCTGAT
Organism: uncultured candidatus Brocadiaceae bacterium; assembly: GCA_964572825.1. Lineage (GTDB taxonomy): Bacteria > Planctomycetota > Brocadiia > SM23-32 > SM23-32 > CAYVBE01. Next base: position 27,922 of record CAZNGS010000055.1, read on the forward strand.
CAACCGCTCGATACGGGCAGAGTCGGAACGCATCGCGCGCATGATCCAGCACACCAAGCCCAATGAGCTGGAACCGGAGTTCCCCTACCTGGTGGCCGAGAAGATGTACTTCTGAGCGCCGCGGTTTAGCTCGACTTTCGACAACGCAAGAGGAAGCCCTGCTGGTATATAGTTCCTGCGCTTGAAGATGAGGTCCAGCGGGGAGTCTCCTTCGGCAGGCAGGCGCTCGACCTCCAGGGCTGCGCCCTGCCCTGGTATGTGACGCCCCTTCGGGGCTCAACAGTGCGCTGCCCGATGTTGCGGGAACTTCCCACAGTGCCCCGGGTCGGTATATGGCACTCTTTCCAGGCCCAACTGCTCTCCTGAATAGGAGTTCTCAGAGATGCAACATCACGGGGGTCTTGCGGACGAGCGCACCGCTGTGCCGGTTTTTCCTGGAGTGCGGTGGCTTGCCACCGCCTTGCCGTTGGGGCGGCTTGCCGCCCGGAGTTTTCGTTGCGACGCCGTGCGTCGCATCGGGGCCGGGGCCCCGGGAAGTGAAAGCTGCGCCGAGGCGCCGCACTGCAGAGCCGCTCAGCGCCATGTTGCAGAAACGTGAACTTCCTTTAGCATCCCCGTCCCAGGGCCGTGGCGTGGCCAGGTACTCGGGGCCAATTCCTTCTTCAACGCACGTGTTCTGCCACCTGCGAACATAAACTGTGGGGGGGGTGCAAGCGATCTCGGCAGTGCCGCATCGCTGCGGCATGAGCCGTGCAGCCTGATGTTGACAGTCGAGCTGAGGGCTTTGCTTGCCGGGGCTGGCGGCGGCCCCCTGGCCACCCGGGTTGCGCTGACCCGTGCCGTGATGGAATTGCCGCCCGGTTTGTGAAATCGACTGCGCAATCTAAGCGATACGAGATAAATCTTTTCCGGTTTGCGAAACCCGACGCGCTGAGGG
>CAZNGS010000056.1:0-27624 GCA_964572825.1 uncultured candidatus Brocadiaceae bacterium
GGCACATGGGGCCGCACCACTGCATCTCCGGCACCCAGCCCGGCCACCCGGAGGAGTACGGCTTCGACGAATACACGGGGATTGACTGGGGCATGTCCAGCTACCGGCCGGGCTCCACGCTCTACCGCGGTCGGGAGGCGTTCGAAGCGCCCGAATACCTCACGGATTTCTTCGGGAAGGAGGCGTGCCGGTTCATCGAGCGCCACCGGGAGGGGCCGTTCTTCCTTATGCTGGCCTTCAACGCCGTTCACGCCCCACTGGAGGCCACGGACATGGACCTGGAGGTGCTGGGCGGCGAGTTTCCCGGCAGCACCGACCGGAAGACCTGCGCGGCCATGCTGGCTTCGATGGACCGGAACGTCGGCCGGGTGCTGGACACGCTCGGCGATCTCGGGCTGGACGTTGACACCTTCATCGGCTTCGTCAATGACAACGGAGGCGGGGGCAATAACACGCCGAAGCACACCCGCAACACCGCCCGCAACGCACCGCTGCGCGGGTTCAAGTTCGACCTCTACGATGGCGGCATCCGCGTGCCCATGATGCTCAGCGGGCCGGGCCTGCCCGGCGGCACGCGCTGCAACAGCATGGTCAGTGCCATGGACTTTGCCCCCACCTTCCTCCGCGCAGCGGGCATCGAGCCGGAGCCCGGGGAGCTCGACGGCGTGGACCTGCTGCCGCACCCGCAGGGCGATGAACCGCCACCCCACGACATCCTGTTCTGGTGCAACCGCCGGTGGGACGGGCCGTTCCAGAGGCAGCAGCCCGTGGCCAGCCACAACCGGGCCCTTCGGGAAGGTCGGTGGAAGATGGTGCAGCCGGCCGTCCCGGACGACGGCAGCAATGCCTCGCCGTGGGAGCTCTACGACCTGGGCTGCGACATCGGCGAGCAGCACAATCTGGCACCCGAGTACCCCGAGACGGTGGCGCGTCTGGATGCAGAATACAGGGAGTGGCTGGCCGCCATGCCGCAGCCGGCCACGCGCGAAGACGGGTAAGTGACGACACCTACGGAGGTGACCGAAATGGTGGATGTGCAGAGCATACGTGGTTTCAACTACCAGCCGGGCTATGCCTACATTGGTGCCGATATCTGGCGCCGATTCGACGCCGAGACCTTCGAACGCGAACTCGGCCGGGGCAAGAAGCATTTTCCAAAGATGAACGGCCTCCGTCTCTGGCTGGCCTGGGAGGTGTACGGGGCCGGTTCGGAGGCGGAGCGGGAGGGGTTTCTCGATGACCTCGACGCCGCCCTGGACACCGCCGACGGCTACGACCTGGTCGTGATGCCCGTCCTGTTCAACCGCTGGCATGCCGGCGCACCGGACTGGGGCGGGGTGTATCTGGATCACTTCCTGCCGAAGGCGGGCTGGGCGGGCGAGCAGTTCCGGGAGCGCTATGAGCACTACATCCGCGCGCTGATGGAACGGTTCGGCGCCGACCCGCGGATATTCGCCTGGGACCTCTGCAACGAGCCGTTCTCCTACACCTTCGGCGGTCCGCCCAACCCGCAGTTCGACCTGCCGAAACACGAGCTGGCCTGGCTTGAGACGGTCTACGACCTGTGCAAGGAGGCCGGGGCCGAGGCGCCCCTGTCGGTCGGGTTCTGCGCCGGGTCGAAGGACCTCGGCCGGTACGAGCACCTGAGCGACATCCTGAACTTCCACTGGTACTGGCGCGGCGATCCGGCGACCAGGGACGATTTCCTCCGTGAGCTGGACGCCTGCGTCGAAATCCGCGAGCGCACCGGCAAACCCCTCATCAGCACCGAGGCCTGCTGGGGATCCCTGGATAATGCACGACGGGTCGAAATCATCGAGGTTCACCTGGGGGCTCTGAACGAACGTGACATCGGCTGGCTCGTCTATGCTTTGCAGCACAGCTATGTCGCCGACCTGCACTGGCCCGAGTACGGCCGGGTGGGCAACCCGGGCACGCTGCACTGCGTCGAGCCCGACGGTTCCCTGCGGGACGGCCACGAGGTGATCAACCACTTCCTGGCGGGGGCTGGTTCGGCGCAGACGGACGCCGGACGAGCGGTTCAGCCGCGCCCGGTGGTGCGGAGTATCTGACCGTAATAGACCCGGTGCAGGTCTCCCCGGGGGTAGGCGTCGGCCCGTATCTCCGGGTCGATGGCGGCGTCCGAGACGTCGTTGCGGTGCACCACCCGGCACTCGTAATGGCGAACGCATTCGCCGATGAGTGGCGCATTTACCGTAGCGGCCGGCTCGGCGGTGAGGCCGAATTCCTGGAACTTGTCCACGTCCCGGCCGGATACCTGTCCGCAGGAGAGGCACAGGTCGGCCATATCTTCGGTGGGGACGCAGACGACGAACTGGCCCGTGGCCTCGATGTTCCGGAATGTGAACCGCGAGGGACGCACATAGACCACGAAGACCGGCCGGCCCCACACGATGCCCGCGTTCCCCCATCCGATGGTCATCACGTTGGGAACGCCGTCGGCGTCTGCACTGCTGAGCAGCAGGCCGCCGGTTTTCATCCTGACCAGAGTGTTGTCCAGATTTCCGAAGGCTTCAATTTCACGCAACGCCATCGCTCCGCGCTCCTTTCGCATGCCTCACTGTTGTTTGGCGATGCCGGCTTTACCTACCCCGGCGGTCAGACACAGCTTGAGCAGTTCTTCCACGCTGACGTCGGGCAGTTCCTCCACGCGCTCGGGCGGCAGGTAAACGGTGTAGCCGCCCAACTGGTAGCTCATGGGCAGATACACGGCCACGCGCCCTTCGTCCGGCAGGAATCTGCCGGGGCGTTCCTGTGTGACGAGTCCCAGCATGTGGATCTGTCCCTCGGCATCCCTCACCACGCAGGGCCGGCCACGGGATTCGGCTTCGGTGCCCCCCAGAAACTGCAGCAGGTCCCGGACGGAGGAGTAGAGGCTCTTGACCAGGGGTATGCGGTCGACTACGGCCTCGGCCAGCCGGATGGGAAGGCGCAGCAGCCAGGTGCGGGCCAGCAGACCCACCGCGTAGATGCCCGCCACCCCGACCAGCACGCCCAGGCCGGGGAAGGAGCTGCCCCAGACCGCTTCAAGTCCCCGCCGCACCCCGGCGTCCAGCCATAGCACGCCTCTGGCCACGACGTACAGCGTAATGATGGCTGGCGCCACGACGATGATGCCGTTCAGCAAGACTTTCCCGTGCCTTCGCAGATGCATCGGTCCTGGCTCCTTTCGCCCGAAGCGAGCAAAATCGGCTCCGTGCAATCGCCCGGCGCCCTCTTGATGGTGTATTATAGACGCCCATCGCCGGCCGACAAGGCGCGGGACCCGCAATGGCCTGAGCGGCCGGTTGGACACACACTTCCCGGGCAAACGGTGGAGGCACAGTTGAAGGTACCGCTCCTCGATCTGAAGGCCCAGTACGAAGCATTGCAGGAGGAGATCGACGCCGCCCTGAAGCGCACCTGCCGACACTCCTGGTTCCGACTCGGCCCCGAGGTCGAACAGTTCGAGCGAAGATGGGCCGACTACTGCGACGCGGAGCACTGCGTGGGGCTCAATTCGGGCACTTCCGCCCTTCACCTGGCGCTGGTGGCCCTGGGTGTGGGCGAGGGGGACGAGGTGATCACCAGCCCCATGAGCTTCTTTGCCACCGCCGAGGCCATTCTCTACACCGGCGCCCGTCCGGTGTTCGTGGACATAGATCCGGGGACGTTCTGCCTGGACCCCATCCGGGCGAGGGAAGCGGTGACGGCGCGCACCCGGGCCATCATGCCCGTGCACCTGTTCGGCCATCCGGCGGACCTCGACCCTCTGTTGGAAGTCGCGGAGGAACGCAACCTGGCGGTGATCGAAGACGCCGCCCAGGCCCACGGCGCCCTCTACAAGGGGCGGAAGGTGGGAGCCATCGGGTGGGCGGGCTGCTTCAGCTTCTACCCCACCAAGAACCTGGGCGCCTACGGGGAGGCCGGAGCCATCGCCACAAACGACCCCGAGCTGGACGAGCAACTCCGCCTGCTGCGCAATCACGGTCAGGCCGGCGGGTACCATCACTCGCAAGTGGGCTACAACTACCGCATGCCCGGCTTCCAGGGGGCGGTGCTCAACGTCAAACTGCCCCACCTGGACCGGTGGAACCGGAGGCAGCGCCAGATCGCCGAGACCTACACGGAGGGGCTGGCCGACACCCCGTTGAGGTTGCCCCGCGAGGCCGACTATGCGCGGTCCGCCTGGCATCTGTACGTGGTGCGCTGCCCGGACCGGGACGGATTGAAGGAGCATTTGCAGAAGACCGGTGTGTGGGCCGGCATCCACTATCCCACCCCGCTGCCCCGCCTGGAGGCGCTGCGGGGTCTGGGCCCCTGGGAATACCCCCTGCCCCGGGCTGATCAGGCGGCGCGCGAGGTGCTGAGCCTTCCCGTCCATCCCGACCTGAGCGACGAGCAGGTGGATTACGTTATCCGCACGATCAGGGAGTTCTTCTGAGCCGCGGGAACCTGCGCCATGGCGAACGCTAGAGCCGGCGACGAGCCGTCCCCCGGGGCGGTTCCCAGTCTCGGCGGGCGGGCCGTGCGGGGCGCCGGCTGGGTGCTCGGCGGCAGGGTCCTGGGCCAGGGCCTCCAGGTGGTCATGCTGGTGGCGCTCGCCCGCCTGCTGACCCCCGGCGACTTCGGCGTCTTCGGCATCGCCATGCTGGCGACCGTGACCCTGGACACGTTCTCGCACCTGGGGTTCCGACGGGCCCTCATTCAGCATTCGGAGGACCCGCGGCGCTATCTGGACACGGCCTGGTGCGCGCAGGTAATCCGCGGACTGGTGCTGGCCGGTCTCATGTTGTTGGTCGCTCCGCTGGTGGGATGGTTCTTCCGGGAGCCCCGGGCGGTCGGTCCGTTGCGCCTGTTGTCGTTGCGCCTGGTGCTGGGCGGTTTCGTGAACGTCGGCATCGTATACTTCCACCGCGAGATCCGGTTTCACAGGCAGTTCATCTACGACGTGGTGGGGGGGGCCGTGGCGCTGGTGGTGGGTGTGGCAGTGGCCTGGAGGCTGCATACCGTTTACGCGCTGGTCTGGGCCAAGGTGGCGCAGTGGGCCTCGAATTGCATCCTGTCCTACGCGCTGCATCCGTACCGCCCGGCGTTTCGGTTCTACCGCAAGCGGGCGGCGGAGTTGTTCCGGTTCGGACGATGGATGCTGGGCTCTCAGATCGTGCTTTTCCTGGTGAGCAACCTGGACGACGTGCTGGTGGGCCGCCTGCTGGGGAGCGGGTCGCTGGGCCTCTACCGGCTTTCGTACACCCTCTCGAATCTCCCTCCGGGGGAGTTGGGGCGGATGTCGAGCCGGGTGGCCATGCCGGTGTACGGCAAGCTCCGGGCGCACACGGAGCGCCTGGGAAGGGCGTTTCTGGACGTACTGGAGGTGGTGGTCTGCCTGGCGCTGCCGCTGGCCGTTTTTGTGGGGGCCGCCGCGCCGGAGATCGTCGACGGCCTGCTGGGCAGGGGATGGCGCGGAGCGGTGGTGCCCTTGCAGGTGCTGGCGGGGCTCGGTTTCCTGCGGGCGATGTGCGGCTGTGCGTGGGGCTTATTCGTGGGAACGGGGCGGCCGCAGGTGCGCTTCAGAGCCAACCTGGCGCGGCTGGCGGTGATCGTGATCGGCCTCTACCCGTTGACGAAGTGGTACGGACTCAGGGGGACCTGCCTGGCGATGCTCCTGGGGGCGGCCGCCACGCTACCGGCCTGGGCGTTGGTCAGGTCCACCGCTGACGTTCGCTGGTCGGATATAGCGGAGCGCATTCTGCCGGCCGTGACGCTGGGGGCGCTGGTGCTGCCGGGGGTGTGGCTGGGTTTGCGGGTCCCGGGCCTGGGGCCGACGGCCAGGCTCTGCGTGCAGGTGGGGGCCACGGGCTGTCTCTGCGCGGGCGGCGCCTACCTTTACACGCGATTCACCGGCCGGGGGCTCTGGCAGCAGGCCCGGGTGGCGTGGACCGCGCTTCGGTCCGGTGAGTCCGGTGGGAAGAAAGCAGCGAGGTGAGCATGATGACACCGCCGCGGCTGCTGATCGTGAGCCACTACTTTGCGCCGGCCTGGAACACCAGCGGCAAGCGCGCGATCCGCCTGGCCCGGTTCCTGGCGGACCGGGGCAGTCCCCCGGTGGTGGTGACCTGCGCCGCTGAGCTCTACGGGGGCCAGGTCGCCGCCGGCCCTTCCCTCCGCGACGAACTGGAGACCTATGAGGTGAGCTGCCCGGGCCTCTCCGGTCCTCCGGCGGGCCTGAGCTGGCCTTTCCGGCAACTCGCCAAGGCGCGCCTGGTCCTGGCGTATCGCCGAACAATCGAGCGTGCCCTTCGCAGCACCCTTGCCAGGCCGGATTTTCTGTTCTTCCGGGGCGTGCCATTCTGGTACTTCCCGCTCGCCCCCTCCCACAGCCGGCGCTGGCGCATCCCGTATATCCTGGACCTGAACGACCTGTGGCACATGGGCGAGGTGACCTACTCGCGCTGGCAGCGCCGGGGGCTGCGCGCCCCGCTGGACCGGGCCTGCGAAGCATGGTCCATGGCCCGGGCAAGCCTGGTGGTTCTGAACACCCGGGAGCAGACCGAACTCTACCTTCGGCGCTACCCCGGCCGACCTCCGGAAACCTTCATGACCGTGCGCTGGGGGTACGATGAAACCGAGCTGATGAACCTGCGGCCCGCCGCAAAGCCACCCGATACGTTCCGCATCGTTATACCCGGCAGCTTTACGCGCTACCGCCCCCGGGCGGGATGGACGCTGGCCCGGGGCATCGCCGATTGCCCGGCGGCCCGGCGCATCGAGGTCCTTCACATGGGACGCCCCGAGCCGGAGCTCGAGGATGCTTTCAGGCGGCACGGGCTGGAGCATTGCCTCCGTTCGGAGGGGATGGTACCCTACAGACGATCCATGGAAGAGCTGGCATCGGCTGACTGCGCGGCCGCGTGTCCCATTTCGCCGCTGTCGCTGCCCGTGAAGGTTTTCGATTACATCGGCCTGAACCGCCCCGTTCTGGCATTCAATGCCCGCGGCACGGCCATGGAGCGCCTGCTGGAGCCTTTCCCCGGTGCGTTCATCGTGGAGGGTCCGGCGGACGTTGCCGGGGCGTTGAACCGCATGCTCCGGGGCGAGGTGACCGAACTCCAGGCGGGGCTCGATCCGACGCCGTACAGCCAGCGGCGCCAGTTCGAGCGTCTCGTGCGCCGCCTGAACCGCATACATCAGGGAGGACATCCACGAGGGGGCGAACCGTGCGGGTGCTGATGCTCACCAACGATCTCCGACTGGGCGGCGCGGAACGCGTCATTCTGAACTTGATGCGCTGCCTGCGAGAGCGCGGGGTCCAGTCGGCCGTTATCGGGCTTTTCGAGCGCCAGGAGACCCGGGGGTGGCTGCGGCGTCACCTGGAATCGGACGGCTTCCAGGTGGCCTGCCTGGGGGTCGAGAGCCCGGTTGACCTGTGGCGCCTGCCCGCTCTGGGCGGGCTGGTGCGTTCGTGGACGCCGGACATCCTGCACGCGTTCCTGTTCCACTCCCACGTGGCGGCCGCCGGCCTGCGCTGGCCCGGCTGGATGGGCCCCACGGTATGGACCTACGAGAGCATCGGGCTTCGGGTCCAGCCCTGGCGGCACGGATTCTACCGCCTCTGCGCGCCCCTGGCGGACGCCCACGTTTTCGCGTCGCGGGCGGTTCGCCGCTACTGGTACCGGGGAGCGAATCCGACGCCGAACCCGGCGATTATCTACAACGGGCTCGACCTGGAACCTTTCCTGGCGGTGCGGCCGGAGCCCGGACCGGTCTTCGGAGCGGTGGGCCGGCTCGTCCCGTTGCACAAGGGGTTCGACATCCTCATACGGGCCCTGGCACAACTGAGCAGAGAACGCCCCGAGGCCCGGCTGAGAATCGCCGGAGACGGGCCGGAACGCGGGGCGCTGGAAGGGCTGGCGCGGAGCCTGGGGGTGGCCGAGAGGGTGGAGTTCGCGGGACTGGTCGAGGACGTGCCCGCCTTCCTGTCGGATGTCAACATCTTCGTCAATCCCTCCCGCTGGGAAGCCTTCGGCAACACGCTGGTGGAAGGCATGGCGGCGGGGCTGCCGTGCATAGCAACTCGCATTCAGGGCCTCGCGGAGGCAGGCGGCGACCTGGTGCGCTGGGTCCCGCCGGGAGACGTGGACGCCCTCCGCCGGGCAATGCGGCGGATGCTGGACGCCCCGCCGCCCGGGGAGCACGTCGCTCGTCAGCGCCGGCGCGTCATCGCCCGCTTCGGGCAGCAGGCCATGACGGACCGCTACGTGGACGTCTACCGGTCGGCGTTGTCCGGCGGCCCCGGTGGACGGGCCGGGGGCCGTGCTGTATAATCCGTCTCCCGCGCGCCATGGAGCGAGAGCGGGCACTTCATTCCGATACCTATCACCGGGAGGACTGCGATGAACGTGCTGGTCACGGGGGGAGCCGGATACGTGGGCAGCCACGCGCTGCCGGAACTGAAGAAGGCCGGGCACACCCCCGTGGTGTTCGACAACCTGTCGGAAGGGCATGCCGGGGCCGTCGGAGGCGCGCAGCTTATCCGCAGCGACCTGAGGGAAGAGGACCAGATCGTATCGGCACTCGAGGAGTGCGGCGCGGAGGCCGTAATGCACTTCGCCGCCAGCGCCTACGTGGGGGAGTCCGTGGAGGATCCGGAGAAATACTATTTCAACAACGCGGTGAACAGCCTGAGGCTCCTGCGCGCCATGCGGACGGTGAGCGTGGACAAGCTGGTATTCTCCAGCTCGTGCACCCTCTATGGCGTGCCGGATAAGGTGCCGATCACGGAGGGTCAGCCCGTCCGACCCATCAACCCTTACGGTCGCACCAAGGCCGCGGTGGAGAACGCCTTGGGGGACTACGCGGCGGCCTACGGGCTGAAGTATGCCTCCCTCCGCTACTTCAACGCGGCCGGCGCCGCACCCGACGGGGACATCGGCGAGGACCACGAGCCCGAGACGCACCTGATACCCCTTGTGATCTACGCCGCGCTGGGCAGGCGGGACCATATCTCCATCTTCGGCACGGACTACCCCACGCCCGACGGAACCTGCATTCGCGACTACGTTCACGTGACCGACCTGGCAACGGCACACGTGATGGCCATGGAAGCGCTGGACGAACGGGGGGTCATGATCTACAACCTGAGCACCGGCGAAGGGCACTCCGTGCGCCAGGTGATCGAGACTGTGCGCCGGGTGAGCGGCCGGGAAATCCGGGTGGAGGAGGCGGACCGCCGGCCGGGTGATCCACCGCAATTGGTCGGATCGCCCCGCAAAATCGGCCGGGAGCTGGGATGGGAACCGCGCTATCCCGAACTGGAGCAGATCGTAGAAACCGCGTGGCGCTGGCACAGCACGCACCCGCAAGGCTTCCAGGGCTGACCCCTCGGCTATTTCATGAGCCTTTTCCGTCCAGCGGACGCTTTTGCTTCTATACGGCGCCCTTCGCGCTCGCTTGTCCCCGAAGTGCCTTGCGCCCATTTGTCTGTGCAGCAGCAGCCAAGGGCGCGGAGGTTCTGCTCCAACGTTGATGAGGCAGCCGCTCAACTGCCGATCTCAGCTATTCCGTGACATGGGGCGACGGCCTGGTGCGGAGGTCGCAGAAGACAACGTTGACAGGCCCCCTTTCAGCGGCGTAGATTACAACTTTGGTGGGGCGAACCCCGCCGGGAGAAACTCATCTGGGAAGTCTCGATTCAGGAGACTGCCGTGGAAAGGCGAACCTGTGCCGTTCGGATCGTGATTCTTGCCATCACAGTCGCCACCGCCCAACCCGTGGCCGCAGAAGACGGCTATGACCTGTGGCTGCGGTACCGCCGGATCGACCAGACACATCTGCTTGAGGCATATCGCGCGCAGATCCGCGGTCTGTATATGCCCGGCAGTTCTTCGACTCTCCGTGCAGCACGGCAGGAGTTGGGGCGGGGCGTGGAGGCTCTCATAGGACGTCCGGTCACTGAACTTGATGGCCCCACCGGCGGGGCCATTGTGGGGGGCACGCTTGCCAGCAACGCCGAGATAGCGGCACTCGACCTCGAAAGCGCCCTGAAGCCACTGAACCGCGAAGGGTTCCTGCTCAGGTCGTTGAGCATCGACGGAAAGCCCGCCATCGTTATCGCGGCCAATCATGAAATCGGCGTGCTTTACGGCGCGTTCCGCCTCCTGCAGCTTCTGCAGATGCATCGATCACTCGACCATCTGGATCGCGCCGAGACACCGAGGCTCCGCTATCGCGTGCTGAACCATTGGGACAGTGTCAATGGCGTCGTCTCGCGAGGATATGCCGGCAGATCTCTGTGGCAGTGGGAGGAGTTGCCGGAAAAGGCGTCGCCGCGCTACAAAGACTATGGTCGTGCTTGCGCCTCTGTGGGGATCAACATGACGGTCCTGAATGGTAGCTATTCGGGACTGACCTTGTTGGAGTCCCACTATCTGGAAAAGACCGCAGCCCTGGCAGATGCGCTGCGTCCCTATAGAGTCCGGGTGGCGATTCATCCCAATTTCGCTGCGCCCCTGAAATTCGGTGCCACAGATACGGCCGACCCCTTCGACCCTGCGGTGAAGAAATGGTGGAGAGATAAAGTAGCCGAAATATACCGTTTGATCCCCGACTTCGGCGGTTTTCTGGTCAAGGCAGACTCCGAAGGGTGCCCGGGTCCGCATGACTACAACGCCACGCACGCCGATGGAGCCAATCTGCTGGCCGATGCCCTGGCCCCCTATGGAGGAGTCGTCATGTGGCGCGCATTCGGGGTCTTTGACAGTGACGTCGAGGGTTACCCCGGGGAGAAAACTCACGGTCTCGGACTGGCCGCCCGGCCGACGGATCTGTTCACGAGGATCGACGGGGACTTCCACGACAACGTCTTCGTGCAGGCCAAGAACGGTCCTCGGGATTTCCAGCCCCGCGAGCCCGTGCACCCACTGCTGGGGGGGCTGGAGAAGACGCCCGTGATGATGGAGGTGCAGATCACCCAGGAATACTTCGGCCACGCCAAGCACCTGGTCTATCTGGCTCCGGTCTGGAAGGAAGCGTTGGAGTTCGACACCCATGCCCGCGGCGAAGGCTCGACCGTCGAGAAGGTGGTGGACGGGACCCTCTTCGGCAACACGGAGATGACCGGAATGGCCGGCGTGGCCAACACCGGCAGCGAGCGCAACTGGACCGGGCACCTCTTCGGGCAGGCCAACTGGTATGCCTTCGGTCGCCTGGCCTGGGACCCGGGCCTCTCATCGCGGGAGATCGCCGAGGAATGGATACATCTGACCTTCTCCGACGACCCGGCGGTTATCTCCACCATCAGCGAGACGATGCTCGGCTCCCGCGAGGCAGCGGTCAATTACATGACCCCCCTTGGCCTCTTCCAGCTCAACGACAACCGCACTACCGAGAGCCAGCGCAGCCATTACGCCCCCGCCCCGGCAAGACGTACCGGACATCACGCAGCCGACCGAGACGGGATCGGGGGATCCTGGATAATGAAGGGCCTGGAGGGACAGTATTATCCGCCCGTCCAGGCCGTATTCAGCGATCCCGATACTTGCCCCGAGAAACATCTGCTCTGGTTCCACCACGTCAGCTGGGACCGGGAGCTGTCCACCGGAAGGACGCTATGGGAGGAGCTGTGCCATCGCTATGTCCGCGGCGTCGAATACGTCAAGAATATGCGCCAGCAATGGCAGTCGCTCAAGGGTGTGATCGACGATGAGCGCTGGAAGCACGTGGATAAGAAACTGGAAGTGCAGATAATCGATGCGGAGACCTGGCGCAACGAGTGTCTGGTCTACTTCAGCGCCGTGAGCGGTCGACCGATTCCTCCGAGCATCCTGGCCGTTTCGCTTTCAGAAGCGAGCGATGAATAGGACTGAAACGTCTGGGTTTTCACCCGCTCTGCCGATGAAGATCCGGCAGCTTCAACCGCTTCTGCTCGCCCTGAGGCCGGGCAACCCTATGGCCCCGTTCGCTCCGTTGCGCATAAAGAACGGCCGCAATCCCACCCCGCAGTGGAACTGATGTTTCTCGGTTAGTGTCGAACTGATGCGCCCCCGGATCGCCATATAAGCCGGTGCCTGGAGTGCCGGGATGCTGCAATGCGGCCGTCTGAGAGCGGTTTCAAGGTGTCTGGGAACTCCCGGATAGGCTCAACCGATGGGTGAAAAGCAGACGGAACCACCTTTGAGGGTTGGTTTTGACAGGTCGGCAAAGATTCGCTTCGTCGGCGCGAAGGTTTCCAGCGATGCCGGGCTGCTGGCTTACCGGGAGCTTGATGAGAGGCTCGGGCTAACCGAAGGGGCGGCCCTCAGTAGTCGGTCTGCATCCCGCGCACCTTTTCGTCCGGGCCGATCACGACCAGGACGTCGCCCTCCTTGATGACGTCCTCTGCGTAGGGCAGATCATTGACGTGGTATTCCACCTTTTCCTCGCCCTCGGGACCGGGGGTGGTCTCGCGGGACTTTATGGCCACGATGTTGAGTCCGTAGCGGTTGCGAAAATCGAGATCGCGCAACGTCTTGCCGACGAACTCCGATTTGGCCTTCAGCTCGGCCAGGACGTGGTTCGTGGTGATGGGCGCGATGACCTGGATGCCGGGCATGGTGATCTCCTGGCCCACCTGGTAAGCCATCTCCTTTTCCAGGCTGATGATGCGGCTGACGCCCATGGCTTCCAGTATCTGGGCCTGGTTGTGGTCGATGGCGCGCACCCAGATCTCTTCCACGCCGAGCCGCTGCAGGACGGCGGTCACCAGCAGCCCCGCCTCGATGTTCCTTCCGATGCAGACGATGGCCAGGTCCGTATCGTCCAGCTTCAGCTTCTTCATGGCAAACTCGTTGGTGGCATCCAGGCAGACGGCCCGGGAGACGCGCGGGTCGACCTCCTCCACGAGTTCCCTGTCCGAATCGATGGCCAGCACGTCCGCCCCGAGAGACGCCAGGCGGACGGCCAGTCCCATGCCGAACCGGCCGAGGCCGAACACGGCCACGCGCTGGGGAGCTTGCCCTGTCTTTTTACCGTTCATGACGTGATTCACCCGGTCGGCAGTGGTCAGTTCTTCCTGCGGCCCTCCAGGTGGCGCCCGTGGGCGCCGTTCTGGGACCTTCGGAGGGCCCGAACCAGCGTGAGGGTCTCCTCAAAGGAGTCGGTCTCGTTCTCGATCTTGTCGTATATCTTGGCGCGGTTCAGTTCCCGGGTGCGGTAGATGGCCTTGTATGCCTCCCATAGCTGGTCGATGACCTCTCGGCGGAAGCCGGCCCGCTCCAGGCCGATCTCGTTGACACCCCTGACCCGGGAGGGATTGCCCTCGACGATCATGTACGGAGGCACGTCCTGCACGATGCGGCTCAGCCCGCCCACGTAGGCCTGGGTGCCCACGGTGACGAACTGGTGGCAGGCCGCCCCGCCCATGAGCTTGGCGCCGTCGTGCACGTGGCAGTGCCCGCCCAGCAGCACTCCGTTGACCAGCAGGATGTCGTCTTCCAGGTGGGAGTCGTGCCCCACGTGGCTGTTAATCATCAGATAATTGCGGTCGCCTATGCGGGTCACGCCGTTGCCGCCGACCGTTCCGATGTTGACGGTCACGAACTCGCGGAAGACGTTGTCGTCGCCGATGACCAGCTCCGTGGGCTGGCCGTGGTAGGTGAGGTCCTGAGGCGGCGTCCCGAGCACCACGCAGGGGGCGAGCAGGTTGTTCTCACCCATGGTCACGTGCCCTTCAATGTGGCATCCGTGTCCTATCACGCAGTTGTCCCCGACGGTCACCTCGGGGCCTATCCACGCATGGGCACCGATCTCGACGTTCTGGCCGATATCGGCCTTGCCGTCCACAACTGCCGTCGGGTGAATGCGCATGCTTGCTCCTGGTGTGCGGATCGCCGCGATGGGACCTCAGAGCGCGTCGGCATCCTCGAGCCAGAACTTCATTTCGGCCTCGCAGGCCAGTTGACCGTTCACGGTTCCTCTGCCCTTTACCACGGCGGACCTGGAACGGACCCGAATGGCCTCCACCTCCAGGTTCAACTGGTCGCCCGGCCGCACCGGTCGGCGCAGTTTCACCCCGTCCAGGCCGACCAGCAGGCAGACCTTGCCGGTGTGCTCCAGCTTACGCAGCAGCAGCAGGCCGGCCGTCTGCGAGAGTGCCTCCAACTGCAGAACGCCCGGCAGGATGGGGTACTGCGGGTAATGCCCCTGGAAGTAGGGCTCGTTGATGGATACGTTCTTGATGGCCACGATCTTGTTGTCCCCCTCCAGCCGCAGCACGCGGTCGACCATGAGGAAGGGGTAGCGGTGGGGGAGGACGCGGCGGATCTCCATCACGTCCAGGTATTCCTCCGGACCGACCTCCTCCTCCATCAACCGGCACAACTGGCGGGCCAGGCTGGTGTTGAGCGCGTGGCCGCTGCGCACGGCCACCACTCGCGCGCACAGGTCGGCGTTGATCAGGGCCAGGTCTCCCAAAAGGTCCACCATCTTGTGCCGCACCGCCTCGTCGGAGAAGACCAGCTCCGCCGGGTCTCCACTGCGCGGCTTCAAGGTCGCCCCGTCTTCGGAGAGCACGAAGGCATTCTCGTCCGTAACGCCGCCGCCGATAGCAAGCTCTTCGAATTCCTGGTAGTCCGCCGCCAGCCCGAAAGTGCGGGCCGACGCCAGCTCGCGCATGTAGCTCTCCCGATCTACGGAAAGCGTGAACGCTTCCGTGGCGTGATAGCCTTCGTCGAAGTCCAGCACATAGCTGACGGTAAGGCCTTCCTGCTGGGGCAGAACCACGATGCTGGCTCGCCCTTCGGCGATGGAGACCGTCTCCTCCGGCGCCAGCACGCGTCGCTCCGCTTCCTGTTCCACCAGTCCGGCCTGCAGCATCGCCCGTCCGTACTCCCGGGGGCAGCCCCCCATGGCCGGCAGTTCGTCGCCGTCCAGTTCGATGATCAGATTGTCCACCCCCAGCCCGTAGCACGCGCTCAGCAGGTGCTCGATGGCCTGGACCTCGACTCCGTTCCAGTTCAGGGAGGTGCAGCGGTAGCCGTCCCCCAGCGCCTCCACGTTGGCGGGCACCACCGGGCTGTCCGGCAAGTCCTCCCGGACGAACAGGTAGCCGGTGGTGGGATCGGCCGGCTGCAGGCAGACCCTGGCCTCGCGCCCGGAGAACAAAGCCCGTCCGGACAGTTCAACCATGCTGCCGATGGTTCGTTGGGGGCGGCTCATTCTACTTCACTTCGATGGGGCCCGCGTAGCCGGCGTTAAGCTGCTTGACGATCTGCTCGCTGATGTCCAGGTCTGCCCCGGCGTACAGCACGTCCGTGGTGGCCAGCAGAAGTTCGGGATTCTCCCGCTCGGTCAGCTCCAGGCTCTGTTTCTTCAGCACCAGGTCCACTTCATTCTCGGCCGCATAGTTCCTGACGGCCTCATTGAGGTCTTTGAGCAGCCTGCGGATGGCGTTGTCGTAATGCTCCGTGATCTGTCTCTCGAACTCCCGGCGGCTCTTCTCCCGCTCCTGGAGGGCATCCCGGATCTCCTGCTCCTTTTCTCGCCGCTCGGCGGTATCCGGGGGGAGGTTCTCCCGCTCGTTCCGCAGGAGCTGGAGGTGCTGGTCCCTTTTGCCAAGCGAGCGGGTCATCTTGTCTATGAGGCGGCGTCTTTCGTTGGCGGCGTCCTGCCATTGCTCGCAGTCGGCCAGAACGGTGGCCATCTCCAGCACGGCCACGGTGACGCCGTCAGCGGCAGCGGGCGGAGGCTCTTGCCGGCCCGGTTCGGCGGCGGCCAGCAGAACGGCCGCCCCTGCCGACAGGGCCACGATGAACCATACGGAGGCGCGTGTTTTGAGCATCGTTTTTTTCCCTTCTCTGGCGGTAACGGCGGCGGCTAATCTACGCGAAAAACGGACCGGAATCAAAAAGTGGCCACGGCCCCGACGGCGAAGTGAAACGCCTGCGTTTCATCCTCTGACTCTCGCATCAGGGGAAAACCCAGGTCCACCTCCAGCGGCACCTGGCCCAGGGCGGGAATCAGCCATCGCACTCCAACACCGGCGGACATGCGCAGCTCGTCCCACCCGCTCAGCACGTCCGCCGCGTCCTCGGCCACGTATCCCGCGTCCAGGAAGCCGAGAAGCCGGACCCTGTCGTCGGGGTCGAGCGGCAGGCTGTACTCCAGCGATCCGACCAACATGGACTCGCCCCCCACCTGGTCCTCGGTCCCCGGGTCCACCGGGGAAACGCCTTCGAACTCGAATCCCCTGAGGGTGCTGATGCCGCCGGCGTAGAAGCGTTCAAACACCGGAACGCGGTCGCCGTAAGAGTCCACCACGCCGGCCCTTCCCCGCAGGCCGAGAACGTGCCTGTGACGCCCATTCGTCTCGTGCACGGTCCAGTACTTCTGCCCGCGCAGGATGAGGCTGACCGTTTCGACATCCCCGGCGGTGACCTCCAGGTCGGCGCCGACGTGGTAGCCCTCGGTGGGCATGAAACGGTTGTCTCTGCGCTCCAGCGACGTGCTGAAGCGCACAAAAGGCCGGGAGTGTGAGCCCTCCTCCCGCAGGAAATCGGGAGCGGCCGTCGCGTCCACGTCGTCCACGTCGATTGTCTCGTAGCCGATGGTCAGGTTGCGGTGGAGGAACTTGGCGATGCGCTTGCTGCCCGTCAGGCTGATGCCGGTGCGCAACTCGTCGAATTCCTCGTGGGCGACGCCCGTGGAGTAGAGACTGCCCCCCAGGCCATAGGCGCTGCCCCAGGCCGCCGGATCGTGGAAAGAGAGCGAATAGTACGATCGCTCCGTGCCGGAGCGCAGGACGAGGGACAGCTTCTGGCCGCCGCCGCGCAGGGCGTTCCCCCGCCACAGGTCGCTCCATTCGGACGGCCAGTTGGTCAGGTCGAAGTTCTCCTCCCTCACCGATATCTCGCCCAGCACGCCGGTATCCGTTCCGATCCCTGCCCCCAGCATCAACTGGCCCGTGGAGCCCTCCTTCACCCGCACCACGGCGTCGCGCAGGGCGCCCTCATCGGGCTCCAGCGTTATCTCGACCGGCCGCTGGGCTTCCAGGTCGAAGAACCCCGTATTGATCAGGAGCTGTTCGCTCTGCTGGAGTTTGCCGGTGGTGGCCCGCTCGCCGGGGTAGATGGCCAGGTTTCGGCGTACGACCTGCTCCTTTGTCTTGGTCAGGCCCCGGATCTCCACGCGCCGGATGTACACCGGCTCCCGCTCGTTGATGTGGAAGCGCAGGGTGACCTCCGGCAGCTCCGGGTCGAACAGGGGTTCGGCGACCAGGTTGCCTTTCCGCCGGGTCACGTCCACGTGGCCCTGCTCGCCGTAGAGGCGGCTTATCTCGCGCACGGCTTCGTCCACCAGTTTCGGGCTGTAGGGCTCTTGCGTCTTCAGGGAAGTGGCGGCCAGCAGTTCGTCGTCCCGGAACAGCGTGTTGCCCTCGAAGAGCACGCGGGTCAGGATGTAGCGTGGCCCTTCCTGAATAACGATGTTGAGGATGGCCTTGTTCTCTTGCGGATAGGAGGGGAAGGCCTTCACCTCCACCTCCTGGAACCCCTCGTTCCGGTAGATCTCCTCGATCCGCTGCACGTCATCGCGCAGCTTCTCCCCGTCAAGATACCGGGGGAACAGCCACCCGAGCCATCTTGACTGGCGCGATTTCATGACGCCCAGCAGGCGGCCGCGCGGCAGGTGTTCGTTGCCGTGGAACACGGTGCGGCCCACCTTGACCCGCTGACCTTCGGAGACCGAGAAGACCAGGTTCCGCTCACCCTCCTCCCCCAGCAGCAGGATGCCGTGCACAATGGTGTTGGGGAAGCCTCTTTGGGCGTAGGCCGACTCAATGGCGCGTTCCACGTCGGCCACTTCGTGCGGACCTACGGCGTCGCCGGGCCGGAGCTGGGCCAGCTCGCGCAGCCGTTCGGTGGAAAGCCGTTTGTTGCCCCGAAAGGTGACGGCGGATAGCTTGACACGCTCCCTGACCTGCAGCACGATTCTCACGTCGCCGGATTCGGTCGGTTCTTCCCGGTAGCCGAGCGTCCCGAGCCGGCGGGTCTCGTTCCACCGCTCGACGGCCGCCTTGAGCTTCTCGGGGTCGTAGGCATCTCCCTGCCGGATGCCGAGCTGCTCGCTGATCTGGGCATCGCTCAGCAGGACGTTGTTGCGCACCTGCAGTTCGGCGATGGTGGGTGCCGCCGCGGCATCGAGGCCTCGCCCCACCACGGCCGGCAGAACGAAGAGCGCTGCCACGGCACAGGCCAGCCGCAGCGGCAAAGAGCGGTTCTTTGTCATGGTCGGTCTGGGCCCTTTTTTAGAGTTCGGGCTGGGTCGCCCGGGACTCGAACCGGAGGTATCGTCTCTGAAACAGCAGGCGCACTATGCCGGTGGGTCCGTTGCGCTGCTTGCCCAGGATCAACTCTGCCTCCGTGCCCGGCGCCGGTCCCGGCTGTTCCCCGCCCATCTGGTCCTCGGTTTCGCCCACCGCATAGGAACGGTGCAGGAGCATGACCACGTCGGCGTCCTGCTCGATGGAACCGCTCTCCCGCAGGTCGCTCAGCCGGGGGCGGCGCTGCTCCTGCTCCACGCGCCGGCTCAACTGCGCGATGGCGATCAGGGGCACGTTCAGCTCCCGCGCCAGGGCTTTTAGTCCCTGGCTGATCTCGCCCACCTCGAAGACGCGGTTGCTGTAGTCCCGATTGGGCGTGAGCAACTGGAGGTAGTCCACGACCATCAGCTCGATGTTGTGGCGATGCGCCATGCGCCGCGCCATCGCGCGCAGGTCCATGATGCGCACGCTGGGCGCGTCGCAGATGTAAAGAGGCAGGCCGACCAGCTCGTCGATGGATTCCTCCAGCCTGCGCCACTCCTGGGCGTTGAGCGTGCCGCGCCGGAAATCGTGGGTGTCGATCTTGTTGTGCAGGCACAGGAAGTTGCTCACGATCTGCTCGGCGGGCATCTCCAGGCTGTAGAGCGCCGCGGGGCGTCGCTGCACGACGCAGACGTGGTGGAGTATGTTAAGCGCCAGGCTGGTTTTTCCCATGCTGGGCCGCGCGGCCAGCACGACGAACTGCCCCGGCTGCAGGCCGCCCATCATGTCGTCCAGGTCATAAAAACCGGAGGCCAGGCCGGTCAGTTGCCCGGGATTCTGGTGCAGCTCTTCC
This sequence comes from uncultured candidatus Brocadiaceae bacterium, assembly GCA_964572825.1. Lineage (GTDB taxonomy): Bacteria > Planctomycetota > Brocadiia > SM23-32 > SM23-32 > CAYVBE01. The sequence continues at coordinate 19,128 of CAZNGS010000056.1, forward strand.
AGACGGCCCACGATGTTCTCGAGGACCTCGTTGACCTCCCGCACCCGGGTTTTGTCCCGTTCCTGACGCACGGCCAGGATGTTGGACTCCGCCTCGTCCAGCAGGCGCTCGACTTGCTGAGAGTCCTTGTAGGCCCTTTTCTGGATATCCGCGGAGGTGTCGATCAGGTGTCGCCGCAGGGCATGCTCGCGGACGATCTCGATATAGTACTCCGCGTTGGCACTGGTGGGGACGGATTCCATTAGTTCCACCAGGTAGTTCACACCGCCGACTTTCTCAAGGCTGTCCCGGCGGGCAAGCTCGTCCCGCAACAGGATCACGTCCACCGCGTTGTGCTCATCGGCCAGTTGCACCACGGCGGAGAAGATGTCCTGATGGGCGAGCTTGTAGAAGGAGGCTTCGCTGAGGCGGTTACGGGCCAGGTGGATGGCATCCTCGGACAGGAGCATCGAACCCAGCACACCCATCTCCGCCTGCAGGTCATGCGGCGGCACACGCGGCCCGGCGCTGGCATCCGACAGTTGGGACATCAGACCGCTTAACGCCTGCGAAGTGTCACACTTACGGGTGTTATTCCTCTTGCTCCTCGTCCGCCTCAGCCACCCGAACGGTGATCATGACGCGCACCTCGGGATGAAGCATGATCTCGACCTCGTAGTCCCCCAGCTCCTCGATGGGACGTGTGAGGTTGACGCTGCTGGGCCGGACGCCCTCGAAGCCACTTTCGACAAGCTGGTCGGCAATCTGCTGAGCACCCACGGAGCCGAACAGGTGCCCTTTCTCCGTGGCCCGAGCGGGGATGTAGCACAAGAATCCTTCCAGCAACTCCGCCTGGCGGTTGACCCGCTCCAGTTCTTCCACCTCCCTGCGGGCGCGCGCCTCCCGGGCCCGTCTGAGCCGCTGCTCGTTCTCCGCCGTGACGGGCACGGCTATCTGTTTTGGCAACAAGTAGTTGCGCGCATATCCGTCGGCAACTTCCACCTTTTCGCCCAGTCGCCCCAGGTTTTCAACATTCTGTTGGAGCAGTACTTCCATGATCTCTTTCCTGTCTTCGCGTAATCGGTTCGGCGGGGCTTTTAGGGGCTATTGCAGAACCATGTCCGTAACGAGGCCGAGCGAGAAGCCGGAGGGCAAGGAGGCCGGCGCAGAACGCCCGGAGGCGTGGCAAGTGGCCACGTTGAGGACGTTCTGCGTCAACGACACAGCCATCCGGTTTCGCAGCAGGCCGCAGTAGGTCACGGTTGTGCAATAGCTCCTTAGAAGGGAATCTCGTCATCGCCCACGTCGTAGCCTTCGTCCTCGTCGGCCGGCTCCTCCGCCGGCTCCTTATCCGGCTGCTGAGGCTGCCCGGCGGGGCGGCGCTGCTGCTGGCGGCGGGACTGGTCGGCCCGCCCGCCGCGTCCGCCAATGAACTCGAAATTGCGCGCGACCACCGACAGTTTGCTGCGGCGACCGTCCGGGGTCTCCCAGGTATCGTAGTTCAGCCGCCCTTCTATGAAGATGGGGCTGCCCTTGGTGAGGTACTCGCTGATGACCACGCCCCGCCGACCCCACATCGTGATGTCCACGAAGCAGGTATCCTCGCGCTGCTCGCCGTCCCTGCCCGTGTAGGTCCGATTGACCGCCAGACCAAACTCGCATACTGGCGTCCCGCTGGGCGTATAGCGCAACTCCGGATCGCGGGTAAGGTTGCCCATCAGAAAGACGCGGTTGAGGTTAGCCATGCTCGCCTCCCGGGTTTACAGTGACCGAGGCACCGCGCTACTGTTCTCCGGCGGCTTCGCTCGTTTCCGCCGGCTGGCCCGCCGCAGTGGCCGCCTCGCGTTCTTCTATCTGGTTTCCATCGGGGCTGTAAAGATCGCCCGTGACGGGGTCGGGTTCGTCCGCCCGGAGGATCAGAGCGCGCAGCAACTCCTCCGAAAGCTTGATATCCCGCCGCAGTTCGGCAATCCTGGAGCCGTCGGCGCGGAAGTAGACCAGGATGTATATCCCCCGCTTGGCCCGCTTGATGATATAGGCCAGCTTGCGTTCTTCCCACTTCTCTATGCGCTCTATGTCAGCGTCGATGCGGTCCAGAAGACCCGCTATGTGGCGGATGGTCTCGGGATGATCGGAACCGCCTTTCCCGGCATCCACCAGAAACATGCCTTCGTACAGGTTCGTTGCCAACAGTTCTCCTCCGTTTTCTCGGTGCTGTCTGCGAGTCGGACGGCCAGACCGTCTGTTTTTATCATGAATCCGTTTCGTTTTCCACCGTGCGATTGAACCGGCTCATCGCCACCTGGATGTCCCGGTCGCGCCAGCACAGCGCGGCCTCCGCTGCGCGTTCCACCATCTGCGCCACTGCGTCCTGTTCGGCCGGCTCGAACGGGCTGAGCACGAAATCCCGCATCTCCCACCCGGCGGGACATGGCCCGACCCCCAGCCGCATCCTGGGGAACTGCTGCGTGCTCAGCGCACCGATGATCGAACCCAGCCCGTTATGCCCTCCGTCGGACCCGCCGGGGCGCAACCTCAGGCTGCCCAGGGGCAGGTTCACCTCGTCCACCAGCACCAGCAGGTCCTTTGCCGCGATGTCCTTCTCGGCGAGCGCCCGCGCGATGGGCGGCCCGGAGCGGTTCATGTAACCGAGCGGCTTGAACAGGAACATGCCCTCGCACCGCGCCAGCAGGCCGTCGGCTGCCGTAGGCTCCGGGCGGGGCGTGCATCCCCGTGCCAATTCATCCAGTGCCATCCACCCGGCGTTGTGGCGGGTCCGCGCGTAGCGGGCACCGGGATTGCCCAGGCCGGCAACGATCCTCACCGGTCGCGCTCCTCGCCGCCACGCAGTAAGCTCTCCGGAAGGGGCGCTCACTCCCGCCTCGTCTCCGGCTCCTCAGGCAGCTCTTCGGGCATCTGGGGCTCTTCGACCTCCTCGCCGATGACCTCCGGCTCCAGTATCAGCTCCTCCGGAGCGACCTCCTCCTCTTCGACCTCGGTGGGAGGCACCACGGTGACCACCACGGTATCGGCGTCCGTCACCGGGGTCACGCCCGGTGGGAAGGCCAGTTCGCCCACCGTCAGGTTGTCGCCGATGTCCAGCTCGTCCACCTCCACCGTGATGGACTCCGGCACCTCGGTGGGCAGGCATTCCACCTCCACCTCGTGGGACACCAGCTCCAGCACTCCCCCCTCGGGCTCACCTGCGGCGGTGCCGTGCGTGTTGACCGCTACGGTGAAGACGGCTCGCTCGGTCAGGGAGATACGCACCAGGTCCACGTGCAGGATATCCTCCTCCAGGGCGTCGTACTGGATATCCCTTATCTGGGCGTTCTCCTGCTGGCCGTCCCAGCTTACCTGTACGATCGGCGCGTGGGTCTCCACCAGGTGCTCCACGTCTTCCTCGCGTAGCGTAAGCAGCACGTTGGGCTCTCCACGTCCGTAGAGGACGGCCGGCGTGAGGCCCTGCCGGCGGAGCCGGCGACAATCCCGGGTGCCGCGCACCTCACGTGGTCGGGCCTGGATCTCGGCAATTTCCATGGTTCGTTACCGCTGATTTGTGGGAAAGATTTACGGTCACGCAACGCCTGCCCGGACAATGAGCGTTCCGCACAGGCCGATACAGATGCTGGTCCGCGGCATGCGGAGCATCGGGAAACGGCTTGCGCGGCGAAGGCAGGTGGCGTTCCGGCAGCGTAACCGAATAATGCATCCGTCACTTATACCATAGCCTGCGGCAACTGTCAACGTCACAAAGCGCCTCAGCCCGCGCGCGGCCGGCATCATCTCAGCCGGCCTTACGCGCTGATCACGGTGATGATGCAGTCACGGACCCATGCCTTCTCCTCGTCGGTCAGTCCGAACCCGAAACTCACCGTGTCCGCGTCCGTGACGGCCTGCACCATGGTGAAGCCGCTGCTGCCCTCCGGCGTGCGCACGGTCACGCTCTCCACCTCCTCGGCCGGCACGGCCTTCGCGAAGACCTCGCCCGCTACCGGCAGATGCCACTCCACCCGGACCTCGTCGGGCGAGACGCGCAGTTCCTGCCGCACCCGCCGCGCAAGGATCATCAGTGCAGTTCCTCCCACGAGGGCAACGAGACCTGCGAGAAGCAGGGGCAGACCGCCCGCTCCGCCTTTCACGATGAGGCCCCCCACCGCCATGCCGGCGCCCGCCAGGGCGGTTACCAGGGGCACGATCAGTCCCGGCTTTCCCAGCGCGGCGCCGGGCCGGGTCCGGACGACGAGTGTGTCCCCCTCGACGACGGTCGCGAGGTGTCGACCCGGGGGCCGGCGGGTGGCATCGAACTCGACCCGCAGGACACCCTCGGCCACCAGTTCCCGCACGGATTTGGCCAGGTCCTCCACCCGCCTTTCCTCGATGCCGTCCTGGGTCTCGATAAGGGCAGAGGTGCCCAGCAGCCGGGCGTAATCCTCGTGCCTGGCGCGGAAACCCTCCCGGGAGCGCGATTGATACAGGCGCACGTCCCGCTTCTCGTCCGTCTCGTGTTTCAGCTCCAGTATGTAGAGGGTGTAGCCGGGCGCATTCTGCCCGCCGCTGTGATACTCCTGGCGCGCCAGCACGCCCCGGTACGCCGACAGCGGCTCGACCCATTCCCCGGCGCCGAACAGCCCGCGCCAGCGGTGCCGCACCTCGTCCCCGGCGATCTCCCATTCCTTCCGCCGTATCCACAGGTGCAGGCCGATAAGCACCATCACCACCGCACCCAACGCCACCAGCCCCGGAACCAGCCAGCGCACCGGCGTGGAAACGTCCTCCAGAAACACAAACAGCACCAGGGCCAGCGCCAGGTCCGCGGCCGCCATCAGCAGAAGGACCGCGCCGACCAGCTTCAGGCTCCGGGCCTCGTGGTGCACGGGGAGTTCCGCGGCGTCTCCCGCCATGTCGAGGTCGGGCCCGGTGGATTTGCCGTCGCCCAGTTGCATTCGAAAAGGCATCTCCTGCATCCCTCCTCATCGGGACCAACCGGACGGGTCTGCGTCCGCATAAATCGTAGTGCCCGGAGCGTCTGTGTCAAGCGTTCCACGGGGGAGGGCCGGGGTCGTGTGCGCCTGTCCGCCGGACGGTTGGCAAAGTATACCCCTTCGCCTAAAATGCAGGTGACGGGAGGCATCTAATCGTGCGGGAGGCGGAGCGTGGAAGAGCTCAAAGGCAGAGCGCGGGCGTTGATTGCACAGTTCAAGGGCGACAGCTACGCCCACGGTCCGGGCGCCATCGAGAGAGCCGGAGAGATGGCCGGGCGCATCGGGCAGAGCTTCCTGCTGGTCAGGGGCAGCTCCTGCGAGAAAAACGGCATGCTGGATGGCCTGGAGGAGTCGTTCCGGGAAGCCGGGCTGGACATCTCCAACCGGTGTATGGGCGCGGCGCCCAATTCGCCGGTGGAGGACGTGCTGCGGGTGCGGGACGCCCTTCTGAGCGCAGACCCCGAGGCGGTTGTCGGCCTCGGCGGCGGCAGCCTCATCGATGCCCTCAAGGGCTCCATCACGCTGGCGTGCCTGGGCGGCACGCGCGAGGACTACTACGGCGTCGGGAAGGTCACCCGCGCCCTCCACGAGAGCACCGAAGAGCTGCTGCCTTTCCTCGCCGCGCAGACCGCTTCCGGCTCCGCCGCCCACCTGACCAAGTACGCCAACATCACCGACATGAACACCATGCAGAAACGGCTGTTCATCGACGAAGCCGTCGTGCCGCCCGTGAGCCTGTTCGACTACAACGGCACCGTCACCATGCCGGCCGAATTCACCAAGGTCGGGGCCTTCGACGGCATCACCCACCTGCTGGAGACCTACTTCGGCGCCGACCCGGAGGGGGACCTCTTCCCCATCATGGATGAAGTGGCCCTCGCGGGCCTGGAGCTCATCATCTCGTCCCTGCCGGGCGCGCTGAAGCAGCCCGAGTCGGAGGAGCTCCGGGAGAGCATCGGCCTGGGCACCGACCTGGGCGGCTACGCCATCATGATCGGCAGCACCAACGGGCCGCACCTCAACAGTTTTTCGCTGGTGGACCTGATGGATCACGGCAAGGCCACGGCGCTGTTGATGCCCTACTATACCTGCTTCTTCGCCCCGGCCATCCCGGACCGGCTCCTGCGGGTGGGGCGCATCTACCAGCGCTACGGTTACATCGATCCAGGCGAATCGCTGGACGACTTACGGGGGCGGGAGCTGGGTCTGGTGGTGGGGCGCGGCATGGCGGCGCTGGCCGAAAGCGTGGATTTTCCCACCACGCTCGACCAGGTGGATGGCTATACGGAGGAACACCAGCGGCGGATGCTCTCGGCCGCCCGGGATCCGTCCCTGGCCTCCAAGCTGCAGGGAATGCCCATCCCCATGCGGCCGCAGGACGTGGACCGCTACATGGGATCGGTCCTGGAGGCGGCCCGCACGGGCGATTTCACCCGCATCGCCGTGCACGATGATTTCACGCAGTAAGGGGCGTAATATCTCTCGCGAAAGGGAGGCGCAGGATGACGGACTGTGGACGACGTGATTTTCTGCTGAAGGCGGGTCTGGTAGGCACGGGGACGCTGGCAGCCACCACAGGCTGCGAGCGCAGGGCGCCCGGGGAGGCCGTGTCGGTGACACCGGCCGAGCGGTTGATGCACGAGCATGGGCTGGTTCACCGGCTCATGAACGCCTACCAAGCCTGCGCCGATCGGCTCGCCGCGGGCGAGGACTTCCCGTCCGGCGCGCTCGTCAACGCCGGCGCGTTGGTCGACGAGGCGGTCGAAGCCTACCACGAGGAGATGGAGGAAACCTTCATATACCCGGTTTTCGGGCGGGCGGGGCGCATGCGCGAGCTCCTCGACGTTCTGGTGAAACAGCACCAGGTCGGCCGGCAACTCGCGGCCCGGACCATCTCGCTGGGCGGAGGGGGTGTCGACGAGCCGGAAACCAGAGAGGCTCTCGTGGCGGTCTGTCGCGGCTACAGCCGTATGTACCGGGGCCACGCCGCCTACGAGGACACCATGCTCTTTCCCCAACTCCGGGAGGTGCTCACCGATTCCGAGTTCCGCAGCCTGGCCGATGACATGCAGCAGTTCGAGCGGGAGACGATCGGCGAGAACGGCCTGCAGGACGCACTGGGAGACCTGGAGATTATCGAGCAGGACCTCGGGATCGGTGAACTGGACGTCTTCACAGCAGAGCTGTAGCAGCTTGCCTGCGCCGAGGGCGGCCGCAGGCGCTTGACATTTCGCCACGGGGACGGGCCATGAAGATCACGCGCATCCAGACCTACCTGAAGAACGACATCCCGGTCTGCCGGGTCCACACCGACACCGGGGAGGTGGGCACCGGCCAGTGCTCAACCTACGGCGGTGCCATCACCGTCAAAGTGCTCCATGAGATGGTGGCGCCCCATGTGCTGGGGCAGGACCCGCTCGCCATCGAGGCCGTCGAGAAACGGGTCTTCGACCGCACCATGAAATTCCCCGGCACCATCGTCTGCCGGGCCTTCAGCGGCATCGACACGGCCCTCTGGGACCTGAAGGGCCGGCTGTTCGGTCAGCCCGTGGCGGGTCTGCTGGGCGGGCCGCTGCGGGACCCCGTGCCCGTCTACGCCTCCAGCATGAGCCGGTCCATCAGCCCCGAGGACGAGGCGGAGCGCCTGGGAAACCTGGTGGACGAAAAGGGCTATCGTGCCGTCAAGATCCGCATCGGCGCCGGGCCGAAAGCGCCTATGGGCTCGGACCGGGACGCCTGGCCGGGCCGCAGCGAAGCCCTGGTGGAGACCGTGCGGTGCGGCCTGGGCGGCGCCGTGCGGATCAACGTGGACGCCAACAGCTCCTACACCGCCCACACCGCCGTGCGCGTGGGCCGGATGCTGGAGAAGTTCGACGTCTTCCATTTCGAAGAGCCCTGTCCCTACCCCGACATCGAATCCACCCGGCGCGTCACCGAGGCGCTGGATGTCTACGTCGCGGGCGGCGAGCAGGATAACTCCATCCCGCAGTTCCGCCGCATGGTCGAGATGCACGCGGTCGATATCGTCCAGCCCGACATCCTGTACCTGGGCGGCGTCTGCCGGGCCCGCCGGGTCGCCATGCTGGCCCGCGAGTTCGGCCTGGCCTGCACGCCGCACTGCGCCAACAGCGCCATGGTCCAGGTCTTCACCATCCACTTCGCCTCCGCCATGCCCGCGTGCCTCTACGAGCAGGAATGGACCATCGAGGGCAACGAATGGGCCGAGGGTCTGCTCGACACCGCCCTGCCGGTCGAGCACGGTGCAGTCGCCGTGCCCGAGGGTCCGGGCTGGGGAGTGGAAGTGCGACCGGAATGGCTCCGGGACGCCGAGGTGCGCTTCTCCGAGCTTTGATCCGAAGGCACCAGGGGCAGCCGCAGATGCCCGACTGGCAGCGCTGCAACCCCGAGGGTGCACGCGACCCCGAGGATTAGCAGCCTGTTGAAAAATGTAGCTCAGCCGCCCCCGGCTGAGAGTCCACAGGCGGGGGCGCCTGTGCTATCTCTGAAAGGCTGTCAGCGGTCAAGCGAATTTA
>CAZNGS010000057.1:0-26317 GCA_964572825.1 uncultured candidatus Brocadiaceae bacterium
GGCTCCCGCGCGAAAACGCCGCAAAAAACCGGGCGCCAAAACGGGCCATCCCGGCCCGCTTGAACTTGAGGGTGGCGCCGCCGACCTCGACCGCGTTCCGCCCGGCGAAGCGGCCCTCGCCCAGGAAGATGTCCACGCCCATGTCGGCGAAACGCCGCACGGCGTCATGGTGGCTGATGCGCGCCCGGAGCTCCCGCATGGGCTCCATGACGGCGGCGAAGTCCACCTCGACCCCTTCCGGCACGCGCACGCCGAAACCGGCAGCGTCTCGCACATCGGCGGCTGGGCGTGCAGAGGGGGTTCTGCGCGTAGCAGTTCTCGAAGAGCATGCCCTCGGAGGCCAGACGATCCAGGTTAGGGGTGGTGACGAACCGGTTGCCGTAGCACCCCAGGGTGTCCCACCGTTGCGAGTCGGTGCAGATCCACAGGATGTTGAGTCTTCTTTCAGTCATCGTCTACTCCGTCCGTCAGCATGGCGGCCAGCGAGGCAGAGTCTATGCGCAGGTTGATGCCGCCGAACATGTCGTCCACGGGGTCGTGCACGTCGGCCAGGACCATGTCGGCCGCCCCCGCCGCCACCTCCTCGCTGGTATCCTCGCACTTGAGCATCCACTCTTCATCGTCGGAGTCTATAATCCAGCGCAGACCCGCCGCGGCGGCGCCGCGGCGGTAGGTCGCCCAGTCAAGTTCCGGGTCGAGCCGGGAGCAATCGAGTCCCAGTTGGGCTGCCAGATCGAAGAAGAGCAGCACCTGCCAGAGCACGCAGCGGTCGGTCCAGGCCATGTAATGCCAGCCCGTGGTACCCCAGAGCGGTTTGGTGTCGTAGAGGAGTCGCGTCCCCTTCGGCTCCCACAGGTAGGTGAAGGGCAGCAGGGCGCGGAGGAAGTGCCGGGCGCGCCGGAGGTAGGACTCCTCGCCGAACGCCTTCCAGCCCTCCCAGTAGGCCAGGCAGGCGTGCGCGGCTGTCAGCAGGTTGGGGGCGTGCAGGGGCGTCTCCCACCAGTCGCCGCCCTCGGGTCGGTCCCACTGCATGGCAAAGTCAAGCGTCGTGCGGGCCGCGTTCACGAACCGCTCCTCGTCGAGCGCTTCCCCGATGGAGAGCAGCGCGACGGCTGCCGTGACGCAGAGGTCGAGGGCCGAGTCCCCGGGCAGCCCGAGGGGGCGCCAGCGGTCGGCCATGCGCAGGTGGTTGGTCTGGTGCAGGCCCTGAGGGTCGAAGGGGAACTCGCCCCCGGATGTCTGGCGTTCCAGCATGAACTCGCCCATCTCGCGCAGTTCGTCGTCGGTGTACCAGCGCATCAGTTCCAGCACGCCGGGGACGCGCTCGGAGCGGTCCGGCCGCTCGATGAAGGCCCCCTGGGCGCGGCACCACTCCACCTTGGCCCGCAGGGCTTCGGCCACCTCCCGGTTCTTCCCGTTCTCGATATACCAGTCAACAAAGCGCGGGTACATGTAGGGTTTGCGCTGAGGCCTGGGAATGCAGGACTTCGCCAGCACCCAGTTGCGCACCCGGCCGCTGCCGTACGTCCAGCCCTTGCCCTCTTCCCAAAGGTTGGAATTGAAGGCGCGGGCGAGGCGTTCAATGGCCTCGGCCCACGGCCAGCGCGGCGCCCCGGGCTCGGGCATTCCGTGCTGCCCCACCCATGCGGTCACCGCGTCGAGGGCCCGGCCTTCATGCACACCTATCTCCGCGTCCATGGTCAGCGTTTGGCGCGCCAGCAGCATGGGGGGCTCCGCCCGGAGGGCGTTCTCGGCGAGGCCCCCGCCGCAGGTGGGCAGCATCAGACCCATCAGGTGTTCGGGGCGGCGGTCAACGAAATTCGGCGAGGCGAAGACGGGTTGCAGTTCACGCAGCCGGCTGAGCGTGCCAACGTTGCTCTGTTGCGGGGGCCAGGAGAGGGCCACGGTCAGCCCGTCCTGGCTCACGGCCATCGTGGGGATCGTCACCTTGTGGGGGTGCGGGGCCAGGCGCAGGGCATTGCAGTGGCAGTGGAAGTCGGTGCCACTGGACCACTCCCGGCCGATCAGCCACTCGAGGCCGGGGAAGATGGCGTCTGTGCGCTCGCTGCCCGCGCCGTAAGCGCCGATCCGCAGCCAGGGACCGCGCAAGTAGCGGTAGTCGAGGCGGAAGTTCGGCTTCACCTCCAGGCGGTAGCGGAGCGAAGGTTCATCGTCGGACAGGCTCAGACAGACCCGCCCCTCCAGCGCTTGAGCGCCGCCCCAGACCCAGCATGCCTCCTCGGGAGTCTGCAGGCCCACCTCGAACTGCAGCTCCCGCCCGTCTTCCGTTTCCATGAGTTCGTAGTCTTCCGCCTCCAGCCGCAGGGGATGGACATGGCCGACCACGTCCGCCTCGCCCAGATGTTCCAAGATGCCCAGGTAGCGCCGCTGTTTGCCATCGGCTGCGGGGCCATAAAGCTCTCCCCAGCCCCAGCCTCCCTGCCGCCGGTAGAGAACCAGTCGCAGGTGCGGGTTCTCCAGAACGACCGACTCTCCGCTCCAGAGCGCGTCACAATGTCTCGGTTCGGAAACGTCCATGTGTGCCTCCTGTCATGGTTGCGCCGCGGCCTCGGTATACTCCTTCAGCAGACGCAGGTAAACGTGGTACTCTTCCAGCGACACGCCCGGGGGCGTCTGGTGGTCCACACTCGGGATGAAGCCGCCGCCGCGCATCAGCGGCATCAGGCGCTCGAACTCCGCCCGCATGGCGTCCTCACCCTCCGTCATCGTCATCTTGTCGAAATGCCCGATCATGAGAAAATCCGGGTGATCCGCCCGGATCGCCGCCGCGTCCACCCCGGCCTGGCGCTCGAGCGGCAGCACGCCTTCGACGCCGACGTCCTCGAGCCAGGGGACCAGTTCGGTGACATCCCCGTCGGTGTCGACGAACACGCGCATCCCCAGCTGCTTCATCACCGGCACCATCCGGCGATAATACGGTGCCAGGAACTCGTCGAACAGGTCCCTGGACAGCATCGGCCCGTGATTGTAGCTCATGTCCTCGCCGATTGTGGCGAACACGGGCTCGGCCACTTCTCTCGTTCTCCGCAGAATTTCCACGGTGTGCTCGGCCACGTCGCGGTTCATCCGGTGCATCAGGTCCGGATGATCGTAGAAGGCCAGGAAGTGCTCGTGTATCCCGAACAGCCGCCGCGGCCATCCGAAGAACCCCGGCAGGGTGATCCAGAGAAGCACTTCCCCGCGCTCCTGCTGCCGCTGGTAACGGGCCAGGAGCTCCCAGGTCCAGTCGTACCATTCCATCGGCGGGTAGAGAGCGGGCTGCAGGGCTTCATACCCGGCCTCGTCCTTCAGGAGTCCCGCCCCGTGGGAGGGGGGCGCGGGCATCTTCTCGTTCCAGGGACGGAACCAGTGTTGCTGATAGATGTCGAGCCCGAAGCCGCGCGTGATCTCGGGAACGAGTTCCCGTCTGTTCTCCCAGCCCTCGTACGGCTTCGACAGCGACAAGCCTTCGTCCACCCACCGCGCGATGGTTTCGTGCCACCACGTGGCCCACTCGATGCGCGGCAGTCGGTCCACGGGTTGGAAGTCCATAACGGCCCGAAATCTCTCGACATGATTCATGCCAACAGTTCCCTCTGGTCGCCGATCAATCAGTCGCGTGTTGCTCTATCCAATCCCAGTCCAGCTCCAAGCCCGTGCCGGGCAGCTCGTAGTTCAGGTGGCCGAAGCCCTCGGCGTCCACCGGACGGGCCTGGATGCGTTTGATCCAGGGGCGTTTCTGGTGCCCTGGTTCGCTGGGGGGAAACCCTTTGGCCACCGGGGTGCCTTCAATGTCCCTGACCATGTACGGGGACGTGCCCGGCTGGAGCACCCTGAACCATCCCTCGGGGTCGGGTTCGGAGAAGCGTTCGCCGTATTCCTTCTGCTCCGACATGACCTGCAGGAGAATGCGACCGGACCGGGACAGCGGCTCGCCGTCCACGCTGACCAGGCAGACCGCGCCGAACGGCATGCCGGTTTCGACCCTCATGGACGAAAGCGTGCCCAGGCTTTCCGGCGCGAGGAAACCCACCGCCGCATTGGCCTTAGGCGCGTCCACCGTGTAGAGACCGGTTCCGTAATCCCACCGGATCTGACCGTTCGAGTGACGGATCACCTGTTGAGCGGCATCCCACCAGCGGCCGAGGTCCTCGATCTGATTCGAGGAAGGGAAGTCGCCCACGTCCAGCTTGACCCTCCCGGCCGACAGGTAGACGCCCCGGCTCTTGATGATTTTGCCCTCTGAGGGGTCTTTCTTGATCTCCGCTTGGAGGTTGTAAGCGGAGCGCTCCGTCTTGGTGACCAACTGCCTGACCTCCAGGTCGAGGGCCTCCTTCTTGTTGACGCGCATATGGGCCAGGACCTTGCCCTGGTGCAGCGCGTCCGTCCGGAAAAGGAGCGCGGCCGCCGGGTACTGGCCGAAGAAGGCGGGACTCTGCAGGCTCCATCCGACCTCGCTTCCCGTCCAGCCGGGCACCGGCGCCGCGGCGAAGTTAACCATTGTGTCCATGCCGCCGCCCCGCGCCTGGGCCGCCACGAACAGGGGGGCCTCCGCGTGCCAGCGGCTCTTGCCACGCCAGCCGTACTCCGAGGTCATGGACGGCTTATCGTCCCGGATAACGTCCAGGAAGCCGCAGCACACGGCTTTCTGTCCCGGTTCAGGCCCTTCCCAGCGCAGGCCGGAGCGGTTGTGGAAGAGCTGAACCTCCCTGCCGCCCACTTTCGCCTGCTTGCTCGGGGCATGGAAGTAGTAATGATGATCGTGGAAGTCGGAGGGCGATTCGATCCAGGCCAGCGCGGGGCCCAGGACGACATCCTGAATCGTCTCCCAGTTGCTCGCCAGCACCAGCCCCTCGAAGCCGATCTCCTCCTTGAGGTATTGCTTCGTATTCACGTTGAACGTCCGTTCGAGCTCGGCCAGAAAGTGCACCTGATCGGTCACCCGGCGCGAGCGTTCCGTCACCATGTGCCAGGGCTGGAGCATCAGGCGGTCGCGGTTGACGGGGCCTCCGACGCCCCATGCCTTCAGAGCGGCGTCGAGTGATCCGTGTTTGCCGTCCAGCCATTTCCGGTAGCGCGCCTCGACCATGTCCCATATCTCGGGAGGATATTTTCCCTCTTGGAACACCCACCACAGGACATTGGCTTCGTTCTGAAGCTCAATGCCGAGCAGCGCCGGCTCCCGGGCCAGCGGGACCCCCGAAACGGGGTTCTCGGCGGCGAGCAGACCCTTCAGCCAGCCGCGGTATGCCTCCTCGAACTTCGGATGTATCAGGTGCACCAGCCAGGGGTCCTGTCCGCTCTCGAAAGCCTCGAATCCGGGGACCTGCTCGAGGTCATAGACGCAGCGCCCGGAGTAGATGGCTATCGTGGTGTAAACACCGTGCCGCTTGAACACCTCCACCAGGCGCTGGAACCGGCGGACCTTGACGGGGTCAACCTGGAGGGTCTCGCGGCCGCGATTGCGCCAGTGGAACGGGAAGACCCGGATCAGATTCACGCCGTGTTCGGCGAAGAAGCGGGCCTGTTCCTCCACCAGGTCGGGAGGCATCTGAAGGCTATGCACGTGGACGCCCCAGAAACGCACGGGCTCGCCGGTTTTCGAATGGACGAACGACTCGCCGTCGCGGCGTATGAAGCCCTTGCTGCCGGCGTACGGCTCATTCAAGACCTGGCGGAGATTGAGCTTCGGATCACCCTCGCCCCGCTGGGAGAAGGCCCACCAGCCTTTTTCCTCCGGCAGTGGCTCGCCTGGTTTGATCTTGCCCCGCGGGTAGAACCTGCCCCTCGTGAGGATGAACGCATCGAAGGCCCTCGGCCCGCCGGAATCGCCCAGCTCGATGCGCAGCAGGTGCCGTCCCGCCGGGAGCCGGACCCTGCCGAGCGCCACCCAGTTCAGATAGTAGCGACCCCCCATGCCGGTGTGATCCATGCGGAGGGGCTCCGAGATGCGGTCCCGGGCCTCGATCCAGTCCCGGTCCGTCTTCAGCCACGGCACCGGCAGCCGCGCGCCCCTGAATTTGAACTTCAGGACGTACTGCCACGGGCCGTCGTCGAAACGCCATCGCAGCGAGCCGTGTCTCGCGCCGAACATACGGACGTGCATGGTCCATTCCCCGGCCGTCGGCACCTCGACCTCGTACTCGGCAAAGGAGCCTTTGTCCGCGCCCAGCCATTCTTCACCGGACGCCACCTCCTTCAGGTCATGCGGGTTGGACGAGCGGGGAGCGAAATCGGTCCGTTCCGGGTCTTCCCCTTCCCACCAGACGTATTCCCCGGGCGGGGCTGCGTTTGCCCCGGCACAGGCGGCCACGAAAATCAGGGTCAGCACGGCGGAAATCACTGCCATCAGCCTGGGACCTTTCGTCAGGGAACGGGGAACTCTCACTCGAAGACCTCCGTGTGCCGGGGTTGCCAGTCGAACTGCTCCCGTATGGCGGCAATGTCCACCAGGCTTTCCATCTCCCCGGCGGGGACCTTCAGGGGGACGTCCGGGTAAAAGCGACGGATGACGTCCGGGGCGGGCATCCCGAGGCGGTTGTCCGGCGCGGCCGGCAGAAGCTGACGGTAGCCCGGCTCGGGTTTTCGCAGGAGAGCCAGAATAAGACGGGCCGCGTCCTCCACGTGGAGGTAGCTGAAGCCCGTGTCGAGGGTGCCCGGATGATCGGGGTCGGCGCGGCGCCTTTTCTCGGCGGGCAGGGAGGGGAAGCGCACCGCCGTGCAGGTCAGGTTCGGCTCTATCCGCGCGAAATACCGCAACTGTTCCTCTCCGGCCTGTTTGCTCAGGGCATAGGCGTTGCCCGGTCGGGCGGGCACCTGCCCGTCCAGCGGCAGATATGGCAGGCTGCTCGGCTGTTCTATGCCTTCCGGGCCCTCGCGCGTGCCGGCGAACACCTGGACGGAGCTGGAGTAGATGATCTGCTCTACGCCGGCCTCGGCCGCCGCCTGGAAGACGTTCATGTTCATGGCGACGTTCTCAGCGTACAAAAGCTGGAGCGGGCGCCTGCTGCGCATCCGGAGGTGGTTGGCCAGATGCACCACCGCACGGCACTGCGCCAGCAGCGGGTACACGGAAGGGAAGTCCAGCAGATCGACCACCCTCACCTCGACGGGCAGCTCCGCCGTGTGTATGCAGTCGGCGCCCACCACACCGAGTCCCGCTTCGGTGAGCGTCCTGCACACCTCGGAGCCGAGCCGTCCGGCGGCGCCCGTAACGAGTACCTTCATTTCCGAATCACCTCCTGTGAGAGAAAGCCTGCCGATGTGCACGCAGCGCCATCAATCGTGACGACCCCGGTCCCCTGCGCAGTCGGCACGGTGCGCCCATTGGCACTCATTACTGCCGGGCAAACCGCAGACAGTCCACCCGCCCGTACTCCCTGCCGTATCTATTGGCAACGTCCAATTGGATGGTCGACGCCTCTCCCAGGGACACGCCGGAGATGATCTTCACCGTCTTGCTCTTCGCCTCCTTTCCCGGTCCGCCGTCTCTGCCGTCTCCGTCCCATTGGGCGACGGTCTGGCCGTCCACGGAGAGGGTGTAGGTGCAGACGCCGTCCTTTTCGTCGCAGTAGGTGACGCTGACGGCGTAATCGCCCGGTTCGGCCTCCGCCTGAAACTCCAGGGAACCTTTCTGCGTGGCGGCCTTTCGGGCGAAGACGGCCAGTTTCTCGCCCGAGTAACCCGGTGCCTTCTCAACGGCGTAGTTCGTGAACCGGCAGTCTTCGGCCTCCACCAGCAGCCGCCCGTTTTCGGCGATCATGGTCGGCGGCAGAGCCTCTTCCCGCGCGGTGTCCGCGGCCTTCGTGTCCGTCTGGAAGTCGAAATCCTCTCCGTCCAGGTAGGCCGGGCCGTAACGCGGGACGGGCCGGCCGACCTCATACGCACCCAGATCGGGCGCACGTCCCGTGAAGTCACCATTCACATTGGCCAGCGTGATGCCGGCGTCCACGGCGGCGCCGTCCGGGTTTAGCGCGAAGTCCAGCGATGACGGCGCATGCACGGTGGCGGGCGCATTCCAGCGCGCCGGCTCGGGAGGCTGCAGGTTCCGGAATACCCCGCAGTCAACCAGAATGCCGTGTTGTTCGTGGCCGGTTGCCCCGCGGAATTCCGGCAAGGACATGAACTTCGTGTTCGCCTCGTTGCCGGGGTAGTTCTTCAGCGGCCAGTAAGGGTTCCGAGACCTGTCCATGATCGGGGCGAAACCGTCTATCTCGGTGATCTTGAAGACGGTCTCCGGCTCGTAGCCGTTATAGTCGGTCGTCACGCCGTTGCCATCGGACGGAAAGGCCATGGTGTTGCTGGCGTTCGCCGGGGAGAGAAACAGGTTGTTGCGGAAATGCGCGTTGGTATAGGTGCCGCGCGGTATCGCCTTGTTAGCGATCATCGTGTTGTGGTAGACCAGCAGGCCGGAGGGCCAGGCCTCGTGGAACTTCAGCGACGTCCGGCCGTTGTAGGCGACATTGCGGATGAAGTAGGCCGGGCCGCCGTAGACCGGCTGGGCGCTGAGGGGCGAGCCGGCGTCCACGATGCGGTTCCGAAATACCCGCACGTTCCGCACGCAGCCGTCCACCTCCACGCCATCGTCGATCAGCATGTGCATGTCGTTGTTGTAGATGTCACAGGCGATGCCGCCCCGATCCCATCCCTGGAACGCGGTGCCCATGTGGTATGCCTGCCAGAAGTAGCCGATGGCGTTGCGGCAGACCACGTGCCCGGTGCCCTGCAGCGTGATGGCCGTGTTGCTCTTCAGACGTCCCTCTGCGGGGCCGCCCCAGCCGGTCAGACCCTCCCGGCTGTTCCGGCCGATGAAGACGTTGTCGGCGATGTAGAAATCTTCGGCCCCGTTCCAAAGGGTGTAGATGCCGTCGCGCACGTTCTCGAACCGGCAGTTGCGCACGGTCAGCCCCTTGCCGCCGGTTACATGCCGCTGGCCGGCGAAGATGGCGTAGCCGCAATTGCGGAAGGTGATGCCCTCGATGATGTGGTAGTCGGCGGCCATCATATTGAAGAGCACCTCCGCGCCCGCGCCGTCGAAGACAACCTCCCCGTCACCGGCGGCCTTGATGGTGATCGGCTTCTCCCTGGTGCCCCTGGCGGTCAGCCAGTAAGTGCCGTCGGGCACGAGGCCCAACTTGTCCACGTAGTAGTCGAGGTCGGCCTTGTAGACTCCGGCGTGTACGAGGATGGTGTCGCCCGGCTGAACGATGCGCTCCCACACCATGTTGAAATCGCCCAGGTTGCCCAGCCCGCCGTAGTATGCCTTGTAGAGGTTGCCGAACTCGTTCTGCGGCCACCTGGGGCGCTTGCCGGGCGGGAAGACGTGGTAGACGTTGCCGCCCTCGGCCTCCTGTGGTTCGCCGCGCGTGCGCACGGTGGTGGTCCGCACGGGGTCTCCCCCCACGCCGTCCGGGTCGTGCATGGCGATGCGGACTTCGTAAGCGGTGTCTTCCTTCAGGTCCAGGATGCTTCCGGCCAGCATGTCCCGGTTCTTGACGTCCAGCCAGTCCGAGGTGCGTCCGGAGCGGTATCCGCCGACGCGCAGAAACGGCTGCGCCTCGTGCCACTCCTCCAGCCCTACCTCCCGGTATTCCACGTCCGCCGCGGCATTGCGGTTGTCGTCCCCTTCGATCTCCCAGGCGAACCCCAGGCACTTCAGCGTAGGCGGGTCCTCGATGAACTCCCCCGGGGTCACCGAATTTGTGGCATCTGTCAGAGAAGTCGAGATGAACATTAGAGCAAACAGAGCAAGCACGGCAAGACCAGTCCTCTCGGCGGGGTACGTCATGGTGATTCGCCTTTCGATTCTCGTCTCGAATGCACCGGCGGGCTGCACAACCCGGCGCCGGGTCTATTCCTTTCTCCCGTACAGGTCCATTGCCTGTACGTCATTGCCAAAAGCGGTGTAGGGGTCGGCGTAGAACCTCCTGAATGCCTCGAATCCCCGGACCCCGTCGGCGTAGGGAACCCAGTACTGATGGGGCTTGTTGTACCAGGTCGTCGCGTAGGAAAGCTGCCGGGACACCGGTTCGGTTTTCAGCAGGTCGAGAAGACCGGCGTACCAGTCCGGGTCGGCGTCCGGCCGGGCATAGCCGCGGCCGATTTCCACGCCTGTCTCGTGCAGGGCCGGCAGCTTGCCGTGCTCGTCGGCCAGTCGGATGATCTCACGGAGCACGTCCCGCAGACCTTCGCGGGAAAGGGGTCCGTAATAGTCCATGCTCAGGACGTCCACGTACCGGTCGCCGGGGTAGTAGTGCATGAAGTTCGCCGCTATGTCGCCGCGCACCAGGGACCGGCGGTAGTTGGGGTTGTAGACGTAGAGCAGATTGTGGAGACCCCGCCTGTTGCGGAAGTAATCAACCGTGAAGCGGTAGAATTTGATGAACAGTTCCGGAGTGGTGTTCCACCAGGTGCCCCGCAGGGTGAACTCGTGCCAGGGGCGGAAGAAGATGGGAATCAGCCGGCCTCTGCTGTCCGTAAGTGTCTCCAAATAGTCGGCACCGCGACTGAGCCTTTCGACGAGCAGGTGGTGGTTCTCCCCGCCGGGAAGGAGTGAGGCGATATCCACGTCCCGGTCCCTCGGGCGGCCCGTCACCGGATTCACCATGTGCCAGCACATCGTGATGGGTGCGCCCAGTTCGTGGGCGAAGCGGATATTCTCCCGCATGCGGTCGGCCTTGCCGTACCTGGTGGCAAAGTTCATCTGGAAGCTCCACATGCCCGGCCACTCGCCGGTGGCGGCCTTGATATCCGACCACCTGGCAGCTCCAGACGGCGGCGTGGTGACGTGGAACTGCGTCGTCATGTGGTGGCCGAAGATGATCTTCCGGCCGCGTACGCGGTGGAGATTGGCCAGCAATCTCTGCACCTCAGGCGTCGCGTCCGGATCGGACGGTGCGATGTGCCGGGCACCTGCCCCGGTGGGAGCCTCTGTAGGATAAAAGGCGAGGAAGAAGGGCTGTATACCGACTTTCGCCAGCAGGCGGTGCTTTCCCTCGGGACCGTGCTGGTAGATATAACCGGTCGAGTCTTCGGTTCTGGGTTTCTCCGCACAGGCTGTCGAATAGAGCGTTCCGTTGGCGTCGAAGGCGAGCCCCACCTGGTGTATGCCCCGGAACCCGTCCTTTTTCCAATTGCAGAACTCACTCACGGTTCCATCCGGCGTTACGGTAGAAATGCCGTTTCCCCCCAGTGCATACAGGAGGCCGTCCGGCCCGAACGCCACGTTGCGCAACCAGTAAATACCTCTGGCGAGGACAGTCGCCTCCCCCTCGGGCGTGTACTTCAGGATTCTGAACCCGCTCAACTGCGCAAGGCAGACATTGCCGTCCGGACCGGAGGTCAATCCATAGGGCCACTGCAGCGGCGAGTCAATGGTGATTTTGGTCCCGTCCGGAGCGATCTTGTAAAGCCCGCCATGCTCAAAACGCGGGGGGTCGTACGGCCGGCCATCTTCGTCCAGGATTCTTCTGACGTAATACTCGGTGACCCAGAAATTCCCCACCAGGTCGCGCGTCAGTGCCTTCGCGTGATGTAGCCCCGAAACGAAGGCGCGCAAGTGTCCGTTCTTTCTCGTGGCGGGGCTCCCATCCGGCGTCGGGGTGATTTCCCAGATACTGTCGCCACCTGCCACGAACAGGGTGCCGTCCTTATCGAAAACGAGCTGCCCCGGAGCCGGAACGCCATCGGCATAAACGGTCGCTTCGCCGTCCGGCGCTATCTTGTAGATGCAGCCCTTGCCGAAATCACCTACGTACAGATTCTGCCAGTCAGGCGGTCCGGGAATGCTGCTGGTCGATATGTATGGCTTCGGTGCGGGTTCTTGCGCGGGAGCAGTCTGAGCGAGCTTGAGAGCGATGCTCTTACCGCGTGAAACGCCGTTTACCGCTTCAGTGCTCTCATCGGTCACCAAGCCCGATGTGCCACACGCCATGACCAGGAAGGTCCATGTGACTGCCAGTAAGGTTGCTTTCACGGTCAGTCCTTTCTGTGAGTTTGCCTGGCTGCCGAAGGCAGTCGCTCAACCCGGCGCCAGCCGTGGGTTCCGGATACCTACCATCAGCACGCATCAGCCCTCTCCCACACAAACCAGGCTTCCGTCGCGCAACGTGATTATGATCGAGCCGTCGGCGGCGATGCCGATGCCGTTGTAGAGGGGCTCCGAGGGGAGATCAACGCTCCAGAGTTCCTTCCCGCTGTCTCGCTCGAAGGCAGTCAGGGCCCACCCCTCGTATCTGACGAGGGGTGACCGTTTGGAAAGGGCTTTCGCCTCTGACGTCCAGAGGTCGGTGACCCCCTTGCCGTGGGCGACCAGCACGGCATCGGCGGCGAGAGCCGCGGCATTTGAATCCAGCTCGGGCTTCCGCCACAGGGCCTTTGAGGCTACGTTCAACGGATGACTGACGTTCTGCCATGAAACTCCCTTCTTCAGCGGGTCCTCTTGCCGCATTGCCGGGGCCTCAGCCAGGAAGGTAGCCGTTTCCCAGACGTTCAGCCCGCGGGTCGCGAGACTGGCTTTCCGCTGGATGCGATTCCTTGAGTCCCGGGCCGGCGGCGCCGCGAAGGCGATAAGTTGCTCGTCGCAGGCCGGTGCGGTCCGTGCCACATTCAGGATACGGACAGGTGTCTGGGCGAGGTCGATCAGCCCCCGTTTATCGGCGAAGTACATCTTGTACTCGACCCGCTTCAATTTACCCTCGCGGAGCTGGTGGTTTTCGAGCAAACCGCCGCCACCGGCCAGCACGCAGTGATCATTGATGGCGACGAGATTCTGGCCCTGCATGCAATAGATGCCTCTGAAGTTGAAATGCCAGTTGTCCTGGTAGAATTGCTCCACAAGGCGGCGTGTCGGCGCCGGAGCACCGTGGTCCCTGTCCAGGCACAGTGGCGGGGAACCGTACCCGGCCGCCCATACGGCATCGCCGACAACGGCCGTGGTCCCGCCAAATCCCACGGCGTTGCCTTCCGGCGCCAACTGGGAGCCGGCCAGTTCGTGCTCGATGGCCCGGCGCCACAGGATTTCCCCTGTCTCCGCATCCAGGGCCAGCGTCGTGCCTCCGCAGACGATGGACATGCCGGCCGACGCGTAGACCGTGCCCTCCTCGACGGCAAGCGAGAACACCGGCCATGTATTCATCAGGTTCCCGAAAATCGAGATGCGCCGTTGCAGCGGCGCGACGCGCCTCTTCCAGATGAACTCTCCCGTGCCGGCATGGAGGGCACTGACCCAGCCGTCCGCGCCGGGCACGAAAAGGCGGCCGTCTTCGTAGGACGGCGAGGTCAGAACCGGTCCGTCGGCGTGATGGGTCCAGACCGGCTTCCCGTTCGAGAGGCTGTGGGCGCGCACTATGCCGTCGCTACCGGCCGTGTAGACGAGTCCGCCCGCGCATATTGGCGGCACCGGGCGTTCATCGAAGTGGCTCACGCACTGGTTATAGAGCGTGGTGTATTCGAACGGTTTCTCCGGGATGTACCTCCACGCGATGCGCGGGTTGTCGCCGACGGCCGCTGTAGTAGAGCCGCGGTGGCCGCTGCCGCCGCGGTATGCCACCCAATCTGCCCCGTGCGCACCGGGCGGAGGTTGGGGCACGTTCCCGAAGGCGCGGCCTTTCACCAGTGGATGCTCAGGCGATGAAGCGATTGTCCTGTAGATTCTCCCTCCGCCTGCGTAGGCCCCGGCGCCCTGCATGTGATTGTCGCACGTGCAGATGGAGGGTCCGTAGAGCAGGATGCCCCCCGCCACCCATGCTCCCACGCCACAGGGTGACTTGTAGCCCAGTGTGCTGTGGCCGATGGCGCCTGTGCCGGGTGCGTAGGTGGCGACGCCGCACCAGGCCAGGCCGGCGGGCGAGGGGACGACCTCCTCGCGGTTTCGCTCTCCGGTTTCGATATCGAAGGCCGTGTTGCCGATATAGCAGGTTCCGTCCAGGATGAAGCTCTTCTGTCCCGCATATCCCCGTCTTGACTCGATGGCGCCGAGCAGCGTCCCGTCCCTCTCTCGGAACAGAAAGCCCCTGTTGGCTTCCATCAAGGCCAGATGGACCAACCCGTCGGCCACCTTTAGGGTGCTTGCGTACCGGATGTTGTGGTTCCTGATACGGTTGGGCCTCTGGAGGCCGCCGAGCCACTCTTGATCGGTGTTTTCCCACACCTTCCCGCCGCTGCCGGCATCCAGGCAGGTGAGGCACTTTCCCTCGCTGTAGAAATAGAGCTTTCCATGGTTGACGGCCACTGCGCGGAAATCAATTCTGTTGGGCTCGGGGTGTTCCCACCGGATTGTTCCTTCGTCAATATCCCATGCGATGAGGGTGGAACCGAAAAGCGTCTGCTCGCTTTCTTGTTTCTCGAATACGTGCCGCTGGTTTAACCAGTTGAACGATGTGCGCAGCACGCTCGGCTCGCCCAGCAGGGCAAAGAGGATGCCGTCTTCGATGGCCAGCCATTTGATCCGGGTGTTTTCGCCGCCCAGCACGATGCCCGGGCGTTCCGCTCCCGTCTCCAGATCGCGGCGCAGGACCTCCGCGCGCCGGCCCGAGGCCATGAGCAGATCGCCCCCGGCGATGGCGAAGATCGGCATGCTGGGCTCGATGCCCTTCGGAACGGCTCCCTCCCACAGGATGTGCCCGTTGTAGCTGCTGCGCGCGAAGATGCGTCCGCAGAGGCTTGCGCGCTGCGGATTATGCCACACCCAGTCGTTGATCTCGACGTGGATGCCGTCGGCCGTCAGGGCCGACCCCACGTAACTGCTGTAGGCCGGCATGGTACGGTATTGCAGAATCGGCGGGAACTCGAATACCGTGTCCTCAGAGACCTGGTTGTTGTTGGGACCGTGCAGTTTGTGCGTCCACCAGTCGGAGCCGGGCAGTTCCGGCTTGGAGATGGTCGCATCGGCCAGGACGGCGCGACCCCGGATCGGCGTCAGCACGCGCATGATCTCGGCGCGCGTCTCATCCGAGAGGCCCGCCTGGGAGGTGTCCGTCATCAGGAGCAGGTCCACGTAGTGGTCGGCGAAGGGAATCTCCTCCGGCGAGCCCTGCTCCACGTACAGCCGCCGGCCCAGCAGGCCGGCTTGTGCCGCCTTCTTTTTCGCTGCGGCCACATTTGCCGGATTCTCGTCCATGGCCAGCACGAGCATCTCGGTCTCCCGGGCCAGGTTCAGCGCCAGGTCGCCGTCACCGCAGTCCGGCACGCAGGCTATGCCCCGCGGTGTGCCGAGGGTCTCAATGGCGTCTTCGACCTGGTCGGCGTGGGCGGGGAAGGCTGCCAGCGCCGCCGCGGCGCACAACGCCAGAACAACGTTGAGGTACCGAGTCATTCCGTTGCCTCTTTCTCGTGGGGACGTTGCAGTTCGCGGAGGTGACCCAGATAGGGACCGGTGCGCGGGCCGTATGTGGGGACGGGGCGGCCCACCTCCAGTGCGCCGATGTCGGGCGCGTCGCCGGTGTAGTCGTCGTTGATGCCGGGGATGGGGGCGCCGGCGTCAACGATGGGCGCGTTGGGCTTCGGGCGCAGGTCCAGTGCGGCGCCGCTCACAAGCGGCTCGCCCCGGGCCGTGTGGGGCGGCTCGGGCGCGTTGCGGAACACGCTGTAGCCGTCAACGAAGATCGTTTCGGTTTCGAACCCCGTGGCTTCGCGCAGGGCGTCCAGGGAGTCGAAGTTTTTCTTCCTTCCAAGCCTGCACGGCAGGTCGCGCGCGGCGGCGTTGTAGGCGTTGTGGCTCACCACGTGCGTGGGGCCGGCGGGGCCGGCGCAGTAATGTCCCAGCAGGAAGTCCTCGTTTTCCGGGCCGATCTGCAGGTTGTTCTGCACGATCCACGTGGAGATGCCGGGGACGTAGGCCGACATGATGGGCATGCTCATGTGTGCGGAGGCGGTGTTGTGGAGCCAGAGGTAGACCTGCGCGGCGCCGTGGGTCTTCATGGCAGTGCGGCCGCCGTGGGCGTTCCAGACGATGTTGCGGATCCAGTAGACGGGCCCGGCGGGCATGTTCTGGACGGAGACGGGCTGGCTGGGGCAATTGACGCACCGGTTGCGCAGCACGCGGATGTTGCCGTAGCCGCCATCGGTCTCGATGAACTGGTCGGCGCAGTTGCTGATGTCGTTATTGTAGAAGTCGATGGCGCGGCTTTGCTGGCCCCATTGGGGATCGGAGTGGGAGCCGGTGAAGACGTTGATGCCGTCCCAGAACCCGGCGGCGTAGTTGTAGCCCACCGCGTGGCCCTGACCGGCCAGGTTGACCGCGTAGCCCACCTCGGAGCGCGGCCAGCCCCTCGGCTCGTCCTGCGGGCCGCGGCCCACGATGATGTTGTCCAGGATGTTGAAGTCTTCGCTGCGGCCGTCCTGCGCCAGGATGCCGTAAACGACGCCCTCGATCAGGCAGTTCTTCACCGTCAGCCCCTTCATACCGCCGCCCCGCAGCCCCTGCCAGCCGCAGTGGAAGGCGATGTCGGTGTTGCGGATGGTCAAGCCCTCGAAGTGCAGGTAATCGGCAGAGCGCAGGTTGAACAGCGTGGCGGCGCCGTCGCCGTCAATAATTACCTCGCCGTCGCCCGCCGCCACGATGTAGATGGGCTTTTCCGCTGTGCCCTTCGCCACAAGCGTGATTGTGCCGTGCTGCCAGTAGGTCGGGTTCGGCCGGCCGTTCTTCCAGTAAAGATGCCTGTCGTAGCGGTGCACGCCGCCGTGCATCTTGATGACGGTGCCGGGTTCCGCCGCCAGGGGCGGGCGCACCGTCAGGTATACGTCGCAGATCGGGCTGAAGCCGTTCACGGCCTCCATGATGTCGCGGAAGTTCGGTTCCTTCTTGGGGCCGTCCCAGTCCGGCGGATAGACATGGCGCACCGGGGCGTCCTCGGGCACTTTGGGCTCGGGTCGAGTCTTCAATGTCAGACTCCGGACGGCGTCGCCCTCGACCCCGTCGGGGTCCTGCAGCTCCAGCCGCACCTCGTACTCCGTGCCCGGCTCCAGGTCCATGATGCTGCCGCAGACCGCGTCCGGAATGACGTACTGCGGCCAGCCGCACCCCAGGGTCAGGTGAACCCTCAGGCCCAAGCCGATCCGGTAGAGGGGCAGGTAGTCCCGCCACTGCTTCTCGCCCGCTTCCCGGTACTGCACCCGTGCGGTGGCATCGCCATCGTCATCGCCCTCGACGCGCCACTCGAAGCCGAGCGAGATGAGGGTGGGGCGTTCGACGATCAGTTTCGCGCCGCGCACAGCGTTCTGAGCGGCCGCTGCGGGCAGGAACCACAATGTCAGCAAAACGGCCAGTCCCGCTGTCAGCTTCATATTGCTCCTTTGGGTTGGGTTCGTTCAGCTTGACCGCGGCCGCCGCCAGGCGGCCAGAAGGTAATCCAGTTGATGCCCCTCGGTATTTCGAGGAACAGCTCACGCGTGCCGTGTTTGTTGTATCGAAACACTGTGCCACCCACGACGGGCTTGCCACCGCGATGTAGAAGTTGAACAGACCGATGATCAGCAGGGCCGCTATCAGCACAAGGCCGATGGACACATAGACGTTGGCAAGCAGCAGATAGGGGGCGATCAGGACCAGGACCGTGCACGCATATGCGCTGCCGGTGTAAAAGGACGCCTTGCCGGGGCTCAGCCCGCCCGGTCCCGCCCTGGTCGCCAGGTACTCCGAGCCGGCCATCGAGAGGGCGGCGGATATCCCCGTAATCAGCCCCGCCATGGCGATCAGGCGAGCCTCCCTGAAAGCGAGCGTGAAACCGGCCAGCGCCCCCGTCAGCTCCACCAGCGCGTCGTTCAGCCCCCGGATGACGGAGCCGGTGTACTTGAGCCGCTCCTCGTCCAGGGCGTCGATGAGCTGTTGCTCGTGCTCTTCCTCATCATCGGCGATGGCGGCCACGTCGGGGACTTTTCGCCCCAGGGAGCGATAGTTTACCTCAACACGGTCCTCGCCCAGCTCCATTAGCTTGATCCCGAAGGTCAGGCCGAACACGCGCGCGACGAGGTAGAAGAGCCATACCTTCCACCTGACCGGCCGCACTTCCTGTCCCGTGTGCTTCCGAAGAACCCTGCTGTGCCTCAACTCGTCCCGGCCGATGCGTTCCAGCACCTCGCGGTTCTGCGGGTCCTTCACGATGCCCGCGAGCCGGGTGTAAATCTCGTGTTCGGTGACTTCGTTTCTCTGGGCTCGCAGCAGTTCCTCCCGCAGTCGATCCTCCATGTGCGCCTCCTCACGACAGGTTCAACAGGCTTGAGAGTCCCCGGCAATTGGCACGGGAACTGTCGATCGCGCGCCCGCGGCATCAAGCCCGTTTCCCCGGCGCGACGTCTTCCTCTACGCTCTGAACTGAAGGCCCGGCTCACCCCGGGATGATCGGCGGCGCACCGATGCGATAGACGTGAAAGCCGATCTCCGCCAGCGCCTTGTGGTCCAGCAGGTTGCACCCGTCGAACAGGAACGACGGGTCCTCCATCTGCTCGAATATGCGCTCAAAATCCAGCTCCGCATACTGCGGCCACGCCGTCAGCAGGGCCACCGCGTGCGCGCCCTCCGTGGCCCGGTAAGGCTCTTCAGTGAATGTGACGTTCTCGCAGTCGGCCAGGTCCTTGCGGGCGTTCTCCAGCGCCCGGGGGTCCGTGACGGCCACGGAGGCACGCTCCTCCGCCAGCCTTCGGCACACGTGGATGGCCGGGCTGAACCGCGTGTCGCTGGTGTTGGGCTTAAAGGCGAATCCCAGCACGGCCACCCGCTTGCCGGCCAGCGTGTTGAACATGGCATCCAGCATCATCCCCACGAACCGATCCTCCTGGAACTGGTTCAGCTCCACCACCTGCTTCCAGTAGTGGCCCACCTGGGGCAGCCCGTGGCGGTCGGACAGGTAGGACAGGTTGAGAATGTCCTTGCGGAAGCAGGAGCCTCCGAACCCCACGCTGGCGCGCAGGAAGTGCGGTCCGATGCGATGGTCCATGCCGACCGCCCGCGCCACCTCGCGGACGCTGGCGCCCGTCTTCTCGCAGAGCGCCGATATGGCATTGATTGAGGATACGCGCTGGGCCAGGAAGGCGTTGGCCGCCAGCTTGGCCACTTCGCTGGACCACAGGTCGGTGGTGATGATGCGCTCCCGGGGCACCCAGTGGGCGTAGATGTCGGCGATCTCCCGCCGGGCCTCTCGCCCCCGCGGGGTATCGTGGGCGCCCACCAGCACCCGGTCCGGCTCCTCCAGGTTGTGGATGGCCGTTCCCTCGGCCAGGAATTCGGGGTTGGAGACCACCTCGAACTCGACCCCGCCCGAGCTGCTGCGCAGGATGGCCTCCATGGCCTCCGCCGTGCGGACCGGCAGGGTGCTTTTCTCGACCACGATCTTGGGGCTGGTGCTGAAGCGGGCGATCTGCCGGGCGGTGCGTTCCCAGTACTGCAGGTCGGCCGCCCGGCCGGCCCCCTGGCCGAAGTCCTTGATCGGGGTGTTGACGCTGACGAAGATAATGTCCGCGTCATCTATGTGGGCTTCCACGTCGTCGTAGAAGAACAGGTTCCGCCCCCGGGCGGCCTTCACCACCTCGTCCAGGCCGGGTTCGTAGATGGGCAGGGTGTCGCTGTTCCACGCGGCGACGCGTTCCGCGTTGATGTCCACCAGTTCCACGCGGTATTCGGGGCAGTGCCTGGCGATCACCGCCATGGTAGGTCCGCCGACGTATCCGGCGCCGATGCACAGGATATTCTTCATGGGCACTCCTTCCGTTATGCGGGCGCAACCTCTTGGCTCGGACGCGGTATTATAAGCAGCCACCGCCCCCCGTTGCCAGCCTCGCCGGCCGTTCCCGAGGGCGCATTGCCTGTGTGGCGCAGCCGCCCCCGGCTGCGGCCGTCGCCGTCGCCGTTGCCGTTGCCGTTCCTTCGTCCTTCGAACTTCCTCCTTCGCCCCTCGCCCGCCCTCGCCTGCGGCCGTCGCCGCTGTTGGAGGGACGCGCTCCGTCGCGTCCCGCCGTGATTCTCGGAATGCGGCCGGTGTTGGAGGGACGCGCTCCGTCGCGTCCGGCCGTTGCTCCCGTTTTTCGTTGTATCTGATGCGCCCATAGCATCTTCCGGCAAATTCGGTTCGTTTCGTAATCGGGCCGATTGGCGGGCTTCTCTTCCCTGTCC
This sequence comes from uncultured candidatus Brocadiaceae bacterium, assembly GCA_964572825.1. GTDB lineage: Bacteria > Planctomycetota > Brocadiia > SM23-32 > SM23-32 > CAYVBE01. Next base: position 20,105 of record CAZNGS010000057.1, read on the forward strand.
GGTACCCGGACAGGCGGGGGACAGGTCGCGCCACCGGGCGGACACACCCCGCCATCCGCCGGCCAAGGTAGGTCATTTTGCGGCCATCGGTGGGACATCTGTTGTCCGTTTGTCGTTCCGGGTGTGCGCGGCCCATCACGGTCCGTTCTTGTCTGCCCGTACGCAGTTTTGGCATCAACCCGTTATTCGTTAATTGTTACTTGTTACTTGTTACTCGTTACTCGCTATCGGTCCTTCGTTCCTCGCCTTCCGTCAACCAATAACCGATAACCGGTAACCAATAACCGGTACATGGCAACTGCCGCCATGGGTAGCCACTATACCCGTTAATAGCCTGCAAGTCAAGGCCAATCCGGCGTTGCTCATGTGGTGCAGACGTAGTTGCCGGTGTAGCGCAGCCGCCCCCGGCTGCGGCCGTTGCCGTCGCCGTAGCCGTTCCTTCGCCCTTCGAACTTCCTCCTTCGCCCTTCTCCCGGCCCCCGCCTGCGGTTGTTGCCGCTGTTGGAGGGACGCGCTCCGTCGCGTCCGACCGTAATTCTCGGAGTACGGCGGGCAAGCTTCCAACTTGGCCCTTCCCGCTTCCGCAGCCCCCGCCTGCGGTTGTTGCCGCTGTTGGAGGGACGCGCTCCGTCGCGTCCGACCGTAATTCTCGGAGTACGGCGGGCAAGCTTCCAACTTGGCCCTTCCCGCTTCCGCAGCCCCCGCCTGCGGTTGTTGCCGCTGTTGGAGGGACGCGCTCCGTCGCGTCCCGCCGTGCTGGAGGCCATTGGCCTCCAGCGCGTGCTCAGTGAGGCGGTCGAAATTCCTGGTCACGATCAGCCGCACGCAGCCGAACTTGGCCAACTGCGTGGCGGCCTCGTGCACCGCCGTGGGGACCTTCAATCCCTGTTCTCGCTCCTCGTCGGTCGGCTCGAAGTAAGAGCGCAGCAATGCGGCACGCTCGGCCTGGGTGTGCGTCAACTCGTAAAGGAGCTTTGAGTAGTCCGGCTGCTCGCCTTACTTCTCCGCATACCAGGCGACCGGATCCTTTCCCGGCTCCTCGACCTGGGCTCGCCCCAGTTGCTCCACGAGGTCGGGCACCACCTGCCAGCCGATGGGGATGCCCGCGGCCGTCGAGACACCGGAACCAAGCAGCAGAGCATACATACCCGGGCTGTTGTGCATCGCCAGCGCGACCTTCAGCGTCGGTTCCAGTTCCACAATCGTCACTGCCAGTGGGTGTCTATGTACGCAAGAGCGTCCTGCGTGTCCAAGAGCCGGCTCGTGTTGCCGAAGCGCACGAAGAACTCCCGCGGTTGCCCGTGCTTCCGCACCAGGAAAGCCGGTCCGCTCGCGGGGTTGACCTCGATAATGCAGACGTCCTCGCCTCCGACTTGCTCGAATCTGATCTTCACCAAGGGTGCAAATTCGGCCCCGACATGTTCCAGCACCAGATTCGTGAGCGTTTGCTGGAATGCATCCACGCTATGGCCACTCAGGAGTTTCAGGTCAGGCCCCAACGCAACGGGTGTGCCGCTGTCGTCGACGCCAAGAAGAAGCGTTCCGCCATCACTATTCAGGAACGCGACGATTGTCTTGAGCACCGAGAAGCGGAGTTCTTTGTTCTTCTGCTGCTGGATGACGTCCCACTGCAGCGAGCTCTTGAACTCCAACGTGGCCGACTCCTGAAGCTCGCAGAGTTCCGCTGCCGTCTTCTCACTCACGTCCCCAGGCTCGGATACAAGGCAGGCCATGAACTCGTTGATCTTACGTGCCATGATCTCTCGGCGCGCGGCAAGGAAGTCTGAGAACCGATCAACCGTCCAAAGGCTCGGCTCGACGGGCACGAACTGCCGAGTGAGAGCTTCGGGATACTTCGCCTGGACGTCCGGCAGGTATTCTGAGGGGGGCGTGTCACTGAGCTTCAGATTCGTCTCTGCTGTCAGGAAGGCCCTGTTGGCAATCTCGTTGATAACCTTGCGGTGCAGGTGGTTGTCGCAATCGTATCCGTTCTTATAGAGCAGCGCCTGAGGAAAAATGTGATGGGCGTGTAGCTGGTAGCTCTTGCCGAAGACCGTGCCGAGTGCAGCCCCGTTGAACCAGTCTATGGCGCCGTGGGCCTTGGCCGTGACGACGGCCATCTTGAACATGGGATGGCTTATCCAGCGGCCCTCCAGATCGGCGGGCTTTACCTCTATACGCCCTCTCTGGTCAATGATCTGATTGCCCAGCGTCTGCCACGGCCAATCCTCGCGCACGACCACGGAGAGATCGTGCTCGAGTCTCTGGTCGGTCTGCGAGGTATAGCGTTGCCACATCTGCGCGGCGTACAGCCAATGCCAGGCATGTCGCATAGCGCGGTGGTTGGCGAATGCCCCGTCGTGGAGGTCAAGGTAGAGGAGCAGAGGAACCAGGACGTTCTGGGTCGCGAGATCGTCGGTTGAATGAATGAAGGCCTGGCTCGGGAGCGTGGTGACCAAGTAGTCCAGCCGCTTACTGAGCCGCCGCCAACCGGATTCGACGTCTTCGCGGCTCCGTTCGTGGATCGTCTCGAACAGGGCCCGGCGGCAAGTGATCGCCGTAAGGGCGCGGATCATGAAGGTCAAGTCGAAGTGGAAATGCCGTTTCTCGACCTCGGCGATCTTGTCCTTCAGAACCCGACGAGCTTCCGCCCACTTCCCGGTCACGTGCGTCAGGGCGAGCTCTGCATCGGTGAGTTTCGTCCCCTGGCTGTTCGTCCGGTCGAAGATGTCGATAGCCTCGGTTATCGTAGCGTTGGACGGTACGGTCTGATGGGGCACGTCACGCTCGCGGATGTTCCGGAGTCGCGTCAGGTTGGCGTTGTAGTGCTCGGCCAACTTGAGGGCGCGATTGTCGTCTCCGTTCGCCAGCTGCTTCCCAATGGCGAAGACGTTGATCTCGTGGTCGGGGTCGAAACAGTCGACGACTCGCTGCCAGAGAGGGTCCTTCTCCATTCTCGACTTCAGGTAGTACTGGAACTCGCCCGTATCAAGATTGAAGCACAGATCACGCGGGTCGTTCTGTATATCCCGTTCCGTGTAGTAGGGAGGTATTGCGCCCGCCATCAACAGGAACAGCGTCGTCAAGCGTTGCTGACCGTCGAGGATAACTTGCACGGTTCCGAGTCGATCCGGGAGTTGGTCAACGTTCTTGAGTTCAGGCGGGTCGCCAGTCTTCCAGAACAGCAGGCTGCCAACTGGGTATCCCTTCAGTAGGGACACCATGAGTTGACGTGCCTGGTCGCGGTTCCAGACATATTCGCGCTGGAACTCCGGCAGAACGAGATCGCGACTCGTTATTTCACTGAGTAGTTCGCTGGTTTTCATCGCTGGTGGCTGCCTCCCTCACTCCCGTACTCGAGGCCCAGTTGCTGCAGAACCCGCCTCAGTTTCTCATCTGCCTCCGCCCGCTCCTGTGGAAGTTCGAAATCCGACTTGCCGCCGGATCCTCCGGACAATCCAAGAGCGATTTGAATTGGCCTGCGCAAAAACCTGGAAAGCCAGCTATTGGACGGCATTCCCGGAATCAAACAAATCATCCACCGTCGGTGCCACCTGAACCACCGTAAACCGTGAAAAACTGAGGGCCATTGAAGTGAATGAGGTGCCCCGGTCTTTCGCTTACCCACACTTCTGTGTCCCACATGATGTGCTCTATGTGCTTCTTGAACTCACGGAAGTCTCGAAAGGCGGTCACGTAAATACGCTGCACAGGACAGTTCTCTAACGCTTCCTCCAACTCATGGAACCGCTTTGGTGTGACAGGCCCGTGGGCCGTCACGGCTTCAATAAGGAACAGGTGCCCTTGTTCGTCGTCGTAGAGCACGACGTCAGGGAGTTTTTCATGTTTGGTGATAGTAAACCCAAGCTGCCCCAACAGCTCTGTGTCTCGGTGCAGTACCCTGTTAGCAGCGTCGCCAACATACACTACTGAAGCGTTCGCACAGAATCTTGGCAAAAACTGCTCAAGTACCTCCACCTGCAACTCGTTGTGTGGCCCCGGCGTGAATGCGAGTTCGAGGTCATCATTGAGATGCACCTGTATCTTGAGTTCTTCTCGTCGTAACCTGTATTTGTCGACCAGTTGATCGTGCTCGTTATTAAAAGTCCTGGCGGCGTCGGGCCATCCATCCGTGCCGAAGCTTCGCAGGACCTCGAGAGCCTCAGGACCCAGAGCGTACACGGTATCTGGGCTGTTTGTAGGTCTCGTGGGGTTATCAGGATTCTTGATAACGAGCGCTGCCTGTTGAAACTGGTGTATAGTCTGCCGTCTGATACTCTCGCGCGTGTTTTCCGCATACTCTATACTCTCGGTCAAAATTCTGCGAGATAAAGCGCAGGATGTCATGGATGCGAATTGGCCGGCACCTCGCCTGCGACCATGGGCTCTCTTTCTTCAGATCAGCCAAAGCCAGTAGAGTCAATGCCGATCTCTCATTCTGCTGGGCCTCGGGCAATCCCAGGGCCTTGAGTATCCCAATTGCTTCGTCAATGCTTGCCATGAACCCGCTCCGGAACCAGCTTTTCCGCTAATGTGGCCGGCAAATCCAGAACCTCTGACACCAACGTGTCTGTAAAGCCGTTTTCAGTGTGGTATTCGATTTCTCGCGCCCGGACTCCGAGCTCAGCAATTCTCTCCCAGGGAGGTAGAGGCAGATTCCTGATCTCTGTGGCATTCACCTGAGTGTTGCCGTTTAAGCACCGGAAATATCGATCTATCAGACGTGAATTCAAAATGGCAGCGATTCCGCGCGCTTCGTCGGGCGTCAAACTCCCGGGGTTCCCGTAGATATAGTTGAGGTGGTTCTCCAGGCCCAGAAATCGTTCTGGAAATTCCTCACGGAGCAGGAGGGCGCCGTCCAATCTTCGTTTCTGCTCCTTTGAACTAAACCGCTTGAGCAACACATAATTGTCCGTCGGCACCAACAGCTTTTGCGAACCATCACAGACGCGTATCCATTGGGGCTTTTCGCTTTCAAGAATAGGCCATTTAACCTGCCAATGGCGAACGTTGTGCATCCAAAGCAATGGTACACAACGACCGTTCTTGACCGGTTCTTTCAACAAATATTGTCGGGCACGAAATGCCACGACGGGTCCGGTGGATATGGCAAATCCCATTTCTCCGAAGGTCTCTGGCCAAGAGTCAACAAGACGGAGGATTTCCAGATCCGTCTGTGAACATGGAATCCGGATAAAACTCTCCGAGCTTCGCTCGGTCAGAATATCAGTTTGCGCAGCCTGTATTCTCGTGAGATGCTCGAGAGTACTGTTGCGGCTAACCGAAATGCGAACCACCCTTTCAGGCGCCGACTGAGTCTTCGTGCACTTCAGGATCATGTTCTCTTGGAGCACGTTATCCCGGCGAAAGATCTCCTTGCGGGACACGAAAGAATGAATTCTATCAATCCTTACTTTGCTCAGGAGCCATCTCCTGAACCTCTTGTAGTAGAGGCCTGAACAGAAGCTTCGCGGCGTAATAAAAACCGCCTGGCCTTGCCGGTTGAGCAAACTGACGGACAAGCCCATGATAAGCGCGTAGATATTAGGCTGGCCTTTGACCAACTTCCGCGCAGCCTTTGCCTGCCTAGCGTGCCTGCTAAGTTTGTAATAGGGAGGATTGGAAATAACCATGTCGTAATGCCGTCGCGGACTCTCTTGCCACAGCAGGGGCATCTCTGAAAGAGCACCTTCGTGCGCAAGGATGAAACCCTCTTCCATAACTCGATGCTGAAGTTCGCCCCCTTGAGCAGAAAGTTCGGCATCACAGGCCGCTAGGACACGCCGCAATCGTCTTGCCAGCGCGGGCTCAGGCTCGTACGCATCCAACTGGACACGCACTCGAGCGTGGCTCTGAGCAATTCGTTGGCACAGCGCTGCCGCGAGCGTACCGGTCCCCGCACCGGGATCGAGAACCTGTATAGAGCTTTCCGTCTCGGGTAAGGCGAACAGACTGCTCATAAAGCGAGCGACCGCCGGAGGGGTGAATATCTGCCCTTTCTCTTTTCTTTCGGCTTCTTCCGTGACATCCGCGTAGTCATTGGCCAACCTCGCCGCAAACCCAACGAGGTCTTCTGAGCTCGCTTTGGTCCAATCAGCCATAAACGGATCCTCTATATCATTTCTTCTCGAGTGTTCCCGATAACTCTATGTCAACTAAACTCGACTTTCTACATTATGCTGCGCGGTTTTTGGCGCAGCGGTGCATCGCTGA
>CAZNGS010000058.1:0-26147 GCA_964572825.1 uncultured candidatus Brocadiaceae bacterium
GCCAGTTCCTGCTGCAGGAAGTTGCCGGCCACGGGGATGCCGTGCCGCATCAGTATCTCGTTTGCCGTGCAGCAGATGCCGGAGAGCTGGATGCCCTCGGCGCCGGCCTCTTGCGCTTCCTTCTTGATCTCGGGCATCTGGGCCGCCGCCACCACCATCTCGGACAGAGTGGGTTCGTGGCCGTGGACCACGAGGTTGACGTGATCGGCCTTCAGCACACCCAGGTTGGAGGTGGCACGGATGGGATCGGGGCCGCCGAACAGCACGTCGCTGAAGTCGCTGGCGTACATACTGCCTCCCCATCCGTCGGCGAGGGCCGTGCGGATCATCTGCTTGAGGATGTGAATCGGTTCGTTATCCACGCCGATGTGGGTGGCGTGCAGGATGCGCACAATGTCGGCGTCAATACCCCTGGGGGTCACGCCCGCCCGCTCCCATTTTTCCTGGAGCGGCTCCGGCGCCCTCTTGACCAGCCGGAGGATACCCTCCTGGCGACCGAAATCGGCCAATGCCGCCTCGGCCACCTCCACGGCCACGCGCTTGATGTCCTTCTCGTCCAGGTCCAGGCCGAACTCCTCGGCCAGGGCCCGGAGTTTCTTCTCATTATTGATCTTGTAACCTTCGGCCTTGCCCAACCCGGTCATGAGCAAGGTGTGTGTGATGTCGCGGCCGTGGTCGGAATGGGCGGCCGCGCCGGCGGCGGTGGCCCGCGCTATGTTGCGGGCGGCGATGGTGCCGGCGGTGGCCCCACAGATGCCCCGCTGAGCGCCCTCCCCGAACGGGTCTATACGGCACGGGCCCAACGAACAGTTGCGGCAGCAGATGCCCAGCTTGCCGAAATCGCACTGGGGCAGCATCTGTTCGTAGCGATCCCATGCCAGCTCGAACCCGCACGCACCGGCGTGCTCGATCATCCTCTGGGACGCGCCGTCAATACTTTTCCGATCATCGTTGGTCGCCATTTGACCCTCCGTATGTTGCTATCGTTCAGTCTTCGGGATCGCACCGTGTATCAAGTCGAGGCGCCCTCCGCAACGGCGTCGAGCAGCCGCGCCACCATGTCCCTCTGCTCTTGGCTGCCCGTGTAAGGGCAGGCGCCCTGCAGGTCGGCGGCGGCCACGGACTCCGAGTATGGAAACCGCCCCACAATCTCCAGGTCCGCCAGCCGCTCTTCGATGGCGCGCAGCTCGTCGTGGGAGCGGTACTTGTTGATGACGACACCCACGTTTGCAATGCCGATGTCCGCGGCGTATCGCCGGATGGTGAGGGCGGTCTGGATGCTGCGCTGGCCGGGCTCCACGACCACCAGCATGCGGTCAACGCCCTGCGCGGTACCACGCCCCAGGTGCTCGACGCCGGCCTCCATGTCCAGCACGACGTCGGCGTCCCCGGCGAAAAACAGATGGGCAAGCAGATTCTTCAGGAAGGCATTTTCGGGGCAGAAGCAGCCGGAGCCACCCCGGGCCAGCCGGCCCATGCGCAGCAGCTTGATCCCCCCCACCTCGACCGCGCAACGCTCCGGCACGTCCTCCACTTTCGGGTTCAGCGAGAACAACTCGCCGCCCGTGCCCCGGGCGCCCGTTCGCTCCTCGATCAGGTCCGTCATCTCGGAGATGGGTGCAGGCTGGTCCGAGGGGTCCAGGCCGAGCGTCATCGCGGTGTTGGCATCAGGGTCCGCGTCAATGAGGATGACCTGACGACCACGCTCGGCCAGATGCTTCGCCAGGAACACGGCAACGGTGGTTTTGCCCGCGCCGCCTTTGCCAGTGATCGCCAGTCTGATCATGTTTCAACGCCGCCTCCGGCTGCCGGCCCGTCTACGCGCCGGTTATCGGCCGAATCGCAGAATCTTTTATTGTACAACCCGCCGTCGGGCTGTCAATTGAATCGCCGCCGGAATGCCCACTTCAATTGCGCCGACCGCGCTGGTTGTGGTAGTTTATGCGGCATCGGACGAGGCAGTGTGGGTCGGCCGCCACGCTCCGGCCCCCTCCGAGGGGAACGTGATGGGTCTCTGGACTTGAAGGGAATGGGGTGGATCCAGCCGATGCGCGCAGCTTTGAGCAAACTGTGGGGCGACCTGCGGAACAGGCGGTATCGCTTTCGACAGGTCGGGGGAGCGGCATTCGCCATTGTGCTGGTCGTCATAGCCCGACCGGTGGCGTGGATGTATGTTCCCGGTGTGGTTCTGTGCGGTCTGGGGGAGATGATGCGCCTGTGGGCCGCCGGCTACGTCAACAAGAGCCGGGAGCTGGAGACCCGCGGGCCTTACAGCTTCGTGCGCCATCCCCAGTACCTGGGCAACGCCCTGATCGCCCTGGGAGTCGCGCTGGCAAGCGGCCACCTGTGGGCCATTCCCGCGTGGGCGCTGTTCTTTTTCATCTTCTACCGTTCCGCTATCCGGCGTGAGGATGAGAAACTCCATCGCCGCTTCGGTGAGCGGTGGGAGGAATGGCGGGAGGCGACCCCCGCCATTGTGCCTCTGCGCTGGCCTTCCACCCGGGGCATGCTTCGCCTGGCGGGTTGGTCGATACGCCGGTGCCTCAGCAATGGAGAGCCGGCGTGGCTGCTGCTGGTGATTCTGGGGCTGGTGTGCATCGGCCTCCAGTGAGTTCCCCGCCGGGGCGTCAGCTCGAGAGCGCGTAAAGGATGATCTTGACGGCCAGTTTGTGCGCCGACGGCTCCAGCACGGCCGGGCATCGGTGGCACGGATGGCCCTCCACGGCGCTGCTGAGATCGTACTTGCTGTAGACGACCACCGCCCTTCCCTCCGACTCGATAAACTCCAGGTACGGGCGCTTCAGACCCGGGTTCTCCCGAAGGACGGCCTCGGTGTAACGCACCGGCTCCACGGGCTCACCCGATTCGAGCAGGGCATGTCCCGACGGCATGGGCCGGAGTTCCCGGGCAGGGAACATCTCCTTCATCAGTTCCCGGAATGACCGATCAAACCGCGTGCTGCCGCAGGCGGCCTCGGCGAAGATGAACCCGCCGCGCTCGATGTAGAGCCTCAGTTTTTCCTGCACCTGCCGGCTCAGCTCCACCTCCTCCACCCCGGTCAAATACAGCATGTGGCCCTGAAACGGGCTCTCCTCCTTCAGGTCGATGGGTTGGGGGCGGCTGAAGACGGTCAGGCCCGCCTGTTCGCTGACCGTCTCCAGTATGCGGGGCCATGCCACCTTGTGGGGCTGCCAGCGGCCGGAGTGGACGATCTGGCCCATCACGAACGCGCCGGCCCGCCGCTCCCGCTCCTCCTCGGAGGGCACGTAGTACTCCGGCTTCACCAGCTTGCCTTCCAGTTGGCTCACGTCCGTGACGTAGGCGATGATGTTCGTGCCCATTTTGAAGTGCGGATGCTCGAAGCGGGCAATGTCCCACTCGCAGGACAGTCCCTCGGGCGCATAGAGCAACGAGAGCCAGCAAGGACCGGCCACCGCCTCCAGGGGCGGTCGGTCCTGCTCGAGCATGTGGAAGTGAGCGGTGTATATGGGATGGTCCAGGGGGACTTTCACCAGCGGCTCGTCGGGAAAGATGTCCCTGACGGCCCGGCGGAATGCCCTATCGAAGGTTTCGTTGCCCTTCGCTGCCTCCACCAGGACGAATCCTCCCGCCTGGACGTACCTGCGCAGCAGCTCCGCCTGACCGGGGTTCCAGAGCACCGGCCCCTTTCCGCTCACGTAAAGCACAGGGGCGGCCATCAGCAGGTCCAGGGACATCTCTTCGTCCAGCGGTATGATCTGCCAGTCCAGCGGGCGGCCGAACTGTTCCCCGGCGAACTGCACCAGGAACCGCGCGTCGTAGCGGTGCGTGTTCCACCCGCCCCCCCACTGGGCCTTATGGAGGACCATGGGGGCGTTGCCCTTGGCGAGAAACAGCAGCGTGAAGCAGTTCCTGGCCAGCCCGCTGGTGCTTCCCCCACCGGTCATGACGACATCGACGGGGTCGCCGACCAGGTGTTCGACGCCCTCGCGGTACCAGTCCCTGCGCCACTGCCCTCCGCCGAAGTATCGGCGGGCCAGGATGGAGCCGGCCCTTTCGAGCCCGTAGAGGTAGTAGAACTTCCAGCGCGCGTGCCCCGGGTTTCGGGTAACGGAGAAATTCCGGGCCAGCCAGACCAGGCCCGCGGCAATGGGGCGTTCATCCGGGTAGACCCCGCAATGTCCCCCGTCCACGTGGAGCCACAGGTCGCAGATGTAGAGGCTCGCCACCCCGGCGGCGGTCATGCTGCCGTAGGTTTTGCCGCCCCGGTTCTGGTATCCCCAGCCGCCGTCGCGGCCCTGGCGGGCCAGGTAGTATCGGCGGGCGTCCCCCCAGACCGGGCCGGGCACGTTCACCCCGCTGAGGGCCGCGGCGTGCAGTCCAAGCAACGCGAACTGAGAGTTGGAATTGTCCGTCCGTCCGGCCTCTCCGTAGCTCCAGCCACCGGAGCCCTGCTGAACGCGTATCAGGTAGGTGGCGCCCGCCCGTATCTGGGGCAGGTAGCGCTCGGGACCGACGCTCCGCAGGGCCATTACCTGGAGCGCCGTCTGGTAAACGCCTCGATTGTCGCGGGCCTCGTTCTCCACCAGGTAGCGCGCGCCCCTCTCGACGGCCGGATCGTCCGCCGGCACCCCCGCCGCCCGCAACGCCAGCACGGACAGCGAGGTCTCGCCGACAGTCCACTGCCGCCCCCCGAACGAACCGTCGGCACGCTGCTCCGCGCGAATGTCCTGCCGGAGCTGCTGCATCTTCGCCTCGAGATCCACCGGCGTTACCGCCCCGAGAGCCCACGCGGGCAGCAAAAGGCAGGCTGCTATTGCGCCGACGACCCACCGGGCGGGATGGGCGGCCGGGGGCCGGCACAAATGCGCAATCAGTGATTTGTGTTCAGAAACCATCTCCGCAGTTTTTTAAAAGGGTTGTGAACGGCGTTGCCCAGCGACACGAACCAGGGCTTGCGGCGAAGTTGGGCCGCCTGTCGCTGGGTGAGTCGATCGCCCATCAGGCGGCGGAAGTGCTTGCGGGCGTGGTAGAGGTCGGCCTCCTGCAGGAGCCCGCGCAGCCAGCGGAAGGGAAAGGTGCGGCCCAGAAAGCGCTCGGGGACAAAGAAGGCCACCTGGAAGTCGATCAGGTGGGGAAGCCCGTCCCGCCCCACCACGATGTTGCGGGCCTTCTCCAGGTCTACGTAGGCGATCCCCCGGCGGTGCAGCTCCCGGAGTGTGCGGAACAAATGCCTCAGGAAACGTTCGTCCACGTCGGCGTCCCGCGAGAGCGGCCGTCCGGGCACGAAATCCCGCACCAGGCCGGTGGGCCCGTGGAACCCCCGGAACGCCGGCACCCCCCGGATGCCCCCCGCCTTGCGCAGGACGGCCGCCTCGTAGCGCGCCATCAGTCTTCCCGCCCAGCGCAGCGGCAGCCCGAGGAACGGGGCCCGGCGATAGCACTTCAGAACCACCCTGTCGTCCCCGCGGCCGTAGAGTCCCACCGCCGCAAGGCCGCTGTGCTTGAACTCCCGCTCGAGGCGGAACACGGCGCCGTCGAGCCTGAACTGGTCCGGGAGTTCCTCTCCTCCCAGAGCCTGAAAATGGCGCTCCAGCCCCACCCCTGGGACCTCCCTGCGTGCCAAACGTGGCGACGATCACAAAGCGTGCCGACCTTCTCTGCCAACAGTATAGCAGGCACCGGGCTCAGCGCCAACCCATCCGGCGCCCCCCGCTGACCGGGCCGGTGCCGTTGACACACAGCCGGTTCGTATGTTAGTTACACAGGATCACCTGGCTGGGCACGCCAACCTCACCGCACAAGCAGGGGACAGGAATAGTGGAATACGCCATACTGGGCAAGACGACCCGAAAGGTAAGTCGGTTGGGATTCGGCGGAGCGACCGCCGGCCTGCGGAACTATCTGCGGGAGTTCGACCCCGACAGGGCCGAAGACAGAGAACCCATGATCGCCGCCATCCGCCGCGCCTGCGAGCTGGGCGTGAACTACTTCGACACCGCAGCCGGCTACGGCGAGGGCGCCAGCGAGCGAATATTCGGGGAGGCCCTGCAGGACCGGGACCCCGAGGACATCTTCCTCGCCACCAAGGCCGGGGTCTGGAAGGCCGACCAGGTGCGGGCATCCCTGGAGAGAAGCCTGCAGAACCTGCGGCGCGATTGGATCGACCTCCTCCAGGTGCATGGCACGGTGTACAACGACCAGCACGTGGAGGCCGTGCTGTGCGACGGAGGCATGCTGGACCAGATGGAACAGATGCGCGAGGAGGGGCTGATCAAGTACCTGGGCTTCACCGTCGAGGCCCAGAACAAGCAGCTCTACCAGCTCCTGGAGACGGGGCGTTTCGACGTCGTGCAGGTCTGCTACAACTTCATCTTCCAGCACCCCTACGACCCGAGCTGGAAGTCGGGCAGCCTCTACGACGCCGAGGCCCTGGGCATGGGCATCGTCGCCATGCGCTCCACCACCTGCGGCACCTTCCAGAAGTGGATCAAGATGGTCAATCCCGAGAACACTTTCAACTACACTCCCGCCCTGATCCAGTTCGAGTTTTCCAACCCCCTGCTGGACGTGGCACTGGTGGGCATGAGCAGCCCGGAGCGGGTGGAGCAGAACGTGGCCCTCTGCGAGGACAAAACGGGACGGGTGGACATCGATGAGCTGCACCAGAGATACGTTTGAGGCCTTCATAGAGGACCGGCAACGGAAAATGACCGATACGAGCCGCGAACAAGCGCCCTGGTATCGCCGCGCGCGCCGCTGGGGGCAGACCAACATCACCGAGATCGATCCCCGGCACTACGATCTGGAGTTCTGGCGCGAGCACTGGCGCCGCACCCGCGTGCAGGGCATCATCGTCAACGCCGGGGGCATCGTCGCCTACTACCCCACGCGGTTCGAGCTGCAGTATCGGGCCGAGCACCTGGGCGACCGGGACCTGTTTGGTGAGGTGACCGAGGCCGCCCGTGTCGAGGGGCTGGCCCTGCTGGCCCGGATGGACTCCAACCGGGCCAACGAACCCCTCTACCGGGCCCACCCGGACTGGTTCTGCGTCGACGCCAAAGGCGAGCCCTGCCGGGCCGGCGATCGCTACCAGGCCTGCGTGAACGGCCCTTACTACCGCGAGTACCTGCCCGAGGTGCTGCGGGAGATCATCGAGCGCTATCATCCCGACGGTTTCACGGACAACAGTTGGACGGGCATGGGCCGCAGGTGGATATGCCATTGCGAGAACTGCGCCCGCCGGTTCCGGGAGGCCACGGGGCTGGACCTGCCGGGCGAGCCCGCCTGGGAGGACGACGCCTACCGGCGGTGGGTCGAGTGGAGCTACGGGCGGCGCCTGGAGATATGGGACCTGAACAATCGCGTCACCCGCCAGCACGGCGGTCCCGACTGCCTGTGGCTCGGCATGGTCAACGCCAACCCGGTCGCCACCCACCTCTCGTTCTGTGACTTGAAGGAGGTGGCAGCGCGCTCACCGATCATGATGTGTGACCAGCAGTCGCGCACGATTACCGGGTTCGAGCAGAACAGCCTCAGCGGCAAGCTCCTGCACGAGCTGGGCGGCCACGACGTCGTGATCCCCGAGAGTATGGCCATGTACGTGCGCGGCGAGCAGACATTTCGCCGCGCCGCCAGCCCCCCGGCCGAAGCGAGGACCTGGATGATCGAAGGCTTCGCGGGCGGCATCTCTCCCTGGTGGCATCACGTCGGGGCGCGCCAGGAAGACCGCCGCCAGTTCCGGATCGCCGGGGAGCTCATGCGGTGGCACGAGGAGAATGAGGAATACCTCTACGACCGCGAGCCGGTCGCCAACGTGGGCATGCTGTGGTCCCAGCGCAACATCGACTTCTACGGCCGCGACCACGCCGCCGACCGGGTCCAGCTCCCCTGGCAGGGCTTCCACCGCGCCCTGGTGCGGGCCAGGATCCCCCTGATCCCCGTGCACGCGGACCACGTCCAGCGTGACGCGGAGCGGTTCGACGCTCTGATTCTGCCCGACCTCGGCGTCATGACCGCGCAGCAGTGCCGGGCCGTGCGCCGTTTCGTGGAGGCGGGCGGAAGCCTGGTCGCCACGGGCTGCACCAGCCTGCTGGACGAGTGGGGGGAGTGGCGGGACGATTTCGCGTTGCGCGACATCCTGGGCGTCCGCCACACCGGCGCCGTCCGGGGCATCGAAGGCGAGCCGATGTCCGACTGGGCCTTTCACGGCGGCCACAATTACATGCGGCTGCTGCCGGAGCTGAACCAGGCCGACGACGCGGGCCGGCAACTTCCCCGCCACCCGGTACTGAACGGGTCCGAGCAGACCGACCTTCTGCCACTGGGCGGAACACTCCAGCAGGTGGACGCCGACCAGAGGGCGGAGGTCATCGCCACCTACATCCCCGCATTTCCCATCTATCCGCCGGAGTTTAGCTGGATGCGGGAGCCGAGGACCGAGATACCGGCCATCGTCACACGGGAGACCGCTTCCGGCGGGCGCGTAGTTTACTTCGCCGGGGACGTGGACCGGCGTTACGGACGTCAGGCAGTGCCGGACCACGGTGACCTGCTGGCCAACGCCGTGCGCTGGGCCGCACGGGGCGGCTTCCCGTTCACCGTGGATGGGCCCGGCTATCTGGACTGCCACCTCTACCGCCAGCCGGCACGACTCATCCTGCACGTAGTCAACCTGAGCGGGGCCAACGTCAACCCGGGCTATCGGGAGGAATATCTGCCCGTGGACGACGTCTCCGTCCGTCTGCCGCTTCCCGAAGGCTGTCAGGGGCAGAGCGTGCGCCTGCTGGTCTCCGGGCAGTGGGTGCGGCACGGGCTTGAAGACGGCGACCTGGGTTTCACCATTCCCCGCATCGCCGATCACGAAGTCGCCCTCATCGAATAAAGGGGACAAACATGCGCCTGGTCGATCTGAGCGGTGAGATTTACGACACACAGAAAGCCCATTACGAGGTGTCCATCAAGGACCACCTGCGGCACGAGGACACGGCTCCGAACCTGGAGGAACCATGCCGGGGGTTCGCCACAAAGGCGCTGAACTTCTGCGACCACACCGGCACGCACGTTGATGCGCCGCTGCACTTCTACCCGGACGGCAAAAGCATCGCCGAGATACCCGTGGAAGCCTTCTGCGGCCCGGCGGTCGTCGCGGATTTCTCAGATCAGGGGCCCCGGGGCGGCGACCTGCCGGTCCAGCCGTTTCGCGACAATCTGCGCGACCGGCAGGTGAGCTTCGAAGACGGCGACGTCGTTCTCTTTCAGCTAAACACGCCGGCGGGTGAGCCGGTCTACGGGGGTATTTCGGGCGAGCTTGCGGAGTTCCTGCTCGATCACCGGGTGAAGCTGGTCGGGACCGACCAGGGCTCCATTGACTGGAGCGAGAACCGCGGCAGGCCCGCGCACGTGACGTTGCTGCGCCACGACGTGCCCATTGTGGAGGGGCTGAGGAACCTGTCGCAGGTGGCGGGTGAGCGATCCCTGTTCATGGGGCTGCCGCTGAAGCTCCGGGAGGGAACGGGATCGCCCATTCGGGCCGTGGCCGTGCTGGATGTCCTTTGAGTTCTGCCGGCGGGAGCTCCGGTCCCCGGCCGGCTGAATGTCGCCCTTACGGTACCCGCAGCTTGATGCCCGCCTGCAGGTCCTGCGGATCGGACACAACGCTCGAGTTTGCGTCGCGCAGCTGTTTCCAGCGGCCCCCGTCGCCGTAATACTTCTCGGCGATCTTGTACAGAGTCTCCCCCCGGCGCACCGTGTGGACGCGGGCGTCGGCTGAATCGGCGGTCTGGCTGGACAGCGTGCGACTGCGCCTGTCCTGCCCGGCGGCGTTCGCCACGGCCGGGATGGTGAGTTTCATGTCGGGCATGAGCAGCCGGGGGTCCAAAAGCACATCCCGGTTGGCCTTGAGGATTTCCTTCCAGCGCCCGGACGTCCCGTAGTACCGCTGGCTGATGGCCGAGAGAGTCTCGCCCTTTTGGACGATGTGCACGACGGTCCTCGTCGGCGTCGGCCGGGGCTCGGGTGCGGGATCGCCCTCCTTTTCCGTCTCCGGGTCCGGCGGATTCAGAGATATGTCCTGCGGCGGGCGCTCTTCGATCACGTTGCGGATTATCCGCTCTTCATTCGGGGCCGGCCACTGCTCCGTCGAGGCGGGGCCCAGTTCGATGGTGTACTCCCCTTCGGCCGGGTCCGCCGCCTCCCCCCCCTCGGCGGAGACGGGGGACAGCAATTCCCGGTAGAGGCGCTCCAGGTCGCTTTCATCGGCAACGCTCTGCGCGCCGGAGCCCCCCCGGTCCATCGCCACCTGGTCGGGCTCGCCTTCACTCCCCCACATGGACAGCAGGATTATCCCCACCGCGATCAAGGCCAGTATGCCCAGCATTTGAGTCTCTTTTGCCTTCATGTGTGTCCATCCCCTTGCTTTGCTCTCAGCACCCGCGCGCCCGACCCCGCTTATACTCACGCGACACTGTATCCAATGTGACTATGACAAAACAAATCTCCACCTGCGGTCGCAAGGAAAGCGGACGAGCGAACGGTGTCCGGCAGTTGTAAGTATCTTCGATTTAAGCAAATACGCATCGGTCCCGCGCGGATGGGGACGGATTTTGGCCGCCGGAAAACGGGGGCAAAAAAAGGGCTCAAAGGCCGTCTTCACCCGCCGGCCGGCGCCGGAGCTCGCCCCTTGCCGGCAGGCCGCAGCGGCCGTACCATCACCGGGGACCCACGTGAGCGGAGGAGGATGAGGTGAAGGTGATGGTGGACAGAGACCTGTGCATCTGCTCCACGCGGTGCGAGCAGATATGCCCCGAAGTGTTCCAGGTGGAGGGCAGCGTGGCCCGGGTTCAGATGGGCGTGGTCCCCCCGGAGCTCGAAGAGAGATGTCGACGGGCGGCGGAGGCATGCCCCTCCGGCGCGGTGCGCATCACGAAGGAGTAGCGCCGCCTGTCTCATCGCGGGCTGCGTCGGGGGGTGACTCGACGGGGCCCCCTGGCGAGAGGATGGGCATGGTCACCGGGAGTTCCCTCTGCTCGGCGAAAGGCTCGACGCAGATGCGAAATCCGTACATGGGCTGGCGGGCGTCCGGCAGGTAGGCCCGGCGAAAAGCCACGTGAAGGTCCGCGACCTCGTCGGCGTAGGACCCGCCCCGCAGCACCTTGTAGCGCCCTTCTTCGGGGCCCTGGGGGTTGTCCAGGGGGGAGGAGAAGTAGTAGCGGCTGTCGTACCAGTCGTGGCACCATTCCAGCAGGTTGCCGTGCACATCGTAGAGGCCCCACACGTTGGGCCGCTTGCCGGCGACGGCGTGAACCGTGCCGCCGGAGTTAGACTGGCACCAGGCGTAATCAGTGAGCGCTTCCGGAGAGCCGGCGTGGCCGAACAGCTCTTTAGCGCCTGCGCGGCATGCGTATTCCCACTCCGCCTCCGTGGGCAGCCGGACCTGGAGGTCCCTCCGGCGGCCCAGCTCCAGACAGAACCGCCGTGCCTCCTCCCAGGAGACGGCGACGGGCAGATCGTCCAGTTCCTCTGAATCCCCCAGCCCCTCCGGAGGGTCGGGCACCCGGCCGATGACCTCTTCGAACTGGCGACGGGTGATCTCCGTGGCCGACATGTAAAAGGGGTCGGGAATCCGCACGCGATGCGGCGCACTCTGGTCGGGCTCGGACTTCTCGCTGGCGGCGGGGACCCCCATGTCGTATTCGCCCGCCGGTATGAGGACCAGGGCGAGTTCAGTGTCCCGCGTGAGGGCCAGCGTGCGGCGGGCCGGAATTCCCAGGGTCCGGGCGGTCTCTTCCTGGCGCCTCCGGGCCTGCTCGGCATCGAAGGGCCATTCGCTGTACCGGATGTGCTTGCGCAGTTCCACCAGCAGAGATCGGGCTTCGTCGGCGTGACGGTTCTGGGGCCATTCCGCCAGGAACTCCTCGAGCACCCGGATGCCGCCGCCGTTGCGCTGGATGTAGCTGAGCACGCTCTGGTAGCATTCGTCCTCGAACTGCCCCGAGAGCTCGTTCACCTGCTCGGCCAACTCCGGCAGGTCAGCCACGGCTGCCAGTTCCTCCAGCCGGCGCAGCCTTTCCCGGGCGTTGCGGAACAGCAATTGACGCACCAGCTTACGCACCTGGTCGGCCTCTCCGGTGGTGGCCGCGGCCAGCCTGGAGCGCACCGCCTCGGTGAACCCTTCGTAACCGGCATCCTGCGGCAGGTGCTCTTCGGCGAAGACCGCCGCCTGAAAGGCTTCCTGCCAGCGCCCCTTGATCATCAGGTCGTCCACGCTGCTTCGGACGGCGTCCAGCTCGATCAGGAAGTTGACCAGCTCCTGCCTCTGCTGCCGTGCGGTTGCTGCGGCGGCCCTGGCGCGGCGCTCTCGCTTGTGCAGGTCCCAGACGAACACCCCGGCCGCCGCCAGGGCGGCCAGGCCCAGCAGCACAATGGGCAGCGCCACGTAGCGGCGTCGCCACACCAGTTTGCGCAGGTAATACCAGCTCGTGGACGGGCCCGCCTCCACCGGCCAGCCCTGCAGGTATCGGACCAGGTCTTCGGCCATCTCCACGGCGCTCTGGTAGCGGTGGTTCCTCTCCTCCGCCAGGGCCTTCATCACTATGGCGTCCAGGTCGGCGTCGATGGCCGGATCGAGCTCCGAAGGCGGTTTGAACAGATACCGGCGGGTGCTGCGCATCGGTTCGTCGGGTCCGCCGCCCAGGGGTTTGGGCACGCGCCGGGTCAGCAACTCGTAAAACAGCACTCCCAGGCTGAATACATCCGTGCGGATGTCGATTTCGTCCGGGCGGCCTCCCACCTGCTCCGGGCTCATGTAAGCGGGAGTTCCCATGACTTCTCCCCGTCTGCTGGCGGCCTCTTCCGGGCCGTAGTCCCCCGCCAGGTGGGCCAGCCCGAAGTCCAGCAGGCGCGGGTTACCGGCGCCGTCGACCAGGATGTTGCTGGGCTTTATATCCCGATGAATCACGCCCCGCTGATGGGCGTAGGCTACGGCCCGGCAGATGTCCAACATCAGCCGGCAGATCTCGTTCTTGCCCAGCTCGTGCCGAAGCACGTATTCCTTGACGCTGCAGCCCTCCACGTACTCCATGGTGAAGTAGGGCTGGCCGTTCACCTCCCCGAACTCGTAGACGGAGACTATCCCCGGGTGTTTCAATCGGGCGACGGCCTGCACCTCGCGCTCGAAGCGGGCGTGGTACTTCTCGGAGGCGAAGCGCCCGTTCAGCATCACCTTCAGCACCACCACCCGTTCGGGCTGCTTCTGGCGGGCCTTGTAGATGATCCCCATGCCTCCGCGCCCCAGGCACTCCAGCACCTCGTAGCGGTCGCTGAACTCCTCCTGGACCGCGCGGAGCTGCGCCTGGCGGTGATCCTCCGGGGACTCGAATACCGTGGTGTCCTTATTGGTGGGAGAATGCCGGCGGGCCGACGGCGGGGGCTGCTGTGGGGACTCCGGACCGGCGGGGGGAGAGGCGCTGATCAGGTATCCGCACTGGCCGCACAGGACCGCATCCGCCCCCTCCGGCACGGTCAGCGAGCATCCGCACTTGGGGCAGGTCGTCTCGGCGCCTTCCTGGACCGGAAACGCACGCTCGCACTGCGGGCAGCGTGCCTGCTGCGAACCGGTCTCGACCTCGAGGGAACTCTCACAATAGGGGCAGTTCAGTTGCATCGCACCGCGCCTGTCCAGGACCCGCCCGACACCCAACCGGCACACTGCCGGCGCTCTGGAACGCCGGCATGCCGATAGCTCACGTTAGTTTAATGCGCTCCGGCGGGCGGATAGCAACGGTGAGCAAGCTCCGGAGCCGCAGAATTCCCTCTGGGCGCCTGCGGACGCGTTTTATGGCAGGAATGCGGCGGGGAAAAAACCGGCTGCTCAGCCTTTGACAACCCCCATCGGCTCCAGGCGCGCCACTTTTCGCGTGATGCCGGCCTCGTGCATGACGCTCACGACGGACTCCACGTCTTTGTAGGCCTCGGGCATCTCCTCGGCCAGCGTGTCGCGGCCCTCGTAGCGCACCGTGACGCCGCGGTCGGCCAGCTCTCGCTTGATGCTCCTGCCCCTGGCCTTGCGGATGGCCCCCTTGCGGCTCATCACCCGCCCGGCGCCGTGGCACGTGCTTCCCCAGGTCTCCTTCATGGCCCTCTGGGTGCCCACCAGCAGGTAGCTGGCCGTGCCCATGTCACCCGGTATCAGCACGGGCTGGCCCACGGCGCGGTACGGCCGGGGCGTCTCGGGATGCTCCGGCGGGAAGGCACGGGTGGCGCCCTTGCGGTGCACGCAGAGGGCCCGTCTCTCGCCGTCCACGTCGTGCTCCTCGAACTTGGCGATGTTGTGGCACACGTCGTAGACCTGCCGCAGGTTGATCCCCGCCCTGTCCGCGTCCAACACCTGCTTGACGGCACGCTCCAGCAGAGCAAGGATGGTCTGACGGTTGGCCCAGGCGTAATTGGCCGCACACGCCATCCCGGCCAGGTAGCGCTTTGCTTCATCGGAGTCCAGCGGAGCGCAGGCCAGTTGCCGGTCGGGCACGCTGATGCCGTAGCGCTCGGTGGCGCGGCGCATGGTCTTCAGGAAGTCCGTGCACACCTGGTGGCCGAAACCGCGGGAGCCGCAGTGTATCTGGAAAACGATCAGCCCCTCGGCGATCCCGAACGCGTCGGCGACACGCTCGTCGTAGACCTCCGTGACCACGTCGATTTCCAGGAAGTGGTTCCCGCTGCCGAGAGTGCCCATCTGTGGCCTGCCCCGCTTGATGGCGCGGGCGCTGAGCACGTCCGGGTCGGCGCCCGGCAGCGCCCCCTGCGCCTCCGTGCGCTCCAGGTCATCTTCGGTGCCGAAGCCGTGCTCCACCGGCCACCGGGCGCCTTTGATGCACACTTCCCGCAGGTCGCTCTCGGAGAGCTTGCGTATGGCCTTGGAAGAGCCGACTCCGCAGGGAACGTTGTCATACAGGGCGTTGACCATGTCCTGGATGCGCGGCTCCACGGTCTTGCGCGTCAGGTCCGTGCGGACCATTCGGACGCCGCAGTTGATGTCGTAGCCGATCCCTCCGGGCGAGACCACGCCGTCCTCTGCCGGGTCGAAAGCGGCCACGCCGCCGATGGGAAACCCGTAGCCCCAGTGGGCGTCGGGCATGGCCAGCGAGGCGCGCACGATTCCCGGCATATGCGCCACGTTGATCGCCTGCTGAATGGTGTTGTCCGATTCGATGCCCTCCAGCAGTTGGGCATCCGCATACACGCGAACGGGAACCCGCATACCCCCGAAGGGCGTAATCTCCCATACGAACGGGGAGACTTGCCTGATGTCGTAGTTTCGCTCGGCCATGATTGCCTCCCTTTGCAACGGATTCGAGACTTTCACACGTCCAGCACGATCTCCACGGCGTAGCCGGTCTCGGTTTCCTGGATGGCCAGGTCATGATACGTGACCGCCTTGACCTCGCTGCGGAGCCAGTGGCGGCCCGGATCCATGGGCTCTCCCCAGACGGTGCCCCGCACCGCGTTCTCGCTGAGCTCCTCGACTTTGGCGGCGGCGGGCGCGAAATTCTCCGCCTCGCTCAGAAACACCAGTTCCTCCAACCATCCCACCAACAGGT
Organism: uncultured candidatus Brocadiaceae bacterium; assembly: GCA_964572825.1. GTDB lineage: Bacteria > Planctomycetota > Brocadiia > SM23-32 > SM23-32 > CAYVBE01. Next base: position 15,576 of record CAZNGS010000058.1, read on the forward strand.
CCTCGGCATCCTGCCCCCGGGCGCGCACGGTCACGGCCTGCTCCCTGCGAACCGTCGCCGGGTCCAGCAGCGTTTCAATCAATGCCGCTGCCGCCTCCTCAAACAATTCCGGCAGGTCCCGGCCCCAGGCACGCAGGCCCACGTCCGCCGTGTGATCGAACGTCGCGTGACCGTGTTCGCCGCGGCCTCCTTTGCTCATCTGCTCCACCTCCGGGTCACCACGTACATGATTGAGCAAAGCACGGGCAGATGCAAGCGCCCGCTGGCCTTTGACGCCCCGGCGGCCCGCCCTACAATGGGAACAGTGCCCCGGCCGATCCCACAGCGAGGCGAACTTGAAGATACTGCACACAGCCGATCTCCACCTGCGGGAGCGGGACGACCAGCGCTGGCAAACCCTCCATGACCTGCTGGCTCTGGCCGACAGGCAGGATGTCGACGCTCTTGTTGTGTGCGGCGACCTGTTCGACGCCGCCGTGGATGCCGAACAGCTCCTCAGCCCGCTGCGGCGTCTGTTCTCCGGCACGTCCTTTGACATCTTTCTGCTGCCCGGCAATCACGACCGGGAAGCGTACTGCGGCGGACGCTACTTCGGCGACAGGGCCCACGTGCTGGATGAGCTGAGGCCCCGGCGCGCCGGCGACGTCACCGTCATCGGTCTTCCCTTCAGGAACATCCAGGGAGAGGCGCTGGCGACCCGCCTGCGTCGGCTGCGTGGCGTGCTGCACGAGGGCCAGACCAACGTGCTGCTGTATCACGGCGAACTGCTGGACGCCCTGCCGCTGGACACCTCCCGCGCCGACTTCGGTCAGGAGGGCACGGACCGCTACATGCCGGTCAGGCTCTCCCAGTTCGCCGACCTGCCCGTCCGCTACGTGCTGGCCGGCCACTTCCACCGCACGCTTCGCCGGTGGCGGCTGGACGGTGACAGGTGGTTCGCCTACTCGGGCTCACCGGTCGCCATCACCCGGCGCGAGACCGGCGTGCGGCAGGTGAACCTGTTCGAGATCGGCGCTCCGCCCACGGGCTATCCCCTGGACACGCCCCACTACGAGAACGTGACGGTGAGGCTGGACCCATCCGACGACCGGTCCCCGCAGCAGGTCGTAACCGACCGGCTGGAGGATCTCCACCCGGCGGCCATGCCCCTGCTGCGCGTGGAGGGATACGTGGACTGCGCGGCCCTCGGGCAGACCGAATCCGAACTGGTCGAGCAGATATCCGCATTGACGCAGCACTGTGCGGCCGCCGAGTTCGACTTCCACGACATCTCCCGCATCCTCGAGAACGATCTTTTCCAGCAGTTCCGGCAACGGGCCGAGCGGATGGACGACCCGGACCGGGCGGAACGGCTGATCGAGTTGACCCTGCGGGCGATGAGGGAGGCACGGCTGTGAAGATAGCGGAGTTCGCCGTCCTGCGATACGGGCCGCTGCGGGAGACGGGCGTGGTCCGGCCGGCCGGGTTCACCCTGTTTTTCGCCCCGAACGAGGAGGGCAAGACTCTGCTGGTCGAGGCCCTGGCCCGCATGCTGCTGCAGAAGGAGGCACGCGCCATCGCAGGCATCGACCGCGTCGATGAGAACCCCGAGGGCCACCTGGTGCTGGAAACCCCCGACGGAGAGCATAAGCTGCCCGAGGATGGGAGCGTTCTGGACCTGTGCGACCTGCGGCCCATGCACTGGCGCAACGTCTTCGTCATCCGCAACAGCGACCTGGTGCTCCCCCAGGAATCCGGCCTCTACAGCAGCGTCGCCGATCGACTGACCGGACTGAAGACCAGGGACATCGAAGCCGTCTGCGACAGGCTGCGGGACATCGCCATGCTTACGCCCACGGACCTGCGCATCTCCGACGCGCAGGAGCACGGCAAGCTCAAAACGCGCCTCGAGCGTGCCCGCGGACTGCGCAAGGAGATCGGGCGCCTGCACGAGGAAGTCGAGAGCCGGGCCCTGGCGGAAGTCGAGCGGGAACTGGTCCAGGCTTCCGAGGAGATCGAGCGCATCGACGGGGAACTGCAGGCTCTGGAAGAGGCGCGCAAGCGTGACACTTATCACGCCTGCAGCCGGGCGCTGCACGACCTGCGCAAATCGCTGCATGCAGCCGAACAATTGAAGGATTACTCCGCGGACGAACTGGACGAATGGGAAGCCCAGGAGCAGAAGGCGAGCAAGGCGGCCGACCAGGTCAAGCGCCTCCAATCGGAGCTCCAGCGGTTGCGCCAAACCATAGAAGAACTGGAGGCGCGACACGCCGAGAAGGGGCGCGAGCTCCAGGTTCTGAAGCGACGTGCGGACGACGCAGAAGAGCTCCAGCTCCAGATGCGGGAACACGACCGGAGCGTCCAGGCCCTGCGGAGTCTGGGACCCGCCGAGCACTTTCTCAAGCGTGCCGGGCTGGTCCTGGCACTGCTGACCGCCCTGGCCCTGGGCGCTTCACTGGCCGTGCATACTGCCTGGGCGCTGGCCCTGGCCGGCCTGTTCGGCCTGCCCGCCCTTGCCTGCGGCATTGTGGCGCTGAGGAACGCCCTCCGGCGGGGTCGGGCGGACGCGCAACTGGCCGCCCTGCGCCGGCGCGCCGCCCAGATCGCACTGAAAGGAGAAACCACCGAGGAGATTCGGCGGGCCATCCGATGCCTGGACGACGAGCGTGAGAAGACGTCCCTTGCCGTCCAACAGCTTACCGCAGACTGCCGGGTCGCCCGCGAAAAACTGGAACAGATCACCGAAACACAACTGCCCCAGGCCCGAGAAAAGCTCGAATCGGCCCGACGGGCCATCGCCGACATCCGCACCCGATCCGGCCTGTCCGGGCCGGCGCAGTACCGGGAGCGCGTCCTCGAGCGAGAGCGTCATCTGGAGAGCGTGCGCACCCACGCCGCCGTGCTGGAGAGCCGGCTGGGCAGCGCCGCCGAGCGCCCCGAGGATAACCTGGGCCACTGGGAAGACAAGCTCCGGCCGCTGGCCCAGCATGCGGAGAGCGTCTCCGCGGTCGAGTACTCGGAGCACCGCGTGCAGGAGCTGCAGCGCAAACGCCGGGAACTGGTGAATCGGCGCGGGGAACTGCAGCGGGCACTCGAGGGCCTCCGTAAGAAACTGGAGGAGGTGGCCCGGCGGGCCAACGAAATCCTGCGCCTGGAGGACGATTACCTCCACTGCCAGACGTTGCGTGACCTGGAAACGATCCAGGACCGCCTGGCCGCGTTCGTGGAACGTCACGAGAGCCGCGCCGAGCTGGCGCGGGAGGCCATCGCCATATTCGAGCAGATCAACCGGCAGGAAGAAGACAAGGTGGCCGAACTGTTCGGCCCCGAGAGCGCCGTCAGTCACCTGTTGGCCGAGATCACCGACGGACTGTACGAGGCGGTTCTCTACGAACGGGGCGAGGATGGCGGACGACGCGTATGCGTGCGGGCAGAAGACGGAACCGTCCTGGACGCCCGCCGGCTGAGCGGGGGTGCCTACGATCAGCTCTACCTCGCCGTGCGGCTGGCGCTGGGCGAGGCCCTGCTGGGCGAGCAGAAGGGGTTCTTCATCATGGACGATCCCTTCGTGAAGGCCGACGCGGACCGGCTGCGCCGCCAGGTGGAGCTGCTCAACAGGATCGTCCAGCGGGGCTGGCAGGTGCTGTACCTGACCGCCAAGGAGGAGGTCCGCCGGGCCCTGGAGCCGCAGATTCAACAGGGCCTGGTCCAACAGTTGCCCGTTCCGGGCGTCCGGCGGGGAGCCTGAAAGCATTTGCGTCGACGCACCGGTTTCCCTATAGTATTATGTTTACCGGTCCACCGGCCTCTGAACCTTTGGGTCACCGAGGGCGAAAATGGCGCAGATAACCGAGCACCACGGCAGGCTGGACGCCAGCGGCAAGCGCTTCGCCCTGGTCGTCAGTCGCTACAACGAGTTCTTCGCCGGCCGGCTTCTCAGCGGAGCCCAGGACTCCCTGCTGCGGCACGGCGCGGCGCCCGGGGACGTCGAGGTCTTCCGGGTGCCGGGGTCATTTGAACTGCCGCTGGCCGCCCGGCGGGTGGCCCGCACGGGCAGGTTTCATGCTGTGATCTGCCTGGGGGCCATCCTCAGGGGCCAGACCTCCCACTTCGACTTCGTGGCTTCTCAGGCCGCCCGGGGTATCTCCCAGGTGGGTCTGGAGGTTGACCTGCCGGTCATATTCGGAGTAATCACCACCGAAACAATCGAACAGGCGGTGGATCGGGCCGGGGCGCGAGCGGGCAATCGGGGCGCCGAAGCAGCCATGGCCGCCATCGAGATGGCGGACCTGATGGACCAGTTGCCGCCAGAGTAACGGTGTCGGCCAACCCGCCCGGGCCATGAACCGTCTCAGCCGAGACGTTCTCCTTGACCGGGGGCACTGTGTTTTCGCGGGCCCGCGGTCTTCTCCGGCAAGCTCAAGATGGCAAAGCAATTGAGGAAAGAAACGCAGGCACGGGAACTGGCCCTCCAGGCGCTCTACCAGCAGGACCTGCTGAAGAGCCGCACGGTGGAGGAGCTGCGCAGCTTCTGCTCCGGGCGGGCGGACACCGAAGTGGCTCAGATGGCCATGGGTCTTGTCCGCGGCTGCCTGGAACATCGTCGCCTGCTCGACCAGATCATTCGCCAGACCGCCGAGAACTGGGAGCTGGAGCGCATGGCCGCCAGCGACCGCAACATACTGCGCCTGGGCGTATACGAACTGCTGTTCAGGCCCCAGACGCCGCCCAAGGTGGCCATGAATGAAGCCATAGAGCTGGCCAAGAAATACATTACCGAGAATTCCCCGATGTTCATCAACGGCGTGCTCGATCGCATTTACAACACCCGGGTCAACGATCGTCTGAGACCCGACCCCCTGGCCAGGGCGGACCTGCACGTCCACTCCTGCGCCTCCGACGGCTCCGACGAGCCCCACGAGCTCCCGCGCCTGGCCGCAAAGGCCGGCCTCGCAGCCATCGCCCTGACCGATCATGACACCGTCGAGGGTGTGGCCGCCGCCCGCGCGGCCGCATCTGAGCACGATGTGCTCGTCATCGCAGGCGTGGAGCTGAGCGCCTACGCCGACGTGCCCCAGGACGCCGACGACGTGGAGATACACATCGCCGGCCTGTTCGTGGACCCCGCGAACCCGGGCCTGACCGGACGGCTCGAGGAGTTGCTCCAGGCGCGCCAGGAGCGCGTGCGCGAGATGGCCCGGAAGCTGAAGGAAGTGGACGTCATCATCGACGCCGATAGTATCATCGAGGGGGCCGGGGCGATGGTGGGCCGGGTCCACGTGGCGCGGCAGATGGTCCAACGCGGCTATTGCTCGCAGCTCACCCGGGCGTTCGACCGTTACCTGTCCGTGGGCCGTCCCGCCTACGTCCCCAAGGTCAAGATCAGCCCGGCGGAGGCCATTGACCTGGTGCATTCGACGGGGGGCTGCGCCGTTCTGTGCCATCCGGGCCGGGTGCCGGAACTGGACGAACGCCTGGCGCAGATGGTCGAAGAAGGCCTGGATGCCATCGAGGTGCATTACCCCAATCACGGCCCCGAGGTCGAGAAACGACTGCTGGAGCTGGCCCGGCGCCACGATCTGATGGTCAGCGGAGGAAGCGACTACCACGGCGCCCATAAGCCGCACATCAGCCTGGGGCAGGAGACCGTCTCCTTCGTCGAGCTCCACCTGTTGCGGCAGCAGGCGCTGGCGCTGGTGTGATCGCCCTTTTGAACGCACCGGAGAACCGCCATCCATGGCACCTTTCGGACTGTTCGGTAGCAAGAGCGAGGACTCCACCACAGACCCCGAGTCCGGCGGTGGGGTGCTGGGCAAGCTGCGCGCCGGTCTGCGCAAGACGCGCGACAAAGTGGCCGGAGGGCTGCGCGGAGTGCTGTCCCTGCATCGCACGCTGGACGAAGAGCTGCTGGAAAAGATCGAGGAGCATCTCTACCTGGCCGACGTCGGCCCCCGCGCCGTCATCCGCTTCTGCGAGGAGCTGCGGCAGGCCTACGAGGAAGGCACGCTGGAGAAGCCCGAGCAGGTCATCGAGTTCCTCAAAGACGGGATGAAAGCGGAGCTGGCCGGTTGGGACACCCGGCTCCACCTGCCCGAAGACCGGCCGGCGGTCATCATGGTGGCGGGCGTCAACGGTTCCGGCAAGACCACCACCATCGCCAAGCTGGGGCATCGCTTCCTGGCGGCGGGACAGGAGGTGCTGCTGGCCGCCAGCGATACCTTCCGCGCCGCGGCCATCGAGCAGCTTCAGATATGGGCGGACCGCATCGGCGCCGACATGGTCAAGAACGAAAGCGCCGATCCAGCAGCGGTCGCCTTCGACGCGGCAGATAAGGCCATCGCCCGCAGTTACGACGTGCTGATCATCGACACCGCCGGCCGCCTGCACACCCGGCGCAACCTGATGCGGGAACTGCAGAAGATACACCGTGTCGTGGCCAAGAAGATACCCGGCGCACCCCACGAAACCCTCATGGTCCTGGACGCCACCACCGGACAGAATGCCATCAGCCAGGCCATCAAGTTCAACGACAGCATCGACGTCACGGGCATCGTGGTGGCCAAACTGGACGGCACCGCCAAGGGCGGCGTCATCTTCGGAATGAAAGAGCAGATCGACATCCCGGTCAAGTTCATCGGCCTGGGCGAGCGGGTCGAAGACCTGACGCCCTTCGACCCCGACAGCTTCGTCGAAGCCATGTTCGATTGACCCACATGGAAGGGACGTCTGGCATGGAACTGGAGCAGATCAAAGAACTCTTCGACCGCTACGTTATCGGCAACTACTCTCGCCATCCCATCGCCTTCGTGCGGGCGGAGGGCTCGCACATCTGGGACAGCGAGGGCAACCGCTACGTCGACCTGATGCCGGGCTGGGGCACCACCGTGCTGGGCCACTGCCATCCCCGCGTGGTGACCGCCCTCCAGAGGCAGGCGGGCATGCTGCTGCACGTGGACAATACCTTCTACATTCCCCCCCAGGGCGAGCTGGCCCGGGTCATCAGCGAGCGCAGTTTCGGCGGCAAGGCCTTTTTCTGCAACAGCGGCACCGAGGCCGTCGAGGCCGCCATCAAGCTGGCCCGCCTGCACAAGCAGAAAGAAGGCCGTTACAAGATCATCACCCTGCACGATTCCTTCCACGGGCGCACCATGGGGGCCATCACGGCCACCGGACAGGATAAATACCACACGGGCTACCTGCCGCTGTTGCCCGGCTTCTCCTACGTGCCGATCAACGACATGGACGCCGTGCGGGACGCCGCCGACGCGGAGACCTGCGCCGTCATGGTCGAGCCCATACAGGGCGAGGGCGGCATCAACGTCGCCACCGACCAGTTCATGCAGTCCCTGCGGGAATTCTGCGACCGGGAGGGAATGCTGCTCATCCTGGACGAGGTCCAGAGCGGCGTCGGCCGAACCGGCTCGTGGTTCGGCTACCAGCATTACGACATCCAGCCGGACATCATGACCCTGGCCAAGGCCCTGGGCAGCGGCATGCCCATCGGGGCCATGGTCGCCACGCCGGACGTCGCCGCCAGCCTGGTGCCCGGCACCCACGCCTCCACCTTCGGGGGCAATCCGCTGGCGTGCGCCGCCGGCCTGGCCACTTTCCGCACCATCGAGGAGGAAGACCTGCTGCAGAGCTGCCGTCGGACCTCCGAATACCTGTTCGGCCGGTTGAACGAAATGGCCGAACGCTTCCCCATGATCCGGCAGGTGCGCGGACGAGGCCTGATGGTGGGCATTGAGCTGGACCGGCCCGGAAAGGCGGTCTTCCAGTACTGCCTCACCGAACGGCGCGTGCGCCTCAACTGCACCCACGAGACCGTCCTGCGCCTGCTGCCCGCGCTCAACATCCCCGCCGAGCTGCTGGAGGAGGGGCTGGACGCCATCGAAGAAGGGCTGCAGAAGGCCCGGGACGGCGAGATATGAGTGACGAGCGCCCCATGCACCTGATAACTCTTCTGGATTGGGACAGCGACCGCATCCGCCTCCTTCTCGACCTGACGGCCCGGCTCAAGGCGCGTGCCCGTGAGGGCGTCCTGGAGCCGACCCTCCGCCGAAAGACGCTGGCGCTGGTCTTCGAGAAACCCTCCATGCGCACCCGCGTCTCCTTCGAGGTCGCCATGACCCAGCTCGGCGGCGCCACCACCTACCTGTCCAGGGACGACGTCAACCTGGGCGTGCGCGAGCCGGTCAAGGACGGCGCGCGCGTGCTGTCCCGCTACGTGGACGGCGTCGCCGCCAGGGTGTACGAACACCGCATCGTGCAGGAGCTTGCCACGCACTCCACCATACCGGTCATCAACGCACTCAGCGACCTGGCGCACCCCTGCCAGGCCCTGGGCGACCTGCTGACCATCCGGGAGCACCTCGACGAACTGGCCCGCGCCCGCGTGACCTTCGTGGGCGACGCGAACAACGTGGCGCGGTCGCTGGCGGCCGCCTGCGCACGGCTCGGCGTGCCCTTCGTCATCGGCTGTCCCGAGGGATACGGTTTCGACGACGAATTCACAGGCCGCCTCCAGGATATTGCCGCCGCAACGGGCGGCACCATTGATACCACCCACTGCCCCGTGACCGCCGTGCAAGGCGCCACCGTGGTTTACACGGACGTATGGGCCAGCATGGGACAGGAGGAAGAAGCCGGGCAGCGGCGCCGCGCGTTCCGACCATTCCAGGTCAACCGCGAACTCCTGGCGCACGCCGCGCAGGACGCCATCGTCCTGCACTGCCTGCCCGCACACCGGGGCGACGAGATCACGGACGCAGTCATCGAGGGTCCCCGATCGGTGGTCTTCGATCAGGCGGAGAACCGCCTTCACGCCGAACGCGCCCTCCTCCAAATGCTCATGGGATGAGGTCGGGGGGCCGTTCGCTCAGACGCGCCACCCGCCGCAGCGCCATCAGCCAGCCCGCCACTCCGACCACAAGGCATCCCGCCAGCAACCAGCCCGCCACCGTCTGCACCCGGTGGAACACGCCCACCCCGACAGTGCTCAGATGCACGGAGAGGTCCCCGACGACCGGCACGTCCGCCTCCCCGCTCGAGGCGGCGCGCCAGACGTCCTCCTGCCCCAGTTCCACCAGGGGCACCAGGGCATCCACCGAGTAGACAAGCGGATGGAAGTCCGCGCCCGGCTGCTGCGTTCTGACCATCAGCTCCGCCCGCTGGGCCCTCGCAAAGACCAGCCACCCCACCAGCACCAGCAACACCGCCCACAGCACGGGCATCAGCGGCCGATAGCCGTAGCCGAACCCCGCCTCGGCCAGCCCGCGCCACAACTGCGTCCACACGCTCAGCCGGGCTCTGCGGGTGCGGTCCATCGCCGCGCCGAACAGCACGCGACGGGCGTCTCCGCTGCGGCCCCTCCCGGCGAAATCCGCCGCCAGGCTCCGGTAGGGCTGCAGGTTGAATTCGGCCTTCGGCTGCCGGCGCAGCCAGTCCAGCCTCAGCCGCGCGCTGTCGGGCGCCCCCTCGGCCACGCACCGGTAGGAAAACCCGTTCAGATGCAGCCCCCCGCGCGGCGGCCAGCCGCTGCGGTCGTCCGCCAGCACGCCCACCCGGGCGCGCCGCAGGTCCAGGCCCCTCAGCCCTGCCGATTCCTCTTCCCGCAGCGCCAGCGTGCCGGCCACGGACGCGCCGCTCAGGTCGATCGCGCCGTCCACGCGGCACCGGTCCCGGATCAGCAGGTCCTCCTCCACCCGGATGCGCCGGGCATCGAGGGCCGTCCCTTCCGCGCACAGGAAGTTCCCCCGCCTGCAATCCACGCTGCCACGCACGACGGCGCCGGTAAGCCGGACGGTGCCCGTTGCCTCGAGGGCCTCGCCCAGCAGAAGCTGTCCCGCCACGTCCGCCCCCCTGGCGTCGATCGCCACGCCGCCCGGGTTCTCGAAACGCGCGTTCCGGCAGTCCAGGTCGCCCCCCACGCTGGTGCCCACCAGCGCGACCGTTCCGTGCGCGCGAAACCCGTGGTGCAGCCGCACGCCCAGGGCAATCCGCGCGTGGTCGAGCCGGAGCGCCACCCCGTCGCCGGGGGCGAAGTCCGCCCCTTTGCACGTCAGTGCCCCGCCGATCCGGGCCCCGACGAAACTCGCCCCGTTGCCGCAGTGAAAACCGCTCTGCAGATACACGTCCCCGCGCACGGCGGCGCCGTCCGCGCACAACGCCGGCCCTGCCCCGTGGAACCTGCCCCGACGACAGTCCACGTCCCCTTCCACCAGGGCACCGTCGAGGTCCACCTGCCCCAGAGCCTCAAAGCCATCGGACAGCACCAGGTCACCGCGGACCCTGACGCCGGCCGCCTCGATCCGGCCACAGTGACAGCCCGGCAACCGAAGCGTCCTCAGCTCAGCGGCACGCAGAACAGCTCCGTCGCGCAGCGAACTGTCCTGCAGGCAGAGGGGAAAATCGATCCGGGCAAACTCCAGCGCCAACCGCCCTTCCAGGCACAAACCCTTCACGCAGATGCCCCGGTGGCCCACCAGGGTGGTCGCCTGCGGCTCGGTGCAAAGCCACTCGATGCGATCGGCCTTCAGCGCCCTTTGCGGCCCCCACTGCTGCGCCCGGGACGGATCGGTGGCCCCGCCT
>CAZNGS010000059.1:0-25322 GCA_964572825.1 uncultured candidatus Brocadiaceae bacterium
GAAACGGAGAACACAAACATCAACCTAAACCGACGCGCCAGTCTTCGACTCTACAATGTAGCTCAGCCGCCCCCGGCTGAGAGTCCACTGTTTTTCAACAGGCTGCTAAGAGGTTACAGGGCTGTGGCGAGGTCCGGAACGTGTCTCCGGCAAGCAGGATGTTGCCGTAAGTCACGCGACCACAATCACTAACAGGTGATGTTGCATTTACGCGAACTTCTATTCAGGCTGCGTTTGCAGTCCCGCAGACGCGCGGCGGCGGACTCGGTCTGCCGCCCTGCCGGCTCACGCGGGCTGCAGGACCTGGAGCTGTACGTCTTTTACATGGTCCTCGACGGCCTCGTGATATTCGGCCATGTGGGGCGCCTGGAGGTGCCGGCGGAGGGCCTCCAGGTCGCGCCATTTCTCCACCACGGTCACCGTGTTCTCCCTGAGGGGAATCTGGGGTTCCAGGCCGCTGTCCGCGTCCACGTACGGCCCGTAGTCGATGCATCCCTCCTCGGCGCGGACCCTGGGGACCAGCCTGTGGAACTCCTCCAGGTAAGCATCCCGGGTGCCGGGTTCCAGCTCGATGGTTGCGATCACGCAGATCATCCTTCCGCTCCTTCCTTTCCTGGTTCGTCGCGACCGGAGCTACTCGTGGTGCAGCGTCCGGATGGGGTCCATGCGCGCCGCGCGCAGGGCGGGCACGATGCTGAACAGCAGCGCGCAGACAATGGCCCCTCCACCAGTGAGCAGCGGCGTGAGCAGCCCTATGTGCGACGGTATTTCCGAGAAGTAGTACACGTTGGCGGGGAACGGGTCCCAGCCCGTCGCGTGGTGGACGAAATTGCGGATGGCGTTGATGTTGTCCGCGAACAGCACCCCGCCGGTCACCCCGACCACGGCGCCCACCACCCCGATGGCCAGGCCGCAGGTGAGGAAGACCTGGCATATCTGCCCGCGCGTAAACCCGACGGCGTTCAGGATGCCGATGTCGCGGCGTTTCTCGTATACCATGGTGGTGATGATGACGAAGATGAAAAACTCGGCCAGCACCAGGATGAGGCTCATGATCAGCGCCTGAAGGAACCGTTCCATCTTCACGGCCTTCAGCAGCGTCTGGCGCTCTTCCTCCCAGGTTCTGACGGCGAACCTGCCGCCGGTGTATTGGACCTGAAGGCTGCCGTCTTCGGCGAGGGTGGCCGCGCGCTTGCCGTCGCCCTGGAAGATCACCTGCTGGAAATGCCCCTCCGGCCGTTCAACCCCCAGAATCCCCTCCAGGAATATGCCCCGGCTGGTTTCGCTGAGCCTCCAGCCGACGATATCCTGCCGGTAGGCCGTCAGGAGCACCCGGGAGGTCCAGCCGAAACGAATGCGGGCCAGGGGCTTCTGCCACGGCCGCCACTGCCCCCGCGGCCGGCCCGACGCTGCATCCCACAGGACGATGTTCCCGTCCCGGGCGCCGGTGGCCACGGACTTGCCGTCCGGGCTGAAAGCGGCGGTTGTGATGTCCACCCGTGCCGGGGCGCCCAGCGCGTGCAGCATCTCTCCCCCCGCCGCGTCCCACAGTCGGACCACGCCTTCGCCTCGGGTGACCAGCAGCCGCTCGCCGTCGGCGTCGAAACTCATGTCGGTCACCTCTCCCGACGCCCCGTGCAGGGTGGACAGGAGCTCGCCCGTTTCGGCATCCCGCACCTCCACCGGACCTTCTTTTCGGGCCAGGGCCAGGTAGTAGCCGTAGCGATCGAAGCAGGCCGCAGTGACCGGGGCATCGCCGGCCGGAATGCCGAGCAGGCCCTCCCCACCGGGGCAATCAAGCAACTGCGCGCCGCCGTCGGCGCGGCCGACCAGCAGCCGGCTCCCGTCGTGGCTCAAGGCCAGGGCGGTGGGCTTGCTTTCCGAGGCGTCCCAGGGCTGAGGGCCGCCCTGCTGCTCGACGTTCCACGTGATGACGGCGCCGGGCTCGGTTATGGCGGCCAGTCGCGAACCGTTCCCGCTGAACGCAATATCGGTCAGCCGGCCCGGGGGCAACGGGGGCCGGAAAAGGGCCGCGCCGGGGGCCACGACCTCCCGGATGCGCCTTTTTACTTTGTCGGCTTCGCGGTAGTCCTTCAGACCCACGCTCAATCCGCTGACGCCGCGGGCTTTCACCAGTTGCATGGCGGTGTCGAGGCCGAGAACGACCACCTGATTGTCGTATTCGTAGTTGCCCGTCTTGAAGATGCCGTTGACACGGTATTTGGCCAGGGCGCGCTCCAGGTCGGCGGTCACGGTGACCAGCACCAGCTCGGGCAGTTCGGGCGAGGCGGCCAGGCCGGGCCCGAAGAACTCGTTGCCCACGAAACAGGAGTGCAGCCGGCCGCCTTCCGGGTTGGGATGCGTGCTCGCCAGGTCGGACAGGCTTCCGCGGGCCATATACCGGGGGAGTTCCGAGACGGTCTCCTCAAGTTCCGGATGGATGCCCCGGAAGAAAACGTGGAACATGCGCCCCGTGGCGGGGTTGCGGGCCAGGGCGGCGCCCTCCAGGAACGGTGCCACACCTTCCACGCCGTCGACCTCCAGCAGTGAGCTGCGCCAGGACTGCCAGTCCTCCAGCGCGTACATCCCCCCCTCCAGCGGCCGGACCGTCAGGTCACTCAGGTAGCCCCGTATGGCGGCGGTCATCTGGAGGTAGAATCCGCTGAAGACGCTCATCACGACGATGATGACCCCCACGCTGAGGGCGACGCCGACAATGGCCAGGTAGGAGAGCTTCTTCCTGAGCAGGTAGCGCAGGCCCACGAAGAAGGGGCTGAGGCCCAGGAGCGGGCGACCTTCGATGTTCTGTTCGTCCACCGGGGGCACGGGCTCTGGATATCCCTGGAGTTCAGGAGAGAGCTACAGGGTAGCGGACCGGTGCATCGTTTGCAAGAAACGCCGTCAGACGGTAAAATGCTTGTTCTTCGCAGCGGCAAATCCACAGGAGATCAATCGATGGCCAGAGAGTGTGAAATATGCGGCAGGGGCACGAGCAGCGGGCGCAGCAAGTCCCAGCGGGGCCGCGCCAAATACCTGGGCGGCGTGGGCCGCAAGACCACCGGCGTGAGCAAGCGCAACTTCAAGCCCAACCTCCAGCGCGTGCGTGCACTGGTGGACGGTGTGCCGAAGCGGATAACCGTCTGCACCCGCTGCATCAAGAACGGCAAGGTCATCAAGGCCGTCAAGTAGAACTCTGCCGGGGACCTCACACGATGCCCATCACCCCGGACGAAGTCAAGTACGTCGCCCATCTCTCCCGGCTCGACCTGGCGGACGAGCAGAAGCAACGGTTCGCCGGGCAAATCGGGGCCATCCTGGCCTACATGGAGAAACTGAACGAGCTGGACACCTCCGAGGTGGAGCCGATGGTCCACGGCATCGAGGCCGGCCAACGGATGCGGACCGACGAAGTCGCACAGTCGCTTCCCCGCGAGGAGGCACTCGAGAACGCTCCCGAATCCACCGACGGTTACTTCCGCGTCCCCCGGATCATCGAGTAGCATCGTCCCCGCTGCCCAGCGCTTCCGCCAGCAGGCCGTAGCAGTCCCCCACCAGTTGCTCCACCCAGCCCAGCATCCCCTCCGTGCCTTCCGAGGCATCTGCGGGAGGCACCTGCGCCGGTTTGATGATCTTTCGGGCCGCCGGCGGCAGGTCGGCGCCGCCGGGCAGGCGTCTGCCCTCTGCCAGTCTGAGTGGGAAGAAGAGGCTCAGGTTGTAGAGGAAGCTCAGCCGCCGGTAGGCTTCGCCGGGGCGTTCGCGCGTCCTCTGCCACAGCAGGCGGCTCACCGGGTGATCCGCCGTGGCGGGGTGCTCGTGCAGGTTCTTCCGCACCACGTAGAAAGTACACTGACGCGTCATCTCGAAGGGCGGGTAGAGGCGGGCTTCCGGGGAAAGCTGGTAGAGTACCAGGTTCACCTCCCGGGCGAGGCCGTCCAGCGCCTCCCAGCAGTCCCGCAGAAACCGGTGCAGGGCCATCTCCGCCGCGGAGCGGTCGTCTGTGCCCAGCATCGCGCTGAGCGCCTGCCCGCACTCTCGCGCGGCCGCCAGGCGCCGCATGGTGAAGCGGTGAAGGTACCGCAGGAGGGCCTCCGATTCGCGCGGAAGCGCAGCACCGGCGGCATCGAGATAATCGCTGTCGGAACTGGTGGTCATGCCGTTGATCCCGCCGGAGAGCCCGCCTCACTACCGGCCATGTCCGGCTGCTTCAGAGCCGTGTGCCGGTCCGTCACTCGTGTTTGTTTATTATGGTGATCTGCGTTCGGTCGGTCGCGGGGTCGATCGATTTGACCAGCAGGGCGACGCGGTTGTCCTCGTTCAGCGCTTCCCAGCAGCGCTCCGCCGTCTCCTCGACGTCTGTGCTCAGGGGCAGCAGATAGGGTTCACCCGGGAAGGCCGCCAGGGGCTCGCCGTCTCCGGCGTAGGTCGTCACGCAATGTCCGAATCCCGGTATGGCCTTCTCGTAGTTGAAGAAGTGCCGCTGGCAGTAGTCGGCGTTGTTCCGGACGGCCTTGATGATGGCCAGCTTGTAGGCGTGGAAGGCATCGTTCAGGTTCACCACCCCGGCGATGCGCGGGGTGTAATTCGGTTCGTCGGGCTCGAAGGTGCGGGTGAACAGGGCTTCGTCGAAGGTCCGGCCGGCCCGGATGGCGTCGAAGATGGTGTCCGTCTGGTCGCCGTTGGACACTATGTGGCAGCGGGGAAGGGACTTGAGGCACGGGTAGATGATCAGGGAGGGGTCTTCGACTCTTGATTCGTCGTAGGCCCGCGTGCGAACCGTCTCGCCCTCGCGGACAAAGACGCGGTTCCGGCTGTTCTCGCTCCGGCCCATGATCCAGTAGACCTGGATGAACCGCTCTCCGTCGGGCGAGGACCCGATGACGATGCCCCGGCCGGGGTAGCTGTTCTCGCTGAGGGCCTCCAGGTTGTCTTCCGCGATCTGCGTGAAAGGCATTGGCGCGTCCCTTTCCGATGGCAGTCCAATCGCTCGTCCCAGGCGTAAACCGTATCGATTATAGTGGCGCTACTGCGGTGCGCCAAGGTCGCCCGGGCGGACGGCCAGCACGATCTGCCGGTCCCCGCTGGTCTCCCCGGCCAGCTCACGGTCGAAAGCGGGATAAGAGCCCACACAACGGAACCCGGCCGCCTGAACGCGCAGTTTCATCTCGCTGACCGTCATCATGCGCAGTATCTCTTCGGTGTGGAAATCGTAGGCGCGCTCACCGTCCCGCACGGAGGCCTTCATTTCGACGTGGTGCACGCAGGCGAAGTCCTCCAGCCAGTGCCGCTCTCGGAAATCGACGCGCACGCCTCCGGCTTCGCGCACTTCGCCGAACTCCTCCCCCAGAATGGGCCACAGGCCGAGGAAGTTGCAGTTGTCCAGCACCAGCAGGCCATGCGGGCGGAGTGCATCCGCCACTCTCCGGAGGGCGTCCTGAATGCACTCGTCCTCCAGCAGATAGCAGAGGATGGAGTTCATGCAGAGCACGGCATCGTATTGCTCTCTGGCGTCCAGCTCAGTCATGGAGGCGTGTCTCAGCGGGGCGTCCAGGTCTGCCCCCTCCAGCTTGCGGCGACACTGCGCGAGCATGGGCCCGCTCCTGTCCAGCCCCTTCACCGCGTAGCCCCGGCGCCGCAGGGGCAGCAGGTGATAGCCCGTGCCGCAGCCCACGTCCAGCACGTCGTGGACGGTGCGCGGGCAGGCCTCTTCCAGGGCCCACAGCAGGAACTCCAGCTCCTTGCCGTGCGCCTCGGCGTCCGGCCGGCCGTAGACGAGCAGGTCGTAAACGCGTGCCACCGGTTCGTCGTAGGTCAGTCTCTGCCGCATGCCTCGTTCTCCGTCGCCGTCGCCTGGGTGCTCTCCGAAGCCCCATAATAAGAGATCGGCCGGCGACAAGGAAGCCGACTCTGCCCGGGGGAGGGAGGCCGCCATGCCCTGCCGAACGGAAAAGAACACCTGCCCGCATCTGGCAAGCGAAGCAGCTATAGCCCCAAAACGCCGGGTGTCAAAAACCGTTTCGGCGAGAAATGCGTTTGACCTTCGCGGCTGTTTGACAAGACTGCGTGCGGCGGGCACCATACGGTTTGCTTTCCTGAAAATTCCTGGAGACTTTTCGTGCGCATTTTCGGAAGCATCGGTCGCAGGGGCAACCCCGGCCTCGTGGAGGTGGAGAGAGGCACGGTCTCGTCCATCCGGTTCGGGTCCCAAAAGGAACTCGATCTGTCTGGCGATGAAGACATTCTGGGCGGCCCCGCGATGCTGGTGACACCGGCGCTGATCGACATACAGGTCAACGGTTTCGGCGGGCGCAGCCTGAACGATGATCATACGTCGCCCGAAGACGTGGTCGAGATCACCGGCTCTCTCCGGGCGGGCGGAGTCGCTCTGTGGTGCCCGACCGTCACCACGGGCTCTTTAGACCGCATGGCGCGTTCCCTTCGCTCCATAGCTCAGGCGTGCACGGACACCGACATTGCCGCATCCGTCGCCGGCATCCACCTGGAAGGACCGTTCATCTCTGGCGAAGAGGGTCCTCGGGGCGCCCACCCGGCCGAGCACGTCCGACCGCCCGAGCGGGAGGAGTTCCTCCGCCTCCAGGACGCCGCCGGCGGACGCATCCGCATTGTGACTCTGGCGCCCGAGCTGCCCGGCGCGATAGAGTTCATCGAGTGTCTCGCCAGTGAGGGCATCATCCCGGCCATCGGGCATACGGGCGCCTCGCCGGGGCAGATACGGGAGGCCGTGCGGGCCGGCGCGCGGCTTTCCACCCACCTGGGCAACGGCGCCCACGACTGCATCCGGCGCCATCCCAACTACATCTGGGAGCAACTGGCGGCGGACGAACTGTTCGCATCCATCATCCCCGACGGCCACCACCTGGCGCCGTCCGTGGTCAAGTGCTTTGTGCGGTGCAAGGGGATCGAGCGCACGATCCTGGTCAGCGACGCGGTCAGCAGCGCGGGCATGGATCCGGGTGAATACGAATTCGCCGGCCGGGCCGTGGAGTTGACCCCGAAAGGCCGGGTGCAGCTGAAAGGGACGCCGTTCCTGGCGGGCTCCGCCCTGGAACTGGCCACGGGGGTGACCAACGCCGCCAGGTTCACCGGTTGTTCGGTGGGCGAAGCAATTCGTATGGCGACGCTGAACCCGGCGTGCGTGCTGGGTATCACGGATCGCTGCGGGACGGTCGAGGCCGGCAAGGAGGCCACACTGTCGATCTTTCGGTGGGACGAAGAGCGAGCCGCCCTTCGGGCGCACGCCACAATGCTGCGGGGCCGGATCGTGTTTCAGAAGACGCAGGCGAGGGACTGACATGAAGGTGTACGTCATGACGGACATGGAGGGAGCCAGCGGCGTCTGCAGGCGCGACCAGGTGATACCCGGCAGGCGGTTGTACCACGAAGGCCGGCGGTTCCTGACGCTCGACGTCAACGCCTGCGTGGACGGCTGCTTCGGGGGCGGCGCCGACGCTGTCACGGTCGTCGACGCGCACACCGGACAGGGCCACAACCTGGTGTGGGAGGAATTGGACCCCCGGGCCGAATACATCATGGGCGAGCGGGGAGCCCATCGCATGCCCGGCATCGAGCGACACGACGCGCTCATCCTGCTGGCTTTCCATGCCATGGGCGGCACGCCCGGGGCAATACTCGAGCACACCATGAGCTCCACGTCCTGGCAGAACTTCTGGCTCAACGGCCGTAAAACCGGCGAGATCGGCGTCGACGCGGCCATCGGCGGCGAGAACGGCGTGCCCACCATCATGGTCAGCGGCGACGACAAGGCCTGCCGCGAGGCGGAGGAGTTCATCCCCGGTGTCCTGACGGCCTGCGTCAAGCACGGCCTCACCGTGGAGGGCGGCCGGCTCCTCCCGCCCGAGCGGGCGCACCGGATCGTGCGGGAGACGGTGCGGGAAGCCGTGGGGAAGGCGTCCGAGATCGAGCCGTACCGGGTCGAGCCGCCCGTCACCGCGCGCCTGGAGAGGGTATCCCGCGGGCGCCTGCCCGTGCCGGGCGCGAATCCCAACGTGCGGATCATCGACGGGCGTACCTCTGAGGCGACCGGCGACAGCGTGGAGCGGGCCCTCTGGCGCATCATCGCCTGAAACCTTCGGGTGGTGGGGCAATGGAGAAGAAGGGCTTTCTCCCACCCGGGTGGCTTCTCATCGCCCTCGTGCTGATGGGCGCGTTGCGCTTCCTCCCGCCCCGGTGGGTGCTGCTTCCGTTGCCCTGGCTCATGCGTCGGGCGGGCGTCTCCTTGGGACCTGGCCTTTCTTGATGGGCTCCCTGATCTCCAGCAGCGAGAGACGCCGTTTCTCCACCCGACCGCCGATCTGAATCTTCATGTTCCACAGGCTTTGCTCGGAGCGCCCATTTACCGCTTCAGGCTGTCGCTTCCCCGGGAGGCCCACGAGGTGCGCGTATGGGCGGAGGCGTATCTATCCTCCGAACCGCTGCCCGTGAAACAGGAGTTGGGGCGCTGGAGCGGTCCGCACTCAGTGCTACTTCGTCAAGTCGCTCTGATGGCTCTCGGTGTACCGGCTGATCTGACGATTCCCCCACCATGGGCTGGCCGGCGGCCTGCCGCCGGCGTCGAAAGCGGTGGCAAGCCACCGCAGTCCGATAATCTGCACTCGCGCAGGGCGCCGGCTTTCGGAGTGCGGCGCCTCGGCGCCGCTTTGCCGTTGCGGGGCCTGCCCCGCCTGTGCCGCTCTCTGCATGCTAAGTGCTCGATGTGCCGCCTGGCGCCCGGCTGGAAGCGGCGCAAAGCCGCCCGACTGTAAGGGTGAATCGGGCGAAGCAGCCATGCCTCTCGTGTCGGCCTGGACCGAAAAGGTCGAATCGCAGTGTCTGCATGCCTGTTGACAAAGGAGCATTGGGTAGAGAGGTCCTGCTCAAACCGCCCTCACAGGACTTCCCGGAGTTCTACCTGGCAGTCGGTCCTGATTCGTTTCGGAGGTAGCTGAAGGGCGCGATCAGCTTCGGGCCTCCTGACTCCGGCTACTGGAGGGTTCCGGCCAAGACCACCTTCGAGCTGGGAGCGCCCGCAATCCTGGCGGTGGGTATCGACTCGGACGACGTGAGGGCTGACCGGTTGGCGGCCTGACGCTTTCCCCGGGGCTGGTATGTGCAGCTCTTTCAGAGCCGAACAGGCACGGCTCCATTTGGGGGATCATGCCCTGAAAGCTGAGGCGAGGACGCCTCAGCTACCCCGAGTGGGTAGATTCGGCGTCTGGCCGGAGCGAGACGGAATTTCGCCACGGCCTGGCGCGGGGCCGGGCGAGTGACGGGGGTTGAAGCGGGGGCGGCGGGAAGGTTATGCTGACAAACCCGTTTGACCCCGTGAATGAGCCTTTCGAGGCGACCGATGAGCTTGCTGCTGGACTGCCTCTACGCCGCAGCCGGCGCCGCCCTGCTGCCCTACTGGCTGTGGAAGCTGCCCCAGGCCCGCCGATACCGCTTCGGCCTGCTGGAACGGATGGGGCTGATGCCTCGCCTGGACGGAGCGCGCAGACGGCTCTGGATACACTGCGCCAGCGTGGGAGAGGCCGCCGTCCCCCGCCGGCTGGTCGCCCGGTTCCGACGGGAAAGACCGGACTGGGACGTGGCCTTTTCCACCAACACCGACACCGGCGCGGAGAGGCTGCGGTCGCTCTATCCGGACTGCACGGTCTTCCACGCTCCGCTGGATTTCACCTGTTGCGTGAGGCGGGCGCTGGGGCGCGTCCGACCCGACCTGGTCCTGCTGGTGGAGCTGGAGATGTGGCCCAATTTCCTGCAGGCCTGCCTGACCCGAGGAATCCCCGTGGCCATAGTGAGCGGCCGGATCGGAGAGGGCTCGCGCAGGCTGCTCCGGGCGATACTGCTCTTCTTCCCCCATCTGCGGGAGGCGGTGCGGCTGTGTTGCGCGCGGAGCGCGGATGACGCGCGCGGCTTTGTGGAAGCGGGGCTCGAGCCGGACAGGGTGTTCACCTGCGGCTCACTCAAGTACGACGCGCTGGCCACGGAGGTGGGCCCTGCACAGCGGGACCGCCTCTCGAGGCTGTTCAACCTGGCCGGGGATGCGCCCGTGCTGGTTGCCGGCAGCACGCACGAGGGAGAGGAGCTGCTGGTGGCGACGGCCTACCGGGACCTGAGGATAGAGTGCCGGCGGCTGCGCCTGATCATCGCCCCCCGGCACATCGAGCGCGCCGACCACGTCGCGGCCGCTCTCAAGGCGCGCGGATTCACGGTATGCCGCAAAACGGAGCTCGAGCAGCGGGGGGAGTCTGCCACGGAGGACGCCGTATGCCTGGTGGACACCATCGGCGACCTGGTGGCGTGCTACTCCCTGGCCGACGTCGCCTTCGTCGGGCGCAGCCTTCTGCCGCCGGGCGGCGGGCAGAACATGATGGAGCCGGCGGCGTTGGGCACGGCGGTCCTGGTGGGGTCTTACACGGGGAACTTCCGGCCGGAGATGCGCCTGCTGGAGCGGCACGGGGCGGTGAAGGTGGTGAGAGACCGCCGCGAGCTGGTGCGGGAGGTGAAACGGCTGCTGCGTCGACCGGAACTGGCCGGGAAGATGGCGGAGGCCGGGCGTCGCCTGATCCGCCAGAGCCGCGGGGCGACCCGGCGGACGCTCGCCCGACTGGAACCGCTTGTGCGCGAGGCCGAGGCGTCGCCTGCACGCCGGGATGGTTCCCAACAAAACCCTTGACGCTGCCGGCGGATACTGCTACCATTTACTCGCAATTCAGGTGAGCGCGGGAGTTCAGCAGAAGGGGTTCGTCATGGCACAAGTGGACAAGTTTCTGAGTTTTCTGGTGAAGAACGCGGGAAGTGACCTGCACGTGGTCACCGGCAGCCCCCCCATCGTCCGGATTGACGGTCGGCTGCAGAAGATGAAACTCCCACCCCTGTCGGCGGACCAGGTGCGCTCGCTGATCTACGAGATTCTTCCCGAACGGAACCAGCGCGAGTTCGAAGCGGTCCATGACACGGACTTCGCCTACGAAATGGAGGGCGTGGCCCGGTTCCGAACGAACTGCTACATGGACCTGAACGGTCCGGCCATGGCGCAGCGTCTGATCCCGTTCGACATCATGACGGTGGACGACCTGGGCCTGCCGGACGAGGTGGTGGACCTGGTTATGCTGCCGAAGGGGATCATCCTCTGCACCGGCCCCACCGGCTGCGGCAAGAGCACCACCCTGGCCGCGCTGCTGCACCACGCCAACCAGAACCGGCGCGATCACGTGATCACGATCGAGGACCCGGTGGAGTTCGTGCACGACAACATCAACTGCATCTTCAGCCACCGCGAGGTGGGCACGCATACCGAGAGTTTCCAGCGTGCCCTGCGGGAGGCCTTCCGTGAAGACCCGGACATCATCCTGGTGGGCGAGATGCGCGACCTGGAGACCACGGCCCTGGCCATCACCGCCGCCGAGACGGGTCACCTGGTCCTCTCCACGGTCCACACCACCACGGCGGCCAGCACGGTGGACCGGATCATCGACCAGTTCCCGCCCGACCGACAGGAGCAGATCCGCACCATGCTGTCCGGCACGCTGAAGGCCGTCATTGCCCAGACGCTGTGCCAGCGCAAGCAGCGCGGCCGGATCGCGGCCTTCGAGATCCTGGTGGTCTACAGCGCCGTGGAGAACCTGATCCGGGAGAAGAAGACCTACCAGTTGCCCTCCGTCATCCAGACGGGCAAGAAGTACGGCATGTGCACCATGAACGAGTCACTGATGCGCCTGGTGGAGGACGGCTTCATTGATCTGAGCGAGTCCTACTCCAAGTCGGTCGAGAAGCAGGACATGAACGACCGGGTCAACAACTACCTGCTCGCGCAGGTGGAGCAACGGGAGATTACGCCGGAGCAGGCGGTCAAGCAGTCCTTCTTCCGGCCGGACATGATCGATCGGCTCCGCCGCCACGGCTACGGTAAGGCGATCCGGGACCTGGACCTGTCCAAGATCGACCTGCCGGAAGAAGTGGTGATGTAACGGGAACACCTCATGCGCCCGGCCGGGGCAACGCAGCGTTTGTTGTGTCTGTGCGTCCTGCCGACCGTCCTCGCCTCGCTTTCCGGCTGCCACGGCGGGCAGGTGAAGCTGAGGGTGGTGGAGGAGGTCGAGAGCTACGAGTGGCGCCATCCCATACCCCCCGGCACCATGGCCCGCCCGGCCCGCGAACTGCTCTACCACATCGACGCGCCGCTGGGTTATGCCCGGGGATACTCCCGGCCCCTGGAGGGGTTCGCGTTCAACGCCCGGGTCCGGTGGAACGTCACGGTGCGCCCGCTGGGGGACGAGCTGAGCCGGCTCGCCGAGCAGCATAACCGGGCGGAGATCACGCTGGTGGAATTCGAGGGCCGGCAGCGGGAGCTGCTCACCGCCCTGCAACGGCTGGCGGTCCTGCGCGGGGAGCTGGACGACGCGCTGCGGGACTACTCGAGGGCCAGGGAAACCTCCGGCGCAGACCCGGCTGAGCCACGGGCCGACCGGCAGGCCGAAGCGGTGCTGGAGCGGGCAACCTCCGTGATGGACAGGCTCGTGATCCAGAATGTCCGTGGCGGGCCGGCCGCTTCCAGGCGGGAAGGGGATAAACCGTGAGTTATCATGCGAACTATGCCGTGACGCGGCAGCAGATGCGCGAGCTGGACCGCATCGCCATCGAAGAGTACGAGATACCGGGTCTCATCCTGATGGAGAACGCCGGCCGCGCCTGCGCGCAGGCAGCTCTCGAGATGCTCGACGGGACCGATGAGCCCCGGGCGGTGGTCCTGTGCGGCCGGGGCAACAACGGCGGCGATGGCTTCGTGGTCGCCCGCCACCTGCTCAACCGCGAGGCGCAGGTGACGGCCCTGCTGCTGGGTGCGGTCGCGGACGTGCTTGAAGACGGCGGCGAGGCGGCCGTCAACCTGAAGATCGTCCGCAACATGGGGATCGAGCCCGTCGAACTCTCCTCGGCGGACGAGGCCAGGGCTGCCCTCGGTGAAGGGAGCGGGGCACACCTGCTGGTGGACGCCCTGCTGGGGACCGGCATCAGCGGCGAGGTGCGGCAACCCTTCCGGGGTGCCATACGGGCCGTCAACCAGGCGGGCATGCCGGTGCTGGCGGTGGACGTGCCGTCCGGGCTGGACTGCGACACGGGCCTGCCCCTGGGCGTGGCGGTTCGGGCGAAGCGCACGGTGACCTTCGGTCTGCTCAAGCGTGGCCTTGTGCGCCCGGAGGCCCGCCCCTACACGGGGGAACTGGAGGTGGCGCAGATCAGCATTCCCCGCGCCCTCATCACTCGCAAGATACAGGAGTGGGAAGCGGAAGGGATCTGAAGTGAAGATATACCTGTCCGGGCCGCTGTTTACGGAAGCCCAGCGCCGGTGGAACCGCGAGCTTGCCCGCCGCCTGACCGAGCGGATAAAGGGCGCCCAGGTCATCCTGCCCCAGGACTTCAAGTTCGGCGAATCGTTCAACGACCCCCGCGATTTCCCGCGGATATTCAACACGTGTATCGAGAAACTGCGGGACGCGGACGCACTGGTGGCCATCCTGGACGGGGCCGACGCCGACAGCGGCACGGCGCTGGAGATGGGCATCGCCTACGAACGCGGAATGCCGATCATCGGCGTGCGCACCGACTACCGCGAGAGCCAGGACCGGGGCCTGAACCTGGTGGTGGCGGGGGCCTGCACCGAGCTGCTGCGTGAAATGTCGTTCGCCGAGAACACCGACCGACTGGCCCGCGACCTGGCCGCCAAGATAGTCGCCGCCCTCAAGCGCGCAGGCCAGCCATGAATCCGCGCCGGGTCCGAGGCGCATCGCCCTTTCCAGCAACCCTTGCCATCGCACCTCCGCTGGCGCATACTGTACCTGTCAGAGGTTATGTGGGGAGGGGCAGATCATGAGGAAGGCACAGGCTTTCGCTGTCGCTTGTTCAATGGGAGCGCTGGTCCTGACCGCCGCGCTGGGAGCCGCGGCCAACACAGCCGGGCCGGTGGAGCCCGCCGCCGAGGAGGAGGCCCGCGAACCGTCGGAGACGGTCCCGATGGCCGAGATCCTGGTCAAGGACCGGCGCATACGCGGCCGGATAGTGCTGGAGACGGAGACCTCGCTCCGCATCGACCCGCCGGCGCGCAGTCCCGTGGCTTATCCGCTGGACAGCGTGCAAGATATCCAGCGGTTCACCCTGCCCGCCCACGAGTACTATGAGGAAGTCGGCGACGCCTGGCGGGACGAAGCATGGGAAGCCCAGGACCCGCCGGAAGCCTTCATGAGGGCCCGCCGGGCCTACCGGAAGGCCCTTGAGCGCGCGCCGAATGCCGGGGACAGGGAACGGCTGAGGGCCAGGCTCGAGACTATCGCCGCCGAGCGCGACGAATGGCAGCAGGAAGCCCTCAAAGAGCAGCAGCTCAGGAAGGCCGCTCACGAGGCCGACGCGGCCCGGATTGAGAAAGAGCTGGCGCAGGAAAGGCTGGCCTCCGTCCGCCGGCAGGAGCAGGTGCTGGAAGAGCTGAAAGCCTCGCTGGGGCAAACGGAAGACCGACTCCGCCGGCTGGAATACTTCGCCCGGGAGGTCACCCGGGAGATCGAAGACCTGGAGAAGGACATCGACCGTCTCTACTCCCGGCACCGCACCTACGTGCGAACCACCGTGTTCCTGGACCTCAAGCGCGAGCATCAGGAGGTGGAGGAACGGCTGGAAAGGCTGGAGCGGGCTCTCAGAAGCCCCGAGTAGGCTCACTGCACGGCGCCGCGCACGTAGAGGCACCAGGGGCGCACGACGCATTCCCCGCACAGGGGGTTGCGGGCGCGGCACGTACGGCGACCGTGCTCGATCATGTTCAGGTGCCCGCTGTACTTGTCCTCGTCGGGGACCAGTCCGTCCAACAGGTCGTGGGCCTTGCGGCGGGTGGCCTTCTCGGGTATCAGGCCCAGCCGCCGGCTCACCCGGTGCACGTGGGTGTCCACCACGAAGACGGGTCTTCCGAAGCCGAACAGCAGCACAAGCCGCGCCGTCTTGATGCCCACGCCCCGTATCCCGGTCAGGCTCCTCTCGACTTCCCGGCTGTCCAGGTCGCCCAGGAAATCCAGCGAGTAGCCGTCGCGGTCGGAGAGCCATTCCATGACGGCGTTGATGGTCCGGGATTTCTGCTGCGCCAGGCCCCCGCTCCGGATGGTTCGTTCGATCTGGGCCGGCGAGGCAGCGGCCACCCCTTCCCAATCGCCGAACCGCTCCATCAGCGACGCGTAGGCCCGGTGGCTGTTGACGTCGGAGGTGTTCTGGGACAGGATGCCGCGCACCAGGACGGCGAGCGGGTCGTCCCGCACCAGATGCTCCTTGCGACCGTAGCGCTCGTCCAGCGCATCCAGCACCGGGCCTGTTTTCCGGGCGGCGGGCAGTTTCCAGGCATGTTCCGTTTCGTCGGTCAGCACCTCTCCTCCCGGTCGGGATCAGCGGCCGCCCGCGCTGCGCTTTCATAGAGGTCCCCGCCGAACGCATCGTTGACCACAATGGCCGGGAACGCCTCCACCACCAGGCGGCGCACGGCTTCCGGCCCCAGCTCCGGGTAGGCGATGACCTCCGCGCTCCGCACGGTGCGGGCGAGCAGCGCTCCCGCGCCGCCTATCGCCGCCAGGTAGAGCGCCCGGCACCGCCCCAGCGCCTCACGCACCTCCGCTCCGCGCGCTCCCTTGCCGATCGTCGCTTTGACCCCGGCCTCGTAGAGCCGGGACGCGTAGGGGTCCATCCTGTAACTGGTGGTCGGGCCGGCCGCGCCGATCACGCGGCCGGGCGGCGCCGGACTGGGCCCGATGTAGTAGATCACCGCGCCCCGGGGGTCAAACGGGAGCTCGGCGCCCCTCTCCAGCGCCTCCACCAGCCGTCGGTGGGCCGCATCCCGCGCGGAATAGACCACTCCGCTCAGCAGCACGCGGTCGCCGCTGCGCACGGACAGCACGTCCTCCACGTCCAGCGGCGTGGTCAACTTCCGATGTCCGGCGTCGGCAGGGCTCATCTACCCGAATGTCGCTTTTAGCAGCCTGTTGGAAAACTGGATCTGACCGCGTTGGGAGCGCCACGCTGTCGGCGGCACAACACAGCAGACGGCCGCGCGCCGCCCCTTCACTGCTTTGCGGGCACCTGGAGGAGGAGCCTGGCACTGCCGGCGTTCTCGTGTCCATCCGAGGCGGCGAAGACGAACACGTGCTCGCCGGGCTCCAGCACGTCCGTGACGAATGCGAAAGTCTCCCGGGAGGAATCGAAAATCCCGTCCTCCGGAAAGACGGACTCCCAGTCCCCGGAGTTGCAACTCACCTCGATGCGGGCCACGTGGCCGGCCTGGTCCCGGGCCGTGCCGGTTATCCGGTAGGAACCGTCGGGCCGCCGCTCGTGCGCCAGGTCGGTCACGGCGGGAGGGCCGTTGTCTACCAGCACCGTCGGCGTCACGCGCTCGTCCGAGAGGGCGTCTTGGGGCGATCGGGCGACCCCGTCCCGCGCCACCAGCTTCAGAAGATAGCGGCCATCGGGCACGCGGGAAGTATCCCATTTGTAGCCTTTCTGCTCCCGGATGTCTTCTTTCAACGGCTTCCACTGCGTCTCGTCCAGCGCCCGGTAGTAGAGGTCGAATGCGAGGTCGTCGTCGTTGGGGTCGGCAGCCTTCCACTCAATGGTCACCACGGCCGGCTCGCCGCCGTTGCGTCCGCTGCGTCGGGCCCTTGCCGCCTGCTGGCGCTGGTTCTGCCCGGAACGCAGCACCGAGGCTCCGTCCACCGCTATGTCCTGGATCTGGGGCCTGCGGTTCGCCTGGCGATAGCTCAAGTTCACCTCCAGCAGCGCGGGCGTTCCGGTCCCGGGGTGGGTTGTCAGCTCGGCGTCGAACTGGGCGAACCGCCCCAGCGCGGGCTCCAGTGCCTGGCCGGCGGGAGCGGTCAGCCATCCCGACCACTCGCTCCAGTACTCGTCGGGCTCCGTCGAATTCCCGGTGCGCACGCGCAGACGGACATTCTGACCCAGCGCCACCTCCTGTTCCCACCATAGCCGGCCCCAACGCGACAGATAGCCGGCGTCGAAGGGCTTGCTCAGGTAGTGACCTTCCTTCCGATAGCCCTCCTTGACCCGCCACAGGGCGCCGGAGTTGGACGTGGCGACCAGCGCGCCCCCCTTCGGGTGGGCGGCAACCGCCGTGAGGTGGGCGTCCTCAAATTCGGTCAGCACCATCTGCACCATATCGGGCCGCACCACCATCAGCCGTCCGCCGGGGCCCGTTCCGGCCAGCAGGCTGCCGTCCTGCAGCGCAGCCAGGCTCAGGACGAACAACTGCGGGAAACGGGCCAGCACGGTGGCCCCCTTGCCCGGCGCGACCTGATAGATGCTGTTCTGCGCGCCGGGCGCGCCCTGGAGCGGCACCTCCTGCATGGGGGGGGCCGGTCCGGAGGAAGAGCCGCCGCCTCCCCGCGAGGAATTGCCCCCCTGGGCAGTGCAGGCGTAGACAATCCCTTCGGGTCCCAGCAACACGTCGCGCACCTCGCCTTCGTCCGCATCGTAAAGTATCTCGCATCTGCCATCCCGCCCCACACGGCACACCCAGCCGTCCGGCGAGGAGCCGGCGTAAACGGCGCTGTCCTTTCCAACGGCGATGCACAGCAAATGCCTCTGCCGGGTCTTGACCAGCTCCTTGACCTCCCCGTTGAGGCGCACCTCGAGAATGCGCCCCTCCGGTCCGGTGGCGCAGTACACGTGGTGATCCGGCCCCAGGGCCATGTCCCACACGTAGGCGTCTTGCAGGTCGGCCAGCGTCTCCACGTCTCCGTGCCGGTCGATCCGCAGGATAAGTCCATCGGGCGCCACGCCGGCGAGGACGGCGCCGTCCGGCAGCGGCAGCACGCTGAGCACGTGCTTCTTCTCCTCGCGGTAGAGGGTCTCGAGCCGTCCGTCTTCCTCACGGTAGACCGCGCCCGGCGAGCCGGTGGCGGCGTAGGCCGCGCCGTCATCCCCCACCTCCAGGTCCCACACAAAAGCCGCCTCCAGGCCCTCGACCTGCTGCGTTTCGGGCGCCAGCACGAGCTCGCCCGTCGAGAGAACGGAGACACCGTCCAGCTCTCCCTCGACAAGCTGCGCCGCTCCGCCCGTGGTCCACGTCTTGGCGCCGACCAGCGCGGGCAGCAGCGTCACGGCGAGCAGCATTACGGCGGACACGGCAGGGCCGCCTCTCCCGTTGCGTTCGGGGCTCATGGTGTCATTCTTCCTTCTTTATGCTTATGCTCAGAGTCCGGGCGCCCTGCAGCACCCAGGGCGTCGGCACCTTCTGGACCTGGTCGCTGACCAGCCTGTCCGCCTGCCCGGCGGTGCCGTGCTCGAGTATGCTCAACGCGGAGGAGGGCAGCGACGGCAGCGCCTCGCCCCGGTAACGCAGTCCCTGCTCCACGAAAGCCGCCCGAATCACCAGGTTCCGGTTGGACTCCATCTCGCGCAGCATCGCCAGCAGGTGGTCGAAGTCCACCGGCGCGAAGAAGCCCGGGTCCAGCCGGGCCTTGATCGTCCGGTTGGTGAAGGCGTCGCAGACGATCACGTCCGCCTTTGTGCCCGGTCGGGCGGTTTCCGGAATGTGCAGGGGCACCCGCCGCACCACCTCCTCGCCACGCCACTTGCGGAGCCGAACGGTCAGGGTGAGGTCCGAGCCGGGAGCGGCCCGCAGACGGTCCGCCCGAACCGACTCTATCAGTGCCGCCTCGAACCCCGGCTTCACCTCGACCCGATAGTCCAGTCCGGAGACCTCCACCTCCCGGAACTCGTTCATCAAAAGCGCAGAGAGCGGGGCCGCCACCAGGTCGAAGGACGGGTCCGCCACCGACCAGGCCACAAAGTCATTCTCCAGAACCAGGGGCTCATCCACTCCGTCCAGCGATATCTCGGCCCGCGCGTGCAGGGTGTAAGGGGTCTCCTCGCCCTTCCAACGAAGGCTGCTGTAGGAACAGGCCAGGAAGGCAAACATGGGTGCCGTCTGCCAGAAACCCGTCACCTCGTAATTGTACCGGTCCCCTGCCTGGCCGCCGACGCTGACCCGGAGGGGGAAGACCGAAGCCCGTTCCCCGATGCGACCGACGATGCCCGCGTCCAGATCCGCTGTCACGCGCCCCACGACCTTCTCAGCGGAAGAGAGGCGGAAGGAATGCTGCATCGAGGGGACGACGGCGGCCGCCCGGCCCACCACCAGGGGGAAGTCCACGTGCCCGGCCCCGAACATGGGGTGTCCGAACGCCATGACCCGGTTGCCCTCCACCCACGTCGCCGTCCCCATGCCGCTCACGTCCAGGTCCCCCGTGACGAAAGCCACGCCCACGGGCACGCCCGGCCGGATCTCCACCTCTTTCTCCTCGCCACCCCCGCCGGCGGCGCCCTGCACGGGCAGCAGGCCGCTGCCCTCCAGGCCGCCGAGCATCCGTCGAGCCGCGTCGGTCAGGCCCCCGGTGCCCAGCGGGATGGGCAGAGGAGTGAGTTCGGCGACTCGTCCGCCGTCCAGCCGCCACCGCACGGGGCCGCGGGTGCGCCGCCACTCGGCGAACATGGGGGGAATGCAGGCGCGAACCAGGGGAGCCAGGTCGGGCTCCCGTGCGGGCAGGTGCGCCCTGTTGGACAGCAGAGAGGCGCTGAGCTTCTCGTACCTGCGCCGCATGATGCGGGCGGCTTCGGCGCGGCGCCGGGCGGGCCGCCCCTGCGGCCGGCGGGCATCCAGCTCCTGGACCTTCAGCATCTCCTCCGCCGGCGTCACGCCCGCGAGGGGTATTTTGGTGAAGGACCAGCCGTAAGCCAGCGCCCCGATCAGCCGGTCGTTCACGTAGATGGGGCTGCCGCTCATGCCGGAAAAGGGGCCGGACTCCTCCACCACAGGGCCGCTGAGGCGGATGAGTATCATATGTCCTTTGGGAACCCAGCCCTCCAGCACCCCCAGCACTTCCACGTCGAACCGTTGCGGCTGCGCGCCCTTGAAAGCCGTGACGCCGTAGCCCTTCATGCCCGCCTTCACCTCGGCGACGGGCATGATCTGCGGCGGCCCATCGGCTCCGCGCACCCCGGAGGCCGCCGCCCCGCCGAGGACGGCGACGAGCACCAGACAGATCGCGAACTTCCTGCGGCCCACCGGCTCGGCCTCCATCTGATGGTATGGATTCAGACAGGACCTGCACTCACGCACGAACACATCATAGCAGCGCCGGCGGTGGCCGTCCAATCCGGGCCGTGCCTTCCGCCGGGCCCCCTTGGCGCTCGACGTTCGCCCGGCTCCGGTGGCGGATGGCCATGTTGTGCGCACGACTCCCGGCCAGGCGGGTCGAGCCACCGATATACAGGACACACAGTGCGCTCAAGTATCCCAGTTGGGCGTGGCCGTACCCATGCCGCCGATGTGGCGCTCCCCCCGTTGCAGGTCGAAGATGCGAGCCATCTGTTGCTCGTCCAGCCGGAAATCGAAGACGTCGAAATTCTCCCGGATGTGCTCGGGCGAACCGGAGCGGGGGATGGCCCCCACGCCCGGTTGCTGCAGGTGCCAGCGCAGCGTTACCTGGCCGGCCGTCTTCCCGCGTGCATCGCCGATCTCCCGGAGCACCGGATCGTCGAAGACCCGTCCCCGAGCCAGGGGGCAGTAGGAGACGAGCAGGATGTCGTTCTGGCGGCAGCACTCCAGTACCGGTTCCTGGGACAGGTAGGGATGATACTCGACCTGGTTGCAGAAGATGGGCGCGGGGGAGACCTGGTGAGCTTCCTCCAGCAGGGCCACGTTGAAGTTGCTCACCCCTATGTGCCGTGCGCTGTCCGCCCGGCGCAGTTCGGACATGGCCCCCAACGTCTCGTTCAGGGGCACGCCGGTGCTGCTGGGCCAGTGGACGAGCAGCAGGTCCACGTAGTCGGTCTGCAGCTTCTCCAGGCTGCCCCTCAGCGCGCGGCGGACCCCGGCCGGCTCCAGGTGATCGTGCCATATCTTTGTCACGAGGAATACGTCCTCCCGCGGGACGTCGCTCTCCCGCAGGGCGTCTCCGATGGCCTCCTCGTTGCCGTACATCTCGGCGGTGTCGATGTGCCGGTAACCGGTTTCCAGGGCGCATGCGACAGCCCGCCGGCAGGTGTCGCCTCTCAGTGCCCAGGTCCCGAACCCCAGCGGGGGGATCGCGCCGTCGGCGGACCTCAGCACTTCGATGTCCTCTTTGTCTGTTCTCATGGCGTTGGGTCCCCCTGTATGGCTCCGGCGAGCCCCTCCACAGACGGGCGTGTTGGAGCGACCCGACAACGGGTGGATGAGGCATCCTCGCCTGACCGATCCGGTGTTCTTCAACGGGCGCTTAACTTAGCAGGAGAGTCCTCGGGGCGCAACCGCATCTCCGCGTCCCCTTCAGGCCGGTCTGCGCTTCTCGGCCTGGATCTGGCGGCGGTGAATGCGGGCGCCGAGGGATCGCAGCGCCGCCCCCAGACCCTGGTACCCGCGGTCAATCTGATCCACACCCGTGATGCGGGTGATGCCCTCGGCGGCCAGTCCGGCCAGCACCAGGGCCGCCCCCGCGCGCAGGTCCGCCGCCCCCACGCATGCGCTTCGCAGCCGCGCGACCCCTTTGATGATTGCGCGGTTGCCCGACCGCATCAGGCGTGCTCCCATCCGGTTGAGGGGTGGGAGGTGGGTGAAGCGGTCCGGATAGACCCTTTCCGTGACGGTGCTCACCCCGTCGGCCAGGCACAGCAGCGCCCCGAGCTGCGGGTGCATGTCGGTGGGGAGCCCCGGATAGGGCGCCGTCTCCAGCTCCACGGCCTGCAACCGTTCGGGGGCCCTGGCGCAGAGGCAGTCCCCCTCTCGCTCAACGCGGATACCCATCCGCTCCATGGCCCGGAGGGTGGCCGCCAGATGCTCAGGGCGGTCGTCCTGGACCCATACCTCGCCGCCCGTGACGACCCCCGCGGCAAGGAACGTGCCCGCCTCGATCCTGTCGGGGATCAGCGTGTGTTCGACCCCGCACAATTGTGCCGGGCCGGAGATGGTGAGGGTCGATGTGCCCGCGCCCTCGATACGCGCGCCGCAGGCCTGCAGGTAAGCGGCCAGGTCCTGCACCTCGGGTTCGCGGGCGGCGTGCTCGATCACCGTCCGCCCCTGGGCCAGCGTGGCGGCCATCATGACGTTCGCCGTGCCCAGCACGGTGGAGCCGTGCGGCCCGGCCATGTGCACGCGGGCGCCCCGCAGCCGATCGGCCCGGGCACGGACCTGGAAATCGTCCGCCTCGATCTGCGCGCCCAGGGCTCGAAGGCCCTTCAGGTGCAGATCGATGGGCCGTTCACCGATCACACATCCGCCGGGCATGTGCAGAGTCGCGGCGCCCCGGGTCGCCAGCAGCGGCCCCAACACGCAGACGCTGCCGCGCATCCGCCGGACGGGGTCGGGCGGCGCCACCGTGCCTCCGGCGCCGGACGGGCACATGCGCAACTCGTTCGGCCCGATCCACTCGGCCTGCACACCCAGGGCGCGAAGGATGCACAGGATGGTTGAGACGTCGGTCAGCCGGGGGACGCGCCGCAGCACAGTCTCGCCCCCGGTCAGCAGCGTCGCCGCGATGATGGGCAGGGCGGCGTTCTTGGCACCGCTGGCCCTGACCGTGCCCCGCAGCGGCCGGCTTCCTTCGATCACCAGTTCCTGCATCGTGCGGCCTTTCTTTCACGCGGCCCGCCTGCGGGCACAGAAGACCCGCTTGCGGCCCGCCGCGTCCCGGCTGGTTTCCAGTGTTTCAGTCTCGTATGCCTGCCGGGCCGCGGCCAGTTCGTTCACCGCCGCGGCCTGGCCCTCGCCGATCTCGATCACAAGCCACCCCCGCGGCGCCAGCACCTCCGGGGTCTCCGACAGGAGCCGTCGGATGATCGACAGCCCGTCCGGCCCGCCGTCCAGGGCGCGGCGCGGCTCGTGGTCCCGCACCTCCGGCTGGAGCGCGCGCAGCCGAGCGGTGGGGACGTAGGGGGGATTGCTGGCCACCAGCTCCAGTCCGTCGTGCTCCTGAGAGAACTCCGGCCGGAGGGGTTCACAGAGGTCCCCCTGGACGAAGCGGATTCGGTCCCCCACGCCGTGCCTGCGTGCGTTGTGCCGGGCGATGTGCAGGGCCTCGGAGGAAGAATCGACGGCCACGACGGCCAGCAGCGGACGCTCGGCGGCGAGTGTCACGGCGATGACGCCGCTGCCCGTGCCCACGTCCGCCGCCCGCACGGGCCGGTCCGGGGGGATCCTGTCCAGGCATTCCTCGACGAGGAGCTCCGTCTCCGGACGGGGGATCAGCACCGCATCGGTGACCAGGAAAAGGCGGCCGTAGAACTCCCATTCGCCCAGCAGATACTGGAGTGGCTCGCGGCCCGCGCGCCTCTCGATCAGCCCCTCGTACCGATGGCGCGTTTCGGGGGGTACGCGGCGTTCCGGACGGGCCAGGAGGTGGGCGCGGTTACAGCCCAGCAGGTCCGCCAGCAAAAGCTCGGCGTTCATCCGCGGATGGTCCACGCCCCTTTTGTCGAGCAGGCGGCTACTTGTCTGCAGAAGCTCGCTCACGGTCCGCGTTTCTCGCTGGCAGTTCGACGGCATCCCACCCGACCGGTCATCAAAGGCGGCAAAGCCCCACGATGATTGTAGCGGCAGCAGGCACGGCGAAGTAAAGGGACGACGGGAAAAAGGTGCAGTCACTGCGTGAGGTGGCCATCTCGCCGAGAAAAACCCGGCTCAGAATTATTCAGGGCAGCGAAGAAAGACATGTGCCCCAGAGGGCACTGAGAAAACAGAGACCGAATGGTCGGACAAACGGACGGAGACTAACGATCAGCCCTCGCATTCAACCAATGCTCCGTGCCTCCCTGTGAGACTGTCGTTCGTTGCCGTTCGACAGAGGCGGACCGATTCGATACAAGATGGGGCCGGAGATATCTTCTCGGAGGAAGCAGAATGGCCGTGGACCTGAACGGGAAGCTGTATCGTGACAAGGTGAGAGGCTGCTGGCTGGGAAAGAACTGCGGAGCCACGCTGGGCGGGCCGCTGGAGGAGGGCTACGGCCGGGAGGAACTGTTCGACGTCTGGTGGTATCCCGAGCTGAAGGAGGGCGGCGCGCCCAACGATGACCTGGAGATGCAGCTCATCTGGCTGAAGGCGCTGGAGGAGGTCGGTACCGGTTTGAGCGCGGCGGACCTGGCCCAGTACTGGCTGGACTGCGTGGGCTACAACTGGCACGAGTACGGCTTGAGCAAGACCAACCTGCGGCTGGGCCTCCGCCCGCCCGTCAGCGGCGCCTACAACAACTGGTTTGCGGACTGCATGGGCTGCCCCATCCGCTCCGAAATCTGGGCCTGCATCGCCCCGGGCGCACCGCGCCTGGCCGTGCGCTACGCCTACCAGGACGCCATCTGCGACCACGCCGGCGGGGAGAGCGTATACGGGGAGTTTTTCAACACCGCCATCGAGTCGGCGCCCGCCGCTATCGGATGTCCGGCCCCTACCCGTGGAGCAGGGATCGCTGGAAAAGACCCTGCCCCCTGAATCCGGCCGCGGCGCAGAACGCGGGGGCGACTGGCACGTGGTGCACGGGCGCGACAACGCCGTTCCCCTGGATCCCCTGGACGGCGGAGGCGTGCTCTACGTGCAGTGCTTCCTGCAGGCGGAAACCGCAGGGAAGGTGACGATCGGCGCCCCCGCCACCTGCCCCACGCGCATGTGGGTCAACGGCCCGCCTCGACCTCGACGCACCGGGCGGGGTCACCTGCCCCACGCGCATGTGGGTCAACGGCGAACTGGTGGTGGACTGTCCGGAAGGACGGCGCCTACGACCCCGGCTGGACACGCTTTCCCTGGGAGGAATCAGCGAAGGATAAAGGCTGACGCCGGTCCACCGCACCCCAAGAAGAACCGGGGCAGCGCTGCCCTCCTTCGCAAGACCGCCGTGATGTTGCATCTTTGTGAACTCCTATTCAGCTCGACTTTCGACATTACGTTGCTCGGCTCTTGGCGCCACGCTGTGTCATTGTGAAAATGTTCAGAGGTGGCAGACTTTATGTTCGCACGGGGCAGAATGCAAGCGTTGAAAAAGTAATTCGCCCTGAGTGTCTGCCCGCGCCACAGCCTTGGGAGCCGTACGCACGTGGAACAGTTGAGCCCGGAAAGGGCGACATCTACGCTCTGCGACCCGGGGGATGAGGTTCCTCTGGTTTTTCGTGCTGAAAATCAGGTGCAGCGTCAGCTTCGAGTCTGACCCGGCCATTTGGCTCTGATGGCTTTCTGTCTCGCCCTTTCAGTCTGACCCGGCCATTTGGCTCTGATGGCTTTCTGTCTCGCCCTTTCAGGGCTC
>CAZNGS010000060.1:0-24850 GCA_964572825.1 uncultured candidatus Brocadiaceae bacterium
GGTCCACTACCTGCTCCGCGCCAATCGCTTCCTGCAAACCATCAATTACATCGGCTTTGCGAAACCCGACGCGCTGAGGGCACGCTGGCTCAACTACCTGGACAGAACGCAAGGCCCGGCTCCCCAGATCGTACGAGCTCCGGTCCGGCGAGACGCCGGACCTACCCCAAGAGGTAGGCGCGGCGTCCCCGCCGCGCCGGCTGTTTGGCAGCCGGAAGGCATTTACCTCAATTCACTTAACTCGGCCGGACCGCCGGCGGCACAGGCGGAGCATTCGGAGAAGGTCCACTACCTGCTCCGCGCCAATCGCTTCCTGCAAACCATCAATTACATCGGCCCCGACCGTCGTATCCGTTATGTCTGCCCCGTTGAGGGGAATCGTGAGGTCGTCGGACTGAAGGTCGAGATCGCGCAACCGAAGGCAGCACTGGAGAAGGCCCTGGCCAGCGGCGAACCGCGGCTCTCGCCCCCGTTTGAGATAATGCAGGGGGAGACCGGCTATTCCCTGATGGTCCCCGCTCCCGGCGGCGGTATTCTCGAGATCGTGTTCAAGACCGAGTCCGTTTTCGGTGCGGCCAGTCCGTTCCGCCGGGGTCAGCACGTGGCCGTCAGAATCCTGGACGGAGGGGTCGTGGCGTACGAATGCCCGGACTTCCATCTCCTGGGCGTCACGTCGCGCCCCGTCGGCGCCGGAGCGAACCCGGACGCCTTCGTGGACGAGACGTTGCGCTGCCGCCTGGAGGCGGCCGGAGGGTGAGTCCCCAGGAACGGTTCCATCCCGCGGGCGGGGAGCGACGAAGTTCGGGACAGGAAAAGAAACGCCACCGCGTCCCTCCGCACGGTGGCGCCTTGCTGTATGCGTCTGAGGCTCAGCTCGTCAGAGCTTCACCACGTTGGCCGCCCTGGGGCCCTTGGGGCTGTTCTCAACGTCGAACTCGACGCTGTCATCTTCAGACAGAGTCTTGAAGCCCATGCCCTGGATGGCGCTGTGATGGACGAAAACGTCCTCACCGCCGTCGGCCGGCTCGATGAATCCAAAGCCCTTCTGGTCACTGAACCACTTTACTTTACCTTCAGCCATGTACGTAACCTCACACAGAACAATGCTTTGCCGCGAGCGAATGCGCAACTCTGCGCATACTGCACTCACAGTCATGAAAGCCGCGTCGCCTTTGACGCTTCCCGGTCGGTGAGCAGGCAGAGACTTCGTTCGAGACTGCTGAGAGGACTAAAAGCCGGGCGTTCACTGCCTGGGAGGAGGGAATCCTCGA
This sequence comes from uncultured candidatus Brocadiaceae bacterium, assembly GCA_964572825.1. GTDB lineage: Bacteria > Planctomycetota > Brocadiia > SM23-32 > SM23-32 > CAYVBE01. The sequence goes on from CAZNGS010000060.1 coordinate 1,272, forward strand.
GGAGAGAAAGCAAAGCTTACAGGTCTCACGCCGTAGGGACAAAACAACTTACGTGGTCTCATACCCCCGGACGGCAGAATCGCGCAACGAGACTCGGGCTGCTCCGCATGGCTCCATGCCACGCCGCCCACCGGGCGCTAAGGGAGCGCGTCTTCCACACACCAGCATACCACGAACGGGGAACGGCCGCAAGTGCGCGCAAACCGTGTCGCACCTGAACGGGATGATCTTCTTCCATGCCAGGTCCCCGGGGGCCGTCTCAGTCTGCCGGCGCCTGCTCGACCAGCACGATGCTGCCGAAACCGCTGGTGTCGTCGTCGTTATCGGCCGTGCCACGCCAGACCTGGCCGCTCAGCTCGCCGTCTCCCTCGGTGACGGCCAGGTCGAATCCATAGACCGCATTCGCCCCGAACAGAACGTGGGCGCCCTGGCCCTGGAAGTAGGCCCGGCCCACGCGCATCTCGACGATGTAGCCGTCAGAGGTCTCGGAGGCAGCGGTGCGGGCGAACCACCAGGGATCGCCGGTGCGGATGAACTCGGCCTTGCCGTCCCGGCCCACGACGAAGTGCGTGTCGTCCGCGTTGTACATCATCTGCCGGTTGTGCGCGCCGTCGATGAAGACCTCGACACGGTCCTCGGGCGTCTGCCCGGTGGCGCCGTCGCGGACGCACACGGCGACGTAGAGCGCGCGCTCGTCCCAGAAAGCGCCGAACGACGCCTTCTTCTGCGGCCGGCCCCGGACCGCCTTCGCGATCGGCTCGGTCAGCTTCCAGAAAGGCTCCTGCAGTTTCCCGTCAATCTCCACTTTCCCGCGCGCCGGCCCGGTCGGCTTCACCGCGTAAGTTCCCTCCGAAGCAGGATCGACGCTCCAGGTGAACTGCCTCTGATCGGAACGGGCGCCCTCCGGATGGGAGTCAGCCACCCGGAGCGTGAAACGGAACTCGCCGGCCTCGCCGGGTGTGCCGAGGATAACGCCGTGAGGCGCCAGAAAAATGCCGTAGGGCAGGCTGCCCTCGACTACGTCCCACGTAAGGTGCCCCACTCCTCCGCGGGCCTGCAACTCGCGCAAAATGTACCGGTCGAGGGGGACGCGCGGAAAGGCCGTCTCCGCGATGACGGGCGGCGTATCGCGGTTGACGCGCAGTTCCAGCCGTCGCTCCGCCGTGGCCTGGCCGTCCGTCACCTCGACGGCGAACGCGGACCTGCCGGCTTGCCGGGGAACCCCGGTCAGCACGCCGTCGGGCTTCAGCTCAAGCCCATTCGGAAGCCTGCCCGCCGCCAGCCGCCACCGGCACTTTCCCTCGGCGTTCAGCGCCTTCAACTGCGCCTCGTACGGCCGGCCGACGATGCCCGGCCCCGGCCGCCGGGTGGCCACCGTCAGTCCCACTCCATTCATCTGCGCACGCGGATAGGTGGTGAGCACGTCCCAGACCACTTGCTTCGTGATGCGGGCCGTCTCCGGCGGAATCTCCACGAACTCCCGGTCGTGGTTGCGCACGTGGTTGGGGTAGTCGAACGGCGGCTCGTTGTAGAGCATCGAGCAGAGCGTCACGTTCACCACGTAGCTGCCGTAGTCGCTCAGGTGTCCCCCGTCGGAGTGCATGGCGTAGTGATTGGCAACGTTGGGCAGTTCGCCCCGGTCGGCCATCTCACCCAGCTCGCGCAGGATGCGGCTGGTCGGTATGACGGCCACCGGTGGCGCGTCGGGGAATGCCTCCTCGATGGCCCGGGCGCACTTCTCGGGGAACGCCTCCGTGCGGCCCTCGGGTGGGTTCTGCCAGTCATGATGCGCCCCCGGCCAGATGGTGTACATCATCACGCGGCAGTCCGGGTTGCCCTCGTACGCCAGCCGCGCGAACCGCACGGCGTATTCGATCTCCTTCTCGTTGCCCGAATACGCCTGCAGCGTCACCGCATCCCGGGAGTTCTCCGGCGCCAGCCCCTCGGACCAGGGCTGCTCGCGGCATTGCTCGTCGTGGTCCCATATCCACCACAGCGGCGCTCCGAGGATGTTCGAGGTGCTGAACTCGTGCCGTTCGTGACCGGCCTCTCTGGCCAGGGTCTGCTGTCCCCAGTGGAACTGGTGAGAGTGACTGTTGCCGATGTGATACACCCGCAGCCCGTCCTCGACCGCCGTCACGCCGGAATACGCAGCGCCCAGCACAAGAAGCGCGTTCACACACCCCAGAATCCTTCTCATGGTCGTCCCTCCGGTGCTCCCTGTTGCATCGTCCCGCTCACACTACCCACCCGGGGGGTTGCCAGCCAGGTGGGCGAAACCTCGTCTTTGTGCGCCTCGGATGATGGTACCCCGAACGGCCAGTACGTCAAAGCGAATTGCCCGGGCCAGGCACGAAAACGACTCCCGGCACCGCCGTAAGAGACGCGCTACCCACCCTGGCCTACGGAGGAGATGACAGGTGGGCGAGCACGGGGCCCTCGCAATCCTGATAGGATGCATGGAACCGGCGTTCGATTACCTCTTTCACCCTTTCCGGCCCGATGGGGTCTTCCCGAAAGACGAATGCGGTACCGGGCCACGGCTCAATGCACATGTCGACGGCGTAACCGGAGGCACCGACGGAGTCCAGGTAGGCCAGCAGCACCTCCTCGGGGCCTTCCTCCGGGTCGAAGTCCCATCGGTTGTGCGGCGAAGCGATAACGTCCCGCTTCTCCCGGGGCGGAGGAGAGAATTATCCAGCCCGTCGGCAAACAAAATTTCTAGATTTTCTCGGTCAACTCGGTCAACCCGGACACGCGCCCGCCGGAGAACGACTATAATGGATCGCGACGCTGCGCCGGCCTCGTTCAATGTTGAAAGTTCAAACAGTTGAAGCCTGCCCGCCGCAGGCGGGGACAAAGGGCGAAGTCACGGCCACGGCAGCGGCAAACGGCATGGAGCCACAGATTCCCACTGATTCTTATTGATCAACGGCAGAACGATATCATGGGGAATGTTCTCACGAACGACGAACGACAACGACCACCGATGAACACCATGGGACGCGCAGATGAACGCAAATGAACGCCGATGTCACAGATCGATCACAGGATACGGAGCCGCCTCGGCCGACAACGAACGTCGTGCAAACGCCAGGTGTTGGCGGCCGATGTCGGCCGGATGGCGGGCGCCCGTCGGGCAACGATCGGTCAATGTCGGTGCGTGTCCGTCCACGGTGTCCACTCAGTCCATTGCTGTCGGGCCGGGTGCATTCCGAAAGTCCGAAGTCCCGAAATCGGGCCGATTACGAAACGAACCGAATTTGTCTGAACACGTTCCTGAGAAATAACATGAAACGAACTTTTCCCCCGATGGATCGCGCCGCAGCCCCTCGGGCGTCCGGCGCCGTCCGCTTGGAAAACTCCCCCCCGGATGGTGCAATGGAGGTCTGGCAACCGGACAGAGAAAGGGAACAGAATGGGCAGGATCCTGAAGCGGGTTACGTTCTTCCTGACGGTCTTCGCGCTGGCGGTGCTATGGGCGGGGGTGATTTACGCCGATGAGGCGGCAAACCCGGACGCGCCGCTGCCGGTGCATCCGCAGATCCAGATGGTGGAGCTGGACAACGGCATGAGCCTGTGGGTGCGCCGGCACGCCACGCCGCCCGAGCGCGTCACCATGTGGCTGCACGTGGACACCGGATCGCTCAACGAGACGGAGAAAGAGCGGGGCCTCGCCCACCTGCTGGAGCACATGGCGTTTCGGGGCAGCGGGCACTTCCCGCCCGGCGAACTGATCAAGTTCTTCGAGTCCCTGGGCCTGACCTTCGGCCACCACCAGAATGGATTCACCAGCTACACCCAGACCGTCTACACGCTGACCCTCCCCAACGTGGAGCGGGAGACCATCGACAAGGGGATGCTCTGCCTGTCGGACTTCGCTTTCCGACTGCTGCTGGAACCCGGGGAAGTGCAGAAAGAGCGTGAGGTGGTTCTGGAGGAGATACGCGCCCGCAAGGGCCCCAACCAGCGCATTATCGAGAAGCTCCTACCCATCCTGTTGCCGGGATCGCGAGTGGCCGAGAGGCTGCCCATCGGCAAGGAAGAGGTCGTCGAAAACGCAACGGCCCAGCAGGTGCGGGCCTACTACGAGAAGTGGTATCGCCCCCACAACGCGGCCCTGCTGGTGGTGGGCGACGTCGAGCCGGCCCTGATCATCGAACTGGCGGAGAGGCACTTCGGCCCGTGGGGGACCGCCGATGAGCCGCCCGAGCCGGCCGATCCGGGGATTCAGCCCTATAAACGGCAGCGCGCCGCCGTCCTGACCGACCCCGAGCTCACCGAGACCGAGGTGAGCGTGACGACGGTGCGGCCGCTGGAACGGATCAAGACCGTGGGCGATTTCCGCCGCGACCTGGTGGACGAGCTGGGGAACTGGATCGTCAACAGGAGGTTGCTGGAGATGGTGCAGAAAGGCACCGCGCCGTTCCAGGGAGCCCAGGTCTACAAACAGCCTCTGTTGAACGCGTGCACCTACATCGACGCGCAGGCCAGCGGCAAGCCGGACGCCTGGCGACCGATGATGGAGTCCCTGCTGAGGGAGCTGAAACGGGCCCGCAAGCACGGCTTCCTCCGCCAGGAGCTGAAACTGGCCACGCGCGCCCTGCTGGCCCGGGCCGAGCAGGCCGCCCGGACCGAATCCACCCGGGAGGCGCAGTCGCTCGTCCGGCAGATGAACAGCGATCTATCGAATCGGCGCCGTCCGATGTCCGCCGCGCAGCGGCTCGAACTTCTGCAGAAGCTCGTCGGCGGGGTGACCCTGGACGAAGTGACGGCGGCCTTCCGGCGGAACTTTGACCCGGAGGCCCGTCTGTTGCTGAGCATCATGTCGGACAAGGAAAAACTGCCCGTCCCGGCGAAGGAGGAGTTGAAGGAGGTTGCGCGCCAGGTCACTGCGGCGGTGGTTGGACCGCCTGCCGCAAAGGCGGAACTGAAGAGCCTGCTGGAGGCCGAACCCGCGCCCGGCACGATCCCCTCCCGCCGGGAGCACGAGAGCCTGGGCATTCTGTCGGTGCACTTCGAGAACGGTGCCCGCGCCCACCTGCGCCACATGGACTTCAAGAAGGACGAGGTCTTCATCCGCGTGACGCTGGGCGGGGTGAAACTGCGCGAGACGGAGCAGAACCGGGGCATCACCGGCCTGGCGACGCAGGTGTTCAGCCAGCCGGCCTCGCGAGGTCTTTCCTCGGTGCAGATAACCGACTTCCTGGCCGACAAGAACGTGTCGGTGTCCGGGGCAGTGGACGCGGACTCGATGGCGTTCAGCGTCAACGCGGCGACGACGGACGTGGAAGATGCCTTCCAGCTCGCCCACCTGCTTATGAGCCGGCCCTTGCTGGAGCAGTCCGCGGTCGATCGCTGGAAGGAGGAGCAACTCCAGAAGATCGAGAGCCGCCGCATGGAGACCTGGGACCGGGCGCTGGACGCCATACGGGAGCTGCTGAGCGGGGGCGATGTGAGGTTTGCATACCCCACGAAGGAGCAGGTGCAGACACTCACCCGCAGGCAGGCCCAGGATTGGCTGCGTCGCGCTGTGCACGGCGCGCCCCTGGAGATTGCGGTGGTGGGTGACATCGAACGCGATCGGGCGCTGGCCCTCACGCGGAAGCACTTCGGCTCGCTGGGGCAGAGGCCCTTCAGGGATCCGGCGCTCGAGCCCCTGCGTGAGCTGGATTACCGGGAAGGTCCCCTCTCCCGGACGGTGGAGGTGCCGACGGTGACGCCCCGGTCCGTCGTCATCACCGGCTGGCGCGGCGCCGACTGGACCGACGTCAAGGACCGGCGCATCCTGCAGATCGCGGCCCGGATACTGACCAGCCGCCTGCGCAGGGAAATCCGCGAGCAGCGGGGCCTCACCTACACCATCTGGTGCGTGGCCCGACCCTCGGAGGGCTATCACGGCGCGGGCTCAATGGCCGTCTACTTCACGGCCGATCCGGACAAGGCTGCGGAAGCCGCAAAGCTGGCTCAGAGCAAAGTGAAGGAGTTCGCCGAATCCGGTCCGACCGACGAAGAGCTGGCCACCGTCCGGAAGCAGTTTAAGACGACCGTTGAGACGAGCCAGAAGGAACCGTCCTACTGGGTGAACGTGCTGGGGAACCTGGACTACCGCCGCACGCGCCTGGAAGACGTGGAGAAGGCACTGGAGCAGTATACATCCTATACGCGCGATGAGATACTGGAGGTGCTGAACCGCTACGTGACGCCAACGCGGCGCCTGCAGGTGATTGCGCTTCCGAAGGAGGCACAGGAGGAGAAGCCGGCCGGCGCGTGACACGCGGCGTCCACGCTGCTCGCGCATAGCCCGTTCATCGTGCCGGTTCACAGCGTTTCGCCCAGTGCCGCTGTACGGCAGCATGCGGGTTGCCGGTACGCGGGCATCTGGTATACTATGCGGTGCAAAGCTGCCCTCAGCAGGGCTGGAGAAGTGGGCCAACGACGCCAGAGGATCCGGACTGAGCTGCTGATCGCCTTCACGTTGGCGGTGATCGCGTTCGGGGCGACCAGGCTGTTTCGCATCTACCGGCGCGAGCGGCAGCGCGAGACGTACGTGAAGATCGAACAGCACCTGCAGGATTACCTGCAGGCAGCGCTGAGCGAGGAGCAGAGCCGGCTGGAGGACTTCGCCCGGGGCGCCCACGGGCGTGTGCGCCGGGATGCAGCCGCCCTGTTGGCGCAGACCCGCTACCTGGTTCACAGGGCTCGATCCGGTCGCCTGCGAGGGGAACCGAGCGCCGCGCGGGAGTACGAGGAGATTCGGCGCAACTTCGATCGGGTCAGGAAGGGCGAGCCGGCCGTTTTCCCGCACGGCGAATCCTTCCTGCGGGCCTTCTATTCTTCGATCGACCTCTCGCTGAGGCGCTACAGCGTCTGCCTGCCATCCGCCGACGGCCTGCTCGAGCGGGTGCCTCTTATTCTGCTGCTCCGGCCCTCCGGGGGGACGACGCGCTGGGACGGCACGGGAACCCGGTGCTACGAGGGGGTGATCTGTGCAAAGCCCGAGGGCCTGCAGAGCAGTCCTCTGGGCTGCCTGCAGGAAGATCAGGTGCTGGGCGCGCTCGACGACCTGACGGAAGCTCACTCCATCGACTCCCGGCGCGTCTACCTGTTGGGCCGGGGAGGCGGTGGATTGCTCACCTGGCACGTGGCCACCCACTTCCCGGACCGTTTTGCGGGCGTGGCAATTGTGGGGGAATGCTCCGCCTGCATCGCAGACAGGCGGTCCGAGGGGCTCCGGGGGCAGGTGGGAGAGGACATGAAGGAAGTGGTTGAGTTCCTGACCTCGAGCTTCTGCCCCGGCTCTTACGCGGAGAACCTGGCCGGATTGTCTCCGGTGGTGGTGCACCCGCTGGGAGCCGGTCCCGAATCAGGAGGAGCCGATAATTGCGTGGTGGAGCGCCTCCGAGAACTGGGCTATCCGGTGGAGTTCCTGGAGATGCCCGTGATCTCCGACAGTCAGCTCCCGGAATGGGCGGAGCAGTATGCGCTGGCGAAGATGCTGGGCGGTGGGCGCCGGCGCACACCCGATCATTTCCGGTTCAAAACCGCCTCACTGCGGCATAACGAAGCCTACTGGGTCCGGCTGGATCAGCTCGGGGATCCCGTCCGCTTCTCCACGGTGGAGGCCGCCGTAGAAGGCGAACACGCCGAAGTGAACACGCAGAACGTCACTGCCCTGAGCGTTCTGCCCGGTCGCATGCCGGCGGGGGTGTCCCGGCTCAGCGTCAACGGCGTCGCGGTGGCCCTGCCTCCGGGCCGGAGGCCGTTGAAGCTTTCCAGGGCCAGGAACTGGCAGCCCTACCGTGAAACGGCAACGGGCAAGCACCGGGGCCTGTCCGGCCCTTTCGAGGATGTGCTTCGGGAACCCTTCCTGGTAGTCTACGGCACCAGGGGAGAGGACAAAGTGCTCAAGCAGATTTGCCGGCGCGAGGCGATGCGGTTCGCGGACCGGTGGGCGCAGCGCCACGGATCCCGGCCCCGCCTCAAAAGCGACAGCGAGCTCACCACGGGGGATGTCGAGCGGCTGAACCTGCTGCTTTTCGGCGGTCCCGGGGTCAACAGCTTCTGCCGGGGTATCGTCGATGCCCTGCCGGTCACGTTCACGGATGATGGCATTGCGATCGGAGAACGGCGGTTCCAGGGCGAGGACCCGGGCATTTTGTTCTGCTACCCCAATCCCCTGGCCTCCGGCAGGATGATCGCCATGGTGGCCGGGGCAACACCGGCCGCCCTCTACCAGGCATATGACCGGTTCGGCCTGGACCTCGACCCGGCCAGACCCGAAGGCTACAAATGGTTCGACTACGCCGTGTTCGACAACCGGTCGGCGGGCATCGACAGCTACCTGGGGGTGGGCTTTTTCGACAACCGCTGGCGTTTTACCGAAGCGGAAGAGAGACGGTCCGAAGGCGGCGCGCTCTGGACGCCCCAGGCGGGGGTCGCCGCCGAGCTGCGCCCTCAGGGCTTCCCCGGGCTGCTTTCCGCCGCTGACGCCGAGGGGGACGAGGTCTTTCTGTCCGATGTTCGCCCCACGTCCATAGAACTGCACAGCGATGCGGTGGGGTTTGACAGGTCCGCCGACGGCAGGCTGGTCCGACTGGACGGTCGAACCTTCCCGAAAGCGCTCGGTGTGCGGGTGCCGAGTTCTCTTTCTTTCCGGCTGGACAGGCATTTCTCGGTTTTCAGCGCGCAGGTGGGGCTCACCGGAGTCGCCAGAAGCCTCCAACTCCATCAGCAGATGCCCACCGAGGTGGTTTTTGAAGTCTGGGGCGACGGCGAACTGCTCGCCAGCTCGAAGCGGTTCTTTCTGTCGGACGAGGGGGGGCGGGAAGAACTCGTGGCGGACGTGCAGGGCGTGAGAATCCTGCGGCTTCAGGTGCGATCCAGGCCGGACGATGGCATGGTCATGGCGGCCGGCGCGTGGGGCGGACCGACGGTACGGCGCTGACTCTCCTATGTCAGTTCCGCCACGAAGCGGCGGACCGGTTCAAGATGCTGGTTCTTGCGCACGACCTTGGCCTTCAGGCCCAGGACGGCAAGCGGCGCCTTGCCGCACAGCTGTTCCATGGCATCGAAGGTGCCTTCCCTCCCCGTGCCGCCGGTGGTCAGGAAGAACGCCACCTCCGGCAGGCGCTCCGCGTGCTGCGCGAGCCAGGTGCGCACCGGCACCGAGACGGACCAGGCCCACACGGGCGTGCCGATGACGACCAGGTCGTAGTCGGCGGGATCGTGGCGGTCAGACTCCAGGTCCGCTTCCTTTTTGAGCAAGGCGTCTTTGCCCGAGCCCAGGTATCCCAAAACACCCGACCTGTCCTTGCGGTCAATGATCTCTTCGACCCCGCAATCCAGCTCCGCCGCGATCGCCTGCGCCAGTTTTCGCGTGTTGCCGGTGCGCGAGTAATAGACAACCAGCGTTTTCCTATCCGCCATCCTTCTGTCCTCCCGTTATCCAGGGCGAGGGCGCGCCGACTACAATCTACAGGGCCGAATACGCCCGTGCAACGAGCGAACCGGACGGATTCTGTTGCTCCCCGGCTGCCTGTGCGGTAGGCTCGCCATGCAGGCCCGAGGCATCCGCGGCATGGGCGCCGCACACCTGGCCATGGGAGGTAGCGCTGTGTATGACCTGAAACCCCTGAAGCTGTACATGGTGGAACGCGTCGCCGAGCAGCCGCACTGGCTGCAGCGGGCGAAGCGCATCGTGGCGGCCCTGGGGCGGGACCCGGAGGAGATAACGACCGTAACGGAGGAGAACCTCCCGGAGGTCGTCTGCGAGCTGCAGGAGCAGTGGCCGCCCCAAGAGACGCCGCCCGACGTCCCGCAGCCGTACCTGCGTCCGCTTGTCTTTACGGTGCTGGAGCTGGATGGGAGGGAAGGCCCCGAGACGGAGACGCTCCTGGAGCGCTGCCCCGAAGGCACTCCCGCCAGCCTGGTGGAGGACATCTGGGGGAGGTGCCTGCTGCTGCGGCCGACGCACCCCCGGGAGCGCGACGACGAACAGGACCAGGTCTGCTGGCCGACCTATGATTTCGGGGTGATGCGGGGCTGCCCCCACGGATGCCAGTACTGCATCGAGGGCCACTGGGGCCGGCGCATCGCGGTGGCCTGCAACCTGGAGGAATACATGGAACAGGTGGTGGGGCCAACCATCGAGCAGTACCCCTGGCAGCGGTGCTTCCGGATGATCGGGTTCGGCGCGGACCTGATCACGTTCGAGCCGGAGAACGGGCTGTTCGACCTGTTCACCCGCAAGCTGGCCGAGTACGAGGGACACTACGGCTACTTCCACACCGCCAGCGACAACGTGGACTGGGTGGCCCACCTGCCCCGCAAAGACCGCCTGATAGGGGTGTGGAGCCTGACCTGCGACGCCGTGGCCCGGCAGGTGGAGACGGGTGGACCGGACGCTGCGCAACGGATCGAAGCTGCCCGAAAGTGCCAGGAGGCAGGGGTGCCCGTGCGGTTCAAGTTCAAGCCCATCATCCCGGTCCGCAACTGGCGGGAAGAATACGCGCGGGCCATCGAAGTGGCACTCACCCGCGCGCAGCCCGAATCGGTGGGCTTCTGCGTGCTGATGTGGATGGATTATGAAGAGATGGTCCGGCGGGTTGACGCAAACCTGCTCGATCCGGATATTCTGGCCGTCGCCCGGGAAGCGGCTGACGAGATGGAAGGCGTTCGGACGGGCCCCTTCCCCCACGAGTTGCGGGCGGGAATATACCGGTTCTTCATCGAGCAGGTCCGCAGGCACGACGCGGAGGTGCCCCTCTACGTCAGCACGGAATCGCGCGAGATGTGGGATGAACTGAAGGACGAGCTCGGCCAGGACCCGGCCAGCTATGTGTGCGGCTGCAGCTCGGTGGCGCTGCCCGGCGGCCGGCTGGCCCTCTCCAAAGGCTGTCCCCACTCCACCTACAGCCCGGTTTCATCGTGACTGAACCAGCTCACCCGCCTTCTTCCGGCGGGGTCCAGGGCTCCGGCAGCGGCACGGGCGGTTTGCGCCGGGACAGAACCAGCATCACCAGCCCGAACAGAACCGCGCCCAGGCAGAGCACCTGGAAGACCGTGAGTCCGCCGAGCTCCGGCAGCGGACGCGTGTCCGGGTCTCCCCGGAAGAACTCGTTGATGTATCGCGCGGTGCCGTAAAGAACGAGGTAAAGCCATGCTACTTCGCCGGGCCGGCGTCGGCGGGGCAGCAGGTAACTCAGCAGGGCGAAAATGACCAGGTTGTATCCCACGGCGTAAAGCTGTGTGGGATGGACGGGCCGGGGCAGCTCGGGGAATTTCACGCCCACCCAGGCGTCCGTGGGCTTTCCGTAGCAGCAGCCGTTCAGGAAGCAGCCCACGCGGCCGAAGGCATGCCCCAGGGGCCCCAGGCTCGCCGTCACGTCGAGCGTCCTGCGCAGGGGCAGCGCCCGCAGCCGCACGGGCGGTTTGCGCCGGGACAGAACCAGCATCACCAGCCCGAGTCCTCCGCCAATCAGGCCGCCGAAAAACGCCAGCCCTCCCTCCCAAAGGAAAAAGACGTGCCACAACCTATCCGAGAAATCCGACCAGTGATGGATGACGTAGAAGATGCGCGCCCCGGCCAGTCCGCCCAGCAGCACCCACACCGCCAGGTCGAACAGGGCCAGCGGGTTAAGCCCCATCCGCCGGCCCCGCCGCTGTAACAGCCAGAGGCAGACCAGGAAACCCACCAGTATCATGAAACCGTAAGCGGGCAGGCGGAAGGTCCCTCCCCCGGGCAACGGTATCTCGAACAGGTAACGATGCATGGAAGCCTCCGGCGATTGGATTCGCGGTATCAGGTGGGCAGCTCTTCGCCCAGGGGATGATTGTCGATCAGGCGCGTCTCACCTATGCGCACCGCCAGCACGGCCACGGCGCGGTCCGTCAGTTCCTTGACGGGCGCCAGCGTTTGCCGGTCCACGATCTCCACGTAGTCTGGCCGGGCCAGCGGACTGCTGGCGATGATTTCCTTCATGGCTCGCCGGGCCCCGTCGGCATCCGTCTCGCCGGACGCGTAGAGTTCCCGCGCCCGGCGCAGAGCCCGGTAGAGGCAGCGGGCCTCCCCCCGTTGCCGCTGGTCCAGGTACTCGTTCCGGGAGCTCATCGCCAGCCCGTCCTCCGCCCGCACGGTGGGGCAGACGCGGACATCTACCGCCATGTTCAGGTCCCGGACCATCCGGCGGATCACCACCGTCTGCTGGAAGTCCTTCTGCCCGAAGTAAGCGCGGTCGGCGGGCAGGATGTTGAACAGTTTGCAGACCACGGTCAGCACGCCCCGGAAGTGTGCGGGCCGGAAGACGCCCTCCAGCACCTCCGCCAGTCCCTCCTGGACCACGTAAGTGCAGGAACCCTGCGGATACATCCCCTCGTCCGTGGGGCAGAAGACCAGGTCCACGCCGTGCTCCTCCGCCACCCGGCAGTCCCGATCGAGCCGACGGGGATACTCCTCCAGATCCTCCTCGGGCGCAAACTGGGTGGGGTTCACGTAGATGCTGACGACAGTCCGGTCGCACTCCTGGACCGACGAGTCTATCAGGCTCAGGTGTCCCTCGTGCAGCGCGCCCATCGTGGGCACCAGGCCCACAATCAGGCCATCGCCCTGCCAGGACCGGACGAGCCGCCGGGCTTCCTCCGGCCGGGATACTCGCTGCAGACTCATGTGAACCCCGTCAATGGTCGTATTCCTCGGGCACCCCGCGGATCACCTCCAGCGCGTGCGGCAGCACTTCCAGCAGGTAGGGCACCAGCTCCCGCACCGCCCGGGTGCTGCCCGGCAGGTTGACGATGAGGGTCTGCCCCCGGATGCCGGCCACTGCGCGGGAGAGCATGGCCTTCGGGGTGGAGGCCAGCCCCTTCACCAGCAGGGCCGTCCCGATGCCGGGCGCCCGGCGGTCCACCACCTCCAGCGTGGCCTCCGGGGTCACGTCGCGGGGAGAGAGGCCCGTGCCGCCCACAGTCAGGATCAGATCGATGCCCGCGTCGCTCCACCGTCGCAGGGCGGAGGCGATGGCCCCGCGTTCGTCCGGGACGATGCGCACCTCGGTCACCTCGGCGAACGCTTCCAGCTCCTCGGCGGCCGCGTGGCCGCTGCGGTCCTGCTCCTGGCCCGCATGGATGCGGTCGCTGGTCACCAGGACTGCCGCGCTCGGTTTCGCATCCCTCATGGGCCGCCGTTCACTCCGGCTCGCCTGTTTCGTCCAGTATCTCTATCACGTCTCCCGCGCCGACGTCGCCCCCGCGGAGCACCCGCGCGAAGACGCCCTCGCGGGGCATCACGCAGTCACCGGCCAGGCGGCGGATCACGCAGTCCTCGTGGCACTTTTTGCCGATCTGGGTGACCTCCAGCAGCGCGCCCCCGCCTTCGCCGATAGTGAAGCGCGTTCCGACTTCGAAGTTCTCGGGCCCCAGCCCGTCGACCAGCAGGTTCTCCGCGAAATCGCCGGGCCCGATCTCCATCCCTTCCGCATGGACCTTTTCCGCGCTCACCCGGCACAGCAGGCTCACCTGGCGCCCCGTCCCGGCGTGGGCGTCGCCCTCGACGCCGTGGTCTTCGACCAGTCGGCCGCCGTCAATGGGGCACTTCTGCTCGCCCTTCCGCCGGCTGATGCAGACGGCCAGCACCCTACCGTTCCGGCTCATCGCCTTCCTCCGCGTGCCACTCTCCGTGTTTGCCACCCGACTTCTCCAGGAGCCGCGTCCGGGTGATGACGGCACCGGGATGGACGGCCTTGAGCATGTCGTAGAGTGTCAGCGCCGCCACGCTGGCCCCGCAGAGCGCCTCCATCTCCGCCCCGGTCCGGGCGAACGTCACCACCCGGCAGCGCACCGTTATGGTGTCGCCCTCCAGATCGAACTCCACCGTCGCGTCCGTGATGGGTATGACGTGGCAATGAGGTATTAGCTCTGGCGTTCCTTTTATCGCCAGCAGCGCGGCCGCCCGCGCGGTCGCCAGCGGGTCCGCCTTGGGCAGTTGGTTCGCGGCCACCGCCCTGACCGCCTTCTCGGTGGCCCGCAACACGCTCTCGGCCACCGCGACGCGGTGCGTCCGGGGCTTGCCCGAGACATCGGCCATGCCGGGCCTCGGCTCTGTCACTGCACGCCTCCCGATGAAAATGACGGCGATGTGCAAGCCGCCATTATACTGAATTGGGCATTCGGGTGCACACTCAGATGCGCGGAGGGCATGGATGCCCCGGGTTGATGCTGAGGCGCAGGGGAACGCTTCTTTGACAACACGAGGGGGGCGGCTTATAGTGACACTCTCGAAACCTTCCCGCCGAAGGAGACCACCGCAGATGGACGCCCTCGAGATCGCCGAGCAGCTCGCCAAACGCAGTGAAATCGCGGAAGGCAAAAAGAAGCTGATCCTGCTCGTGTTGGACGGAGTGGGGGACATTCGGCATCCCAGCAACGGCTACCGCACGCCCCTCGAAGATGCCGAATGTCCGGCGCTGGACGAGCTGGCTTCCCGCAGCGCCCTGGGGCGCATCATACCCGTGGACTATGGCATAACGCCCGGAAGCGGCCCGGCGCACCTCGGTCTGTTCGGCTACGACCCGCGCGTGGTCGAGATCGGTCGCGGCGTGCTGGAGGCCGTGGGTATGGGCATGGAGCTGAACCGCGGCGACGTGGCCGCCCGCGCCAACATGTGCACCGTCGAAGACGGCGTCGTGGTGGACCGCCGCGCGGGCCGGCCCAAGACCGAAGAGAGCGCCGAGAAGGTGGAGTTGCTCAACCGGGAGATCGGCCAGATCGAGGGCGTAAAGGTGATCTTCCAGGCCGGCAAGGGGCATCGACTGGGCGTCATCCTGCGCGGCGAGGGGCTGGTGGGGGGCGTCTCCGACACGGACCCCCACGAGGACAACGAACCCATCCAGGAGGCCAGGCCGGAGGCGGAGGGCTCCGAGAAAACCGCCCGCATCGTCAACAAACTGCAGCAAGAGGCCCTGGAGGTGCTCAGCGGCGGGGAGCCCATCAACGGGCTCATCATGCGCGGAGTCTCCGGCCTGCCGGACATCCCGTCCATCCAGGAGAGGTTCGGTCTGCGCTGCGGCGCCATCGCCACCTACCCCATGTACCGGGGACTGGCCAGCCTGGTGGGGATGGACCTGCTGGAGACCGGTCAATCGGTGGAAGAGGAGTTCCAGACGTACCTGGACAACCGCGATGACTACAACTATCTGTTCATTCACGTCAAGGCCACCGACGAGGCCGGGGAGGACGGCGCCCACGGCCGCAAAGTGGCCGCCGTCGAGGCGGTGGACGAGAAGCTGGACATGTTGCTGGACAGCGAGCCGGAGGTGCTGGCGGTGACCGGGGACCATTCCACGCCCTGCCCCATGAAACTGCATAGCTGGCACCCGGTGCCGCTGATGCTGAACTCACCGCGCTGCGCCGCGGACTGCGCGGAAGCCTTCACCGAGGCAAACTGCAACACCGGCAGCCTGGGCATCTTCCGCGCCATGTACCTGATGCCTCTAATGTTGGCCAACGCCGGGCTGCTGGACAAATTCGGCGCCTGAGAGTCCCGAGCGGTCCCTGGCGGGGACAGGCCAGCACGTCATCGCGAGGGGCGCAGGCCCCGCGGAAATCTCGTCGTCGGCCGCTGGGAAACCGTAGAATTGAAACCCACGCAGCACCGGAGCGGGGGGACAGAGCGATGCCCGTTGAGACCATTCGCTGGACGGGCGGCCTGGACGGCTGCGCCGAGTTGATCGACCAGACGCTCCTGCCGAACGAGTTCACCTACATACAGTGCAACACCCCGGAGGAGATGTGGGAGGCCATCAAGGTGCTGCGGGTGCGCGGGGCGCCCGCCATCGGCATCGCCGCGGCGATGGGCCTCGTCCTGGGCGTCCGAGACTCGGAGGCGGAGGACTTCGATGGCTTCATGCGGGACCTGCAGCAGGTCAAGGAATACCTCTCCACCAGCCGGCCCACGGCGGTCAACCTGTTCTGGGCGCTCGATCGCATGGAGCAGACGGCCCGAGGGCACGCCGACCTGCCGGTGCCCGAGCTGAAGCAAAGACTCCTGGACGAGGCGCTCGAGATCCTTGAGGAGGACCGCCGCGTCTGCCGGGCCATCGGACGCAACGGCGCCGAGCTGCTGTCCGATGGAGACACCGTGCTGACCCACTGCAACGCCGGGGGTCTGGCAACCGCCGACTACGGCACCGCCCTGGCCGTGCTGTTCGCGGCGGCCGAGGCGGGCAAGAAGATATCTGCCTTCGCAGACGAGACCCGCCCTCTGCTGCAGGGAGCACGGCTGACCACCTGGGAGCTGAAACAGGCCGGCATCCCGGTCACGCTGATCTGCGACAACATGGCCGCCCAGGTCATGAAGGAGGGCCGCGTGGATGCCGTGATCGTGGGCGCCGACCGCATCGCCGCCAACGGGGACGCGGCCAACAAGATCGGCACCTACGGTCTGAGCGTTCTGGCCGGCCACCACGGCGTGCCGTTCTATGTCGCCGCGCCGGCTTCCACGTTCGACCTCTCCCTGGAGAACGGACGCCAGATACCCATCGAGGAACGGGACCCGGAGGAGATCACCCGGTGGGGGAACAGGACCATCGCGCCCGAGGGCATCGAGGTATATGCACCCGCCTTCGACGTGACCCCGGCCGAGCACATTACCGCCATCATCACCGAGAAGGGCGTCATCCGCGGGCCCAACACGGAGCGGGTGGCGGCCCTGCTCGCCGAGGAAAGCCCCGGATGAGGCGGCGGACCGTCCCGCCTGCCCCGGGATCGAACTCAGAGAGTGAGCTGACATGACAATACCCCCACAGAGCGCGCGCCCCAGTTGGGACGAGTACTTCATGCGCATCGCCCACGAGGTGGCCAGGCGATCCACCTGCCTGCGCCGGCACGTGGGGGCCGTGGTGGTGCTCGACAAGCGGATTCTCGCCACCGGTTACAACGGCGCCCCCAGCGGCCTGCCGCACTGTGAGGAGGTGGGCTGCCTGCGCGAGCAGATGCGGGTGCCCAGCGGACAGCGCCACGAGTTGTGCCGCGGCCTCCACGCGGAGATGAACGCCCTCCTGCAGGGCGCCCGCTACGGCGTCCGCACCGAGGGAGCCTCCCTCTACAGCACCCACGTCCCGTGCAGCCTTTGCTCCAAGATGATCATCAACACCGGCATCGTGCGCGTGGTGGCGGCCGTGCCCTACCCGGATTCGTTCGCCCGCCAGATGCTGGAGGACGCCGGGGTGAAGCTCGAAGTGCTGCGCGGCCCGGCTGAAGAGCCCGGGGCCGAGAGCGACGGGACGGCGCGGGGCGAACTTGCCGTCTGAAAGAGGGAGCGGAAATGAGCGGGCGGCTGAGGCTTAATTTTCCCGGCGTCTCTCACGTGGGACCGGGCGCCATCGAGGTGCTCGGCGGGGAGGCGTCCCGGCTGGGTTCCCGCGCGCTGCTGGTCACCGGGCGCACCGCCCTGCGCCGGGCGGGCATAACGGACCGCCTGGAAGAGCTTCTCCGCAGTGTGGACGTGGAGGTGATTCTGTTCGAGCGGGTTCCTCCGGAACCGGACGTGGGCACGGTGGATTCCGCACGGCAGCGGATCGGCGAGAACCGCTGCGATCTGGTGGTCGAGGCCGGCGGGGGCAGCGCCATGGACGTGGGCAAGGCGGCCGCCGCACTGGCCCACGAAGATGCCTCCACGGCGGAGTTCCACGGGGGTCGCCCCATCACTCGCCCGGGACTGCCCCATGTCGCCGTCGCCACAACGGCCGGCACGGGCGCCGAGGTCACCCGCAACGGCGTCATCACGAATCCCGAAAACAGGGTCAAAAAGAGCATCCGGGGCGACGGCGTCATGCCGACCGTCTCGATCACCGATCCCGAATTGACGCTGAGCTGCCCCCCGGACGTGACGGCCGCCGCCGGGATGGACGCCCTGGTGCAGGCCATCGAATCGTTCTTCTCCGTCCGGGCCATCCTCACCACGGAGGCCCTCTCGCTGCGCGCCGCCGAGTTGATCGCGCTCAACCTGCCCGCCGCGTTCGAGAACGGGCAGAATCTCCCGGCGCGTGCGGCCGTCTCCGAGGGCAGCTACATGGCGGGGCTGGCCCTGGGCAGCGCCCGGCTGGGCGCCGTGCACGGCCTGGCGCATCCGGTGGGGCTCTGCTACGACCTGCCGCACGGAGCGGTCTGTGCGGCCCTCACGCCGCCGGTTCTGGAGCGCAACCGGCAGGCCGAACGCGCAAAGTACGAGGCCCTGCGGGAGGCGATGGGAGGCGATCCGGCGGCCGTGCTGCGGGCGATGAACGAGCGCTTCGCACTGCCCCGGCCCCTGGGGCCGGCGCCCTCCCCGGAGTGGGAGCAGCTCATCCTGGACTACGCCCTCAAGAGCGGCTCCAGCGCGGCGAACCCCGTGCCCGTGGACGAGCAATTCGTGCGGGAAATACTCGAGGAGGTCTCCGAGTAGCGGAGGGAATTCAGTTCATCCCTTCAGACCCGGTGATCTGCCAGGCCAGGACATAGTCCCACGCGAAAGCCTCCTGCCGCGCCCCCACCAGGACCCGCAGTTCGTAATCGTGGCCGGGCTTCAGCTCCTGCCAGAGGTTCTCGGTGTTGTCGTGCCAGCTTGTGGACCCGGCCACGGGCAGTCGCTCTGACCAGTCAAGGTCGAAAAGCTCCAGGTCGAGATCGTACAGCACCGCCAGCCCGTCCCAGTGCTTCTCGCTTTGATTGACGCGCAGGTTCCAGACCAGGGAAGCCTTCAGTCGGGGTTCGCCCGCCGGCGCCCGGAAGAAGTAAGAGGCGGTCTCGTTGGTGCCGTCCAGGCCACCGAAAGCCGGGTCGTAATCGAAGCCGAAGGCGCCGATGCGCCCTCCACCGTCGGGGTCATCCGCCGCGCTGTCCACCTCGCCTGCCGCCAGGATGTGGTAGCTGTTGTATACGTTCACCTGGCCCGCGCCGAAGCGGCGGTCCAGGCCGTTGTCGGTCTGGTGCGCTCCGCGCCCGCGGTAGTCCGTGATTTGCCAGCCAAACAGGGAGCTCACCCGCCGGTCCGCGCCCGCCATGAGGGCCGCCTTGATGGCCTCCGAAGTGGCTGCGTGGTAGACCGTACGACCCGTGCGCGGGGAGCGATAGGAGCCGTTGGAGACGGCCGGTCCCTCCTGTGCCGCGAAGCCCGCCAGCAGCGCCGCCGCCGAGGCCACCATGGGGCTGGCCGTACTGGTGTACCGGGCGGGGGCCACCAGGTCGGGTTTGGCCCGGTCCGGCCCGTAGAGCCGGTCACCCAGGCGGCGCGTGCCGGTCGAATGCCCCCCGCCGGTTCGGCCCACCACGATGGCGTTATACGAACACTGCATCACGTCTGGCACGTTGGCGTTGTTGTTCGCGCCCCCTACCTGGATGAAATCGTCCATGGCCGCCACGTAATCCACCCGCTTGAGCACCTCCAGGTTGGAGTGACGGCCCGAGGTCGCCACCCAGCTATGGTTGGCCACCATGCTGCCGCCGGCAAGCGGCAACCGGTCGGTCCCCGTGCGAAGCACACCCGTCGGATGGTATGCCCACAGGTTGTTGGGAAAGCACTCGATCTCGGCGATGCCCGGCGCCGTCGCCCCCTTGCCGTAGAACCGAAGCCCCACGGACGTGGCATGATTGGAAGGCAGCCCGGGCATGGGGAATTGCTTGCCTTCGAAAGCCGGCTTCCCGACCTCCGGCGCCCATCCTTTCTGTTCCTCCTCCCCCTGGGCACCCACCTCCACGTGCGTGACGCGCAGTCCGGCGCCCGTGGGCATTTTCTGGCCCAGTTCGGCCTTCAGCTCATTGTAGCCCGGGCAACGCAGATCCGCTGCCGTGGCGAGCCCTGCCACAGAGACCAGCAGCAGGTATGCCAACAACAGATGGACGGCGCGGGATCCTCGCGCGGGGGCGAACATAGACCTCATGGGCGGCGCATGATTGTTGAAGCCAGGGTATCCACAGCTATCTCACTATCGCCGCAGCGGGCCGCCTTTGCAAATGAGCGCCGCCCTGGCAACGCCTGTGGTTTCTCAGCCGGGGCCTGCCCGTCGGTCGTGCGGCGGGACGGGTCAGGCACGCAGTCTGGCGCGCGGCCCAGGGCTCCTGAACGACCCTCTGGAGACGAACCGGCCCTTGACGTCCGGCCGCTCAGGCTTTAGGAGTACGATACAAGGGTTCCAGGCAAACCTGGTGAACTTCAGTCGCGGGCGCGCGAACGCTCCGCGTTCCACCCGGCGAGGAGAGAGCCGTGATGAAGTCGATGAGGCGCATCTGTTGGACGGTCGGTGTTCTGGTGTTTGCTGTCAGCATTTCCGTGCTGGCCGGGCCTCCGCAGCCGGACGAGCACTACCGGAATCCGGCCCACTTCAGGGTCACCACCGACGTCGTGTTGCCCGACGCGCCGGCCTTCACCGCCACGGCCGGAGCCTTCGGCAACAGCCTGATCAAAAGCGGGGGCGGTTTCGAGCCGGTCGTCTACCGCAACCTCTACCGCCCACAGGAGGACTCACCGGACCGGATCGTGGCCCCGGTGAAAGCTATCAGCTACTACGACACGCTCCGCGAAGGCTTCCTGGACGGGGCCGACGTGCGCGTCTACCGCATCGTCAACGGCGAGTTCCGCCTGGTTCGCCGGGATACCGTGCCGCAGGGCGGCTTTCAGTGCAGCGGCTGGCTTGGCGTGACCGGCGATGAGAAGGTTGTGCCCGCCGAGACCACAGAGTTCACCTTCAAATGGGCCGGCTATAACCGGCCGGACGTGCCCTACTACTTCACGGTCAGCGCCCTCGACAGGAACGGCAACGAGTCCCCCATGGCCGACGCCGTCAGCGTGGTGCGGCCGGACGAAGTAGGTAAGCAACAGCCGCACAACAGGACGGAGCGCCTCAGGCAGCCCCGCAATCCCTCCGAAAGCACGGCCCCGCCCGCGCCCAGGGGCCTGGAAGGACGGGCCCTGCCGAACGGCAACTACCGACTGAGCTGGGACCCCGTCCGCGCGGACGACCTGGCCGGCTACCGGGTGTACCGGTCCGATTACGCCCCGGAGGACCACAAGGGATTCGGCATCCGCCTCGCCCACCGGCCGAGCGACCCGGAGAAGCACATTAAGGCGGGCGACATGGTGATCGTGAGCCGGAAGTTCTACACCTATTCCCGCAACGAATACGCCTCCAACCGCGTGTGGGACGCCCGCCAGGCCAACCAGGTCGGCCTGCCCGGACTGGTGGACTTCTATCCGGACGAGCACGACGAGAAGTCGTGGGCCCTGGTGCCCCACGCCGGGGACACGCCGGTCGAGGACGCCGGACAGACCTGCCTGAAGCTGGAGCTCAAGGGAGAGACGGAGCACACCTTCGCCACCTACAACCACGCCGGCACCGACCAGTTCTGGTATCCGGTCCTCAACGCCCGGCCGTACACGGTGGAAGTCTGGCTGCGCCGGGAGGGCCGGGGGGACGGGGAGGTGATGTTCGGCCTGAGCGGCTTCTACTCCGACATGATCGAGCCGATCACCTTCAAGCTCGGCTCCACGTGGCGCAAGCACACGGCCACTTTCACCCCCCGGGTCGTGCAGCAGAAGGGCCGCCCCAACCAGATGCGGATCACCTTCTCCGGGCCCGGCACGTATTATGTGGACAACTTCCGCGTCTACCGCTCGGATACCGATTTCCTGGACCTCCTGCCGCGCGATCTGAACGCGCTGAAGGACTCCGGCATGAGGGTTCTGCGCACCCACGGGCCCATCAAGACGGGCACCACCACCTACGACGTGGAGCAGTTCACCAATCCCGGCGGGGCCATCAACGGCGTGCGCTACGGGAACACGCTGCCGCAGATGCTGGACGTGATGCGTCGGGCCGACGTGCTGCCGTGGTTGCAGACCGAGATGCACATGTCGCCCGAGGAGTGGCTGGCACTCGTCGAGTACATGGCCGCTCCCTACGACCCGGAGGTGGATACACCCCGCTCCAAACCCTGGGCCTGGAAGCGCTACCGCCAGGGGCAGGAGAAACCCTGGATGGAGGAATTCGACCGCATATACTTCGAGCTGAGCAACGAGACCTGGAACTGGCTGTTCCGCCCGTGGGTGTTCGAGAGCATGCCGGACGCCGCCACGGGGCGGAAGATTCCCCGCGGCGAGGTCTACGGCATCTACCAGGAGTTCGTCCGCTCCGTCATGCGGGGCAGCCCGTACTGGCGAAGCGCGGACCTGGACGAGAAATTCGTGTTCATGCTCGGCGGCTGGTCGGGCAATCGGTACGGACGCCAGGCCGCCGAGGGCTCGCCTCACTCGGAGTACATGACCATCGCCGCCTACAACGGCGGATGGGACGAGGGCGAGGGCCCGCCGCAGGTGAACGATCCCAGCTACTTCAACGTGCTCTCACAGGTGGAGCAGACCGCCATTCCACGTGCCGAGCAGCACCTGGACGAAGTCATGGCCCTCAACGAAGGACGGCCGACCCGTCTGAGGCTGGGCACCTACGAGGCCGGGCCGGGCTACGCGCTGAACGGCCTGAACAACGCACGCGTCACGCCCGAGCAGGCCCGTCAGCAGGAGCTGGTGATGAAGAGCCTGGCGGCCGGCACGGCCTCGCTCGACTCGTTCCTTTCGCGTTCGTACCGCGGCTTCCGGTCCCAGAATTTCTTCACCTTCAGCCGCGGCCGAACGTGGAGTTCCCACGCCGAATGGTACAACGGTGGACAGGCATACCCCTGCTGGAAGGTGCTGGAGATGTTCAACCACCACGCCACCGGGGACGTGCTGCGCACCGAGACCGTCCGGGTGCCCACCATCGACCTGCAGAAGTTCAGGCGCCGCCGCGCCGTGGAGGACGCACCCCTGGCAGCGGTCTACGCCATGCGCAGCGGGGATCGCGTGAGCGTCTTCGTCCTGAGCCGCAAGATCCCCGGCTATCCGGTGGAAGGCGACGACGGCTACACGCCCGTCACTGTCGACCTGCCGTTCCAGAGGGCGCAGTCCATCACGCTGCATCGCATGGTAGGCGATCCCCGCGCGGAGAACATTCACGCCGAGGAGGTGGAGTTCGAAACGGTGCATATCCCGGCCTCCGAGTTCTCCAGCACGTTCGCGCTGAACGCTGCCCGGGGAGCGGACGACCGGGGCCTGGTGCCCGCTGCCACGCTGCTCTACGTTTTCGAGGGCACCGACGCGCCCCGCGGCCGCCGCATCCCGCTGGAGAGGTGGGCCGAAATGTCCCGATAGCCCCCGGCAGAGCGGCTTGAAGCTTGACAGAAACGGGCCGCCGCTCGATAATACTCGATCGTGCGCGGCGGTGCGGATGTGGCGGAACTGGCAGACGCGCCAGGTTGAGGGCCTGGTGGACCTAAACCGTCCATGGGGGTTCGAATCCCCCCATCCGCACCATTTTTGCGTACTCCTGCCCCCGACTTCTCCTCGGGCCGCTTCGCTGGCCCTGACCTGTGGGAGCGCGGACTGAAGCGTCGAGGGCCGCCTGGACGAAGCGCTGGGACGAGGTCGAACCGGAAGCGGTGCACCGCTTTGCCTGCGAGCTTGAACTCGACTTTCGACATTACGCTGCTCGGCTCTTGGCGCCACGCTGTGTCATTGT
>CAZNGS010000061.1:0-24836 GCA_964572825.1 uncultured candidatus Brocadiaceae bacterium
CCGTGCGTTAACGGGAAGGCGCTCGGATGTCCGCTACAAAAGGGTTGGCTCCCCGGCGAGGACTCGAACCTCGAACCTAGCGGTTAACAGCCGCCCGCTCTACCAAATTGAGCTACCGGGGAACCGTTTTCGGCAAGGCCGGCGTATTCTCGCGGCCGGAACGCCGTCTATTCTACTGCAACAGGCCCCCAGTTCAAGCGACCGGTTCGGATTCGCCCCGTCGCAGCGGGCTTGATTCGGCCCGCGAATGGGATAGACTACCCGGGCAGCCGGTCGGGCACGAGGGGCCCCCCGTCCAATAGCGTGAATCTCGGAGGACATCAGATGGCGGAGCGCGATGTGGTGGTGGCCGGGCATATCTGCCTGGACCTGACCCCGAAGTTCCGGGATGTTTCAGCGGGCAGCCTCTCCGAAGTGCTGGCGCCGGGGGCGCTGGTGCTGGTGGACGAATGCGTCGTCTCCACCGGCGGAACGGTGCCGAACACGGGCCTGGCCCTGGTGAAATTGGGCGTTGATGCGCTGCTGATGGGCAAGGTGGGGGACGATGCGTTCGGCCACATGGTGGTGGACAAGCTGGCCGAGTACGACCGCGCGGACGGCATCCTGCGGGTTCCAGGAGAACATACATCCTACACCGTGATCGTGGCACCACCCGGGATCGACCGGGCGTTCCTGCACCATCCCGGCGCCAATGATACGTTCGATCGGCCGGACATCGACTACGGGGCGGTGGAGCTGGCCCGGGTGTTCCACCTCGGTTATCCTCCCCTGCTGCGACGCATGTACGAGGACGAGGGCGAGCGGCTCGCCGCCATCCTCGAGGAGGCCAGGCAGCGGGGGGCAACCACTTCGCTGGACATGACGATGCCGGACCCAAGCGCGGCGAGCGGCCGGGCGGACTGGGACGCGATATTGCGCCGCGCGCTGCCGCACGTGGACTTGTTGCTGCCCAGCGCCGAAGAGATGCTTTACTGCCTGGATCGGGATATGTTCTTCGAGTTGCGGGCCAGGGCGGAGTCGGAGGGCGGCGCTCTGACGGAGTTCATCGCCGCCGACCGGTGCAGCGCTCTGGCGGAGCGACTGGTCGCGTACGGGGCCGGCGTGGTCATGCTGAAGGCGGGGCATCGGGGCATTTATGCCAGAACGGCTGGCCGGGAGCGTTTGGCCGGGTTCGGGCGGGCCGCTCCGGCAGAGCCGGCCCGGTGGGCCGAGCGCGAACTGTGGGCGCCGCCCTGCCGGGTGGAGCGCGTGGCCAGTGCGACGGGCGCAGGCGACTGCGCGGTGGCGGGCTTCCTGGCGGCGTTCCTGCGGGGGGAGCCGCTGGACCGGGCCCTGCGCATCGCCGCCGGGGCCGGCGCGGAGAACGTCATGGCGCACGATGCGATCAGCGGCCTGAGCTCCTACGGGGAGCTGCTGGAGAAGCTGGAGTCGGTGCCCGTTGGGGACCCCGGGGTGGGTTCGGCGGGCTGGGGCTACGACGAATCTCTGCGGGTCTGGCGGGGCCCGTCGGACTGATCCGGCACCGGGCGGCTCTGCTTCCATCGCAGGATTGCCTCGGCGATGGCCAGGTCTTGTTCCGTGGTGATCTTGATGTTCTCGTAGCGATCCTGAACGACATACACGGGGTGGCCCAGCCGCTCCACGAGCTGGGCGTCATCGGTGCCTTCGAAGCCCTCCTGGCGGGCGCGGCGGTGCGCCCGGCGGATGAGGTCCAGGTGGAATCCCTGGGGAGTCCGGGCATACCACAATTCGTCGCGGGGCGGCGTATCCAGTATAAGCCCTTCCGCGTCGGCGCGTTTGACCGTCTCGGTGGCGGGGACGGCGGCTATCGCGGCGCCCCGTTCGTGAGCCGCCACGGCCACGCGCCGGATCACCGTCGGGTCCACCAGGGGGCGAACGGCGTCGTGGATGAGGACCAATGGAAGGTCGTCGCGCACCGCCTCGATGCCCCGGCAAGCGCTCCGCTGGCGGGTGTCGCCACCGGGGACCACGTCGACCTGCTCGCGGGAGACATTCAGGTATTCCGCGAGCGATTCGTCGGCGTAATCGGTCTCGTGCAGGACGAGCACGATCTGCCGGCAGCCGCCGGCCCGCCGGATTGCCTCCAGCGCGCGGTCCAGGATGGTTTTCCCGCCGATCTCGAGGAATGGTTTTTTGCGGCCACCCATTCTCTGACCGGTTCCGGCGGCGGTGACGACGGCGGCGAAGCCGGAGACGTCCGCTTGATTGGAAGCGGGGCGATCGGGTGTCATGGGCCTCAGACGGCAAGTGTTCTCTGTATGGAGAGCGGCTGGAAGGCTAATCCTGCGCGTCGGCGAAGATCATCCGGCCACTTTCACGAGTGATTGTGTTGCGGACGACCACGGGCATGCGCTCCCCGATAAGGTGGACGGCGTTCTCCACGATGACCAGCGTTCCATCGGGCAGATAGCCGACGGCCTGTCCTTCCTGCTCCCCGGGCCTGACCAGCTTGACCTCGATCCTCTCACCCGGCAGGGCGATGGGTTTGAGGGCATTGGCCAGCTTATTGAGGTTGATGACCGGTATACCCTCGAGCGAAGCCGTGCGGTTCAGGTTGAAATCCCCGGTCATCAGCTTCGCGCCGAGCATTTTGGCAATGCGGATGAGCTGGGCATCAACGGGCAGCTCCTGATCGGCGGCCAGGTCCTGAACCCGCAGGTCGATGTCGGGATCATCGCGGATCTCGTTGAGGACTTCCAGGCCGAGCCTGCCCCGCTCCCGCCTGGGTTTTTCCGACGAATCGGCGATTTTCTGCAGTTCGCTCAACACCAGCTCGGGCACCAGGAAGGGCCCGTCGATGGCATTGGTTCGGAGCACTTCGGGGAGCCTGCCGTCGATGATCACGCTGGTGTCCAGCACGACCGGCTGCCGGCCCTTCTCTTCCCGGCGGAACTCGACGTACGGGACCACCAGGTTGAACCTGTCCCGGCTCTGGTAGATAAAGGTGATGCCCAGGTAGCTGTAGATGACGATCAACGCGGCGGTCAGGTCCGGCCGCAGCTCCACCATGGTTTCGGCGGATACTATCAGGGCCACGACCTGAACGGTCAGGGTGGCGAAAAGCAGTCCCAGCAACACGCCGAAAACCACCGAAGAGACCAGCGCTATGGGGCCGGTGGACAGGAACCAGTCGGCCACAATGACGCCCAGGCTGATCAAGATGCCGATCAGCAGCCCGGCGAACGGATGCCCGGCGTTGTACCCGATGGAATACGCTGTTCCGGCCGAGGCCAGTATAAAAAGGGCTCTGAACACCCACTGCGCCATATGTGCACCTCCGGCGATGGTCGTAGGGCGTGTGCTTTTCCGGACCCGCAACGGCGTCAACATTATAGCGAGTGAAAGGCCCAGGTCAAAACCCGCTCTGCCGCTGACGAAGCTTCTATATGTCGATGCCCCACCGCTTGATCTTTGCATACAGGGTGCTGCGGTCAATACCCAGCAGTTCGGCGGCTCGTTTCTTGTTGCCTCCGGTCTCCCGGAGCATATGGATGATGTGCTTTCTCTCCACCTCGTCGAGCGGTTCGGGCGTGTGGGAGCGCTCGCGGGCGGCCCGGCGGATATCGGAGGGAATCAGGTCAGTGGTCAGGGTCGGCTCCTCGCCCAGGATCACCATGCGCTCGACGACGTTCCTGAGCTCGCGGACGTTTCCCGGCCACCGGTAGTGGCGGAATATCCGCAACACATCGGGATCAAACCCCTCCACCACCCGTTTGCACTGAAGGGCGAATTTCTGTCGGAAGTGCTCGGCCAGACACACGATATCTCCGCACCGGTCCCGCAGGGGAGGCAGGTGTATGCGCAGCCGGTCCAGCCGGTAGAACAGGTCCTCCCGGAGCTTGCCCTCGCGCACGGCCTGCCGGGGGTCGTAATTGGTGACGGCGATCAACCGCACGTCCACCGACCGATCGCGCACTTCGCCCAGGCGTCGGACTTTCTCCTGTTCCAGCACGCGCAGCAGCTTGGTCTGGCACGGGAGAGGCAGTTCGCCGACCTCGTCCAGGAAGAGGGTTCCCCCGTCGGCCAGTTCAAACCGACCGGGCCTCTGCGCTATGGCACCGGTAAAGGCCCCCTCGGCGTGTCCGAACAGCTCGCTCTCCGCGAGGGTCGGAGAGACGGCGGCGCAGTTGACGATCTCCAAAGGTCCGTCGCTACGGCGGCTATGTCGGTGGATGGCCCGGGCCACCATCTCCTTGCCCGTGCCGCTCTCGCCGCAGATGAAGACCCCGGCATGGGTGGGCGCGACGCGGTGGATAAAGCGGTAGACCTTTTTCATGGCGTCGCTTTCGCCCACCATGTCGTAATGCCGGTCGATCTGGCGGATGAGGCTGCGCGTGCGGGAGGCCATATGCCGTTGCCGCCGGATGCCCTGCATCACCAGGCCCACGCCGATGCCGATGGTGCACAGGTCGCCCAGTTCGTCGGCCGTAAACTCCACAGGGGGGTCACCGCGGCGTTCGCAGTAGAGTGCTCCCAGAGCCAGTTCCCCTACGCGGATCGGCACGCAGGCCACCGTGGCCTCCTGCGGGGTATGTTCGCGCACGGCAACGGGGCCATCCTCCACGGCCTTCCGGACCAGGTTCAGGTTTACCCCTGCCTTTTCGGCACTCTCGGCGAACTCCCGCCGCGCAGCCACGAAGGCCCTGAAACCCTCCCGTTCATCCATGGTCAGGGGGACGACGCGGTCCACGTCCACCAGGGCGGACAGGTGCTCGCTGACGGCGGTCAAAAGCGCTGGAACGCTGCGAACAGCAGCGGCCAGGCCGCCCAGGGCGACCAGTGCGGCCAGACGGTGGTGGCCGGCTGCGGTGCTCCGGCCCGGCAGGGGCAGGGGTACGGCGGTGGTGATCTCTGTGTCGGTGGCCGCGGCGGGCAGTTGCGCGCCTGGCTCCGGCTGAGCAGGCTCGCGGAAGACCAGCACCGCCCCCCCCAGTCCTACCTCGTCTCCGTTGTTGAGCACGGAGCTGACAACGGGGGCGCCGTTGACCAACACCTGGTTGCGGCTACACGTGTCACGAACGAACCAGACGCCGTTGCGGGCCAGGAAGACGGCGTGATCCCGTGAGATGGTGCGGTGCCGCAGGACGATGTCCTTGTCCGGCGCGCGCCCCACCGTGACGCGAGGGCCGCGCAGATCGAAGGCCCGCCCCTGCTCGGGACCTTCTTTCACGTAGAGGCTTGGCATCAGAGTTTCTGGTAGGGCTGAAACAGCTCGATGTACTGCTCCTGCGCATACCGATCCGTCATACCGGCGATGTAATCGCAGACGGCCCGGTGCAGGCCTTCTCGGGCCACCCACTCCTGCTGCTGCGGAGGCAGTTGCCGGGGATCGCTGACGTAAGCCCGGAACAGGCTCTTGACGAAGCGCCGGGCGCTGTTGGTGACCCGCACGACACGATAGTGCCTGTACAGACTCTCATGCAGGAAATCCTCCAGTTCCTCCTTCTTCCGGGCGAGGTCGCCGCTCAGGCGGACGACGTTCTCCGACTGCTCCTGGGCCTGTTGCCAGGTCCGAATGTCGCGCGCCTCGATCTCGCGCCGGGTAGCCTGGATGGCGTCCGTGACCAAGCGGTCGATCAGGTAGCGTGCCCCCTGCTTGGCGAGCTGGGCATCTTCCAGCCGACCGAAGCGCCGCCGCGCGGCGGCGCTTGCCTCCCGCCACAACTGCACGGCTTCCAGTTGCTCCAGGTCGATGATGCCGGCCTCCAGTCCGTCCTGCAGGTCGTGATTGTCGTAGGCGATGGGATCGGCTACGTCCACCACCTGGCCCTCCAGCAGCGGCGGCCCGGGCGGGAACTCGCTCTGGCGGGGCTGGTCCCAGCGGGTATGGTGCTTGACGATGCACTCCCTGACCTCGTGGGTCAGGTTGAGACCGGGAAATCGCGGATACTGCTTCTCCAGCAGGTCCACCACCCTCAGACCGTGCGCATTGTGCTCGAACCCACCGTGGTCGGCCATCAGCTCCGCCAGGACCTCCTCCCCCGTATGGCCGAACGGCGTGTGCCCCACGTCGTGGGCAAGGGCGACGGCCTCGGTGAGGTCTTCGTTCAACCCCAGGGCGCGGGCAATCGTCCGGCTGATCTGGGTCACCTCCATGGTGTGGGTAAGGCGGGTGCGGTAATGGTCGCCCTCGTGGTTCAGGAAAACCTGAGTCTTATACTCCAGTCGCCTGAAGGCCTTGCAGTGGATTATGCGGTCTCGGTCCCGCTGGAAGCAGGTGCGGTAGTCGGCCTCCTGCTCTGCGTGCGCCCTCCCCCTGGACCGGGCGCTCTGCATGGCGTATGGGGCCAGGGTCTCGCTTTCCCGGCGCTCGATCTGCGCTCTATCCATGGGGAGGCGCTCCGGCAGAGAGCTATTCGCCGTCCGTTTCCCTGAGCAGGACCCACAGTTGGCTCAGCGACTGCGGTATCACCTTCGTGTCCGCCACGACGGCCATGAAGTTGGTGTCGCCCTCCCATCGGGGCACTATGTGCCAGTGCAGATGGCCCGGCAGGCCGGCCCCGGCGGCGGCGCCCAGGTTCAGCCCGATGTTGAAGCCCGCCGGATCGAGCGCGGCGCCCAGGTTGCGGCGGCATCGCCTGAGCATCTGCATCTGCTCAAGTAGCGCCTCGTCGGAGAGCTCGCACAGGTCGGCCCTGTGGGCGAGGGGAGCGACGATGAGGTGGCCGTTGTTGTACGGCCAGCGGTTCATGACGGTGAAGCAGTGGCGCCCGCGCCACAGGACCAGTTTCTCCCGGTCGCGTCCCGGTTCGGCGGCGGCGCAGAGGAAGCAGCCGCCGGCTTCCTTGTCCGCCTGGGCCACGTAGTCTATCCGCCAGGGGGCCCACAACTGATCCATGTGGTCTTTCCGCACAGAAGCCCTCGGAAGGTGGCGCCGTCCTCGAGCGGACGGTCCGTATCGGCTCAGCAGCGTCCCGGAGGGGCCGTAAGCCGAGTTCTGTTGTCCCGCCTGGGGCGGGACGGCAGCCATTCGTCTGGGGTGCGCCGTTGCCGGCGCCCTCGAGCGGCCAACCCGGGAGTGATAGCGAGACGGGCCGCCTCCTTCTCCCCTATTTGGCCTTGCTCCCGGCGGGGTTTGCCCTGCCCCGGGCGTCACCGCCCGGGCGGTGGGCTCTTACATTAAGCCCTCTCGGGCCCCACCATTTCACCCTTATCCGCCCGTGGGCGGACGGTATAGTTTCTGTGGCACTTTCCCGGGGATTGCTCCCGGTGGGGGTTACCCACCGCCGTGCCCTGCGGAGCTCGGACTTTCCTCTTCTGTCGCCTGCGCCACGCGCGCGGGACAGAGCGGCCGCCACGCCCCTCCGGCGCTGCACAGTATATTCTACCAGATCGCGCCTCCCTGTCCAGCCCGTCTTCCCGTTGAGTTTGCGTCCGCCGTTGTTTAGAATCCCATGCATCGACTTCTTATCCCCCGCGTGGCCACGGAATCACGATGATTTTCAAGAAGATAGACCGGTACGTGGGCTGTGCATTCCTGACGCGCCTGCTGGGCATCGCCCTGCTTCTGGGCCTGCTCTACGTGGTGTTCGACCTGCTGAAGAAACTGGACGAGATCCAGGAGGTGGGGCTGGCAAACGCGGCCCGGACTGTGGGTTTTTACTACGCGTGCATGCTGCCCATATTCCTGGTGGACATCGCCCCCGCGCTCACCCTGGTGGCGGCCGGGCTGGTTCTTACGGGGATGGCCCGCAAGCGGGAACTGCTGGTGCTGAAGGCCTCCGGCACAAGCCTCTACCGCGTGGTCGCGCCCATTTTCTTCTGGACACTCATTGTGAACGTGGCCGCCTTCGGCTTTCGGGAGGTCAGCGGGCCGCGTTTCGCGCAACGGCGGGAGATCCTGGACCGCGTGCTGGACAATGAAGTGGAGCGCGAACTGCTGCTGAGGGACGAACAGTTCCATCGCAAGCTCTACGTGGGCGAGTACAGTTTCCCGCGGCGCACCATGAAGGACATCTGCGTGGTGGAGTTGCGCCAGGACGCAACCCCGGGGCTGAGCCGGGTGATACAGGCCGACTTCGGGAGTTGGAACCGCGACGGGGACCTGGTGCTGGAGGACGTGGAGGTGAAGCGGGCGGGCGAAACCGGCGAGGCAGAGACTGCCGCCGGGCCCCTGGTTTCTCCAGTTCTCACCCTCAAGACCGGCCTGAGCCCGATCGACTTCGTGCGGGCCGCTGAGGAGGACAGCGAGAGCATGAGCCTGATGCGTCCCCTGCCAGAGTTGTATCGGCTCGTGCGGCAGCAGCCGGACATTCCCCTGTTCCGCGTGCTGTTCCACTCCCGGCTGGCCTCGTTTTTCAACCCGTTTATACTGCTGCTGGTGGGCATCCCCTGCCTGGTGGGCTTCGAGCGATCGATCGAAAGCCGTTTCCTCAGTGTCATTATCGGCATCCTGGTTGCCGCCGGCTTCTACACTTTGACCTTCGTGTTCGCCAGCATGGGAAAGACCCTGACCGTCCCCCCCGTTCTGGCCGGCTGGTTCCCCAGCGTCGTCGCTACAGCGGCCGGGCTCTGGCTGTTCGAGTCCATGCATACGTGAGGCGGACAGGACACAGAGATCACAGAGAAGGCGGGCAGGTCGGATAAACCGCCCCCGAGGGGCGGGACCGCTTTCCGTCCTCTATGTCCCCCCTGCGCTCTGGGGCGCGGTCGTTTCGTCAGAGACTTTTGCTTCTGCGGGATGGAGAAAGCCGGATGGCTGATGCACTGCGAGTGGGACTGATAGGAACCGGTGGAATCGCCGGTCGGCACGTTCGTGACCTCGAGGGGCTGGACGGAGTGGCCATCGAAGCCCTGGTCGATCCCGATCCCGACCGGATCGGCGCCGTCAAGAAGCGCTTCCCCGCCCTGGTGGACTGCCCGGCGTACGGCGATTACCGGGAGATGCTGGACGCGGGGAAGGTGGACGCGGCGATCATTTGCTCCCCGCATAACGTCCACTGCGAGCAGATTCTGGGCTGCCTCGATGCCGGCCTGCACGTGCTGTGCGAGAAACCGATGGTCTGCACGATCGAGGACGCCCACCGGGTCATCGAGCGGGAGCAGGCGACGGGCAAAATCGTGGCGGTCGCCTACCAGCGCCACTCCCAGGCGGAATTCCAGTTCATCCGCAAGCGCATCCGCAACGGCCGGGCGGGGGCGGTCCAGTTCATCAGTGCCTTTCAGGGGCAAAACTGGCTGCGCAACACCCTCGGCTCCTGGCGACAGGTGCCGGAACTCTCCTGCGGCGGACAGCTCAACGACTCCGGCAGCCACCTGATCGACATCATCCTGTGGGCAACCCAATTGAGGGTGAAGCGCGTCTGCGCCGACATCCAGAATTTCACCGCCCCCGTTGACATCAACAGCGGGCTCACCGTGGAGTTCACCAACGGGGCCGTCGCGAACATCGGCGTGGTCGGCAACTGTCCCATCAGAGGGATGTGGGAGGACATCACGATCGTGTGCGAAGATTCCTGCTTTTTCCTGCGCCGGGGCGAGTTGGCGTACACCCTCGAAGGCGGCGCAGAGACCGTGAAGATGCTGCAGGCAGGCTACGGAGGGGGATCACCGTCCAGCAATTTCGTGGATGCCATCGCCGGCCGGGCCGAGGTACTGGCGCCCAGCGTCTGCGGGCTGAGGACCATCGAACTGACCGAAGCGGCGTGGCGCTCCGCCCGGTCCGGCCAACCCGTGGAGCTGTAAGGCACGCGGGAACCGGGCGCGGCCCGGCAAACCAGAGAGGTGTCAATCCTCGACGGGATACCGGCTGTCCGGATAGTTGTCCAGGATGTCCTCGTCCACTGTTGTGTCGGGATACTGCTCCTGACGGGCCTGGCGGACGAATTTCTCCTCCTTGAACAGCACCGACGGGTCGATAGTGATAAACTGGCTGCACTCGCGCATCAGGTCGTTCGAGGTGCTCTGCTCGAAAGAGACCACCTCCGAGCGGCAGCCGCGTGAATTCAGGGCCTCCACCAGCGGCAGGAAGTCCCCGTCGCCGCTGACCAGCACCACGCAGTCCAGCTTGGGCTCCAGCATGAGCGCGTCCAGGGCTATCTGCATCTTCCAGTCGCCCTTGGTGGAGCCGTCCTCCCGTATCAGCATCTCCTTTTTCTTCACCTCGTAGCCGCTGCGTCGCAGGGCTTCCAGGAAGCTGCTCTGGTCCACGTCCGCCTTCTGCACCACGTAGGCGATGGCCCGGATGAGCTTCCGCTCCTGGACGATGGCTTCCAGCAGCTTCCGGTAGTCTATCTTGGACTGGTAGAGGGCCTTCGCCGAATAGAACATGTTCTGCACATCGACGAATATCCCAACACGTTGATCGCTACGGTCGTAAATGGTCCAGTTAACCACGGTCTCGACCTTTCTCGACGACTGAAAAGAAGCTTCTTGCCATCGCGACTCCGAGCAACGGGCAATCAGTGTACCCGCGAAATGTCAGGGCGTCAAATGAAGACCTGCCGCAGGCGCCGATCGCACGCCGCCGGTTTGCGGGCCCGGGCGGTCGTGGTAGAATACAGCGGAGCGGCCATCTCGGATTGAACCGCAGGACAATCCCGTGCAGCAAGACACCTCCCGGCCCGAAGACGCGGACAAGGCCGAACAGGCCCCCGAGCCGGCACCCACTGACCTGCGACGCCATATCTGGCTGCTGCTGGTGATACTGTTCGTGGTGTTGCTGAGCTGGGTTCTGAGCCTGGCCTCCCGCATGTTCCGGGACGCACCCGCGCCGGGACTGTCCGCAACCCGCACGCCGGACGCCCGGCGTTACTGAGGCGCATTGCCCGAATCCGTTATTCCTCTCTCTCCCCGGCCAGCAGGGCACGCGCCCGCGCGATGTCCCGGCCAATCTGCTCGCTCAACGCCTCCGGCGTCTCGAAGGTCCGCTGACCCCGGAGGCGCCGGACAAACGCAACCTCGATGTCCCGGCCGTACAGGTTTCCGCACCAGTCGATCAGGTGCACCTCGACGACGGGCGGGAGGCCGGAGTCCCGGTGGAAGGTTGGCCTGTGACCCACGCTTGTGACGGCGGGGCGCCCCTCTCCGTCCAGGAACGCCCGGCTGACGTAAACGCCCTGGGGCGGCACGATCTCATGGTGAAGGTCCAGGTTGGCGGTGGGACAGCCGAGCTCCTTGCCCCGGCCATCGCCCGGCACTACGGTGCCGTAGAGGGAAAAGGGCCTGCCCAGCAGACGCGCCGCCCGCTGGAGCGCACCGGCCTGAATCGCCTCTCGAATGGCCGTGCTGCTGACCGGCTCGCCGTCGGCCAGCAGAGGCGGCACGACCTGCACCTTGAATCCCAGCTCCTCGCCCAGCCGCCGGCACAGTGCAGCGTCGCCCTGCCGGTCGCGGCCGAACCGGCAGTCAAAGCCCAGGACGACAAGCCGGGCCCTGAGCCGCTCCCACAGGATTTCGCGCACGAAGCTTTCGGCCGACATCTGCGCCACTCTGCGCCCGAACACGGTGACCACGCAGGTATCGACCCCCAGCCCCTCGAACAGGCGCAGGCGGTGCTGCAATGACGTTATGACGGGTTCGCGGCGATCGGCCACCACGGCCGTCGGGTGCCGGTCAAAGGTTACCACGACGGCGAGCCAGCCCCTGCCCCCGGCGGCTTCGACAACGCGCTCGATCACGCTGGCGTGGCCGCGGTGAACGCCGTCGAAAACCCCCAGTGTCACCGCCGACGCGCGATCAAGGCGGGGCTCCTCTTCCGGCCAGCGGAGAACACGCATGGGTCGCTACCCCGAAATATCCTCGCTCCGCCGCACCCGTGCCAGGAGGCGCTCCATCCAGGCATCCAGAAGCCGGCGCTGTTTCATCTGCTGCTGACTGAGCTGCAGGTATTTGCCGGACCGGACAAATTCGTCCTTCGGTGCGGGTCGACGCTCGACGGTCTCCAGCACGCAGGCGGCCAGGACGGGGGGGTCGAGCTTCACCACGGTCAGTTCCCCCGGTTCATTCTCGAACGCGGCCTCCACCACGGCCGAGGCCTGCGCCGCCAGGCCGGGGACGCCCCGGGAGCTCCGCCTGAAGAATTCGCTCTCCTGCACACGCAGGTATTCCTCCCCCGTTGCCTGCGGATCTTCCGATTGCCCGGGCCGGAGCAGGTTTGCCAGCCGTTCGTTCATCTCGGCCACGGCCTCCTTCAGCCCCACTTCAGCGGCCCGGTCTCGCAGCTTCTCCCCGAAGGCAACGGCACGGTCAAGGGCCTTCACGGCCAGGCAATCCTTTCTGACCTGATCTTTCACCTTGTCGAAGGGCTGGACCGTGGCCTCGCGTACGTCCAGAACCTGGCAGATTACGAACGGTCCGTTGGGGGTAGTGAACTTCTCGGGGAAATTAACGATCTCTTCGGACTCGAACGCGAACCGGGCGATCTGCTCTCCGAGCGGTGCCAGCTCCCGAAGCTCCTCCCGTGACACGTATTCTCTGCTCTTTTCCGTTTCTGTGACATCCTCTGGCACGCGCACAATACCGTACTGAAGCCCATGCCGGCGGGCAATCCGGCCCAGCGGCAGCGGTCCCCGTTCGAACCGATCGGCGATTTTTTTCAGGTCCTCCATCGCACTCTCAACGCGTTCGCGGGCCTTCGGCGGGAGGAGCTTCCGGCGAATTTCGTCCCGCACTTCGTCCAGGGGCCTGTATTTCGGTTGAGGCGGGGCCTGCTCCCCGGCATCCGGCACGGCTTCATCCTTCTCCGCCTCCACCAGGAATTCCGAGTCCTTGTGCTCCTGGTAGTACTGCCGGATATCCTCTTCCGTCACCACGCCGGCGATGGCGTATTCCACTTTTACCCGGGACGGGGCCATGTAACCGATGGTGCCGGACTCCGGGTCCGGGATCGTCTCGCGGTACTGCTCATAGAACTTCGCCACCTCCTCGGGGTCTGCCTCGAGCAACCCGGTGAACATTGACGCGTCGACCTTCGCATACCGAATCCGCGCGCGCTGGTTGCGGTGCAGGTAGAGCATCCAGGCCTCTGCACGGGTGCTGAGAACGCCTTGCTTTTTGAGAGAGATCAGTTTGAGCACCTGCAGGAGCCTGTCCGCCAGAAGGTTCAATTGGGCGTCGGAGTAATTGCTTGAATTGACAAAATCCCGGTACCGTTCGCTGCTGAACTGCCCGCCCTCGCTGAGCCAGGGCAGCCCGGCCAGCAGGTCTCGCCGTTCCGTCAGGGTGGTGCGAATGCCGGCGGCCGCTGCCTCCCGAGACAGCACCAGGAACCGCCAGATGGGATCCTCGGCCACGCCTGCCTCTTCGGCGAATACCAGGCGCGCAAAATCCCCGGCCAGCAACCGGTGGAAATTCTGCGTGCGCATGTTGGCTCCCGACCGGGCAAGTCGGAACGTATTCATGGGATCCAGCATTCCGAGCCGGAGCACCGCCCGCAGGGAATCGCGGGCCTCCGCCCACTCTACCTCAGTGACCTTCTCCGCCCCGATCGCGCCGCGTTCGTTCCCGGCCGAACGGGCGCATGATCTGAGCGCCGGACCAATGCCCCACACGATGAGCAGGAACACGGCCACGGCGGCCAGGAGATATCGCTGGTTTCTTCGCAGCCATCGGGTAAGCGTCACGCCCGCACCCTCCTATGCCATGAAAAAGCAACAAGTTAGCGATGATAACCCATGCCGGCCGGCCTATCAACGGAACCCCTGCGGCGGCGCGCCTCAGGTGTGCTGGATTTTGAGGCGGTAGAAACGTTTCTTACCCACGTTCAGGACCAGGTCGTTCTCCACGTGCACGTCCGCCGTGGGGTCTTCCACGCTCTCCAGCTCACCGGGCCGCCCCAGGCGCACACCGCCCTGCTCAACCAGCCGGCGGGCCCGGCTGTTGCTGTCCGCGCAGCCGGCCATCCGCAACAGCCGAACGATCCAGATGCGGCCATCGGACAGTTCCGATCCAGGAACGGTCAGCCCCGGCATGTCTGCCGGGAGTTTGTGCTCGCGGAAGACCCGGTCGAAGACGCTGTGGGCCTCCTCGGCTGCTTCCTCGCCGTAGTAACGGGCCACGATGGCCTCCGCCAGGGCGGCCTTGGCGTCCCGGGGGTGAACTTCAGGCGACAGCAGCTCCTCAATTCGCGTCGCGGGCAGGTCCGTGCACAGCACGAAGTACTTTTCCATCAAGGCATCGGGTATGCTCATGGCCTTGCCGAATATCTGGTCGGGCGGTTCGGAGATACCGATGTAGTTGCCCTTGCTCTTGGACATCTTTTCGGTGCCGTCCAGCCCCTCCAGGAGCGGATTGGTGAGCGCCACCTGGGGCTGCTGCCCCACCGCCCGTTGCAGCTCGCGGCCGAGCAGGATGTTGAATATCTGGTCCGTGCCGCCCAGCTCCACGTCGCTGTGAACCATCACCGAGTCATGCGCCTGCATCAGCGGGTAGAGCAGCTCGTGAAGACCGATGGGCCGGCCGGCTTCCATGCGCTGCGCGAAGTCGTCCCGCTCGATGCATCGCGCCAGGGTGAGCCGGGCGGCCAGCTCGATGACGTCCCCGAAGGTCATCTTGCCGAACCAATCCCCGTTGTAGCGCACCTCGGCACCGTCCACGTCCACGATCTCGCCCACCTGGTCCAGGTAGGTCTGCGCGTTCGCCATCGCCTCCTCGTGGCTGAGCTGCGGACGGGCCGTGTTCTGTCCGCTGGGATCGCCCACGGTCGCCGTATAGTCCCCCACGATCAGCACCGCCTGATGGCCCAGGTCCTGGAAAGTGCGCAGCTTGTGCAGCGGAACCGCATTGCCCACGTGGATGTCCGGGGCCGTGGGGTCCAGGCCCAGCTTGACTCGCAGGGGGGTTCCCTCCTTCAGGGACCGCCCTATCTTATCCGCCAGCTCCTGCTCGGGCACAATGTCGGCAGCACCCCGGCGGATGGCGGCCATCTGCTTCTCTATGGCGTCAGCCAGTTCTGTCATGTGGAGCCCGCATCCGGGGATCGAGGGAATGGACCAACGGAGGACAGTTTAACGTGTGCCGGCTGGTTTTGCACGGTCGCGCCCACCCGCCGCAGTTCATACGCCGCCGGAACCGATGCGCAGCAGCAGGATCGACAGGCCGTTGAACAGCCCGTGCGCCGCCATGGGCACCAGCAGGCTGCCCGAGGCCTCAAAGAGCCCGGTGAATATCAGCGAAAGCAGCACAAGGTCGGGCAGGCCCCAGGGGTAACTGTGAAAGAGCGCGAAAATGCCCGCCACCAGCACCGCCGCCGGCAGGATTCCTGTCCGCGACCGCAGCGGCAGGTAGAGCAGACCGCGGAACAGCAGCTCCTCCACCACGGGAGCGACGATCACCGCCACCGTTACGGCACAGAGCACGCCGAAGCTCGAATCCGACTCCAGTATGGCGCGGCTGATCCTCTGGAGTGGGAATTCGTCGCGACCCAGGGCGTCCAGCATCCGCGCCTTGCCCATCACCAGCGCGCCGTACGCCACAAGCCCCGCGATGGTCACCTTTCCCACCTCTGCAGCAACGCCGCGGGCCGGCCGCACCAGCCCCAGCTTCCGCAGCACGCCGTTCCACTCACCGCACCGCATGAACGCAAAGAGCAGGAGCAGACCGAGGACGGCCGCGTCGGCGACGGCGGTGTATATCATCTGCGTGGCGAGTCCGCCATCGAGAACCCCCAGGAGCAGACCACCGAGCATGACCAGTAGCTGGAGGCCGATCAGAACTGCCAATGCCTGGCCCACTCCCCAGGGCACACTGTCCGGCGCGCGGCCGTCCGAACTCTGTGTCAGACCTCTGTCCACGCCTCCCCCTGTGAGCGGACCGACGGGGAGCCTTTGCCGCGCCCTGCCCACCCCTGACGAAGCCGCTATCTGACGGACACCCAC
This sequence comes from uncultured candidatus Brocadiaceae bacterium, assembly GCA_964572825.1. Classification (GTDB taxonomy): domain Bacteria; phylum Planctomycetota; class Brocadiia; order SM23-32; family SM23-32; genus CAYVBE01. The sequence goes on from CAZNGS010000061.1 coordinate 15,837, forward strand.
GCCTGCCGGCGTCGGGGGCCGTCAAACTCACAGAAATATATCCCCTGCCACGTCCCCAGTGCCAGTTCCCCGTCCTCGACCAGCACCGAACACGAGCAGCCGATCATGCTCGACTTAATGTGGGCCGCGCTGTTGCCCTCGGCGTGGGTGTAATTGTCCTCGAAGGGCACCACTTTGTTCAACTGGTTCAATATGTCCCTCTGGACGGAAGGGTCGGCGTTCTCGTTGATTGTCACGGCCGCCGTCGTGTGGGGCACGAAAACCATGCACGTGCCATGCTGGACCCCGCTCTGGGCGACAGCCTTCCGGACCTGGTCCGTGATATCGCGGAACTCCGTCTTGGAACGGGTCTTGACCTCCAGTGTCTTCACAACCTTCCTCCCCTTGAGAACTTCCTGGTCTCGTGCACGATGCGAGGGCTTATAGCACAATAGCAACCCCGGATCAATTCGTCCACCGACAGCAGGACCATTCAAAAGTGCAACGTAACGGGTGGCCGATGGCAGCTCACGTCCCGCACAAACCACAGCGAGAATTCCCCAACTGAATCACCCTGCCACCGACAGGCATCAGCTTGACGCGCACCGCGGCGTGCCGCACAATGATTGGGCATCCGCGGGCAGGGAGGGTACGCCCGGATGTTGCTGCGAGAGGTCGCAAGCCCGCAGCACTCTCGTCCCGGCGCGGCCCAAACCTTAAAAGCGGAACTTACACAGCGCCGGTACCCTGCGAATGCAGGCAGACCCGACCGCCTAATGAACGCGTCCCGCGCCGGAAAGGATGGCAGTTGAATCACTCCTCCGAAACCATGAACGGGCTCCCGGAACCTCCGGATGTGGCGAACCGCCGTCGGGGGCCGCTGCGCAGGCTGTACGAGTGGACGATCCACTGGGCGGAGACGCCCTATGCGGTCTGGGCGCTGCTGTTTCTGGCTTTTGCGGAGGCGTCGTTCTTCCCCATCCCTCCGGACGTTTTGCTGATCGCCATGGCGCTGGGCGCCCCCCGGAAGGCGCTCCGCTACGCGGCGGTGTGCACCATCGGCTCCGTGGCGGGCGGTCTTCTCGGCTACACCATCGGGATGTGCTTTTTCGAGTCAGTCGGCAGACCGGTCCTGACCTTCTACGGATTGACGGACTGGTTTACGAAGCTGGAGTGCTGGTTCGGCCGCTACGGTTTCCCCGCGATATTCGTCGCCGCCCTCACACCCATACCCTACAAGGTGTTCACGATCTGGGCGGGGGTCTGTCACCAGAGCATCCCCATCAGCGTGCTGGTGGGCGCATCGGTGGTGGGACGGGGGCTGCGGTTCTTTGCGCTGGGGCTCCTGTTCAAATTCTGGGGCGCCCGCATCAAGCGGTTCGTCGACAGGTACTTCAATGTTTTGACCGTTGTCTTCATTTTGCTATTGGTCATCGGCTTCGTTTTTGTTAAAATCTGCTCCGGTTGCCTGGCGGAATAGCGGCGTGGGCGCCCGCACGCGAAGGCTCAGAGCACAGGTGAAGGTATGCTTTCGGAGGAAGCACAGGCGATCTTGCTACGCATCGCTCGGCAGGCCGTGGAGGTCGCCGTCCGGGGACAGCAGCCGCCCGGTTCCGACGTCACCCATCCCGAGCTGCAGGAACATCAGGGGGCATTCGTCACGCTGCGCACGGACGGGGACCTCCGGGGTTGCATCGGCCGATTCCGGGCCGAACGGCCCCTCTGGCAGGTGGTGAGGGAGATGGCAATCGCGGCGGCAACCGAGGACCCGCGCTTTGCGGGAGCGCGCATCCAACCGGACGAGCTGGACAGCCTGAACATCGAGGTGTCGGTGCTCTCGCCGCTAAAGCGCATTCACGACCCGGAGAGCGAGATGGAACTGGGCCGGCACGGAATCTACGTCCGGCGTGGCTACGCCACGGGCTGTTTCCTGCCCCAGGTGGCTCGGGAGACCGGGTGGAGCAAAGAGGAGTTCCTCGCCCACTGCTGCGCCGGCAAGGCCGGGCTGGCTCCGGATGCCTGGCAGGACCCCGACACGGAGCTGTTTGTGTTCACGGCGGAGGTTTTTTCCGAAAAGGACACACCCGAGGCACCCTCTTGAAACCCGCGCTGGCCACCCGGGAGTTCGTGCCGATCGGGGCGACCCCTCGCCGTGCTCTGCCCCCGGTTCTGGCAGCTTGTGCGCCGGCAGCGATTTCCTCGCACGGGAGGTCCAGGCCCTGAAACAACATCTGCCCAACGCCGCCACGGTGGCAAACGCCGGGTTCGGGTTCGCCGCCTGTGGCCTGGCGGTTCTGGACCGGCCGGAACTGGCTGCTCTGGCCGTTCTTGCAGCCATTCTGATGGACAGCCTGGATGGCGCCCTGGCGCGATCGCTGCACGTGGAAAGCGAGCAGGGAGCACAGCTCGACTCCCTTGCGGACGTAATCTCGTTCGGGGTAGCGCCTGCCCTGCTGGTCGGCTCGCTGCTGCCGGAGGGGCTGCTGGCCGCCTGGCTGGTGGTCGTCCCCTTTCCCCTGTGTGCCGCGTGGCGGCTGGCGCGCTTCAACGTCAGCCACGAGGGCGGGGACGAGCACACCGCGGAATTCGTGGGCCTGCCGTCCACGGGCGCGGGTGGAGCGGCCGCCACGGCGGTGCTGGTGTACCTGCGGCTGACCGAGGCGGACGTGGCCGTCAGCGCCGTCCTGCTGCCCTTCCTGCTGGCGTTGCTCGCCGCCCTGATGGTCAGCCACATGCCCTATCGCCACGCGGGCGCGTTCATCTCCCGGCTCGACCCCATCCTGGCCATCGTCGTGGGAGCCGTCCTGGTGACGGGAACCATCGTGTGGGAATATCAGTTCCTGTTCGCCGGACTGATGTGGGGCTACGTCGTGTCGGCCCCGCTGCTGACGGCGCGCGAACTGATCCGTGCCGCCCGTCACGCGTAGCCATCGCCGCGCGGACCTCGCCCCTTTGCCGGGTTGACCGGTCCGGCTCGGTGCCCTATCCTGAGGACGGACCAGGTGGGAGATCAGGATGCCTGAATGCGCCGTCTGCCACGGCCCGCTGACCAGGCAGACCACCGAGCATGGAATAGTCTACGCCTGCCCCCGTTGCCGGGGGCGCGCGGTATCCCTCTCCGTGCTGCGCAAGGCGGGCGCCGGCAGGGGCTTCCTGCCCAATCTGTGGCAAAAGGCCCGCGACGAGTCGGCTCCCCTGGTTCGCCCCTGCCCCCATTGCACCAGCCGCATACCCCAGGTCACAGCCGATGTGGGCGGTGAGTCCATCCAGCTCGACGTATGCAGGCGATGCCTCTCGGTCTGGTTCGACGCCTCCGAATACGAACCGCTCCTGGAGACCTTCCCCGGGCAGGCCCCCGGCAAGAGGGAATTGCCCGCCGAAGCGCGACGCCGCCTGGCCATCGCAAAAGTGGAAAGGATGGGACGGGAGGCGTCGGGCGACCAGGAGACGCCGGAACATGCCTGGCAGTGGCTGCCTGCCGTGCTGGGACTGCCGGTGGAGCTGGACGCGCCCCGAGTCGGACGGCTGCCGTGGGTGACCTACGCCACGGTCCTGGCGTGCGTCGCGGCGACTGCCTGCGTGTTCCTGGGCGCAGGCAGAGGAGCCGCTCTGGAAGACGTGTTCAAACGGTGGGGGTTCGTCCCGGCGCGGTGGACTCGCGCGGGCGGGCTCACCCTGCTGAGCGCCATGTTCCTGCACGGCGGGGTCATGCACCTGCTGGGAAACATGTATTTCCTGTACGTGTTCGGCGACAACACCGAGGACCGGCTGGGGTGGAAAGCTTACAGCCTCCTTCTGCTGGCGGCCCACTTCGGGGGCATGCTGCTGCACGGGCTTCTGACGCCCCATCCCCAGCGCCCCTGCGTGGGGGCCAGCGCGGCTATCAGCGGCGTCATTGCCTTCTACGGAGTCACCTACCCCCGCGTAAACCTCGGCTTTATGTTCCGCATCTATCTCTACTTCCGGTGGGTACGCATACCCGCCGTGGTGGCTTTCGCGCTGTATTTCGTGCTGCAGATCATCGGAGCGCATTATCAGATCGCGGGGTTGGGCAATGTCTCCTACCTGGCGCACCTGGGCGGCGTCGCGGTGGGGCTGGCGGCTGCGTCCCTCGCCCACGTGCACAGGGAACGGTTCCGGGAAAAGGTGCTGGACCGGCTGGACACCGGCCTGCGCTGAGGGCACGGTCATTCCTGCTCGTCCAGCCACTCCCGCAACGTGCGCTGGTAGGAGCGCCGCCCGCTTCTGGGACCGTGTTTCTTGATGGCCTGCGCCAGGCTGTGCAGCGCGGTGGCCTTCCCCACATAGGGCAACACCTTCGCGAGCTTCTCGGTGATGTCACGGAACGCCGGGGACAGCAGCATGTCCTGCAACCGGTCCGCCCGCTCATGGCTCACCCCGGGCAACCTGGCCAGCGACTCGCACAGCCGCACCACGAATCGCCCGTAGGGATGCCGCGCGATCTCGTGCACGTCCCGTCCTGCGATGGTCATGGCCCCCTCCATAATTGAAGGTCTCCCGACCGGCAAACGCCGTCGTCGCGCCTATCGTAAGCTCCCCGATGAGGGATGTCAATACAGGATTTCATTCCGGCTCCGGGCCGGCGACGGGCTGACCCTTGATGCCGGGTCGCCCTGCGCGTATGCTACCCTGCCTCGGCATGCCGCCGATTGAACTCAGGCCGCGGTAGAGGATATGAAACAGGCAGTTCTCACGAAGGACGGTTTTGAAGTGCGGAACGTCGAGACGCCCGTCTGCGGACCGACGCAGGTGCTTGTGTGCGCCGCGGGCGTCGGCGTCTGCGCGGGCGATGTCTTCACTTACCGCCAGTTCCGCCAGGAACCGGAGGACCGGGAACTGTGGCCGGGCCATGAGGCCAGCGGGACGGTGGCCCGGGTGGGCGCACAGATCCGGGAGTTTGCCGAAGGTGACCGCGTCACGGTCCTGGGCGGTGCATTCGCAGAGTACTGCGTTGCCGACCAGGCCCAACTGGCCCGGGTCCCGCAGAACGTCGGTCTGCGCTCCGCCCTGGGGGAACCCGTCGCGTGCTGCGTCCACGCCGGGTGGCGCGGCTTTCACACATTCACGCCATTGGTGATGGGGTCACGATCATGGCTGGCGACATCGGCGAACTGGTCAGGGTTCCACTGACGGACGTGTGGCGCAATGAGCCGGAGTTCTCCCGCTGGCTGAGGGACAACATCGAGCGCCTGAACGCAGTGCTCGGGATGGGCCTCTCGGACCCGCAGTGCGAGGGCTCCGTGGGCGACTTCAGCGTCGACCTGGTCGCTGAGGATGAGTCCGGCCACAAGGCCGTCATCGAGAACCAGTTCGGCAAGAGCAACCACGACCACCTGGGTAAGCTCCTCACCTACCTGACCAACACCGAGGCAGCCGTGGCCGTCTGGATCGTGGGCGAGCCCAGGCCCGAGCACGTCGAGACCATCACCTGGCTCAACGACAAGCCCGGCGCCCGCTTCTACCTGGTGAAGCTTGAGGCCGTCCGGATAGCCGAGTCTCCGGTTGCGCCGCTGCTGACTGTCATAGTCGGGCCGGGCGAGCCCGGCGGCGGGGTCGAGACGGTACGGGAACAGTGGGCCGAACGTGAGCGGCTTCGCTACGAGTTCTTCAGGCAGCTGCTTGACCGGGCGCGGCTCCGAACGAAGCTGCATGCCAACATCTCGCCTGGCACAGATAGTTGGGTAGCGGCTGGGGCAGGTACATCAGGGCTGCACTGGATATACAGGATCCGCCAGCACAACACGGACGCGCTCTTCGAAGTCAACACTCCGGACACAGAGCGGAACAACGCAATCCTGGCCCAGTTCATGCAGGAGAAGGACAAGATCGAATCCGACTTCGGTGAGCCGCTGGAGTGGGACCAAGTAGAAGGCCGCCGGTCATGCTTCGTTCGGAAGACCATGACCATAGGTGGCTATCGGGATGACCAGGACAAGTGGCCCGCGATCCAGGACGCGATGATCGACGCGATGGTCCGGCTCGAGAAGGCCCTGAAGCCGCGGCTGGCGGAACTCTCCGCGACGTGACGCGATGGTCAGCATGCAAGGGAACCTCAGTGGCACAGACAAACGGGACATGGCAACCGACCACCCTACTGCGCTGGGTCGATGCTCTGCCCACGTCTACCGGAGTCGCCATCGTGGTGACGGACCGGGGAGAGGCTTACCTGAAAGCTCTTGGCAACCCGGAAGGCCCTCATGCACTGGCATCCGAGTGGGTGGGTACAAGCCTGGCTGCATGGCTTGGCCTGCCCACCTTCGAGTTCGCCATCGTCCCGGTGGACGGGGTGATCGAGATCCCGCTTGGCCGAGGCGGCCATGCTTCGCCGGGGCCGGCCTTCGCGACCCGCTCCGAGAAGGGCTACCCGTGGAGCGGCGGGCCGAAGGACTTGGCGCGTGTGGCCAACCTGAACGCGGTTGCCGGGCTGGTGGTCCTGGACACGTGGATTCGCAACCGAGACCGATACTGCTGCGGCCAAGGGCACGTCAGGTGCCACCCGGACAACGTCTTTCTATCCGCCCACGGTGCCCCAGCCAAGAAACTCGTCCTGAAGGCGGTTGACCACACGCATTGCTTCTCAGGCGGCGGCACGCTGGGACCGGACCTGGGGCGGATTGACTGCATCAGGGACGCGCGCGTCTATGGGCTGTTCCCGGCATTCCGGCCGCACGCTACGTACGACGCTGTGGTATGCTGGACAGAGAAGCTGAGAACGGCCTCGGAAGAGGATGTGCAGCGCATCGTCGACGCGATCCCCAGGGAGTGGGAGGTGGATTCGGCCACTCGGCAGGCCATGGTTCGCTTCGTCATCGAACGGGCAGGATACGTGGCTGACACACTGCCCAAAGCGCTTTGCTCATTGCTTAGCCGGCTCTGGCTGCCCTGAGCGTCGGGCACACGGGAGGACGAGAATGGAAGGATGGCAGGGGTACTACTCACTCATACAGTTCTGCCCAGACCGGTCACGGCTGGAGGCAGCGAACATAGGTGTCTTGCTCTTCTGCCCAGAGCGGCGTTTCGTCAAAGCCCGTGTGGCAGAGCATAACAGCCGAATCAGGCGTTTCTTCGGCACGATCCCAGATATGGACTGGGCGCAGGTCAACGGCGCGAAAGAGGCCATCGTGGAACGGCTTGACGCGCACGGCGCCTCGTTCCAGGGGTTTGAAGACCTCAGGGGCTTCGTGCGCACGCGGGCGAATCAGGTCATCCTGAGCGAGCCGCGCTCGATGAGGGTCACCGAACCCGAGAAGGACCTGCAGCAACTGTATGAGGATCTCGTAGGCCGCGAGCGCGTTGCGACGGCCAGACCGGCTCCGAAACGGCTTCGCAGAAGGCTGGAGGACGCGTTCAGGCAGCATGACGTGTACGGCTACCTCGTGCCCGATGTGGAGGTAGAGGTCCTCACGCACGAACGCAAGCTTCGCGTTCCGTTTGCGTTCCAGAACGGCAGGTTCAATCTCATCTACCCGACATCCTTCCGGCTGCGGGACATCCGTGCCGCCGACAACAAGGCGTGCAGGCTCGCGGTTGAGGGGCGGTACCTCAGCCTCACGCCGGATGCAGACCGCGGCAAGCGGGAACTGCTGGTGGTGGGTGAGTTCGACGGCAACCGTGACATCAGGAGTGCGGTGGAAGGTATACTCCGCGTCAACGAGGTGCCGCTCTACGACGCCCAGGACCTCGGAACGCTCGTTCAGTTGATCCGCGATACTGCCGAGCCTTTTCAGGAACGGGGCGGGGCCAGTATGTGACGCAGAGCATGCTACTAAGAGCAGTGTCCAGGCCCCAAGGTAGCAGGCGATTCGACGGCGTCTGCCGGATGCCGGTCAGCTGTTCCGTGGCCGCACGGGCGGCCGGGTCGTGCTGTGTTCGTCGCGGTTGTCTCAGAGGGCAAGACAAGTAGCGCGGAGGACGAGAATGCCAGTTGAAGTGGCGATGTGGAAGCTGGGCGAGAAGGTAGACCGGGTCAGCTTTGAGCCGATGCCGTCCGAGAGCCAGCTGGAGGGCATCCTGGCTCAGGACATCTCCATCCTCGATCCGAAGCTGCTCTTGATCGGTCGCCAGGTGCCGACTGCGTTCGGGAACTTCATTGACCTGCTGGCGATGGATGCGGATGGGAACTTGGTGGTCGTCGAACTGAAGCGCGACCGCACGCCGCGCGAGGTCGTGGCCCAACTGCTTGACTATGGCTCGTGGGTCCGGAACCTGGAAGACGAGGACATCGCCGCCATCTTCGCTGGCTACCTTGAGAGGTACTACCCGGACCATGCTGGTGCTCTGCTGGACGAGGCGTTCTGCGAGCACTTCGGCGTCAAGGAGATGCCGGAGGCCCTCAACGAGAACCACGAGCTGGTTGTGGTCGCCGGCGAGTTGGATGACAGCACAGAGCGCATCGTGAACTACCTGGCCGACGAGTATGGAGTGGCCGTCAACGCCGTCTTCTTCCGCTTCTTCCGCGACGGCGGCAACGAATACCTGAGCCGCGTCTGGCTGATCGATCCGGGCGAGGCCGAGGCAAAGGTGGTCGAGAAGCGAGGCCGTGAGCCTTGGAACGGCGAGTTCTACGTGTCGTTCGGTATCTATGACGATCAGCGTTGGGAAGACGCCGTGAAGTACGGCTTCGTGTCCGCCAGCGGCGGGGCATGGTACACACGCACCCTTGGGATGCTGGAGCCGGGAAACCGCATCTGGGTCAACGTGCCCGGGCACGGCTACGCCGGCGTCGGCGAAGTCATGGAGACGGTCGTGACAGTCGACCAGTTCAAGGTCAAGCGCGAGGATGGGACGACGGCGCCCATCACGGAGATGCCGGTAGAGGCGCCAAAGATGTTCGACGCGATCGGGAACCCTGAGAAGGTGCTCCACATGGTCCCCGTTCGGTGGATCAAGACGGTGCCCCTCAGCGAGGCCATCAAGGAGAAGGGCTTCTTCGGCAACCAGAACACGGTGGCCAAGCCCAGAGCCAAGAAGTGGGTCCACACCGTCGAGCGCCTGAAGAAG
>CAZNGS010000062.1:0-24809 GCA_964572825.1 uncultured candidatus Brocadiaceae bacterium
AGGTTGGGCGGAGGACTTGCACCTCCAGGCTCTCGAACATGCTCGGCGCACGAGGAAAGGCCCGAAACGCGCCGGGACGCGCTCCGGGCCGAAGCAGTCACGGTTTTCTCGCCGCTCAGTCCTCCTGCCGCGCCTCGATGGCGGCCTGGGCTGCTGCCAGGCGGGCCACCGGCACGCGGTAGGGCGAGCAGGATACGTAGTTCATCCCGACCCGGTAGCAGAACTTGACCGAGCGCGGCTCGCCGCCGTGCTCTCCGCAGATGCCGATCTTCAGATCGGGCTTGGTCTTGCGGCCTCTTTCCACGCCCATGGCCACAAGCTGGCCGACGCCGCTCTGGTCGAGCACCTGGAAGGGATCGCTCTCGAGGATCTCCCGGTCGACGTATTCGGGCACGAATGTGCCCACGTCGTCGCGGCTGAAGCCGTAAGTCATCTGCGTCAGGTCGTTTGTGCCGAAGCTGAAGAAGTCGGCGTATTCCGCCACCTGGTCGGCGGTCAGAGAGGCCCGGGGCACCTCGATCATGGTGCCGATCTTGTAGTCCAGCTCGATACCCGCCTCGTGCAGGACGTCGCGGCAGACCTGTTCGGCCGCCTCGCGGGTTATGCGCAGCTCCTCGTCCGTGCCGACCAGCGGGATCATGATCTCCGGATGGACGTCCACGCCGTCTTTCTTGCAGTTGACGGCGGCCTCGATGATCGCGCGCACCTGCATCTTGTAGACGTCGGGGTAGGTGATGCCCAGCCGGCATCCACGGTGGCCAAGCATGGGGTTGAATTCCCGCAGCTCGTTGACGCGGTTGACGATTTCCTGCGGGTCCATGCCCATCTGCTCGGCCAGCCGCTGCTGGACCTCGCGGTCGTGGGGCAGGAATTCGTGCAGCGGCGGGTCGAGCAACCGGACGACGACCGGCCGGTCGTCCATGGCCCGGAAGATGCCTTCGAAGTCCCTGCGCTGCTCGGGCAGCAGTTCCTCGAGGGCGCCGTCGAACAGCTTGCGCTTCTCGGCCAGCTCGGCTTCGATGGACTCGATCTGCTCGTCTATGCGCTGCAGCTCTTCTCCGGAGGCCTGCTCGCGGTCGATGCGCGCCTGGCGCAGTCGGGCCTCGATGCGCCGCACGTCGGGCGCGCTCAGCATCATCTGGCGCACGTTGGCGATGCGGCCTTCCTCGAAGAACATGTGCTCGGTGCGGCACAGGCCGATGCCTTCCGCGCCGAACTCCAGCGCCTGCCGGGCGTCGTCGGGCGTGTCGGCGTTCGTCCACACGCCCATCTCGCGGTATTCCTCGCACCAGTCCATGACGGTGGCAAAGGCGCCGGTCAACTCGGGTTCAACCAGCTCAATGGCGCCTTCGAAGACCTGGCCGGTGCTGCCGTCCAGAGAGATGACGTCGCCTTCGTTGAACTGGCGGCCGGCGATGGTGACCGTCTTGTTCTCCTCGTCCGGAGCAACCTGGCCACAGCCGGCGACACAGCACTTGCCCATGCCGCGCGCCACGACGGCGGCGTGGCTGGTCATGCCGCCGCGGGCAGTGAGGATGCCCATGGAGGCATCCATGCCGCCGATGTCCTCCGGACTGGTTTCCTCCCGCACCAGGATGATGCCGGCGGGTTCGCCGCCGGAGGCGGCTGCCTTCTCGGCCTCTTCGGAGGCCATTTCCTCGGCGTCATCGGCCGTCAGGGCGATCTTGCCCACTGCCGCGCCGGGGGAGGCGGGCAGGCCGGAAGCCAGGAACTTGCCCTCGTCCTCGACTGTCTCCTTGGCCCGGGGGTCGAACTGTTTGTGCAGGAGCTGCTCCACCTGGTTGGGCTCGACCCGTGTGACGGCGGTCCTGTGGTCGATCAGGCCCTCCTCGGCCATTTCCACGGCGATGGTGACGGCCGCCACGGCCGTGCGCTTGCCGGTGCGCGTCTGCAGCATGTAGAGGGTGCCTTCCTGGGCCGTGAACTCGAAGTCCTGCATGTCGCGGTAATGCTCTTCGAGTGTCTCCTTGACCTCCAGGAGCTGCTCGTACATGCCCTGGAAGAGCTCGCGGGCCTCGTCGGGCGGAATGTCGCATTCGGGGAACTCGGAGAGGTCCTCTTCCGGCAGGTCGTTGACGTCCTTGGGCGTGCGGATGCCGGCCACCACGTCCTCGCCCTGGGCGTTGATCAGGTACTCGCCGTAGAGCTTGTTCTCGCCGGTGGCGGGATTGCGCGTGAAGCCGACGCCGGTGAGGCTGGTGTGGCCCATGTTGCCGAACACCATGGTCTGCACGTTCACCGCGGTGCCCAGCAGGCCGCGGATCTCGTTGATCTCGCGGTAGCGGATGGCCTGGGGATTGTTCCAGGAGCCGAACACGGCGTCGATGGCGCGGCGGAGCTGCTCGATGGGGTCCTCGGGGAACTCCTCGTCGGTGTTCTCCCTGTAGATGCGTTTAAACTCCTCGACGATTTCCTTGAGCTGTTCCACGTTGAGCTGGCTGTCGTACTGCACGCCGGCCTTCTCCCGCTCCTCGTGCAGCATCTGGTCGAACAGCCGGTGGGGGATGAACATGGCCACGTTGCCGAACATCTGGATGAACCGCCGGTAGCAGTCCCAGGCGAACCGCTTGTCGCCGCTCTGGTGGGCCAGCCCCTCGACGGCCTCGTCATTGAGCCCCAGGTTCAGGATGGTGTCCATCATGCCGGGCATGCTGACGGCGGCGCCGCTACGCACGCTGACCAGCAGGGGATTCTCCTTGTCGCCCAGCTTGCGGCCCGTGACCTCCTCCAGCCTGGCCAGATTCTCGTGCAGCTCCTCTTCCAGCCCCTCGGGCCACTGGCCCTCGTTCTGCAGGTATTCCCGGCAGACTTCGGCGGTGATCGTGAATCCCGGCGGAACCGGCAGGCCGACGTTGGCCATCTCGGCCAGGTTCGCTCCCTTGCCGCCCAGCAGCGGCTTCATTTCCGTGCGGCCGTCGGCCTCGCCTTCTTTGAAGAAATAGACCTGCTTCTCGCTCATGAGACAGGCACTCCTTTTGCACACCAAGAGACACAATGAGTGGGACAGGGTGCTACGCGTCCGATGGGGCCGGCGCGACGGGTGGCCCTGTCGTTGGGGGCCTTTGTCAGGCTCCGGCGGCGCAGATGAAAATTACCCCCACCCGCGCAGCTTTAGACGCTAACATATGCCGCCCACGGTTTCAAGCAAATGGCCCGTGCCGCCGTGGCGCGCGGTTAGCCCGCCAACCGCAGGCCCGCTGGCTTAAGACTCAACGGCGAAGTGGTTCACCGCTTTGCACAAATGGTAAATCATGACCAGCGAGAGTATCAGCACCACCAGGGAGACGATGGTGCTAAGCACCGGTATGGGTAATATATTCAGAAGGTTGAAGATGGGCACGGCCAGGAAAAGTCCCGCCGGCATCCGGGGGGCTGCCGTCAGTGCATAGTCCTCCCGAAAGGCGTTGTAGTCTTTGGCCCATCCATACACAGCCTGGAACTGCCAGTAAAGATTGAAGAGGGGAATGAACAGGAACCCCACCGCTTTGCCGGGCGTCGTGCGGGCCGTGGAGCCCTGCACGATCAGCCAGGCGCGGTAGAGGTAAATCAGCCCGAAAATCCCCCCCACGACGGCCACCAGGAAACCTATAATGATCAGGACGACCCCGGTACCCAGGAGTGCGTCCTCGTTCTCCGCGGCGCCAATTCCAAGCAGCAGCCCTCCCAGGAAGCTAATCACGAACGCGACTATCTCAAGCGTCAGGACCAGGCCGAAGCTGGCCCGCTTTGGTCGCCGGGGGATGTCCGCTGCCCCTGCGCCACCGGTCGGGCGTTGGGCGGGGAACAGGCCTTCCACCTGCCCGGCCGGCACCCAGTCGGACAATCCCTCCCACCACACGAAGTCCGCCGCCCGGTCGATCTCCCCCGCCGAACACAGCGCCTTGAGCCGATCCAGCGTGACGGGGCCGAATTGCTCTCCCCCCGACGTGTAGTAAACCTCCTTCTCGGCATCTGGTTTCATCCATGCCTCCCGTGGCTGATTGCACAGGGGACTGTCCCCGTGTGGGCTTTCCCCTGCGAGGAAACGTGCCGTTCAACACAGGCACCTGCGACGGGCAACTGCCGGCCGCGATGGGACGGCCCGGTGGCGGCTACGATGATGACCGACTTCTGCGGCAGCCGTGATGTGCAATATGTGTCGTCCTTGCGAAACATGGAGGCTTCAGTTTAGCAGCCGGCAGGGGCCTGTCAAGTCAATCGCGGCGAATGCTCTGGTGGATGTTCCGAGGCACCGATGGGTCCGGACGAATACCGGTCGCTGTTGCGTTTTCCCGGTCGGCCGTACCGGCGAAGGCGACCTTGTGTGCTTGACGGCTTCGGGCGCCGCTGATAATATGGTGGTGTGTGGGGCAAGTGTTGGAGGACCCGGTGATCAACCAACCGTCTGGTGAGGGAACATAGCATGCCGGCAAAGCGTCGCAACTCGGGTTGGAACCGCGAGAAGATCATTGAACGGATTCGCGAACTCTACGAACAGGGCGTCGACCTGTCGTACAACAGCATGGGTGAGAAACATCAGGGGCTCCTTGCCGCAGCCAACTATCACTTTAAGGGGTGGGGCGATGCGGTGAACGCGGCCGGCATTGACTACGCCTGGGAGGTGCGAAAAATTCCTAAATGGAACAAAGAGCGCATCGTGGAAGCCATACGGGCGGCCCGCGACAACGGCGCGGACCTTTCCTGGACCAGCGTGACAAACGACAACGATTTGTCGGCCCTGGCCTATGCCGCCATCCGCGACAGCCAGTTCGGCAGTTGGGACGATGCACTGCGGGCGGCCGGCGTGGACCCGGCGGATGTGCGCCGGTACGAATCCTGGGACGAAGAAAAGATCATCCGCCGCATCAAGGAGCGCCGGCGCAAAGGGCTGCCACTCAACTCCAAGGCCATGCAGGAGCAGGACTCCAAGCTGTTCAACGCCGCCCTGAATTACTTCGGCGGCTGGAGCGAAGCCTTGATGGCCTCCGACGTGGACCCGGAGGAGGTCTACAAGCGCCGTCGCTGGAGCCGCGACATCATCATGGACGAGATAAAGCAGCTCAACCGGCGGGGGGAAGACCTGGCCGCCCCCAACATGCGTGAGAATCACTCCGCTCTCTACAGCGCCGCGTGCAAATACTTCGGCACGTGGACCGGCGCGCGGGAAGCCTGCGGCATCAAGACGAATTTCTACAAGGAGGGCTGGCGCGAGAAAAGGAGGAAGTAGAGCGCGCCTGCCGCCTTGTCCCCGGGCTTTTGGCTCGCCCCCGCTACGAACGGGGTGTAGGCGCTATTGCAGACCCCATCCTGCCTCCGCGACGGAGCGGGTTCTGCAACAGCGCCTTAGAGATAGTTTCTCACTCCTTCCACTCGATGGCTTCCAGGCCCCGTTCCCTGAAGGTCTCGGTGAGGGTGTCGGTTATCTGCTCGAAGTCCTTGGGGAATTGGTGGCGCAGGACCATCCGGTATGTGATCTCCCGACCGCTCCGCCCGGTCAGGCACTGCAGAATCTGAAAGGACCGCGATTCCAGGAAGTCGCGCAGTTCCTCCATGCGCCTTGCGGGGCGGGAAAAGCGCAGCTCCAGCCGGACGTAATGGTCCTTTCTCTCCATGCGTTTCTCCAGTCTGGACATCACCAGCAGCGCGAACATGGTGATCAGCCAGGCGAACGCGGCCGGGCCGATAAGTCCCAATCCGACCGATAGCCCGATGGCGGCGGTGATCCAGATGGAGGCGGCGGTGGTAAGGCCGCGTATCTTTGTGCCCAGCACCAGGATGGCGCCCGCCCCCAGGAATCCCAGCCCGCTCAGCGCATGGCCGGCGATGCGGCCCGGATCGGCGCGGATGATCCCCTGCGAGGAACTGCCCGCAAACAGGGCCGGCACCTGCAGGGAAACGAGCATGATCAGCGCGCAGCCCGTGCACAGCAGCATGTGCGTGCGCAGCCCGGCCGCCCGGCCGTGGCGCTCTCTCTCCCAGCCGACCACCATCCCCAGCAGGGCGGCCAGAAGCAGGCGCAGCATCGGCTCAAGGGGCGCCCCGGCGGCTCCGAGGCCCACCAGTTCCGTCAGCATCGTCGTATCTGTCATCCCACATTTCCTCCCCGCGACGGACCTGCCGGCAGCTTAATGCAGCGGAGCCCTCTTCTCAAGTCAAATGGCTTCTCACGTTGTGTTCTCAGAGCGATGTGGTAGAATCGGCGAACGTTCTGAGAGGCTCCGCGAAGGCATGCTGAACCGGTGGAACTGGTCGCCCGAGGAGGGGAGCACGGCGGAGGTCGGCTCTCCAGCAGGTTGCCCGGCTGGCTGGCCGGGTGCATTCTCTTTTGCCGGGAAGGGTATCCATGGGACGGGAATCCCCAAAAGGGGAGGGTGGTGGCGCGGCGTGTCCGCGCTATCTGCCCTACCTGACGTGGGCCCTGCTGGCGCTGCTGGGTCTGTGGTTCGTGGTGTGGTTTTTCTTTCAGCGGCCGACCACGGCGGAGCAGCTCCGCGTGGCGACATTTCGGGAGGCCCTCCGGTACGTGCCCGAGCAATACGCGCGGGAAGTGGAGCAGGAGGAGCTGTATCACGCGGCGATGCGCGGGATGATGAACAGCCTGCCCGATCCCTACAGCAAGTACGTGAGCCCGACCGAGAGCGAAAGACTGCTGCAGCAAACGGAGGGGGAGTTCGGTGGGATCGGCGTCACGGTGCGTGCCGGAGACGGCCTGCCCGTCATCGTAGAAGTAAACCCCGACGGGCCGGCGGCACGGGCGGACCTGCGCGCCGGCGACGTCATTGTCGGAGTGGATGGTCAGGATATAGAGGGGCGCCCGTTGTTCGAGACCGTGGAGCTGATCCGGGGCGAGGTCGGCACCGAGGTGGAGCTGACTATCCGGCGGCCCGCCGAGAATACGTCCCTCGCGACGACCATCGAGCGGGCCACGATCAGCTTCGCCAACGTTAGCTGGCGCATGATGCCAGACGACCTGGCCTACGTGGAACTGGTCTCGTTCGACAGGGATTGCGCTGATGAAATGCGCCGTGCCTTGCGCGAGGCGCAGCAGGAGGGGACCCGCGGGGTGATACTCGACCTGCGCGGCAACGGCGGCGGCCTCATGGAGCAGGCCCTGCCGATATGCGACATGTTTTTGAAGCAGGGGGTGATCTTGCGGGTTGACAGGCGCCACTCCACGGAGGTCCACCGCGCCGACGAGGATACCGTGCTGGACCCGGACATACCGCTGGTAGTGCTGGTGGATTCGATGACCGCCAGCGCCGCCGAGATACTGGCCGGAGCCCTGCAGACTGCCGGCCGAGCCACCGTGGTGGGCACCCCCACCGTGGGCAAGGGCAGCGTGACGCAGTTGGTCCGTCTGCCCGACGGAGGTTACCTGAACCTGACCGTGGCACGGTACGTGCTGGCGAACGACAGGGTCGTGGAGGGCCAAGGCATACGGCCGGACGTCGTGGTGGGCGAGCTGGCCCCCATGCCCGAAGGGGGCCGCCAGGAGGTGAAAGAGTGGATGGAGCACTACCGGCAGAGCAGGAAGGAGCAGCTCGACCGGGCAGTGGCCCTGCTCAGGGAGCGGCTGAGCGAAGAACCACGTGAGGGGGAGGGGCGGGATGGATGAGACACGGACGAAGATCGTGGCCACTCTGGGCCCGGCCAGCGGCCAGCCGGCCATGGTGCGTCGGCTCATCCAGGCGGGGGTAGACGTCTTCCGGCTTAACTTCTCCCACGGCGACCACGAGACGCACGCGGGCTACATCCGGACCATCCGGCGGGTGGCGGAGGAGTTCCGGAGCCCCGTCGCCATACTGCAGGACCTGCAGGGGCCGCGCATCCGCACGGGCGCCCTCCGGGGAGGCGAGCCGGTGAACCTGGAGGAGGGGGCGGAGGTGACCCTCCGGTATGGCGAGTTCGAGGGCGACGCGGAGGCGATCGCCGTCAACTACCGACATCTGGCGGAGGACGTCAATGCCGGCGACCGGATTATGCTCAGCGACGGCCTCATCGAGCTGGAGGTCAGGGAGGCCGGTGCGGAGCAGGTCCGGTGCCGCGTGCTGGTGGGCGGGAGCCTGGACGAGCACCAGGGGATCAACCTGCCGGGAGTCCGCCTGAGCATCTCCTCTCCCACGCAGCGGGACCTGGAGGACCTGAGATTCGGCATCGCGCACGACGTGGACTTCGTGGCCCTGAGCTTCGTGCAGACCGCCGGGGACGTGCTGCGGTTGCGGTCCGCCGTCAAGGAGGCCGCAGGGGAAAAGGTGGAACTGCCGATCATCCCCAAGATCGAGAAGCCGGAGGCGGTGGAGAACCTGCGAGAGATTCTGCTGGTCTCCGACGGGGTGATGGTGGCCCGGGGCGATCTGGGGATCGAGATGCGCACCGAGGAAGTCCCCGCGGTGCAGAAACGGATAATCCGGACCGCCAACCGGCTGGGCCGTCCCGTCATCACCGCCACCCAGATGCTGGAGTCGATGGTGGAGTCCCCCCGTCCCACCCGCGCGGAGGCCAGCGACGTGGCCAACGCCATCCTGGACGGCACGGACGCCGTCATGCTGAGCGCCGAGACGTCGATCGGTCGCTATCCGGTGGAGGCGGTCCGCATGATGGACCGGATCGCCCGCGAGATCGAAGGGCACCTCGGGGAAGACGGCGGCCCTCCCGCGCCGGACGTGGAGGAGATCACCGATAAGACCCAGCACGCGCTGGCGAGGGCGGCCTGCATGGTGGCCCGGCGGGTGGGGGCGGCCGGCATCGTGCCCTTCACCATAACCGGCGGCACCGCCCGGTACGTCTCTCAGCGACGCCCCGGCGCCCCCATACTGGCCCTGACTCCCGAGGAAAAGACGTTCCGGCGGCTGGCGTTGCTCTGGGGCGTCAGGCCCGTGATGCTGGAGGTTTTCGAGACCACCGACGAGATGATCGAGCAGGGCCACCGGAGGTTGCAGGAGCTGGAGCTGGTCTCGGCGGGCGATTCGGTCGTTTACGTGGCGGGCGCCTCCACGCAGACGCCCGGCGGGGCGGACATGCTGAAGATCCAGCAGTTCCCGCAACAGCCGGAATCTGCGTGAGCTTCTGATGCACCGGGACGTGGAAATCCGGCGTGGATTGTCGTATCCTTTACGTTCCCGGTAGGATAAGACGAGTTTTAAGGATGAGATGACGGAGATGCCGTGCCCTCTGAGAAAGATCGCGAGCGGGATGCTGACGGCCCTCCTCGTGGCGGTTCTGGCCCCGGGTTGCTCCAACAATCCCTACCCTCCCGAGGAGGGCAAGAAAACCGTCTATGCCGCCCTGGATGAGGACCCCCATGGTCTGGACCCGGTGCGGTGCGGCGACACCCTGTCCGCCGCCGTTGTCAGCCAGATATACGACTCCCTCTACGAATACCACTACCTGAAGCGACCTTACGAGCTGAAACCGGCCCTGGCGGCGGCCATGCCGGAGGTCTCGGATGACGGCCTGACCTACACCATTCCCATCAAGCAGGGAGTTTACTTCCAGGACGATCCCTGCTTTGCGGAAACGGGCGGAAAAGGGCGGGAGCTGGTGGCCGAGGATTTCATCTATTCCATCAAGCGGCTGGCCGACAAGGGCAACGATCCCAGGGGCTGGTGGACGCTGCAGGGCAAGGTCGTGGGGCTGGACGAGTTCCACGAGGAATCGGTGGAGCGCTCCGGGGACGACGACGCGTCCATGGACTACTCCGTGCCGGTGGAGGGGCTGCAGGCCCCCGATCGCTACACCCTGCGCATAAGGCTCAAGGAGCCCTACCCCCAGCTCAAGTATATCCTGGCCATGCCTTACACCGCCGCGGTGCCCCGGGAGGCGGTTGAGTATTACGAGGAGCTGCACAACCACCCCGTGGGGACGGGCGCCTTCCGCCTGAAGCAATGGGACAAACGCTGGCGCCTGATCCTGGAGAGGAACCCCACCTACCGGGAGGACCGCTATCCCTCCGAAGGAGAACCCGAAGACCGGGAGGCCGGGCTGCTGGACGCTGCCGGGCGGCGCCTGCCCATGGTTGACCGGGTGTACTACACGATGATGTACGAGGCCCAGCCCTCCTGGCTCCTGTTCAAGCAGGGCTACCTGGACTCTTCCGGCATCAGCACGGACCATTTCAAGGAGGCCGTTACGCCGGAAAAAGAACTGTCTCGGGAGTTCAAACAGAAGGGCATCCGGCTCAGAAAGATGGTGGAGTCCGCCGTCTACTACGTGGGTTTCAACATGAAGGGGCCCGTGGTGGGCGACAACCTGAAGCTGCGCAAGGCGATGAGCCTGGCATACGACACCGATTGGCGCATCGAGCATTTCTACAACGGTCGGGCCGTCTCGGCGCAGGGCCCCATCCCGCCGGGCATTTTCGGCTACGATCCGGACTTCCAGAACCCCTACAAGGGCCCCGACCTCGAGAGGGCGCGGGAGCCGCTGAGGGAGGCGGGGTATCCGGGCGGCATTGGTCCGGACGGCGAGCGGCTGACCCTGACCTACGATATCGGCGCCGGCGACCCCCGGGCCATCCGGCACGCACAGGCCTTCGCGCAGGATATGGACCAGATCGGGATCAAGGTGGACATCCGGACGAACACCTGGGCCGAGTTTCTCAACAAGCTGGATCAGCGCAGCATGCAGGTTTTCTCTGCCGGATGGGTGCTGGACTACCCGGATCCGGAGAACTTCCTCCAGCTACTCTACGGACCGAATGAAGCCCCCGCCGGTTCCAACAACGCTCTGTACGACAACCCCGAGTACAACCGACTCTACCGGCAGATGCGGGTCATGACGAACACGCCCGAGCGCCTGGAGATCATCCGACGGATGGTGAACATGGTGGTGGAGGACGTGGTGTGGATTCCCAGCACTCACCCCATCAGCTATGGGCTTTACCATCAGTGGTACAAGAATGTTAAGCCACACGGGATAAGCGGCGGCTACATGAAATACCGCGACGTGGACGTGGCGCTGCGGCGCAGGCTGCGGCAGGAGTGGAACAGACCGAACTACGGCATGGCGGCGGGCATCCTGCTGGGGCTGATGGCCGTCGGGTCCGTGCTGGCTCAGTTCAGGAAAGGCAACGGGGGGAGGTAGAGACCGCCGTGTTCGCATACGTCATTCGTCGGGCACTGTACACCATCCCCCTGGTGCTCGGGGTCTGCCTGATCACGTTCGTTCTTTTCGAGGTCATGTTCACCCCGCGCCAGCGGGCCATAAAGCGGCTGGGCAAGCATCCCAGCGAGGAGGAGATACGGGAGGAGATCAAGAAGCACGGATGGGACAAGCCGCTGGTGCTGAACCCCGCCGCGCAGGGGCTGAAGAGGATCACGGACACCCGCTTCGCGGGGCACATGAGCCGGCTGCTGCTGTTCCGGTTCGGCCGCTCCGAGAAGACGCACGAGCGCGTCTGGACCAAGATTCGAGAGGGGATGGGGCCTTCGCTGAGCCTGACGGTGCCCATTTTCGTCCTGGCCCTGTTCGTGGGCATCTCCCTGTCGCTGATCGTGGCCTACTTCCGCGCCACCTACCTGGACCTGGGCATGGTCGTGGTCTGCGTGGCCTTCATGTCCATCAGCATCATGGTTTACATCATCGGGGGGCAGTACCTGCTGGCGCGATACATGAAGCTCTTCCCCCTTTACGGGTATGCCCGCGGCATTCACTCGGTGCCTTTCCTTCTGCTGCCCATACTGATCGCCGTCCTGAAGAGTCTCGGGGGGAACGTGCGCTTCTACCGCACCGTATTCCTGGAGGAGATGAACAAGGACTACGTGCGGACGGCGCGGGCCAAAGGCCTGTGCGAGCGCATCATCCTGTTCAAGCACGTGCTGAAGAATGCCATGATCCCCATCCTGACCCGCGTGGTGCTGGCCATACCGTTCCTGTTCCTGGGGTCGCTTCTGCTGGAGAGGTTCTTCGGCATTCCGGGCCTGGGCAACATGACCATCGAGGCCGTGCTGGCGGCGGATTTCACGGTCCTCGGCGCCATGGTTTACCTGGGGGCGTTGCTTTTCGCGGCGGGACATCTGGCCACGGACATCAGCTACACCTTCGTTGACCCGAGGATCCGGCTTCGATGAGCACTGCGGACCAGACGGAAGTGCGGTCGCTGTGGGCGGAGGCCTGGCAGCGGCTGCGCCGCAACCGGCTGGCGATGGTCTGCCTGGGGATCATCGCCTTCTACCTCGCGGTGGGCCTGCTGGACCTCATACCCGTCACGTGGACCCGCAAGCCCCCCCGGGGGGCCCGCGTCTCCGAGGAGAAGGTCCGGCGCACCGGTTCGCTGTTCACCTGGTTGTTCGAACGGGTCGTGGGGGAGCAGAACAAGCAGGAAAGCTACGAGCCCCCCGGGACCGGCACGCACCTGCTGGGCACCGACATTCACGGGCGCGACGTCCTCTATAAGACCGTCAAGGGCGTCAACACGGCCGTGCTGCTGGGGGGGTTGACGGCGGCCATCTACATCCCGCTGGGACTGCTGTTCGGCATTGTGGCGGGCTATTTCGGCGGCATCGTGGACGAGGCCATCGTCTACGTCTACTCGACCCTGGCCTGCATCCCGCACATTCTGCTGATCATCGCCCTGATGGCGGTCATGCAGAGGGGCCTCCTGCAGTTGTGCATAGCGCTGGGGGTGACCAACTGGGTGGGCCTGTGCCGGATAATCCGCGGCGAGACGCTGAAGCTGAGGGACGCCGACTACGTGCTGGCGGCGCGCGCCGTCGGGGCGGGCCACCTGCGGATCATTTTCCTGCACATCCTGCCCAACCTGTTCCACCTGGTCATCATCTCCTTTACGCTGGGCTTCAGCGGCATCGTCATGTCCGAGGCGGTGCTGACCTACCTGGGCGTGGGCGTGGAGCCGAGCCGCATCTCGTGGGGGCAGATGATCTCCCTGGCCAACATCGAACTGAGCCGCTACCCCAGCGTGTGGTGGCAGTTCGCAAGTGCCGCCGGGGCATTGTTCATCCTGGTGCTGGCGTTCAACGTGTTCGGAGACGCCCTGCGCGACGCCCTGGACCCGCGGCTCAAGATGGGAGGGGAGGGGGCGGCAGCATGAGGGACCCGGACGTTCTTCTGGAAATCCAGGACCTCAAGACGCACTTCTTCACGGACCGCGGCGTGGCGCGCGCGGTGGACGGCGTGTCCTTCACCGTCCGTCGGCGGGAGACCTTCTGCCTGGTGGGGGAGAGCGGCTGCGGCAAGTCGGTGACGGCTCTTTCCACACTCCGCCTGGTGCCTTCGCCGCCCGGCCGCGTGGTGGCGGGCCGCATCCTGCTGGACGGTCAGGACCTTCTGTCGCTTCCCCGGTCCCGGATGCAGGGCATCCGCGGCAACCGGATCTCCATGGTTTTTCAGGAACCGATGACGGCGCTGAACCCGGTGTTCACCATCGGGAACCAGATCGTGGAGGGGGTGCGCCGGCACCGGTCCGTGAGCCGCCGCGAAGCGCGCCAGGTTGCCGTGGACATGCTGCGGCGCGTCGGCATACCGGATGCGGCTTCGCGCATGAGCGACTACCCTCACCAGTTGTCCGGCGGCATGCAACAGCGGGTGATGATCGCCATGGCGCTGGTGTGCAGGCCGGCCCTGCTGATTGCTGACGAGCCGACCACGGCCCTGGACGTGACCACCCAGGCCCAGATACTGGACCTGCTGCAGGAGCTGCAGGAGGAGCTGGGCATGTCCGTTTTGCTGATAACTCACGACCTGGGCGTGGTGGCGGAGGTGGCCGACCGGGTGGCCGTCATGTACGCCGGGCGGATCGTGGAGCAGGCCCCCGTGGAGACCATCTTCGAGCGGCCCGCTCATCCCTACATGGTGAGTCTGCTGGAGTCCCTGCCCGCGCTGAATCAGCGCAGGGAGAGACTGAACGTCATTCCGGGCTCCGTGCCGGAGGCGCGGCACTATCCCGGCGGCTGTCGATTCCATCCCAGGTGTTTCATGGCCGCGCCGCAGTGCGCGCAGGTGGACCCGGAGCTGAGGCAGGTGAAGGCGGGCCATCGGGCCGCGTGCATCCGCCTGCCGGGCTACTGGAGAGGAGGCGACAGGGCGCCGGAGGGGCTGACACTGATCGAATCGGAGACGCCGACCCATGCCTGACCCGGAGCCCATACTGCGCGTGGAGGGCCTGAAGGTACACTTCCCGGTGCGCAGGGGGGTGCTGCAGCGCACGAAAGGCTACGTTCGGGCCGTGGACGGCGTCTCGTTCGACGTCCCCCGGGGGCGCACCCTGGGGCTGGTGGGGGAGAGCGGATGCGGCAAGACGACGGTGGCGCGCTCGATCCTGCGGCTCATCGAGCCCACGGCGGGCCGGGTGCTGTTCGACCGGGTCCGGGTGGACCAGCTTGGCCGCCGTAGATTGCGCGCGCTGCGGCGGCGCATGCAGATGATCTTCCAGGACCCTTACAGCTCCCTGAACCCCCGCATGACGGTGGAGAGCCTGGTGGGCGAGCCGCTCAGCGTGCACGGTGTGGCCCGCGGCGCGCAGCGCAGGCGGCTCGTGAGGAACCTGCTGGGGCAGGTCGGCCTGTCCCCTGAACACATCCACCATTATCCCCACGAGTTCTCCGGCGGCCAGAGGCAGCGTGTGGGCATTGCCCGGGCCCTGGCCCTGGAGCCCGACCTGGTGATCTGCGACGAGCCGGTGTCGGCGCTCGACGTGTCCATCCAGGCCCAGATCATCAACCTCCTGGTGGACATCCAGCGCCAGCAGGGCCTGTCCTACCTGTTCATCGCGCACGATCTGAGCGTCGTGGAGCACATCTCTCACCGCGTGGCGGTCATGTACCTGGGGCACATCGTAGAGATGGCGTCGCGCGATGACCTTTACGAGAATCCGACTCACCCCTACACGCGGACGCTCCTGGCGGCCGTGCCAAGCGGCAAACCCGGCAGGCGGCGACGCCGCAGAGTTGGGCGGGGCGAGGTGCCCTCACCGGCCAATCCCCCGTCGGGATGTCCCTTTCATCCCCGATGTCCCCACGCCGAGGGCATCTGCGGGCGGGAGAGGCCGCACATGGAGGAGGTGGCGCCGGGGCACCTGGTGCGTTGCTTCCGGTGGAACCAGATCGATTGAACCGGGTCGGGTTCGCCGCTGTGAATGCGTGCATCGCCTGCGGCTGGTGGTCCGCACGATTTGCCCGTGCGGAGGGCGATGGTAACGGAGATATTGCTTCGCCCGCCGGGGCCATCGCGGTGTTGCGCGATCGCAGACCGGTGAATCGAAAGGCCCGCGGCACTACTGGCCGAAGTCGAGGGCGATGCCGTGCTTTTTCCTCAGGGCGTCGCGCCAGGCCTGCAGGCGCTGCCGGCGGACCTGCTGGTCGCGGTCGTCCAACTGGAGGGGGATGCCGCTGATGGTCCACAGGATGTTGCCCAGGCGCTCGGCGAACCTGAAGTTGCCCTCCTCATAGGCCAGCCTGGCCAGCGGTTCCAGGAACTGCTCGCCGACTTCCTGGCCGTGGGGTTTGCTTGTTTCCTGTTCGATGGCCGTCAGGTTCTGGTCTTTCTGGAACTCGCTGGACTGCGGGTCCTGCAGCGCGCCGACGGCGCTCGCCACAATGCGCTTCGACTTCAGGGGTTCTTCCAGCAGACTCAGGGCCGTCGGGGAGGCGTCGTCGGGGATGGTGTCGGCCCCCGGAAGCTGGTAGAGGATAACCGACCGCAACTCCTTGATCTGTTCGGCCTTGGCCTCCGTCGGCTCCGCCAGGTAATCGGTCAGCGTTCTTTCCAGGGCATTCCAGGCGTAGCGGGTGTACTTCTCCCCGGTGTCGGTCTTCAGTCGGGCATACCACTGTTTGCGCCACGCGGCCACCGGGTCCTGGTCCTCCTGGAGGCCGGCGGGCGGATACGAAACCCCCGTAACCCGGCTCAGGAGGTCGGTCAGGCTGTTCTGGAGGTTCTGGGGCACGCTTCCTTCCTGCAGCGCATCCAGGATGGGGTCCACCGGTCCCAGGCTCCTTTGCTGCAGCAGTGCCTGCAGGGCCTCCTGCCGGGCGGCCTGGTTCTGGCTGGCCAGCACCGTCCTTAACAGCAACTGCCAGGGCGCGTTGCCCGCTGCGGGCAGCCGGTCCCTGTTGGCCAGCACCCACTGATCAATCGTGGAAAGAAGCTGGCCGGGCGGGAGGCCGTCGGCCGTGTCCACGTCCTGGATGCCGTTGATCCGGCATAGGGCAAGGCCCGGTCCGTAGGCGGTCAAGGGGGGCAGAGGGCTGTAGAGGACCGTCAGAAGTTCCACGGTCACTTCCCTGGCCTGGGCGTCACCGAGTCCTTTACCTTCCCATATCTGGCCGAGGGCTATGGCCGCCTGGTAGGCGATCTGCATGTTCCTCGCTTCGAGTGCATCCAGCAGGACGTCGGTCGCCTCGTTCTCCCTCAGCGAACCGAGGGCGAGGATACATTGACCGACCAGGTTCTTGTCCTCCAGCTCCCGGCGGTTCTCAACCCTGGCAATGAGTTGCTGGACCAGGTTCGATGCCACCTCGTCCGGGGCGGTCTTGACCGCTTCTATGAGATCCTGGCGCTTTGCTCCGCGCTCGTGGTCGGGAGCTTCCTCCAGTGCCGCCAGCGGGTCCTTCTTGTCGATCCCCTCGAAGGGGTTGACCTCCTGCCCAAGGGTCGTCGCCCACGCCAGAGCCGCCAACGTGCAAAAGGCCGCCAATGCTCTGCCCGTTTTGTTCATGGAAGATACTCCGTCAGCTCGTGCCGTGGAATCGGTGCCTCATCCCAGCTTTGACGGAAACTTTGTAACAGAGCGAACACCGTCAGTCAAGCTCTTTTGGCGCAAAATCACCGCGGACCGTCGCCGGCGGAGACGCGTTGCTGGGATGTCTTCCCTCCCTGGTTGCGCCCCTGGCCGCGTTCGCTCAGTGTCTTCTGGTAGAACTCGCAGTAGCCGCGGTCTCCCTCCTGCTCGGAACGGAACAGCCGGCGCCGGAAGTAGGCACAGCCCCGGCAGTCCGGCAGGAACTCCCCGCAGCAGCGCTTCGGTCGCTTCTGCCGATCCGGCCCGCTGCACCCACCCGTGCGGGGTGCCCCGCCCGGCACTGCCTGCGAAACCAGCAGGACCCAGACGACCCCGACCACGGGCAGAAAGCTCCCGGCGAACCACCACAGCACCGGGCTCCGTGCCTTGCGGGAGGCCACGTAGGCCGCAAAAAAACCGCACAGTATCTGGAAAACTATCAGGTAATGCATCCACCGGGCACCGGCAATGTCCTGTCCCTGCATCTGCACTCATGGTACGGGCGCGCGCGCCCCTGCGCAAGGGAGATGGCCGCCGGTTCCTCAACAGGACGCGGCCACCGGGTTCTCGGCGCTTTGCATGGAAATCTCCCGGCGCGCGCCGTATCCTAACGTTTTGCCAACCGCCCGTCGAAGGGTCGGTGACTCGACAGCGGGGAAAGGATGGAAGTGGTCTTCCCTGAGCTCAGTGCATCACAGTGGATCGGCGCGGCCGTGGCGGCGGCCCTGGTCGGCCTTTCGAAGGCCGGCTTCGGGGCCGGTGCCGGGATACTGGCGGTCCCCCTGATGGCCGCCGTCCTGGGACCGGCCAATATGCTGCCGGTCATGCTGTTGGTGCTGATCCTCGGGGACGTCTTCTCCATCATCCATTATCCGCGAGACCACGATGCCCGCAACCTGGCCATGCTGCTGCCCGGCTTGCTGGTCGGCGTGGTCGGCGGGGCGCTGGCCCTGGACTGGTTTCTGAACCTGCCCGATGCGGAGTCCTGGCTGCGGCGTCTGATCGGCGGGCTGTCGGTCTTGTTCGTGGGCTTTCAGATGTATCGGCTGCAGCGCGAGCGGCGCACGGGGATGGGCGACCGGTACGTGCCGCGCATCTGGCACGGCGTGGGGTTGGGCGCCTGTGCCGGGCTGACTTCGACCCTGGCGCACGCGGGCGGCCCCCTCATCGTGCTTTTTCTGCTGCCGCAGAAGCTCGACAAGCGGGTCTTTGTCGGCACCGTCATCAAGTATTTTTTCGTCGGCAACATGGCAAAGCTGGTTGCCTACCAGACGCAGGATCTGTTCAGAGCGGACCGCCTGACGCTCAGCGGCGCGCTGCTGCCCTGCGTGGTCGTGGGCACCCTGGTGGGAGTGCTGCTGCACCGGCGGTTCAGCGACAGGGTCTTTCGCCTGGTGATCTATCTGCTGGCTTTCGGGGTCGGGCTCTACCTGCTGAGCGGCTGGGAGCCGGGCGTCGCCGCGCAGCCGGCGGACGGGCCGGAGGTCCGGTTTCACCGGGCGACCCGGGCCTATCGGGAAGGACGGTACCGGGAGGCGGCTGAGGCATTCGGGGCGCTGCGGAAGGACCTGCCCGCCTCCCGGGCCGTCCGCCTGAACGCCGGGCTGGCCCACTACCGGGCGGGGGAGCTGGCGGAGGCCGCCGGCATTTTTCGGGAGCTTTCTTCGGCGAAGAACCCTCGCGTCCGGCTCAGGGCGGTTTACGCTCTGGGCAACTGCGCGTACCGGGGCGGTGATTTCGTGCGGGCGCTGGCGAGCTATCGGGAGACTGCCGCCGGTTGTCGGCAGCTCCTTCGGCGAGGCGTCTCGGGGAAGGAGGCCGAAGAACTGGCGGAGCTGATGCACCGGGCCGAGTTCAACGCTCACCTGGCTCGCGAACGCCTCTCGAGCGCCGACAGTCCCGAGGAGGGGGCGCATAATTCGCCGCGCGGGGAGGGCCAACAGGTGCGCGGGGCCGAAGGGGCGGGCGAGGGGGCGCCCGGTCGCGGGGACGGTGAGGAACGGCTCCAGACCGAGGATGCGGACGGCGCCGCCGGCGCCGGGGGCCCCGGCCGCACGTTCGTGCAGAGCATCCTGGACCGCTCGCGCCGGGAGGACGTCGGTCCCGTGCTGGGCGCCGGGGAACCCTCGCAGTCCGGGAGCGGTCCGCCCTGGTGAGGATGGCGAACTTGACAAAACGCCGCTCATCCGGTTTATTTGATGGTCGCTGTGGACGGGCAAACCTCCTCAGAGAGGCGTATGCCATGGTTGATCCGAGCAACGGTAACTTGCCCCTGATGCGCAAGGTCCGCCAGTATCACGACGCGGAACGTGTCAAGGCCACCGGCCTCTATCCCTACTTCAGGCCCATCTCCTCCGCGCAGGACACCGAAGTCTGCCTGAACGGGCAGCGTGTGCTGATGCTGGGGTCGAATAGTTACCTGGGCTTGACCAACAATGCGGAGGTCAAGGAGGCTGTTCAGAAGGCCGTCGCCAAGTACGGTTCCGGGTGCGCCGGCTCCCGGTTCCTGAACGGAACCCTCGACATCCACCTCGAGTTGGAGGAGGAGCTGGCCGACCTGGTGGGAAAAGAGGCGGCCGTCCTCTTCTCCACCGGCTTCCAGACCAACCTGGGTATTATCAGCGCGCTGGTGGGCCGGGAGGACTACATCATCACCGACAAGGAGGATCACGCCAGCATAGTGGACGGGGCCCTGCTGAGTTTCGGTGAGCTGGTGCGTTTCGGGCACAATGACATGGACTCGCTGGAGTCTCGCCTGAAGGAATGCGGCCGTGAAAGCGGAAAGCTGATAGCCGTGGACGGCGTGTTCAGCATGGGCGGAGACATTGCGGACCTGCCGAAGCTGACCGAGCTGGCCGAACGGTACCGGGCCGGCCTGCTGCTGGACGATGCCCACGCCATCGGCGTGCTGGGCAAGAACGGGGCCGGCACGGCGGCGCATTTCGGCCTGACCGAGAAGGTGGACCTGATCATGGGCACCTTCAGCAAGTCGCTGGCCTCCCTGGGCGGATTCGTCGCCTCCGACGAGCAGACCATCGAGTATCTCAAACATAACGCACGGGCCCTGATCTTCAGCGCCAGCATCTCTCCTGCCAACACCGCCGCCGCCCTGGCGGCCGTCCACATCATGAAGCGTGAGCCCGAGCGCATCGAGAAGCTGTGGCACAACACCCGCTTGCTCACCGGCCGCCTGCAGGAGCTCGGCTTCGACACGGGCAAAAGCGAGACTCCGATCATCCCCGTTCACGTGGGCGAGATGGACATCTGCTTTAAGTTCTGCAAGCGCCTGCAGCAGGAAGGTGTCTTCGTCAACCCGGTGGTTTCCCCCGCCGTGCCGCCCACGGATACGCTCCTGCGCCTGAGCGTGATGGCGACCCACACGGACTCCCAGTTGGAATTTGCCCTCTCCAAGATGACCGAGATCGGCAGGGAGCTGGGCGTCATCTGATCCGCCGCGGACGAGGCAGAGGGCCGGTTCATGGGCGTCCAACTCACCCGGGTCCGCTCGCGCAGGGAAATGTTGCAGTTCATAAAGCTGCCCTATGCGCTCTACCGGGCGGATCGCTGCTACGTTCCCCGCCTGCTGGCCGAGCGGAAAGAGTTCTTCAGCGACCGGAACCCTGTGTTCGAGTTCACGCGGGTGCGCTATTTCCTGGCGCGGGACGAGCAGGGGCGCCTGGTGGGTCGGACCACCGCTCACATCAACCAGCGCCACAACGAATTCTGGGACGAGAAGACCGGGTTCTTCGGGTTCTTTGAGTGCGTCAATCGGCCCGAAGTGGCCGCATGCCTTATGGAACAGGCGGAGGCCTGGCTGGCCGGGGAAGGCATGGAGACCATCCGCGGCCCCCTTAACTTCTCGACCAATCAGGAATGCGGGTTCCTGGTGGAGGGCTTTGACCGCCCTCCGGTCTTCATGATGCCCTACACCAAACGATACTACCCCGGGCTGTTCGAGGGGATGGGCTGCCGGACGGCGAAGAACCTGGTGGCATATGATTACAGCTACGATGGCAACATTCCCGACCATCTGGTTCGGTTCGGCGAGCGAGCGGCGGAGCGCAGCGGCGTGCGCGTGCGCATGGTCGACATGGACCGCTTCGAGCAGGAGATGGCCGCCGCGTTCGAGGTCTACAATCGGGCGTGGTCTCACAACTGGGGTTTCGTCCCCATGACCCGTGCCCAGTTCCGGTTCACCGCCCGAAACCTCAAGCCCATCATCGATCCCGAGCTGGCCCTGATCGCGGAGTTGGAGGGAGAGCCCGTCGGTCTGTTCCTGGCGCTTCCCGATCTCAACCGGATTCTTAAGAAGATGAAGGGCCGCCTCTGGCCCTTCGGTTTCCTGCATTTCCTGCTCGGCAGGCGGCGCCTGAAGGCCGTGCGGGTGCTCATCCTGGGCGTGGTGGAGGAACACCGCCGCCGGGGCGTTGACACGCTGCTTGCCTATCGGGCGTTTCAGAACGGAGACCGCAGGGGATACAATCGCGCGGAATTCTCCTGGATTCTTGAGGACAATCTGCTCATGCGGCGGGCCCTGGACCGCCTCGGGGCCACCCCCTACAAGACCTACCGCATCTACGAGAAAAGGCTGTGAAAGTCCTGTTAACCGGCGGGAACGGGTTCCTGGGCAGTCACGTGCTGGAGGAGCTCCTGGCGAATGGATACCGCATGAGGCTCCTTCTGCGGGAGACGAGCGACACGCGACACATACGGCAGCACCTGGGTCGCGTGGAGGTGCACTACGGGGAACTACGGGATGCGCCGTCCCTCGACGGCGTCGTCGGCGGAATGGAGGCGGTGGTTCACTGCGCCGCCAAAACCAGGGCCGTCCGTCGCCGCGATTATTACGCCGTCAACGCCCGGGGCACGCGCAACCTGGTGCAGGCATGCAACGCACGCGGCCGGCGGCTGGAGCGTTTTGTGCTGGTGTCCAGCCTCTCGGTCTCCGGACCGGGGACCATGGATCGGCCCGCCCGGGAGGGCCATCGGCCGCGGCCCGTCTCCCACTACGGGCGCAGCAAGATGCTGGCCGAGCGATGGGTACGGCGCCGGCTCCGGGCGCCCCATGCGATTCTGCGTCCGGCCGCCATCTACGGGCCCCGGGACGTGGACTTCTACACGCTGTTCAAGATGGTGCGATGGGGCCTGATGCCGCTTATCGACGGCGGGCGTCAGCCGATCAGTCTGGTCTACGTCCGCGACGCGGCCCGCGCGGTGCGTCGCGCACTGGAATGCGGCGCGGCGCCGGGTAACATCTATCACGTTGCCCATTCCGAGCCCTGCTCTCAACGGCAGTTCCTGGAGCACATGGCCGGCGTGATGGGCGTTGACCCCTTGAGGCTGCCTGTGCCGCACGTCGCTCTATACCCCGTCTGTCTGTTCCAGGAGGCCGGGGCCCGGCTCACGGGGCGGGCCAGCATGATGAACCTGCAGAAGATACCCGAGTACGCCGCCCCCGGCTGGGTCGCCAGCACGGCCGCTGCGTCCGAGGAGCTCGATTTCGTGGCAGGGACCGACCTGGCCGAGGGTGTGCGTCTGACCTACGAATGGTATGCCGAGCACGGCTGGCTCTAACCTGGATGAGCGAATCCCCATGCGCGGATACCGGACAGCGGACTACCTGACCCAGGGATACCTGGCCGTCGTGGCGGTGCTGGTTCTGCTCTTCCACGGCGGGACAGTGCCCTGCTGGGGGCTGCTTCTGGGCGGGCACGTGGCCGTGATGGCGGCAATTCAGGCGCTGATCTGGCTGGACACCAGATACCGCAGCCGCTTCCTGGATTTGCTGCACGGCTTCTACCCCATGCTGCTTTTTACGTTCCTCTACTGGGAGACGCATATCCTGGACTCCATGTTTTTCGCCACCTCGCTGGACGCGATGGTTCTGGGGTGGGACGTGCGGTTATTCGGCTGCCAGCCCAGCCAGTTGCTGGTGCAGTGGCTGCCGTGCCTCGGGGTCAGTGAGTTTATGAATCTGAGTTACTTCGCCTACTACGTGATGATTCCCGGCGTGGCATTTGCCCTGTATTTCCGGG
The DNA here is from genome assembly GCA_964572825.1 of uncultured candidatus Brocadiaceae bacterium. GTDB lineage: Bacteria > Planctomycetota > Brocadiia > SM23-32 > SM23-32 > CAYVBE01. Next base: position 22,771 of record CAZNGS010000062.1, read on the forward strand.
ACAGGCGCAGGTTCTTCAAGTACATGGCGACCATCTGTCTCGTGTTTTACGGCTGCTGCGCGACGTATATTTTCCTGCCGGTGCTGGGGCCTTACGCCACCCACGAGATGTCGCCGCAGATGCTGTCTCAACTGCAGCCGCGGGTGGTGGCGCAACACCTCCAGGCCGGCCCCATGCATCAGGTGATGGCGTTCGTGTACCGCTACTTCGAGCCCGCCGCCGGCGCGGCGTTTCCCAGCAGCCACGTGGCCGTCGCCGCGGCCACCCTCACCTTTAGCTGGCGCTATCTGAAAAAGGTCCGTGCCCTCCACCTGGGCGCGGTGGTTTTCCTGGCGGTCTCCACCGTCTACTGCGGTTACCATTACGCGGTGGACGTGCTGGCGGGCCTCGCCTGGGCTGCCGTGCTCGTTGCCGTTTCCGAGGCGGTGTGGGGGCTCACGACCCGTGGCGGCCGGGATGTGCCGCCGCCCCAGACACCCCGCCAGCCGGCCGATACTCCCCACGGATGAGAGGAAGACCATGCAGTTTCACGGATGGGGCATGCATCTGGGCAACCTGTGCAGACTTTCGGATGCGGAGACGCGTTCGATCAGCGCGGAGAACCCTTCGGGACAAAAGGGGCAGGGCGGCCGGGCCACCGAGGGGACCGGCGCCCGGGCGGCCCGCGACCTGGGGCGGGGCTGGAAGGTCTCCCCCTGCATCCGCCTGCAACCCGGCGAGGTCCGCACCCTTGCCGATGTCGAGGGGCCGGGCGCGGTCCAGCAAATATGGATGACCCCGGCCGGCAACACCCGCTTCCTCATCCTCCGGATGTACTGGGATGGCGCGCAGGACCCGGCCGTGGAATGCCCGCTGGGCGACTTCTTCGCCTCCGGGTGGGGCACCTACGCCCACGTCAACTCCCTGGCCGTCTGCGTCAACCCGCGTAACGGATTCAACTGCTACTGGCAAATGCCTTTCCGGCAGTCCTGCCGGATCACCGTCGAAAACCTGGCCGGGGAAGACGCCACTCTCTTCTACCAGATCAACTACACGCTCACCGACGTGCCGGACGACGCGGCGTATTTCCACGCCCAGTTCCGGCGGTCGAATCCGCTGCCGTACCGAGAGGTCTACACCATCCTCGATGGCGTTGAGGGGCAGGGGCACTACGTGGGCACCTACATGGCCTGGGGCTCGAACAACGCCGGCTGGTGGGGCGAAGGCGAGATCAAGTTCTACCTCGACGGCGACGAGGAGTTTCCCACCATCTGCGGTACGGGCACCGAGGACTACTTCTGCGGCGCATGGGGTTTCGCCGTGGACGGCGAATATGCGGAATTCAGCACCCCCTACGCCGGTATGCCACAGGTCATCCGCCCCGACGGGCACGGCCGCTCCCAGCAGCGGTTCGGCCTCTACCGGTGGCACATACCGGACCCCGTGCGGTTCAAGCAGGACCTCCGGGTGACCATCCAGGCCCTCGGCTGGCGCAACGGAGGGCGCTACCTGCCCCTGCAGGACGACATCGCCTCCGTGGCTTACTGGTACCAGGCCCCCCCGGCCGCCCCCTTCCCGGAGCTGCCCTCCAAGGACGAGCTGGAGGTCATCTGACCGTGGCGCCGACAGGTCAGGCGGCGAGGAGGTTTTTGTAGCCGGGCAGGTAGGAGCCGTTGGCCGCGACGGCGATCTCGAAGTGGCCGATGGCCTCCTCGTACTTGCCCTGCGAGGTATAATCCACGCCCATGTTGTTGGCGATGGACTCCTGCGGCGCGGCCGCCGGGAAGGCTCCGCGTTCTCGGCCGTCCGTCTCACTTTCGGCTGCCCTCGTATGCTGCGCGGCGCGGCTGCCCTGAACGTAGGGCCACACGCCGGCGGCGAGGAAGACGGCCGCCACGAGCGCAGCGGCTGCCATCCCGTGGGGATTGTTCAGTTCTGGAGCCATAAGGCGACCTCCACCCCCCTTCGGATAGGCGTTCCTCCCCTCCTCGGCACGCCCGCATCATAGCAGCCTGTTGAAAAATGTAGCTCAGCCGCCCCCGGCTGAGAGTCCACAGGCG
>CAZNGS010000063.1:0-24223 GCA_964572825.1 uncultured candidatus Brocadiaceae bacterium
ATGGGACCGTAAATTCGCTTGACCGCTGACAGCCTTTCAGAGATAGCTCAGCCGCATTATCTCCGTGCGCTCCGGGTTCAGCCGATGAATGCCGCTCTGCTCGGTGCCTGGGTTGGCAAGACACATGACGGCCGAACGGTTGCCGGTGGATCCGAACACCACGCCGCCGTCGGGCAGGTAGGCGGGGTCGTGGTCGTCGTATCCGGTCGCCGGCAGTTCGGTCACCTTCTCGCCTTCCAGGTCAGCCTCATAGAGCTGCCAGTGGTTCTGATTGTGGACGGCGGCAAAGACGACCTTGTCCGCGTCGTACCACAGGTCCATGTCGTTGATCAGCCTCGGCGGCAGCTTGTCACCTATCACCGCGCGAGCCGGTGAGCCGGGCCTCAGGCCCGTCTGGACGAAGATGTCCCCGCCGCGTCCCCCCCAGGGGTCCTGGGAGCCCGGCTGGCCGTGGTTGCCGCCGGAGAAACGGGTGGCGTACACGACGCTGTCGAAGTCCACGTCCGGACCGCTCATGACCACCGGCCGGACCGTCGGACGCCACTCCAGGAAGGCCTTCCGGCAGGCCGTCAGATCGGTGGGGTTCGATTCAACGACCGACGCGAACCTCTCGTGCGCCTGCTTCATCTCCTCGACCAGCGCGTCGACCTCGGTCGCCTTCTCGTCCGAGACCTGCGCCTTGACCCACTCGGCCTTCTCCAGTGCGCGACGCATCTGGTCCTTGCTCAGCGTCAGCAAGTCCTTCCCGCGGCGGTGCATCTGGAGCTGGATGGTCTGGCGGATGTAGTCGAGCCGCAGGTGCTGGCTCTCGGGGAGGCCGATCCAGGTGTCCCACCACTCGGGCGGGTTCTCGCCCGGCCACACGTCGCTCTCGCGGTCGCTTTCGTTCTCATTGAAGACGTTGACGCTGACGGCCCACTCCGCCACGGCATGCGTGAACGGATCCTCGGAGCCCAGAAAGCCGGCGGCCCGCGCGGTCAGCTCGCGCGGCATGGGCTCGACCTCTCGCCGCCCGTTGTGGCTCTCGCAGTGGCCGCTGCCCAGGGTCTCGGAGAAGAGCTGCAGCAGCATCTCGACAGCCGTGTCCCTGGCGTACGGCGAATCGATCTTGAGGATCTCGTCGATCACCGGGTTGACCTTCTGGACCAGGTCCCGGGGCAGCACCTGCTGCTTCCGCGCCATCTCCTTCTGCTTATCCTTCGGGATCTGGAACTCCTTCTCCCTGCCCACCGGGCTCCTGCCGTAAGTCATGTAGCCTGTGCGGGCCGCCAGGGCGATGGCTCCGGCCGCCAGCTCCAGGTTCGCATCGTCCGTCGGATAGGCTTCCACCAGGGCCTGGGCCAGGGCGGCCGGTCCCTGGTTCTGCAGCATCTCGTCGTAGTAATAGGCGCGCTTAATGGCCTTCGGATAGATAGCAATGATGCTCGTGTTGCCCGCGAAACGCCGCTCATCCATCATCCAGTCGAGGTAGTCCTCCGGGTAGGTCGTGATCCCCGCGATGGGGGAGACCTCGGGATGTTCGACCGTCGGCCACTGCACGTTTACCTCCGGCACGTCCTCCTGAGCCGGCACAGACAGGCAGACCACACCCAACAGCCCACATGCAAGCCCCCAGAAACACGTCTTCATGACCGTAATGCTCCCTAAAGGGTTGTCAACCCGCAAGTTCTTTCCTTCTGATGATACCACGTGTTGGCTGCCGGACGCAACGATAGACCGCGTCCGGGTCACTGACGCGGGCTCTGTGCGCTTCATCAGTCTCGCGGAGCGTCCTCAGCGACCTTCGGAGAGCACTCCACTATCTCAAAGCCCTTTTCGCCCCGCTTGAACGGCGGGTCCAGCTTGACTCGAACTGATTCGAGTATGTGGCCTTCCCGGGTCCGTCCGGCGTACCGCAGGTGCGTCCCGTAATAGGGTGCGTTCACATCTACCCACGTCACCAGCGTCTCCCATTCGGCCGGGCTAATCTTGTTCTTTACTTTCCGATGCTCGGGATCGTCCAGGAGTTGGCGGATCAGTGGACTGCGGTAGGAGCCGAACTGCCGCGGCCGCGTGATCTCGGTGCCGGCCTTAAAGTTGGATAGGCAGAGCAGTGCGCCCTCCGGCATGAAGTGGTCCGCCCGGTGGAGGCTGTGGAGGAACTCCCGTTCGGCTTCTCGGTGGTGCTCGATCCTGACGCCGTCGATAATCACCCCGCCCGCGTTGGTCGGCGTGGGCTCGTCCGGGCCGACCCCGAGCAGGCTGCGGTAGGATTGCATGTAGCCGTACTTGTCCCGATTGGCGGTCAGGTTCAGCCCGGCCTTGGGCTTCTGGGCGCCGTGGCACTTCACGCAGTGGGCCTGGAGGATGGGCTGAATCATGCTCTCGAAGTCCATCACCTCGGTATCTCCCCACGGCGGCGGTTCCGGCGTGGCGGGCTCGCCCGATAGTGCGCGGGAGACCAGGTGGTTCGTCTCCGGACCCGCGATGGCCTTGGTCTCGTGGCACCCGACGCAGCCGCGGAACTCCCCGGGCTGGAACTCCACCTGCGTGCGCATCCGGCGCACCTCCATGCGGTTCTCATCTAACGCCTGGAACCAGACGGCCATGTTCGTGGGCACCTTGAAGTAGGCCGAGCCATCCTCTTTGACCGGCACCGTACCGACGATGCGCGTTTGCGCTTCTGTCCAGTAACCGAACTGCCGGTACCCGAACAGCCCCCATTGGATACCGGTGTGCACTCCTTTCTCCGGGTCGAACCAGGGCAGGCGCTCGAGGATGCGGATGTACTTGACCTCGCCCTTCTCTACGCCGGGGAGGTCATTGTAAACGTCGGAGACGTAGACCAGGGCATGGTTCTTCTGCGGGTCCACCGGCGACGGGATTTGCGGCGGCCTGCGGCGCGCCTTGAGCGGCAACGGCACCACCACGTGGAAGATCGGGTCCCGCCGGATCAGCTCCTTGTTGCCCCAGACGTCAACGTAATACGTGGCGAAGGCGGTGCTGCCCGGAGCGCGGTATGCGTAACCGACCAGGAAGCTGTCCTTCGAGAGTCCGAAGGGTGTCGTATACAGGCCGTAGTGGTCCTGCACGCCGCCCTCGGGGACTGTTTCAAACGGTCCGTAGCCGGCCTCCGTTGGGCTGCAGTTCGGCGTCACGTACTGCATCGCGTCGTAGCCGTTCCGTCCCGCATCGGGATCGATCAGGGCCAGGGCCCCCTCGATGTGCTCGTGGTGGCCGCAGCCGATGGCCACCAGATGGTGACTGCCGATGACGGCACGGGGGTCGCGGAGGGTGCGGGGCTCCTGGGTATGTGCCTTGTACAGGTTGTCGTTCATCGTGCCGTCTGGATTGAGGATCCACAGCGGCTGCGTCGGCCCGAAGCCGCGTTCTTGATAGTCCCAGCGCATGTAAACGATCCGACCGTCGTTTGTCACGTGGGGATAACGATCTTCGTCCTTGTTGTAACTGATGCGCTTGATTTCCCGCGTTTCGGGGTCTATGCGGTAAAGGTTCGGCGTGCAGTAGAACCTGTGATGACCGTTAAACCAGCTTCCGCAGTGGGTGCTTCCCATGGATCGGCCGGACGCGAAGACGATGTCGCCGTCGGGCAGGTAGGCCGGCTCCATGTCGCAGAAGCGCTCGTGGTCGGTCAGTTGCCGCAGGCCCGTGCCGTCCACCTTGATCTCATACAGGTGTGTCGGCTCGCTGCCGTAGTCCCACATGACACCGCCCATAAAACCGTTGGCGTCTCGGTCACCCCAGCGGGACTGCTCCGAGTGGGCGAACACGATTCGGTCGCCGTCCCACCACAGGTCCATGTCCTGCACGTGCCCCTGGTCGAGCCGGTCGCCGATCAGCGCGCGCGCCGGTGCGTCGGGGTCCAGGCCGTTCTGCACGTAGATGTCGCCTCCGGGGCGGTGGTCGCTGGCGCGTGAACTGGCCGGCACCAGGTGCTTGCGCCCCGAGTGGCGCGCGATGCAGGCAATCCGCGAGAAGTCCACCGCCGGGTTGAGCATGACCAGTTCGCGGGCGGCGTGGCGAACGCGCAGCCACCGCCGCCTCTGGCCGGTAAGGTCGTCCGGATTCTTCCCGGCGTAGCTCGTAAGGCTCTGCACCGCTGCTTCCACTTCCTGCCGCGCGGTCTTTACCTCGGGGTCCGCGCCGATATGGGCCGTCGGCCCCGCGGCCTGTTCCGCAATCTCCCGGGCCGACTGGAGCAGGTCGGCCGTGGTGCGGTGAGCATCCCTGTCGATGCCCTGCCGGGCATAGTCCAGCTCCAGGTAGTTGGAGGCCGACAGGGCATACCATTTGAGGAACCACTCCGGCGGATTTTCCTTGGGCCATTCACGGACGCTAAGCCCAGTTCTCATTCTTAAGTAACGGGCCTCATTGTCGTTCGCCACGCGTATGTTGATGGCCCACTCGGCCAGCGCGCGCACGAAAGGATCGCCATCGTCAAGCAGGCGGCTGGCCCGTTGCACCAGTGGATCGACCAGGCAGTGCTGCTCTTTGCTCCTCTTCGTTCTATACGAGCCCCGGCCATACCGCCCCGCCCTGGTGTCTGCCGGTCCTATGCCGACCTCCACCAAGAGGTGCGCGCGGATCAGCCCTTCGTCGGGGGCTCCGCTCTCCGCAATGGCATCCAGCACGGCCTGCGCCAGGTCGGGCTTCATGGCCACCGCCATGCCCAGCCCTTCGATCTGGGCTGCACCGTCGGGGCCGTGGTAGGTGTGGAGGATCGCCTGCGCCAGCGCGTCGGGACCTTCCTCCTCCGCCATTGTCCCGAAGACCTTGGCCCCCTCGGCTCCCCGCACGGGCTCCGCCGCCCGAACTGCGCTAACTCCAACCACCAACGTAACCGCCAGGCAGACAAGCACATACCGCAAGGACCCGGACATTCTCATCCTCGCGCCTCCTGCATGCGTCAGAACTCTATGCAACAGTGGCCAATGTGCAGCAGCAGAATCCGGATTCAATCACAATAGTGTACCCCCCCCAACGGTTCTGTCAAGGTGTTTCTCAGCTCACTATATGAATGAAAACTATTTTTGAGCATCTCAACCGCATCTCCGTGCTAAGCCGGGCCTCCGCCACCGATCCGCACGTGGTGCTGGTGTTGTTCGAAAGACGGCTGCGGATCCTGCGCGACCTTAGAGGCTGAACCTACCACTCGAACTGTGGGCCGAACCTGATCGCAGAGACGCGAGGCCCGCACGGGTCAGGGCGACTCGTAGCCCGGCCCGGCGAAGACGTGAACGGACCTCCAGGTGGGCACGACCAGCAGTCCGTCCACGGCCGTGGGGGTCAGGACCGCCGCGTCGAGCTTGGTCTGCGACAACACTTCCAGCTCACGGGCGGCGCGCAGGATGTGAAAGTCCCTGCCGTACGAGCCGACGTAAACCTTACCGTCCGCCACCAATGGCGAGCAGTAGAAGGCGTGGCTGTCCAGCTCGTGGCGCCAGTAGCGCTCCCCGGTGGCGGCGTCGAAGCAATGCACGCCTTTCGAATTGTCGGCGATGAATAGCAGGTCGTCGGGGGTAACAGCCACCGTGTTGGCGGAGCGGCCGACGTCCGTGCTCATCCAGACGCGGCCGGACCGGCTGATGTCGCCCTCCCCTCGGGGGTCGATGCAGTGCAAGGCGCCGGGCCCGCCGTCGCCCCGTTTGCTGTCGTAGTGGTAATCGCGGCCGACGGCAACGTAGAGCTTCCTCTCCTGGAAGACGGGCGCGCCGATGACGTAGCTTGGGCCCGGCTCGCGGGCATCGTATTCGGGATCCCAGGGAAGATAGGGGAAGCTGAGGGGGTTGCCCTTCGCGTCGTAGCGGTGCTCGCGGGGGTTGCAATCGTACTGCCAGACGTGCTCCAGCTCCACGACCTCGCCCGGCACCGGCTCCGGCACGGCAAAGGCGTGCAGAACGCCGTACCCATCCCCCCACAAGACCAGCCGACGCCCCTCCACCTCCGCCCAGGAGAGCGAAGACCACGCCCCGTGCAGCACCTCGGGCACGCGGACCGTGTCGTGGGCGATCAGGCGGCCGTCGTGCCTGTCGAAGACGTAGATGTTCGGCTTCCAGGCGATCTTTTTCGGGTCGGGTTCGTCCAGGGGAACGCCAAGCTGATGCACCTTGACGTGCTGGTTCATTTTGTCGGCGCCGTGCCCGAAGCTGCTGGGCACCCAGAGCTGGTCGCCGATGAGCACCGGGGTGCCGGCGTGCCCGTGTCGCCCGGAGGTCTCGAACTCCATCCTGTAGTTCCGGTGCCACAAGATGTCGCCGTCGTCGGGCAGCAGTTCCCCGTCCGGCCGCCGGGAATAGTCCAGTTCTTCCATAAAGGGCCCGTCGTTGCCGTCCGTCAGGCCCAGCAGGTCCGCGCAGACGGCGTCGCCGCTCTGCACGTAAACGCACTGGCCCTCGATGATGGGCGCCGAACAGACGCCGAACCCACTGGTCTTCAGCACCATCTGCCACAGCCGCCGGCCGGTGTGCAGGTCGTAGCAGATGAGGCTGCCGCTGCCGGCCACGTTGCCGTGGCCCTCCACCGCGCTGCGGACGGACCCCATCACCAGTCGACCGTCCCGGATGGTGGGCGGGATACCGAAGTTGTATTTCCCGCCGGTCCTCTCCTGCCACAGCAGGTTGCGCTCCCCCACGGAGTCCGGCAGCTCCTTCGCCGGGAAGTACATGTTGCGGCCGGGCCGGTCGGTCCACTGGGATGACTCCTGTGGGCCCGCCCGGACCGGCGCAAAGGATGAGACCAGAAACAGCGCCGTTACCGTACCACGAAGGATGAAACCGAAGAAGCGCTGGCTGACGCCTGGAAAGGGAGATTGGGACTGCATCAGCGAGTGGCACTCCCCTGGACGACCTTCGGCGGACAGGGCACGATATCGAACCCCTTCTCGCCCTTCTTGAAGGGTGGGTCAAGATGCACCTCAACCGACTCGAGAATCCAGCCCGTCTTCCGGCTGCTGCCCACATACCGCAAGTGGGTGCCATAGTACGGCGCGTTGACGTCGATCCACGTGACCAGCGTCTCCCACTGGGCCGGGGTGAACTTCTGCCTGACCTCCTTGTGCTCGGGATCGCGCAGCAGCTTGTGGATCAGAGGGCTGCGGGAGGAACCGAACTGGCGCGGCTGTGTTATCTCCGTGCCCGCCCACCAGTTGGACAGGCACAGCAGCGAGCCCTCGGGCATGAAGAACTCCTCCTGCCGCCCGGTCCGGTAGAATCTACGCTCCGCTTCCTCGTGCCGTTCAATCCGGACGCCGTCGATGGTAGCGGGGCCGACGTTGTTGGGGGTGGGTTCATCCGGTCCCACACCCAAAAGGCTTCGGTAGGACTGCATGAAGCCGTACTTATCCCGATTGGCGGTCAGATTCAGGCCGCCCTTCGGCTTCTCGGCGCCGTGGCACCTGACGCAGTGCGCCTGGAAGATGGGCTGGATCATATCCTCGAAGTCCATGACCTCTGTATCACCCCACGGCGGAGGTTCGGGCATGGCGGGCTCGCCCAACACGGCCCGTGAGACCAGGTGGTTGGTCTCCGGCGCGGCAATCACCTTGGTCTCGTGGCAGCCGATGCAGCCGCGAAACTCACCGGGCTGGAACTCAACGTGCGTGCGCATGCGACGCACCTCCAGCTTGTTCTCATCCAGCGCCTGGAAGAACACCGCCATATTGGTGGGCACCTTGAAATAAGCGGAACCATCTTCCTCGACCGGCACCGTGCCCACGATACGCGTCTGGGCTTCCGTCCAGTAACCAAACTGGTTGTAGCCGAACAGACCCCACTGGGCGGCGGTGTGCGCAGCCTTCTCCTCGTCGAACCAGCCCAGCCGTTCCAGGATGCGGATGTACTTCACCTCGCCCTTATCGACCCCGGACAGGTCGTTGTAGACGTCCGATACGTACACGAGCGCGTGGTTCTTTGACGGATCGACCGGAGACGGGATGTGCGGCGGCATGGCGCGGGCCTTGAGGGGCAGCGGCACGACGGCGTCGTAGATGGGGTGACGGCGAATCAGCTCCTTGTTGCCCCACACGTCCACGTAGTAGGTAGAAAAAGCGGTGCTGCCCGGACAGCGATAGGCGTACCCGACCAGGAAGCTGTCCTCTGAAAGGCCGAACGGCGTGGTGTAGAGGCCGTAGTGGTCCTCCACGCCTCCCTGGGAAACCGCCTCGTAGGAGCCGTATCCGAACTCCGTTGGACTGCAGTTCGGCGTCACGTAGCGCATCACGTCGCGGCCGTTCCGTCCCGCGTCGGGATCGATCAGCGCCAGCGCTCCCTCGATGGGCTCGTGGTGGCCGCAGGCGATCGCCACCAGCTTTCGGCTGCCGATGGTGGGCCGGGGGTCCCGAAGCGTGCGGGGATCATTCGTGTGTGCCTTGTAGAGGCCGTCATTCATCGTCCCATCCGGGTTGATGACCCACAGAGGCTGCGTTGGGCTGAAGGCCCGTTCCTGGTAGTCCCAGCGCATGTAAATCACACGCCCGTCGTTGGCCACGTGGGGATAGCGATCCTCGTCCTTATTGTAGGTGATCCGTTTTATCTGCCGGCTCTCCGGGTCGATGCGGTAGAGGTTGGGGGGGCAGAAGAAGCTGTTCCGATTCCAGTCCCCGCAATGGGTGCTGCCCATGGAGCGGTCGGAGGCGAAGACGACGTCCCCGTCCGGCAGATAGGCCGGTTCGATGTCCGCCCACCGTGCATGGTCGGTGAGCTGTCGGAAACCGGTCCCGTCCACGTTGATCTCGTAGAGGTGGACCGGCTCGCTGCCGCAGTCCCACAGGACGCCGCCGATCATGCCGCTGGCATCGCGCTGGCCCCAGCGGGACTGCTCGGAGTGGGCGAAGACGATCCGGTCTCCCTCCCACCACAGGTCCATGTCCTGCACGTGGCCCGGGTCGAGCCTCTCGCCGATCAGCGGGCGCGCCGGCGAATCGGGCGAAAGGCCGTGCTGCACGTAGATGTCGCCACCCGGGGGGTGATCGCAGGAGCGGGAGCTGATGGGCACCAGGTGCTTGCGGCCCGAGTGGCGTGCGACGTAGGCGATCCGTGAGAAATCCACCGCCGGATTGAGCATGACCAGCTTCCGCCCGGCATGGCGGACGGCCAGCCAGAGGCGCCGCTGCCCGGTCAGGTCCGACGGATGGCGACGGGCGAAATCGGCCAGCGCCTCCACCGCAGCGTTCAGTTCCCGCTGCGCCGCTCGCACTTTCGCCCTGTCCTCCACGGCCCGCGTCGGGCGGGCGGCACGCTCCGAAATAGCGCGGGCCGAGGCCAGCAGGTCCTCGGTGCTGCGATGCACGTCCCCGTCCACCGCCTGGCGGGCGTAGTCCAGGTCCAGGTAAGCGGACTCGGGCAGGGCGTACCAGCGGGCGAACCATTCGGGCGGGTTCTCCTTCGGCCATTCGCGGACCCCCGACGCGCAGCCCCAGGTGATGTAGACCTTCTCGTTCTCGTTGGCGACCTTGATGTTGATGGCCCACTCGGCCAGCGCCCGCACGATGGGATCGGGGTGGTCCAACAGTTTGCCCGCCCTCTCGGCGAGGGGGTCCACCAGGCAGTGCTGCTCTTCGCTCTTCTTGGTCCGGTAGGCGCCCCGGCCGTAGCGGCCCTCCTGCGTGTCCGCCGGCCCCATGGCAATCTCCAGCAGCATGTGGGCGCGTATGAGCGCCTCGTCAGGGGCCCCGCTCTCCGCGATGGCATCCAGGATGCGCTGGGCCACGTCGGGCTTCATGGCCACCGCGATACCCAGCCCCTCGATCTGCGCCGCACCGTCGGGGCCGTGGTAGCTCTCCAGTATGGCCTCGGCGAGGGCCTCGGGGCCTTCGTCCTCGGCGATACCTTTGAACAACTTCGCCGCCTCCGCGCCCCGCACGGGCTCGGCCGCGCGGACCGCCGACAGCCCCAGCGCCAGCGAAACCATCAAACACAAGGATGTCCGTCCAATCAGATTGTGCGTTCTCATCTCTGTACCTTCTGGGCCTTTGAAATGGACACTTCGAGCCTATAGTCTTCCAGGAGCCACGTCAATGACCCGCGGCGCGGTGTACGCCGCCGCTCATTCCGGTTCAGCCGATCCCGGCGGCTTTTCGTCGGATGTCCCGCGGGCATCCGCTGTGCGACACTCACCTTCTTCCCCCGGTTCACCCGGCCCGGCGTAAGCCACCAGCGATCGGGCGGTCGGCAGCACCAGCATCCCGTGGACGGCGGTCATCGCATAGGGCTCGTGTCTGAGCCGTGTCCGGGACAACAGCTTCTTCTCCCTGGCCGCCTTGAACACGAACACCTCGCGGCGACCCGTCCCGACATAGACTTTGCCGTCCGCCACCAGCGGCGTGCAGTAGAAACTCCAGCCCTCGATGTCGTGCTGCCACAGCTTCTCCCCGGTTTCGGCGTCAAAACAGTGGAAGAGCCCGGCATTGTCGCCGACAAAGAGCAGTCCGTCGGCGATGGCCGGGGTGTTCGAGGTGCGTCCGATCTCCGTGGAGTACCACAGGATATTCGTGTCGGTGATGTCTCCCCGTCCGCGGGGGTCGATGCAGAACAGCGCGCCGTGTTCGATGCCGTAGGCGTGGTCGCGCCCGGCGGCCACGTAGAGCTTTCCGTCGTGGCGGACGGGCACGGCGATGATCTCGTTGGGGCCCGGCAGGCGCTTGCCCCGCCCCGGCGAGGGATACTCTCCGTTCGGCCCGCCCTTCCAGGTGGGGTAGTAGAGGTGGTTGCCTTCTTCGTCCCGCTTGTACTGCGGCGGGTTGCAGTCCACCTTCCAGACTTCTTCCAGCGTGACCACTTCGCCCGGCTCCCGCTCCGGCGGGCGGAAGGCGTGCACCACCCCGTGACCATCGCCCCAGAAGACCAGCGTCCGGCCCCCCACCTCGCCCATGCTCGGCGACGACCATTGCCCGTGGTAGACCTCGATCACGTCCACGTTGTCCTTTGCGACGAGTTCGCCGGTGTTCTTGTCAAGCACCAGCATATTGGGGCGCGGCCCGTCTTTGGGCACGTATTCCCAGCCCATCTTCTGGAAGCGGTACTGGAGGTTGGCCTTATGGTGGGACTCGGCGTGGGATGTGGTCACCCACAGGTTGTCGCCCTGCACGAGCGGGGTGCAGGCTTCACCGTCGTGGGGACGAGTGTCGTGTCTTTCACGGATATCGTACCTCCAGAGCAGGTCCGGATCGTGAGGGCTCACCCCGTCGCCTTTGAACAACTGTGCTTCGTCGGTGAACGAGCCGTCGTTGCCGTCCGTCAGCCCGTCCAGGTCCAGGCAGTAAACGATTTGCCCGCCGGTGTACACGCGGTCGCCGTCAACGGTGGGAGCCGAGCAGAGGCCGTGGCCGGGGGATTTTACAATGATCTCCCAGATCAGATCGCCCGAGGCCGCATCGAGGCAGAGCAATCCCCCGTAGTACGGACCGGAGCGAACGTGCCCCTCCTGCTGCATCATGCGGCGTGTGCCGCCGACGAGCAGCCTGCCGTCCACAACCGTGGGCGGGATACCGAAGGTGTAGCGGTTAGACGGAAACTCTACCCGCCAGAGCTCATTCTCCGGGCCGAGTTCGGCCGGCAGGTTCCGCGCCGAACTGGCCATGTTGCGGTGAGGCCGCTCGGTCCACTGCGCCACGTGGCCCTCGGGGGACGTGCCCCGACCGGGCGCAGGCGATGACACCAAAATCAGGACCAGCAAGGCGGTCCACCACATCGTGGATTGCTCGTTCCGTTTGATGATTCGACACCTCCCGGACATGAAACGTCACCGCTTCCAAGCAGCCCGGCCGAAAACCGGGTCTGGCCGCGTTGGGAGCGCCGCGGGGTCAGATGCAGCCTGCTCCGCCGAGATGGCCCTGCGCCGCCCCAACCCTGTGGGCCGCCGGCATATGCGTCGCATCTCTGTGTTGCTCGCACCTGCCGGCGGCGCGGCCGGGCCCAGCTTGCGGCCGGGCTGCTAGGCGATACGAGATAAATCTTTTCCGGTTTGCGAAACCCGACGCGCTGAGGGCACACTGGCTCAACTACCTGGACAGAAGGCAAGGCCCGGCTCCCCAGATCGTACGAACTCCGGTCCGGCGAGACGCCGGACCTACCCCAACAGGTAGGCGCGGCGTCCCCGCCGCGCCGGCTGTTTGGCAGCCGGAAGGCATTTACCTCAATTCACTTAGGCGTCGGCTACCTCGCGCCGGCAATCCGCAACGGCTCCTCCGCCCCCGTGCGGCCGTCGTAGAACAGCCGATAGTAAGCCTCGTCAATGGCGAAGGGGTCAACGGGGTCCTGGCCGTACTCGTAGCCCGGCGGCAGCACGCCGTAGAGCTTCATGGCGCGGACGTAGTCGCCCACCGGACGCCAGTTCTTTGCATGGGGGAAGGTCCGGCGCTCGTGCAGATGCCCGCTCATGCGCCGCAGTTCCGCCAGCAGTGCCCGGTAATCGGGATCGTTTTTGCTCTCGAAGACGATGGCACGCGGCTCGGTGGGTTCTGTCCCCCTGAACTCGCTGTTCCAGGCCTCATACTTCGTGTTGAACTCCTGCAGGGACATCTTCCGGCACAGCCCGTAGCCGCCGGCCTCTTTCGCCAGCGGCGCCAGAAGAAGCAGGGACTTCTCCGGCTCGGTCATATTGAACACGTGGTCGTGATCGCGCCCGCGCGGCCAGCCCCGGCCGGTGTACTTGCTGTGGCCGTAATTTCGCTCGCCCTTGAGGTGGCAGGAGTCGCAGCGTTTTTCCAGCACTGATTCGTCAAAGTCCAGCGCCACCGCGTCCGGGTTCTCGTGGCCCTGAGGGCCGTTGGGATGGCTGAACGGCTCGTCACACTCGTCCCCCGCCGTGCCGAATGACGCGTACGTGCCGCTGTGCTGGAGCTTGACCGTTGTCCACCACTTGAGTCTGGCCATCTCCTCCTCGCCGAGCTGCACCTCGTGATGCCCGCTCTCCAGCAAGTCCAGCAGCCCGGAATTGTTCATACCTTTATCTTCCAGGAAGGCCAGGGAATTGAGGAAGCGCACGCCCCGCTCGCCCTTCAGCACCAGCTCCCCGGCGAACTTCTCGTAGTTGTGACACTCCGCGCAGTGCCGGTCGAAAATCGGTTGAATGTCCCGCGGCATGTGGAAGATGCCGCTCTCCGGCACGTGCGGCAGCGGCTCGATGCAGGCTGGCGGCTGGCCAAGCGCCGCCAGCGTCTCCCGGTCGAGTGGCCGGGGCGCGCGCAGCCGCGGCTCGTGGCAGCCCACGCAACTGGTCACTTCACCCGGCATGACCGTGGTGAAGCTGTTCATCTCCTTGATGACCTTGTTGTTCTCATCCAACGCGACGAAATAGATCGGCCGCAGGGCCGGCAACTCGATGTAGGCGGAGCCATCCCGGCGGATCGGCACCGTGCCCAGGATGCGCTTGATGTTATAGCTCCCGTTGGTCACGAAGGCGCTGTCGGCCGTCCAGCTCAGGCTCACGGGCATGGGCAGGACCTCGATCACCAGCAGCCGGTTCACCAGATTGCCCCGGGCGGTTACTCGGCCGTCACGAGATAGCGAAATGTCCTCCAGCACCAGACGTCCGGTCTCCTGCTGGAAATCGATCCGGTCCGGGATAACCGGCTCCCGGGGGCGCGGCGCCAGGGGGCGGGGCTCGTGCACCCAGGACTTGAACCATCCCTGCGGCGGCACCTTCAGGGACTCGTCCAGCCTGTAAAGAGTCTCGAAACGGCCCTGCCGGTCCATAACGTAGAGCCGGTCCTCGCAGGCCACCAGGAACAGGCCCTCGCCCAGCGGACAGGGGTCGCGCCAGCACTCGGGGTCTTTGACGTGCTCCGGGTAGCCGGCGCTGATCATGGGCGCGGCCGCCTTCTCGTCCGGTCCCCGGTCGGGCTCTATCATCGTGACGAACCCCTCGCGCTCGTTGTTGCCATGGTCGGAGCCGAATATGGCCACCACCCTGTCGGAACCCGGAATGGCCTTCGCGTCCGTCATGGCGAATCCCGGATGGTGGTTGCCGTAGTAGGTCATCGCGGCGGTGCCGTCCGGGTTGAAAGTCCACAGATGATGGTACTTGGTGGCTGAGCGGTTCACGTATTCCCACCGGGTGTAAAGGATGCGCCCGTCGGGCAGTGGCCAGGGCGTGTGCTCGTGCTCTATGGCATTGGAGACCATGCGCACATCCGAGCCGTCGGCTTCGCAGCGGTAGCAGAGCCCCACCTGTGTGGTCCAACAGGGAACCCCTCGCCGGGCGCGTCCGGAGACGAACATCAGGTCGCCGTCCGGCAGGTAGATGGGTTCGATGTCGTCGAACCGTCCCCCTTCGCCGTCGGTGATCTGGCGCAGTCCCGAGCCGTCCACGTTCATCTGGTAAATGCGGTAGATGTCCGTGCCCGCCTTGCGCCAGGAAAACAGCATCTTCTGAGCATCGTAAGACAGATACGGATCGCGAACCGCCCCCTCGGGATCATCCAGGATGACCGAGACCTCGCCGCTGCGCAGGTTCAGACGGCACATGCGGCCGCCCCCGGGGCTGTGCGAAAAGCGGTCCGGCAGGCGGAAGTCGTGGCCGAATGTCTCATAATAGTGGCCCGGCCCCCGCATGCGCACGGCGAAGACGATCTCCTGCACGTCCGCAAGCGGCCCCTCCAGGGCGCGCTGCACCAAACCCGGTGTCTCCTCCTGCTGCTTCAGCGTCTTGAGCCACTGCTGATCCTGGGTGTTGTAGACGCTGGGCCGCCCATCCGGGCATAGGATCGGCCCGCCGTCCGCCTCAACCGCCGCCATGCCCCTCACCATCGCCACAAGAAGGACAATGCTCCAGAGAAACCTCTTTGTGCTCATCTCCACCTCTCCTAACGGCACCCACGGGCCTCACTACCCGGCAAGTGCGCCCCTCAGCGAGATGCCCGGCCCGCGGCCCGCCTCCCGCAAAAGAACGCAGGAGAATTTCACGCCTGAAGTGTACAACCGAGATTTCCCATTTACCGTAGAGAAATTACAAGTTGCCCTCCAGCATGACATGGTACCCCCCCAGCGGGGTTTGTCAAACCGAATCCTGGGAGTTTCCGATCCCCGCCCCCCTGCCAACGCGCTTGCTGCCGGGTGATGAGAGGATAAGGAACGGGTTTTCGGCTTTCCAGGCATACAGGGACTGTCCCGTAGTGCACGAGGCCTCTTTTCTGTACGCAATCGAGGACACCACGTCAGATGGGTGCGGGCGAAAGCCATCGGATCCGCTCCAGTATGGCTCTGAAGAGCTCCCTCGGCACCCATCTGGAAGACGATGTAGCGCGCGTGCCGCACCATCTTGGCCCCGATGCGCCGCACAGCGTCGCAACGAAAACTCCGGGCGGCAAGCCGCCCCAACGGCAAGGCCTTTCGACAGGCTCAAGGCCCCGAGCAAAGTCGAAGGGCGGTGGCAAGCCACCGCACTCCAGGAAAAACCGGTACAGCGGTCCGCTCGTCCGCAAGACCCCTGTGATGTTGCATCTTTGTGAACCCCTATTTAGCACTATCTGCCCGATAGGAGCGTCGTCATGGACCCGGCCGACCCACCTGCCCGGCAAGGCGCAGAAGACATCGAAGTTCATCACGTCCGGCAGGAAGTCCGTCTCCAGCCGCGCCATCTCGCTGCTGAACGCCGCCCGCCTATCGCCCTACATGCGGCCGACCACTTCGCGCATGGTGGGATCGTGCCGCAGGTAATCCGCATCGTTCGTATCCCCATAGCCTGCGATGCGCCCATAGGCCGACTGACGCAGGAGCCCCAACATGGAGTGTTGGACGTTCTTGCCCCAGCGCGGGTCCCAAAGCTCTTCGGCCGCCATCCCTACTTGTGCGCCGCGCGCAGGCAAGTCCGTCAATCCGCGCTTCTGATCAAGCTCCCGGTAGGCGAGCAGGCCTGCATCGCTGGAGACCTTTGCGCCGACGAAGCGGATCTTCACCGAGCCATCAAAATCAACCCTCAAAGGCCCGCCCGTTTGCCTTTCACCCATCGGTTGACCTTCTCACCAAGTGCCCAAACGGGTTGAAACCGTCCTCAGGCAGCCGTATCATGCCATCTTGGGGCTCCGAGTACCGGCTCAAATGGGCGATCCGGGAGAGTCCGCCTTCGTCGCGTTCTCGCGGCACCACGTCGTGGAGGAGCGCCATGCCCGGCGGGACACGGCCGGGAGCCTGTCCGGCGAACGCGGCAGCAGGCTGATGTTTGTCTCCAGGGCCGACGGAAACGTAGCGTCCGAGTTGGACCTGCCCGTGCCGCCTGCGTGGGATGCGCTGGCCATCGTCCCGAACCGTGTTGTCATCAGGGGCATCGACCACTTCCTGCGGTGCTACGGAACGAAATGACCTGAAAGAAATAGGCGATGGAGTTGCCGATTTCCGAATCCGTGAGCCGGTTAATGCAGACCGGGAACACGCGGAGTTCTGAATTCGAACCCAGGAAAGCGAAAGCATGTTGATGCGCACAGGATGGCTGCTGTTCGGTCTGTGTATGGTTCTCGCCGCCTTGAACGTGGCGCAGGCGGAGCCGGAACTGGAACTGCTCGGCTACGAGCGGCGCGGTACGTTGGAGGAGACTCTGCGTGCTTCGCTGGGCGAGATTCAGAAGCCAAGACTCGGAAAGGTGATGTACCTGGGACCGTTCAAAGCCAAGAAGGAAACTCTGGATACTTCCGCTGCCGTTGACCTGGACGCGACCTATGAAAGCGAGGTCTGCGGAACGGCCTGCTGGAACCCGGTGCCGGGAGAAACCGAAGGCCGGTGGGAGGTGCAGAGGTTCAACCCTGCGCCCGATGGCCCGCGCTGGGTCAGCGTCTATTTCTTCCGGGAAGTCCATGCGGAATCCGCTGGATGGTTCTGGGTGAATCCGGGCAACCGCCAGCGGCTCTTCCTCAACGGGGAAGAGGTGCCCGGGGCTACCAGTCGGCACTACAGGCTGAAGCTGAAGAAGGGCCGCAACGAGCTGCTGATCTACTGTCGCCGGTATCTCGCATCGCGGCAGGGCCCCGATATTGCCCATCCGCCCCTGGTGAACCAACTCTGTGAGCAGCTTACGGGGGATTTTGGGCCACTGGCCACGGAGCCTTTCCGCAGCTACTGTCGGCTCAAGGACGCCGAGGTGACGCGGGAGGAGTGGGCAGAGGAAGCCCGGCACCCCGAGGCAGTTGTGCGGGAGGGCGAGGATCCGCTCGAAGCCTTGCTTCGGCGCACCGGCGCTCTGACGGCGGACCTGCGCGAAATGCACAATGCCCCCGACCTGGACGCGGAGGTTGCTCGCCTCAACGAGCTCCGTCGGAGGGCCGGGGAGATCGAGAAGGACACCCATGACCGCCTCCTGCTCTTCATGGAAGCCCACCGCCTCCGCCGCGAGATCGCCCTGCAGAACCCGCTGCTGGACTTCGACCGGATACTCTTCCTCACGCATCACTACCCGAAGGCCCATCACATGTGCGACCAGTATTTCGGTCACGAGGCGGTGCCCGGGGGCAGCATCTACCGCCTGGAAGACGTCTGGAGCGATAGCCCGAAGGCTGTCGACCTGATAGAAGGGCGGAAGGTGAAGAACGGCCGGCTGAAGGGCCGCGAGTTGGAAGGAGGCTCTTTCGTGTCCCTGGAGCTCTCCTTTGACGCCGAGGAGGTCTCGTTTGCCTACACGGAAGCGGGAGCGGGCGCCAACTGGAGCCCCGAGCGCACCTACCACGTCTTCAAAGCGAATGCGGATGGATCGAACCTGAGCCAGCTCACCGACGGGCCCTGGAACGAGTTCGACCCGTGTTTTCTGCCTGGCGGGCGCATCGTGTTCATCAGCGAGCGCCGCGGCGGATTCGGCCGCTGCCACGCCCGGCCAGTGCCCACTTACACGCTGCACTCCATGCTCCCGGACGGCAGCGACATCATTACGCTGAGCTTCCATGAGACCAACGAGTGGCATCCCAGCGTTACCCATGACGGCAAGCTGATCTACACCCGGTGGGACTACGTGGACCGCGACAGCGACGTGGCGCAGCACCCCTGGCTCTGCTACCCCGATGGCCGGGATCCGCGCACCTACCACGGCAACTATCCGGTCGATCGCAGCGGGCGACCGTGGATGGAGATGTCCATGCGGGCGATCCCCGGCTCGGAGCGCTACCTCGGGGTGGCCGCCCCCCATCACGACCAGGCCTTTGGCTCGCTTATCATGCTGGACCAGAGGGTCCCGGACAACGACTACAGGTCCCAACTCTGGCGGGTCACGCCGGACACCCGGTTCCCCGAGGCCGAGGGGCATTGGCGCTCCTACAAGGACTACGGCACGCCGTGGCCGCTATCCCAGGACTACTATCTGGCAGTGTGGGACCCGGACGAGGTCCACCACGATATCTACCTCGTCGACGCTTTCGGCAACAAGGTCCTCATCTATCGCGACCCGAACGTGCCTGCGCTGGACCCTATTCCGCTGCTGCCAAGGCAGCGCCCGCCAATCCTGCCCACGATGACCGAACAGCCGGTCGAGGCGCGGGCGTCGGGCGACCCGATGCCCGCGGACGGTACGGTGTCGGTGATGAACGTCTACGAAAGCGATTTCGACTGGCCCGAGGGTGCTCAGGTGGAGAAGTTGCGCATCGTCCAGCTCTTCCCGAAGGCGACCGCGCACCAGAAGGCCCCGCGCGTGGGGATCGGCGCTCAGTCGCTGGCGCGGGGCGTGTTCGGGACGGTGCCGGTGGAGGATGACGGCAGCGCCAATGTCTTCAACCATCCCAACGCGGTGAACATCATGTATCTGGGCATGCGCGCCGCCGGCAACGCGGACGAGGATGCGATCTGGGACGCATTTGTGCGCGAACACTACGGCGAGGGTCTGGAGGAGGAAATCAAAGAGATCATCTACCCCACCGGCCAGGTGGTCGCGGAGGGCCTGTGCATCGGCAACGCGCAGTTCAGCAGTGGCCGCAGGCTGCCGCCGTCCGGCTGGCGTTACAAGAACGATGCCGAGAACCCGCTGAGCTGGCGGCTCTCCTGGCGCTGGGAAGCGGGCCTGATGGAGGCGGGCGCCATACCGGAATCTCCCATGAAGACGCAATACTTCCTGGCCCAGAAAGGCAGCGACATCATCATCGCGAAGGAAAAGGCGGCCTACGAGACGCAGCTCGAGTCCGCCGAGAAGAGCCTGGCCAAACTGCAGGTGATCAAGGACCGCCTCGAACCGGGCGCCTACCAGCTACTGGACTGGCTGCTGACGGAGAACATCCTGTTCCTCAAGACCAGCGAGGAGATGCAACTGGCCTGGCTCTACGCCAAGCGGGCCCAGAACACCCGCGGCCACGAGAACGACCAGCCCTTCCTCGATGCGATGGAAGAACACCTCACCGCGATATACCGCCTGGAGGAAGAATACAATGCCGGCGAGCGACCGGACATAACCTGGCGGGCCCGCAACCATACCGTTCCCCGCGGCGCCTGGATGAACCGGGACAAGTTCCGGGACGATTGGGTGCCGCAACTGCGCGAAGTGGCCAACTCCGAGGGGCGGGAAGAATTCCCCAGCGGTGTGGGAGACGTGCAACGCTTCCCTGACAACTTCCCTTTCGACCTCATCATCCAGGGGAGCAAGAAGGGGGCGGAGCAGTAGCCACGTCAGTGGCCCCTTCCGCCTCTCTGAATCCACCCGCCGAGCGTGGACCGGGCCGAGACAGCTCGACCTTCTCAGAGAGGTAACCCTCATGGATAGAAGAGACTTCTTGAAGATGGCCGGTGCCGGCATGGCGGCGGGCCTGCTGGGGCGGTCCCTGTCCGCCCTGGCGCAGCCGGAAGGCGGTGCGCCGAGGCCGAATATCGTGCTGATCATGGTGGACGACATGGGCTGGTCGGATCGTAAGGTTGGCACGGCCTATGCATTGCGTCGCCAGCCCAATGCCTGGGGCCTGATGCACATGCACGGCAACGCGGCCGAGTGGACCCGCTCACTCTACCGGCCCTACCCCTACAGGGCCGACGACGGGCGCAACGACCCGAACGCCGAGGGCAAGCGCGTGGTGCGCGGCGGCTCCTTCAGCGACCGGCCCAAACGCTGCACCGCCAGCTACCGCTCCTGGCAGGGCGTCTACAACGTCGGCTTCCGCGTCATCATCCGCCCGGATGCAGAATAGCAGACCCGGGTTAATGCTCGGTTCGTACGCCACAATCTGAAAGGGAAGACAAAGGACATATGGCCATCACGGACAGCCAGACTGGCTCTTCCAGGACAACAGCTTGCCGAGCGCCCAGAAGTGCCGTGGCGCGGCTTCTTTTGCCAGTTGTGCGGCGCAAATCGGTTTGACTGGTCCGGCCGGGGGGATACACTCCTGTGAAACAAGGAAGATCAGGGCTCTGTTACGACAAATGGGATATCCCGGTAGAGGCGACGTCTGAACTTCGCCACTCTAGATCGGAGATCCAGGATGGATAGACGGTCCTTTTTGAAAGCAGCCGGACTTGGTGCCGCCGGAGTCTGGATAAGCTCGTGTCGACACACCGACAGCCGCGAGACCGCAACGTCCAGGCCCAACATCATCTTGATCTACGCCGACGATCTGGATTTCGATCAGACCGACGTTTCGTGCTACCCGGTCGAACGGTTTCCCTGCGCGACGGGTCAGCGGCTGGCCGGGCAACTGGAGCCCCTCGATCTGCCCGCGCACTGGGACCAGCCTTACTTCATTCCGCACAACCTCCACACGCCGAACCTCCAGCGCCTGGCGGAGGAGGGGGCGCACTTCACGCGTTTCCACATCACTTCGCCGATGTGCACGCCCAGCCGCTATTCGCTGTTGAGCGGCAGGTATGCCGGCCGCGCGAAGAGCGTGAAGGAGGAATACCCGTCGGACGGTCCGGCGAATGTGGCCTGGAATCAGCGAATAGACCGCGACGATCCCGCCGCGTTGGCGGTTGAACTGGGCAGGGCCGGCTATACCACGGCGATGTTCGGCAAGTGGCACAACGGTCAGCCGCCGGGAACCAAGCCCAAAGAGATCCATCGTCGGTGGAAGGATGATCCCGAAGCGTTGAAAAAGCATCTGGTGGAAGGCCATCGCCGCGGCTGCGAGTTTATCATGGAGGAGGTCGGTTTCGACTTCGCCGACCGGATGTGCTTCGGCAACGCCGACGCGGTGGGTGGACACAACCTGAACTGGTATACGGAAGGGGTGCTGGACTATCTCGGGCAGGACCACGGCAAACCCTTCTTCCTGTACTTCGCATTGCCCGTGCCGCACGGCTTCGGGGGCAGCGGCGAGTTCAGGAAGAATCTGCGGATATCTCCCGTCGGCGAGCTGGATGCCGTACCCGACTCCATGCCGCCCATCGAGGACGCCTACCGCCGCCTGCGCGAAGCCGGCGCTTCCGACCGCAGCATCACCTTCACCTGGATCGACGACTGCCTGGGGGCGATCCTCGACAAGTTGGAGAGTCGGGGCCTGGCCGATAACACGATCGTCATCTTCACCAGCGACCACCAGTCCCGCGGCAAGAATGCCTGCTATGAAGGCACGCGGGTGCCGTTCCTGGTCCGCTGGCCCGGGCGCATCGACCCGGGCAAGAAGATCGACGACATCTGGGCCAACATCGACGTGATGCCCACCTTGCTGGAGATCGCCGGAAGGCGCGTGCAGAACGTCGACGGAGAATCCTTCTACCGGCGCGTCACCGGCGCGGCGCCGCCGAGACCGGACCGACTGCTGCTGCTGGAGGCGACCTACACCAAGGCGGCCCTGAAGGGAGACCACAAGTACATCGCCGCCCGTCCACCGGATGAGTTGAAGGCCGAAATCCTGTCGGCGGTGGAGGATGCGACATCCCCGCGCAAGTGCCGGTACGATTGGGGTGGCGGGAAATACCGAGGCCGGTCAAGGGGCGGCAACCGTTACCAGAACAATCAATACTTCCCGCATTACTACGACCTCGACCAGCTCTACGACCTCCGAACGGACGTCTTCGAACAGTTCAACTTAGCCGACTCCAGACCGGATACCCTTGCCGAGATGAAAGGCGAGTTAAGAGACCTGCTTGTGGATTGGCCGCACGCGTTCGGAGAATTTACGTTCCAAAGCAGGCAACAGGGCAGTTGAATCGAAGCTCCAAAGCAGGCGAGATGCCGGGAAGACAGAGTTCATGTCCCGGATAGCGCGAAAACGAGTTCGGCAAACCGACCGCGGGGGGGCGCTTATGGGATTGCAGTCGATTCCGAACTTCGCTACTCTATCCGGGATATCTGAGCCGACATCCAATGAGCGAGGAGTCCGGAGGTATCACCATGAATAGAAGATGTTTTCTAAAGGTGGCCGGTGCCGGCATGGCGGCCGGAATCCTGCCGGGTTCACTGCCCTCTTTCGCCCGAGCGTCCCAGGGCCCGCCCCGGCCCAATGTCGTGCTGATCATGGTGGACGACATGGGCTGGTCGGATCTGAGCTGCTTCGGCAGCGAGATCCCAACGCCCAACGTGGACCGTCTGGCCGCCGGGGGCGTGCGGTTCACGCATTTCTACAACAATGCCAAGTGCTCGCCCACTCGCGCCTCCCTGTTGACGGGACAGTTCCCGCCGGCCTGTGGCATGGGTGGATCCGTGCCCCGGCCGCTCAGCCGGTGCGTCATGATCCCGCACGTCCTCAAATCGGCCGGCTACGATTCCTATCATGTTGGCAAGTGGCACCTGAGGGGACATCCGATCGACTGGGGATTCGACCATAGCTGGGGCCTGCTGAGCGGTGCAGACAACTACTTTGAGCCGGAGAAACGCTGGACGGATGGGCGCAAAGAAACGGAGGATCCGGATTTCGGCCCCGGTTTCTACACTACCGAGGCCTTTACCGAACATGCCCTCGCATGTCTCGACGAAGCCGACAGGGAGGAGAACCCGTTTTTCCTCTACCTGGCTTACACAGCCCCGCACTGGCCCCTGCAGGCCTGGCCCGAGGACATCGCCAGATACCGCGGCAAGTATCGCGAGGGCTGGGACGTACTGCGCCAGCGGCGCTTTGAGCGACAGAAGGAACTGGGCGTCATGCCTCCGCACGCCGAGCTGTCTCCGCGTGACGGACGCGTGCCACCGTGGGACGGAGTCAGCGAGAAGGAAAAGGACCTCTGGGACAACCACATGGCGGTCTACGCTGCCATGATGGACTGCATGGATCGAGGCGTCGGGCGGGTGATGGCAAAGCTGCGTCAGATGGGAGTGGCCGAAGACACGCTGGTGATGTTCACCGGTGACAATGGAACGCACGCCACGATCCGAACGGACACCGCCTGGGGCGAGTACAAGGGCGGCAAGGGCCGCTCGGACGACTCCGGCGTGCACGTTCCACTGATCGCTCAATGGCCCGCGGCGCTGCCGGCCGGCAAGGTCAGCGACATCATCATCGATTTCTCCGACTTCGTGCCGACACTCGCTGACCTGTGCGGCGGCAAGCTGCCGCAGGACCGAGTGATCGACGGGGTCAGCTTCGCCGATCTGTTAAAGGGCGAATCTTTCGAAGGCCGGGAGTGGAGCTATTGCTTTGAACATCCCAAACCGCACAACACCCGGCGAAAGCCCAGCCCGCCGGGATGGTTTGCCCGGACGAAGAAGTACAAACTCTACCACGATGGCAAGTTTGTCGCCCTGGCACCGGAAACACTGGCTGAAACGCGCCTGGATACGGGCGAAATGACCCCGCAGCAGAAAGCGGCAAGGGACCGGCTGCAAAAGGTGATAGACCAGTTCCCGAACCGGCTGGTGGCTCTGGACGACCGGGGATGAACCGGGCCGACCCAGGGGCCCCGGCGTGGTAGGGTCTCAAGAACTGGATGACTCCGAGGCGATCGTTGATACATTGAGCGGAATCCCGAACCTGCAGGCGGAACTGCTCTTTGCCATCCCCATCGGCGACACGGGCCGGCAGTCCAAGTGGTGTTGTAGCCTGTCCGACTCTCCGGCACAGCGTACTGCCGAATTGCTGGCCCCCGCGGATGTATTCGTGCAGCCGATCGCGGAGTGGGCTCTGAGCAGCGAAGTTCAGCTCGAGAATACGTGCTTTCACCTCGACTTTCGACAATTGAAGAGGAAAGCCCTCCCCATATATAGCGTCCCCGCGGGAGAATGGGCACGCTTTCAGGGCATGATCCTCCACGTGCAGCCATGTCCCTTCGGCTCTGTAAGAGCCGGACATACCAGCCCAGGGTGCAGCCCCGGGGGTTCGAAGCGGCCACAACACAGTTGAGCCCTAAACTCGACTTTCGACATCAGGCTGCTCGGCTCTTGGCACAGCGATGCGTCCTTGCTG
>CAZNGS010000064.1:0-23229 GCA_964572825.1 uncultured candidatus Brocadiaceae bacterium
AGCCGTTCCCCATTCCCGGTTACGAGACGCTGGACAAGGTGCCCTGGTTCACCGATGAGGGGGGCGGTTTCCTGGTAGGCCTCTGCAAGCCCTTCCGGGCCGCCGGCACATTCTGGATATCGCTGAGCGTGCGCGGCGGAAAACGCGTCCTGCGCAGCGAGTCTGGGACGATGCAGGGACCGTGGACCGTCGCCGTCCCCTATCCCGATCCGCCGCCGACCGCCCGTATCGGCTACTGGTGCGGCCACCCCTTCCAGGACCATCGCGGCGATATGTACGGCTATCTCAACAGGGTTTTGTGGCCGATGAAGGAGGACTTCACAGCCCTGGACAAGGACCGCCAGCCGCCGACGGAACCCGGCTACGACGCCGTGTACGACGCCCGTCTCCAGGGCTACGTGCGTCAGTCGTCGGATGGCTCGCACCTGCTGCGCGGCGACGCGCCGGTGGGGCACTGTTACTTCATCGACGGGCATTACCTGATGATGGGCGGCTGCGGCTGGCACGGCGAGTACCGCCGTTTCGGCACTTACGACAGTGAAGTGTGCTGGGCCGAGGAGGTAGGCGGCCCGTGGCATCCCAACCGCTCTGTGCTGCCGCACAGCGGCAACTCCGGCCTGTTCCAGGATGACGACGGCGGCTGTTGGCACGTCAGCTTCTGCAACGACTCCCTCCTCCCGGACGGCGGACGGCTGCGCTGCCTGCCCCTGGAGATCGAGTGGAACGGCCACGGCTACGACATCGGCCCGAAGCACAAGCAGGCCACACCCTACGTGCACCACCAGCCGGCGCCGGTCGCCACAGCATCGGCCGCCGACACGTCGCCCGCCTGGCCCGTCGTCACGCTGCCGGCCGACATCCGCCTGCAGGACCCCGCGGTCACCCGCGTGACCGAAGCCGGCAAGGCGACCTACTACCTCACCGGCACTGCAGGCCAGAAACATCCGGACGGCACGCTCGACTTCCACAACAACGATGGCGTCTACCTGTGGACCTCGTCGGACCTGCAGACCTGGACCGCCGTCGGTAAGGTGTTCGACCTGTCCGACTTGCACCACCGGCGCGACATGAAGGCCGCCGGCTGGAACAGCCCGTTCGCCGTCTACTTCAGCCCGCCCGACAGCCTGGAGCCGCGCTACGATCGGGGCGTCATAACCCCGAAGCTTTACCGTCTGGGCGACGACTACTATATAGTCTGTTCAACGGGGCGCCAGCAGGTTTGTCTGCTGAAGAGCACGACGGGCAAGGCCGAGGGTCCTTACGACATGGTCGGGCCGGAGGCCATCCACGGTTCGACGGCGGCCATACTCGACTCCGGCAGCAAGAGCGAGTCTCGCACGGACGCGTATTGCTTCGCCTACGACCCGAGCCTGTTCGTCGAGGACGACGGCTCCGTCTACCTCGTCTTCGGTCCGGGGTGGATCGCCCCGCTACAGGACGATCCGGGAGAGGGACTGGCCGAGAGGCCGCGCCTGCTGGAGACCGAAGGCCCGCAGTTCTACGCCGGCCGGGGCGGCTGCCGCATCTTCAAGCGGTACGGAGCCTATCACCTCGTCGCTCGCAACGAGTGGGGCGACCTGCTGGAATACACTTCGGACGCGCTCGTTGGCCCGTACGACCGACCACGCCTCGTGACAGACTATGGCCGGGCCGGCGTCTTCGCCGACGCCGACGGCGCGCTGAAGATCGTCACCGCTCATGGAGAGAACATTCACGGATCACGTTGAAGGAGGTCGTACCATGAAGGCGAGAGGAATCGTTTGCCTGTTGGTTCTGCTGGCACTGGCGACGTGCGCCGTGCATGCGCAGGACGCCGCGCCGACCGCGGAGGCCGACTCGCCGCAGAAGACGCGCACGTATTATTTCGGCAACAGCCTGACGGGTTGCTCCGACCCCCGGTGGCACGAGGAGCTGGGGGCCAGCGCGGGCAAGAAGTGGAAGACCTGGGCCTTCCTGGGCGCCGGCTGGCAGTTGTGGCAGCACCGCCATGCGCTCCAGAACGCCGGGGTGGAGATGAAGCGCGACAGCAAGGGCGACCTGACGATAGACCTGGAGCAGATAAAGCACAGCACCGGCTGGAACACCAAACAGTTCTACCAGATGGAATGGGATGCCATTGTGCTGCAGCCTTTCAGCATGGGACTTGAGTGGAAATGCAACGAGATGTGGGGGGTGCAGTTCGACCGGGAGACCGACGTCGGCGACATCGCCAGCGCCACGGATATCATCAACATATTCCTGCAGCTCAACCCCGAGGGTCGGGTTTTCATCTATCAGAACTGGCCCGCCATGCAGTCGGGCAAAGTCCCGCCGGAGGACCGGTTGCCCGATTGGGCGGTGAAGATGAAGCAGCGGACGGGAAAGCCGCTGCGTGCGGCGGAGTTTCCCGACCGGGCGGCTTTCGACTACGAGCAGGCATGGGCGCGGGGGAAATATGAACCCTCCCCGGACCCCGGTAGGTTCTGGCTCCAGAAAAACGCGCGATCGAAGGATTACCATGATCGGCTTTTCGAGGCCCTGAAGGAACGCTTTCCCGAGCTGTGGCGGTCCGGGCGACTCCAGGTTATCCCGGTGGGCGATATCTTCCTGCAGCTTCACCGCAAGATGAAGGCAGGGCAGTTCCCGTCCTGCAACGACGGGGGCGAGTTTTACACCGACGTGCAGCACATCCGGGGCGGTTTGCCGCGCTACACCGTGGCGGCGGCCTTCTACACCGTTCTTTTCGAACAGCATCCCGGCGTGCTCGACTGGCAACTCTACAACAGCGAAGAACGTTACGCGGCCGTGCAGCACTTCGGGGAAGACCCGCATCACGACCGCGGTGAGCTATTCGAGATCACGCCCGAGCGGGCGAAGATCGTCCACGACACCATCTGGGAAGTCGTCACCGAGCAGCCATACACCCGGATAGCGGAGGCGGGCGAGGAGTAGGCGCGCGACCGACGCCCCGTCCCCGACCGAGAGGTGAGCCGATGAAATCCAGCCGACGAGTTTTTTTGAAACTCGGAGTGGCAGGTCTTGCCGGACTCGCGGTCAGGCATTCTCTGTCGGCGCAACGTCCGTCCGGACAGAGGCCGAACATCGCCCTCCTTTTGAGCGATGACCACGGATGGCGGGACGTGGGCTGCTACGGGAGCCCGGACGTGAAGACTCCCAACCTGGACCGCATGGCGCGCGAGGGAATGCGCTTCACCCGGGCGTTCACGGCCTCCCCTCTGTGCGGTCCCACGCGGGCACAGCTCTACACCGGCATGTACCCCGTGCAGAGCCACGCCTGCTTCAACCACCCCAACCATTACGTGAAGGAGGGCGTGCGGACGTTGCCCGCACGGCTCAAGGCGCTCGGGTATCGGGTGGGTATCGTGGGCAAGATAGACGCCGGCCCCGTGGAAGCTTACCCGCTCGAGCTGCTCCAGCGGGGCGAGGAGGTGGAGTTCATGACCCGGGATGCGCGTCAGCCTTTCTGCCTGGTCTTCGGGTTCGGGCAGCCGCACTGGCCCTGGGGCGCCGGCCCGGCCTATGATCCCGCGCGGATCACTGTTCCCCCCCACCTTGTGGACACGCCCGAGACGCGGGCAGCGCTGGCCGCCTACTACGGGGACGTGACGGCCCTGGACGAAGAGGTCGGCGAAGCTCTCCGCGTGTTGAACCAGAGCGGGTTAGCCGGGGAGACCCTCTGCCTCTGGAGCAGCGAGCACGGCGCGGGATTCCCTTTCAGCAAAGCGACCCTGTACGATAACGGGATGAAGCTGGCCTTTATTGCCCGGTGGCCCGGCCGGATCGAACCGGGAAGTGTCACCGGCGCCATGGTCCACCACGTGGACGTGCTGCCGACCCTGGTGGAGGCTGCCGGAGGTGTGCCGGACGGAATGGACGGAAGCAGCTTCTTGCCCGTCCTGCTGGGTGAGACGGGTGCGCATCACGAGGTCGTCTACGGCTGCCTGCCCGACATAAGGGCCGTGCGGACCGGGCGGTTCAAGCTCATCCGCAACCTCGCCCCGGACGAACCCGGTAATCCGCCGTTTTCGCCCCTGCGCGATCGGTCATTCGGCAAACATATGGGCCATGCGCGCTCGTGGGTGCCGCTGGCCGAACAGGACCCCAGAGTTGCCGCGCGCATAGCGTGGTTCAGGGAACGCCCGCCCGAAGAGCTCTACGACATGGAAAACGACCCCTCGGAACTGGTCAATCTGGCGGATGATCCCGCGCATGCAGAAACCCTGGAAAGGATGCGCGCCCTGCTCGACGCGTGGATGGCGGAGCAGGGGGACCAAGGGCGGCAGACCACGCAGGAGCTCAAACGCTGGCAGCGCCGGCAGCACGACGCCGGGAAGGGCTTCCTGCGCAGGTCCTGGACAGAGGTTGTCTATCCCGGCAAGTGAGGTTGACGGGCGCGCAGCGGTCTGCCGGGACGTTGCGACGCGGTCTCAGGCCGGCAAATGTGTTGCTGAGCATGCTGGACCACGGAGTTCCTGATCGAGAAAGGTGCCGTCGTGGTGGAAAAGCGGCCCGTGGGCGTCATCTTCGGCGCCGGCAATATCGGCAAGGGCCTGGTGGGCGAGCTGTTTCAGGACGCCGGGTTGTTGCCCACGTTCATCGAGGCCGACCCGGAAGTTGTCGCCCGGCTGTCGGAGCGGTCCGAATATGCGCTGCACCTGCACGGCGTGGACGGGACGACGGTGCGACGCATTGGCCCGTTCGAGATACACGCGACGGGGAGCGCGGAGGCGCGCGAGGCGCTGCGGCGCGCCGCGGCGTGCGCGACGGCCGTGGGGCCGGCCAATCTGGAGGCCGTCGGACGCGCGCTGGCAGCGGTGTGCGGCGAGCGAGAGAACGGGCCGTGGAACGTGCTGGTCTGTGAGAACTACCGTCATGGCGCGGAGAAGTTGAGAGAGCAGTTAGCCGGGCAGGGCGACGTGCCGGGCTGCGTGCAGTGCTCTGTGGAGCGCATCGGGGTCGGGGCCGAGACCAACGAACAGGGCCTCCTGCACGTTCACGCGGAAGGACGGAGTCCGCTCTTCGCGGAATCCGGAAGCTGGCGCGGGACGCTTCCGAACTGGCCCGGGCTGCGGTTCGTCGAGGACATCGGTGCCTACTTCGATCGAAAGAAGTTTACGAACAACTTCGGGCATGCCGTGCTGGGCTACCTGGGCGCACTGAAGGGCTACTGTTACGTCTGGGAGGCGGCCGAGGATGACGAACTCGCGTCGCTCTTGGCGATGCTGCTGGACCGCATTTGCGCCGCCCTGGCGGAGGAGTATGATGCCTGGTCGCGGTGCGAGCTGGAGACGCACAGGCGCTCGCTGCTGGAGGAGCGTTTCCCCAACCGGGCGCTGGGCGATACGGTCGCGCGGGTCGGCCGGGACCCCTGGAGGAAGCTCGGCCCGCAGGAACGCATCGTCGGCGCGCTCAGGCTGCTGCAGCGACATGGGCAGCCCACCGATGGCTTCGGCCGACTGATCGGCGCGGCGGTGCTCTTTGCACTGGAGAACGAGCCGGGCCGCTGGCTGCCGCCGGACGCGGACGCATCGGCCGTGAAGAAGGCTTTAGGCGAAACCACTGGACTGGACCAGTCCTCGCCGCTCATCAGGGAGGCGATGGACTTCCTCAGAGAGAAGGGAGGCGTACGATGACGTATCCGAGGTTGTTTCTGGATACCGCCGACGTGGAGGAGATTCGTGACGCGGTGACCACCGGCATCATCGCCGGCGTGGCCACCAACCCGAACAAGCTTATGTGTTCGGGAATCAACCCGCAGGATGTCGTCGAGGAGATACGTGGCTTCTTCGACGGGCCGATCGCCCTGCAGGCCCTCGGCCGCACCGCGGACGAGCTGGAGCAGGACGCCCTGCGGTTGAACGGCCTGGCCGAGAACCTTGCCGTCAAGATACCCACCACCTTCGAGGGGCTGAAGGCGATCTCGCGGCTGGTGCCGCAGGGCGTCGCGACCAATGCCACGCTCATCTTCAACCCCGGCCAGGGGCTGGCGGCCGGGCTGGCCGGTTCCCCCTTCATCAGCCCCTTCATCGGCAGGGCTAAGATGATGGGCAGCGAGGGCATAGACGTGATCCGCGACATCCGCCAGTGCTACGATGCCTTCGGCATTGACACCTGTATCGTCGGTGCCAGCATCAAGGACGTCCAGCAGGCCATCGAAGCGATCAAGGCCGGCGCCCATTCCGTCGCCGTAACTTACCCGGTGCTGAAGGCCATGCTCACGCATCCGGGCACGGACGCCGGGCTGGACGAGTTTATACGCAACGCCGCCGAGCTCGAATAGCGACCGGTCACACACACGTGCTCGACGGCTGGAAACCACATGAAAGGACGACCATGGTAGTACGATCCGAAGGGGATTCACGCCCCGGCGCGCGCCGCATCGCCCTGGACGGCGACTGGACGCTGTCTTTCACACATCCGGTCACGGGCCAGGCTCACAGCATGGCGGCGACCGTCCCCGGCAACGTAGAGATTGACCTGCAGCGGGAGGGGCTGATCGCTGATCCCTATCCCCCGGACGACGTGAGTGCGATGCGGGACTTCGATCGCGTTGACGATTGGACCTACGAGACCGAATTCGACGCCCCCGCCGCGGGGGCTGACCAAACGGTCCGACTGGTCTTCGAGGGCATAGACACGGTCGCCGACGTGACGCTCAACGGGGAGAAGGTGCTGCGGTGTGAGAACATGCTCATCCCGCATTCGGTTGACCTCACCTCCAGGCTCAAGGTAGAGGGCAACTCTCTGGCAGTGCGCATACACAGCCCGGAGCTGTTCGCCCGGTGCTTCCCGTACATCGCAGGCCAGGTTGCGCGGCAGCACCGTCACGCGGCGGCTTACCTGCGGAAGGCGCGCCACATGTGGGGCTGGGATAACGCTCCCCGGCTTCCCAGCGCCGGTATCTGGCGGCCGGCGTACCTGAGCGTGCTGCCCCCCATCCGATTCTCCGAGGTGTATGTCTACACGGAAAGGGTCAGGGACGACACTGTGTCCATCGGCTGTAACTGGGCGATCGAGACACCGGACGCCGACCTGTCCCCCTACCGGGGGCGGATGGCCCTGTGCGCCGGCGGAGAGGTGAGGCACTCGTTCGATTTCGACGTGGAGTTCACGGCCGGCAGGCTCAGCCGCAGCCTGCCGCGGTCCGACGTGGACCTGTGGTGGCCGCGGGGCTACGGGGAACCGCAACTCTACGATATGTCGCTCCAGCTCCTCAAAGACGACGCCGTTGTGGCGGAATGGGCCACTCGGTTCGGTATTCGCGAGATTGACCTGATCCGCAGCGAGGTCACGAACCGGGAGGGCGAGGGCGAATTCGTCTTTGTGTGCAACGGCGAGAAGGTATATATCCGCGGCACCAACTGGAAGCCGAAAGATGCCCTCCACTCCCGGGCGGCCGGCAAGGTGCGGCGTGCGCTGGAGCTGTGCACCGACCTGCACTGCAACATGGTGCGCATCTGGGGGGGCGGCATCTACGAGGACCATGAGTTCTTCGATTACTGCGACGAGAACGGCATCCTGGTCTGGCAGGATTTCATGTTTGCCTGCGAGTTCCCCCCGCGAGAGGAGTTCTTTCAGAAGGCCGTGGCCCGAGAGGCAGCGGTCATCGTCAAACGCCTGCGCAACCACCCTTCGCTGGCGGTGTGGTGCGGGGACAATGAGGTGGACGCGACGTTCTTCTGGAACACCCTCATTCCGAAGAACCTGCTGCCCTCCGACAACCGGATCACCCGCAACGTCCTGCCGGAGGCCGTCAAATCCCACGATCCCTACCGGTGCTACGTTCCCAGCTCCCCTTACATCGCCGATTCCCTCGCCGCCGAACGCCGTCTGGACCGCGACCAGCGGTCGGGAATGGCCAGCCCGGAGCATCATCTGTACCCGGGCAACGAGAACTTCCGCGAGGCATATCGCCGGTCCGCCGCCCACTTCATCGGCGAGACCGGGCCCTTCTTCATCAATGCCATGTCGCAGACCCCCGAGATCGTCCAGCGGGAGCTTCCGCGCGCTCGCCGGCTGTGGGACGTCCCGATCGCTCCGGGAAGCTACACGCTGGATCGGCACCAGGTAGACGTCCACTTCCTGACCTGGAAAGATGCTGTGCGGAACCGTACCAGGCAGTTCTTCGGCCGGGAGTTCTCGATCGACCGATGGGAGGAGCTGGCCGAAGCCGTGAACATCGTTTGCGCGGACATGTTCAAGTTCGCCATCGAGCACTCGCGCTGCCGCAGGTGGCGGAAGACCGGCGTGCTGTGGTGGTCGTTGATGGACATGTGGCCCATGATGTTCAACTACTCGGTGGTGGATTGCCGTTTCCGCCCCAAGAATCCGCCCTACCGGTGGATCCGCCAGTCCCAGCAACCCGTCTGCCTGATGATCCAGGACGTGCGGGGCGACGGAAAGCGTCAACTCTTCGCTGCCAACGACACGTTGAAGCCCGTGCAGGGATCCTACCGCGTTCGCGGGGTGGACGCTGAAGGGCGCGAAGAGGATGTGCTGTCAGGGGATTTCACGGTCGGCCCCAACCGGACGGCGGCGCTTCGGGAAGTGGAAGGCCCCACCGCCCCGGCGCTTTTGGTGATGGATTGGACCGTGGGAGGCCGAGCCGGCCAAAACCACTACGTCTGGGGCGAGCCGCCCTTCCCATTCGAGGTGTACAGCCGCTGGTGCCGCTGCCTGGATGAGCGTTACGAAGCAGACCTTTGAGGCAGGGAGGCGTTCGCGCCATGGAGCAGAAAGGCGGCCTTCCCCGGAGCCGTCCCACCTGCGCCCGACCGCTGCTGGTGGGCGAGTGGGCCGACATCGCGGTTCTGAACGACGGGGGAGACTACTACCTGGTGCACTCGAGTGGCTGGTACCGTCCGGCCATCCTGATCTGGCATTCGAGGGACCTGCACACCTGGAAACCCCTGGATTACGCCGTCGAGAGCTTCGACGCCTGTGTCTGGGTGACCGACCTGGCGAAGGTGGGCGGTCGCTACCTGTTCACCGGTTCGGGATACGTGAGCCGCCTGGCGGCAGACCGCCTGCAGATAGAGCGCGGGCCCGAGAAGGTCTACGACGGGTGGGCCTTCCCCGAGGACTGGGCGGGGCCCACGCGGCATTCACTTTCAAAGCACCTTTCCGCGTATTCGGCTGGAGTAAGCGAGGGAAACGGGAGCCGTCGCACGGCACCCGGGAGGCCAGAGATGCTGCAAATGACGCCCGAACAGGTATATGCGACGGAGGACATCCGGGACATTCCGGACGCCCTGCGTCGCACCGAGAGGATGATCGCCGCCATCGAGCCGGCAGCCATGGAATGGGTCGGGCTGGATGACCTGGACCGGATTGCGGCCGACGACCCGTGGGCATGGCGAGGGCGCTGGGGGGAAGTGAAGGAGAAGCGCGACCCGGACGTGGTGTTCACCACGGCAAAGCTCCTCCCGGAGGCGGAAAAGGAACAGATGCGGCGGCAGTATGCGAACCTGGCGAACCACGATCTGTACGGCTTCCACACCTTCTGGCGGCGCCCGCACGGTGACGCCGACTGGCGGCGCGAGAAGAAGGGCATCGTGTGCCAGAGCGCATGGCAGCTTCACACCGTAAACGATTGCCCTTTCCGCTGCTCCTACTGTGGGGCCAACACGGTCATGAGGGTGCTGGTCAACATCGAGGAGTATGCGGCTCACCTCGACGAACTGTTCCAACGGGCGCCCGGGCAGCGGCTCTATAAGTGGGACAACCAGTCGGACATCCCGTGCTTCGAGCCGGAGTATGACGCCTCCCGGGTGCTGGTGGAACGATTCGCCCGGGAAAAAGACCGCTACCTGGAGATATACGTCGGCAAGAGCGCACAGACGGACTACCTGCTGGACTACCATCACGGCGGGCGGACCATCCTGCAGTGGAGCGTGGCCGGCCCATCGCAGGTGGAGCACTTCGAGGAGGGCACCGACGGCATGGTCGAGCGCTTCGATGCGGCCGGCAGGCTCCAGGACGCCGGCTACATCGTCCGGTTCAGGCTTTCCCCCATCATCCCCGTCCGGAACTGGCGGCAGGAGAACCGCCTGCTCCTGGAGGAAATGTTCGCCCGCACCACGCCGGATGTGGTCACCCTGTGTCCCTTCGGCTGGATGGACGTTGAGGAGGCAGAAAAGTGCCTGGACTTCGAGATTCTGGATCCCCGGTTCGTGAACGCCATGCGGTCGGCGGCGCCTTTCCTGCGGGAGAGAGGGTACACTAACGGCAGCGGCCATCCCATACCCCACGACACCCGCTACAGTATGCTCAGCTTCCTCATCGATGAGATACAGAGGATACGCCCGGACACGCTGATCGCGCTCTGCCTGGAAACCGAGGAGATGTGGCAGGCGCTGGGGCCGCGGATCGGCCAGACGCCGCACCGATACGTCTGCAACTGCGGTCCGCTCTCCACCCCGGGCGACCCGCTGTACGAGGAGCGGGTGGGCGTTGCGAGCGCGTGAACTCCGCCGCGTGACACACCAAAAGGGAACCCGAAAGCTAAATGAGCAGGCCCAACGTTGTCATCATCATGACCGATCAGCAGCAGGCCCGCATGTCGGCCCGCGAGGGTTTCCCCGCCGACACCACCCCCTTCGTTGACCGGCTGGCAGAGCAGGGGACGGCTTTCAGCAACGCCTATACGACCAGCCCCATCTGCACGCCCGCGCGCATCAGCCTGTTGACGGGGCGGTATCCAAGCGCACACGGCGGCGTCGAGAACCACAGGCGGCAGGGCGATCCCAACTTCGCCGATCCCTGGATCACGCCGAAGGAAATGGTCTCCGCCAGGACCCATCTGTTCGAGGTGCTCGGGCGCCTGGGATATCGGCGGGCGCTGATCGGCAAGAATCACGCGCATCTGGACAACGACGATTTCGAATACGTCCGCTCCTACCATCACCATGCCCAGATCAGCGATGAGAAAAGCCCCGGCGAGCGGGCCTTTGACGAATGGCTGGAGTCTCTGGACCACAGGATGTCTCCCGACCCCGCGCCTTTCCCCCCGGAATTGCAGTTGCCCCACCGCATGGTCACCGACGCGACCCGGTGGGTGGCCCTCGCAGCGGACGGGCCGTTCGCGCTGTGGCTTTCGTTTCCTGAGCCGCACAATCCTTACCAGGTGCCAGAGCCGTACTACTCCCTGTTCGACGGCGACGCATACGTACCTCCCGTCACCGGCCGCGACGACCTGGCCGACGCAAGCTACCGCTGGCGGGCGCAGGACGAGATGTTCCGCCACTCCCTGGGTGGACGAGACGTGGACGCTTACGTGAAGCGGGCCCGGACGAACTACATGGGCATGCTCAGGCTGCTGGATGACGAGATTGGCAGGTTCATCGGGTTCCTCCGCGAGCACGGGTTCTACGAGGAGACGTTGATCGTGGTGCTCTCCGATCACGGTGACCTGGCGGGGGAGTTCGGTCTGCTGCGCAAGGGCCTGGACCTGTCCGAATTCTTGATCAGGGTCCCCCTGATGTTCGCCGGCCACGGCGTGGCCGCCCGGGGCGTGGACAGCGAGCATTTCGCCAGCATTGCGGACGTGTTCCCCACGGTCTGCGACGCGCTGGGCGTCGAGGCGCCCCCGGATGTCCAGGGCAGAAGCCTTTGGCCGTTCCTGAACGGTTCCACGGACCGTATCGAGGGCGCGGACGTGGCCTGTTGCGAGTGGGGCAATGGACGCCCCATGCTGACGCAGGAAGATTTCGAGCGCGATAGAGACAGGTGGCTGGGCGGCGGCTTCCAAGAACTCAATGCCTTCGTCTGCTCGGGGGCGATGCGCAGCATCCGGAAGGGCGACTGGAAGTTGATCGTTGATTCACGCGGCTGCGTGCGGTTGTATGATCTGCGAGAGGACCCGTGTGAACTGGACGACCTTTCCGGGCACCCGGCCCATAAAGACGTTCGGGAGGAACTGCTGCGGGAGTTGGTCGCGAGTGTCGTGCGCCTTCAGTCGGCCGACGTTCGGGAGCGCGACTGAGGAGCAGGGTCGAGGAAGCACGGGGCGCGCATGCGTCCCCAACACCCCGTTGAAGAAGCCGGCATGGGTGAGGCGGGGACGCCTCAGCTATCCATTTTACGACAGCTCCGGCGCGTCGCCGGAGCGAAAGGCGCCTTTTCAACACTCTGACAGCGTTTGAAGGCAGGAGCCATGAGCGAAGACTTGGCAGCTTACGGCGACGTGGACGTCCACGATCGCCGCACCCAGATACCGGATTTCGTGGAGCCCCTGTTCGACCACTGGATGCGCGATCCGCACATCACCATCGGGCGTGACGGATGCTACTACCTCTCCGGCACCACCCGCCCGGAGGGCGGACCGCGCGGTGAGGCATGGGTGTGGAGCGACGGCGCCCGGCTGTGGCGATCGCCCGACCTGGCGGATTGGGAGCCGTTGGGGCTGGTCTGGTCCCTGGACGAAGGCCCCGAATGGCTGCGCAATTTCTACGTCTACTGGCCGGACGGCCCCGGCCTGATGCCCCCCGAGGAGTTTTACCAGAATCCGCCGCCGTCCGAGGTGCGGGTCAAGCGCTCCCTCTGGGCGCCCAAGATTCATTACTCACCGTCACTGGACAACTACCTGATCATCGGCTGCATGAACTTCAACGTAGGCGTGCCCGGGCAGGAATGGCTGGGCGACCGGTTCGGCGGCACCTTCATCCTGCGCAGCACGTCCGGCGAACCCGAAGGTCCTTACGAGGCCACCACCGACTGTCCGTTGACGAATTACATTGATGCCAAGGTCTTCGAGGACGAGGGAACGCTTCATTTCATCTGGCAGCAGGGCTGGATCGGGACGCTGAGGAAAGACCTGGCCGGCCTGGTCGAGGTGCACCGGCCCTGGCAGACCAGCTACGAGCCCGAGCCGGTGCGCGAGGGCGTGCACATGTTCAAGCACGGGGGAAAGTACCACCTGGTCGTGACCGCCTGGTCGTGGAAGACCGAGGACGGCGGCTACACGTATCGGCATCATGGACACGGCGGTGGAGAGCGCAACGCGAGCTACGACGCCATTGTGGCCAGCTCCGACCACGTCCACGGTCCCTTCGGTCCGCGCTACACAGCGCTGACCGACGGGGGGCACGGCAACTTCTTCCGCGATCGGGGAGGTAACTGGTGGGGCTGCGTGTTCTTTCCGCCCGGCGGAGAGATGGCGCCGGAGCGCGAATACTGCCAGCGGCCGGCGTTGGTGCCCATGAAGTGGGTGGACGGCCGCATTTGCCCCGATCACGACGCGGGACCGCTGCGATGATTCGAGACCTGGAGTTCGAGAGGGAGGCTGATTTGAGCATTCAGAGTACGAGACAGATGAAGAGAATATGGATGGGCATAGCAGTCCTTTTGGGCGTAACCTGTCTGGCCGGAATGCGGCCCGTGATGGCTGCCGAGGAGCTTCTTGCGAAGGCCGGCGTGCGGGGCGGGCTGGTGGTTGCGATCGAGGGTGACGCGGACCGGCTGGCCGGTCTTTGTGCCGGGGACGGTTTCATGGTCCACGGGCTGAGCGCCGAACCCGACACGGTCGAGAAGCTCCGCGCCGAGTTGCAGGCGCGCGGCGTCTACGGGCCCGTCTCCGTCGAACGCTGGGACGGACGCGAGTTGCCCTACATAGACAATCTGGTGAGCATGGTAGTTGTCGAGAATGCTTCTTCGGCGCCCATGGAAGAGGTCATGCGGGTGCTCTCGCCCGGCGGGGTGCTCTGCCTCCGGACCGAGGGCGGCTGGGAGATGCGCGAGAAGCCGCGGCCCGAGGAGATGGACGACTGGACGCACTATCTCTACGACTCCACTAACAACCCGGTCTCAAAGGACACCCTGGTGCAGCCGCCGGACCGCCTGCAGTGGGAGTGCGGACCGCGGTGGCTGCGCTCGCACAGTTGGAACCCCGGGTTCAACGCGCTGGTTAGCGACGCCGGCCGCATCTTCTACATTAAGGACCAGGGGCCCGTCGGGGTGCTGAGCCACGATTTCGAGGAGAAATGGGCGCTGGTCGCCCGCGACGCTTTCAACGGCGTCAGGCTGTGGCAGCAGCGCCTGGAGGGCTTCGGCCCGGATTACTGGGCCGACACCGGCCCCACCATCTGGGGTGTGGACAACAACTGGGGTGCGCCGCTGGAGTTGAACCGCCGCGTGGTGACCGACGGAGAGCGCGTTTACGCCACGCTCTCTTACCGCGGCCCGCTCAGCGTCCTGGACGCCGCCACGGGCCAGGTCCTGCGCACATACGATCACGTGAGCGACGTGGATGAGGTGCTTCTGGCCCCGACCGGCACGCTGGTTCTGCGCGTGCGGGATATACCCGTGCGCAGCGCAGAAGACGGCACGCAGGATGCGAGGAAGTTCCTGAACATGGTCATGGAGTCCGGTCCCGAACAGATCGTGGCCATGGATAAGGAAACGGGCGAGGTCCTCTGGCGCAGCGAGGCCCGCCGGGTCGCGCCGGAATCGCTGGTCGCCGACATGCAGCGGGTGGCTTATTTCAACTTCGAAGAAGTCGTTTGCCTTGACCTGGCCACCGGCGGGGAACTCTGGCGCACTCCCTGTGAGCGGATCGGCAGAACCCAGGACGAGTTCAAGAAGTTGGGAGCCCGTGCTTACAGCGGGACGGTGATCTTCTACGAGGGAAACGCCTACTTTAATGCCGGCGATGGCGTGCGCTGCCTTTCCGGGAAGACCGGCGAGGTGCTGTGGAAGGGTGGCCCTGGCGCTACCTGGGGGTTCGCTTCGGTGGCGAGTTACATGATCGCCGATGGCGCATTGTGGACCCAGGGCGGCAGAGGCGGCCTGGACCCGACCACCGGCGCGCAGGTGCGAAGGGTTGATATCGGTAACATGTTGAATCGGGGTCACCATATCCGCTGTTACCGGGGCAAGGCCACCGAACGATACCTCATAGCGTCGCGACGGGGCGCCGAGTTTCTTGACCTGCGCGGGAACAACCACGCCGCACCCGACTGGCTGCGGGGAGCGTGCAGCTACGGCGTCATGCCCGCCAACGGGCTGCTTTACGCGCCGCCGGACCCGTGTTCGTGCTATCCCGGCGTCAAAGTGCCCGGCTTCACGGCAGTTTATGGCCGCGGCGAGCCCGGCGCGGGCGTCGAATCCCCCTCCGCGCCCTCAGCCCGGCTTGTGAGGGGCCCGGCCTTTGGCGAAACCGGGGATGTGGCCGGCCCCGGCGCCGCCGACTGGCCCACCTACCGGCACGATGCAGCGCGCAGCGGCGAGGCTTCGACCGCAGTGGCCCCCGAACTGGAGACCTCCTGGTCCGCCCAACTCGGCGGCGAACTCACGCCGCCGGTGATCGCTGCCGGCCGGGTGTTCGTCGCGCGCAAAAACGCTCATCAGGTGGTCTGCCTCTCCGAGGAGGACGGACGGGAGCTGTGGCGGTTCACCGCCGGCGGGCCCGTGGATTCGCCGCCCACCGTTTGCCGTGGTCTGGTGCTCTTTGGCTGCGCGGATGGCCGGGTCTATGCCCTCAGGGAATCCGACGGCGAACTCGTCTGGCGCTTCCGCGTTGCCCCGCAGGAGCGGCGGCTGGTCTCCTACGGCAGCGTCGAATCCGTCTGGCCCGCCCATGGCAGCGTGCTGGTTTTGGATGGGGTAGTTTATGCCACGGCGGGGCGCTCCAGCTACCTGGACGGCGGCGTTGATCTGTATGGACTCGACGCAGCCACGGGAAAGATGCTCCACCATGCTCACGTAGAGGGCCCGAGCCCTCAGCTCGAGGAGCTCAGGAAAGGCTTGAAGACCGTCGGAAACCAGCAGAAGCTGGCGCAGGTCCTCGCGCAGGCTCGGGAGCAGGGCTTCACGGAGTTTACCGTGGGCAATGACATGCCGGGTGCGCGCACCGATGTCCTGGTGAGCGATCACGGGAAGATATACCTCTTCCAGAAGGTCTTCGACCTGACATTGAACGAGCTGCCCGCGCCCAAGATAGACCCCTTCGGCGCGCGTCCCATGGAACCGCATCTTATCTCGAACAACGGTTTCCTGGACGACTCGCTGGACGAGCGGAAATGGTGGATCTACTCCGACCAGTGGCCCGGATGGCACTTCGGAACCCAGGGCGCCAAACAGGGCCGGCTGCTTGTGTTCAACGAGGAGAAAACCTACGCCGCCCACACCTGGCCGGGGAATCCGGGCCGTTTCGGCTACTACAGCCCCGGCGACCACAGCCTGTTGGTGGCCGATTCCAACGCCAACCAGCCGAGACCACAGGGGGTCATCCAGGATGAGGTGAAGTCCTGGACGATGGGCCCGCTGGGGCGAAGCGCACCTCCCCTGTGGCAGACGAAGGTGCCCATGATCATCGACGCACTTACGCTGGCACGCAAGGGCGGAGCGACCGAGAAAGTCGTGCTCGTCGCTGGCACACTGGACCCGGCCGATCCGGACGACCTGCTGGCGCCCTTCGAAGGGCGCACCGGCGGGCTGCTGTGGGCCGTCTCCGCCCGGGACGGAGCGAAGCTGGCCGAGCTCGACCTGGAAGCCCCGCCCGTCTTCGACGGCATGGCGGCTGCGGACGGCAGATTGTTCGTCTCGCTGAGCGCCGGACAGGTCATATGCCTGGACAAGCCGAATGCCGATTGATTTTCGGGAATCTGTGGGAGGAGACGCTATGAGCCGGATTGATGGGGACGTGCAAGAGTCCGAAGAACAAAAACGCCGGAGCGATGCGCCGCGCCGTGGCGTCAGCCGACGCAGGTTCCTGCGGACGACGGCGGGGGTCGCACTGACCGCCGCCGCCGGCAGCGCGCTGACCGCAACCGATAGTGCGGCTGCGCCCGCCATCCTGCCGGTCAGGAATCCCAGCTCGAAGCTCCAGGTCGCCATCGTCGGCCTGGGCGGCATCTCCGGGGGCCACGTCGCCGGTGTGTCCCGGGAGGAACACCTGGTGGCCCTTTGCGAGGTGGAAGACAGCCGCATGCAGCGAACCATCGACAGGATCAACGACCTGGAACAGGCGAATGTGAAAGCGCGCGACATGGAGCGCTTCGTGGACTATCGCGAGATGCTCGACGCGATGGGCGACAGGCTCGACGCCGTCATCGTCTGCACGCCGGACCACAACCACGCCTGCATCGGCATGGCCGCGATACGCCGCGGCAAGCACACCTTCATCGAGAAGCCGATGGCCCACAATATCCACGAAGCCTACGCCCTGCAGGAGGCCGCCAGAAAGCACCAGGTGGCCACACAGATGGGCAACGAGGGGCACTCCGGGGAGGGCTATCGCCGTCTGTGCGAGTACATCTGGGCCGAGGCCATCGGCCCCGTCACGCAGGTCTATCACTGGTGCGGACGCTCCTACGGGGGTGAGGACAGAGAGTTGACGCCGCGGCCCATACCGGACGGGTTCAACTGGGATCTGTGGTCGGCACCGGTCCCGCAGTCCGCCGACGTTCCGCCCGGCTACCACATCCCGGCGGGCAACTGGCGGGCGAACCGCAAGTACGGCACCGGCAACCTGGGCGACTGGGGCTGCCACACCATGGACGGAGCCTACTGGGCGCTGAAGATAGACCGGGCCCCCACCTGGCGGATCGAATGCCTCTACCGCCTCTACGGCGGCACGCAGCAGTACTACCGCACCAACACCTTCAAGTGGACCATCCCCGCCCGTGCCGACATGCCGCCGTTGACCGTGTTCTGGTTCGACGGCATCAAGCCGAACCCCGACCCTACCGAGACCGACAAAGACGGCAACCCGGTGGAGCACATCCAGAACATGCCGCAACTCGTGGAGCAGATCGAGGCGGCCTACGGGCGGGACTTCCGCCAGTTCGGCACCATCTACGTGGGCGAGAAGGGCTACATGTTCTCCGGCGGCACAGGCGGCGGGGTGCGCGTCATCCCCGAATCGCTCCACCGGGCCACCGAGCCTCCGCCGAAGACAATCCCCCGCGCGAAAGGCCACAACCGCGCCGAGTGGTTCCACGCCATCCGCACCGGCGAGCCCTCCAGCGCCAGCTTCGAATACTCCTCCGGCCTGACCGAATACGTGCTCAGCGGCATCCTGGCCATGAACGCCGGCCCCGGCAAGATCGTGGAATACGACCACGCCAACCGGCGCGTGGTGGACCCGCCGGAGCTGAACGAGCACATCAGCCGCCGGTACCGCGAGGGCTTCGAGGTGTAAGCGCCGCAGGGGTGTTTCAACCTGCTCTACTTGACACGGTGAGGCGGCCGCTGTAGCTTACACGCGTAATGCATTGCGGGAATCGGAGAACCGATCGGCCCTTCGGCGCGTGCTCTGCCGGGGCCGAGACCTTGAAATGTGGGAGGACCGCAGCGTGGGCGAGGTACCGAGTAGATGGCGGATGTGGGCCGGTCTTGCGGTATTCTGCGCGGCCGGTTTTTCGTGTCTGAACTGCGGGGCGGCCGAGGTCATCAAACCCCGGATCGGCGAACCGCTGCGCGACGCGGGGGTCGCCCGCGCGCCTGATGGCACCTACTACCTCACAGGCACGACGGCACTCAAACACGAAAACGGGGCGGCGGATTTCCACAACAACCGCGGCGTGCGCGTCTGGTCCTCCAGAGACCTCGAAAGCTGGACCGACCTGGGTTTCGTCTGGGACCTGTGGGAGAATCCGAACCCGCGCACGGCCGGCGGGAGCGCCTGGCAGACCGAGCTCTACCCCGTCTCCGGCCGGCCTCCGGGCGA
Source organism: uncultured candidatus Brocadiaceae bacterium (assembly GCA_964572825.1). Taxonomy (GTDB): domain Bacteria; phylum Planctomycetota; class Brocadiia; order SM23-32; family SM23-32; genus CAYVBE01. The sequence goes on from CAZNGS010000064.1 coordinate 18,668, forward strand.
GCGCGCTCGCGGCATGACCGCGCCCCGGCTGGCCCACGACGGAGAGCGGTTCTGGATCACCTTCAGCATGAACGGCTACGCCGCCGGCGCCATGCCCGGCGGCGCCGACGTAAGGGGACCCTACACCGACACGCGCCTCCTTGCCGAGGCCGGCGGAGCGCCCACCGGCAGGGGCGACGCCTCGCTGTTCGTGGACGCCGACCCTTCGGCCGGCTCAGGGCGGGCGGGCACCCGCTACCTGGTCTGGGGCGGCGGCATGATGGCTCCGCTCAAAGACCCGGACACCCTGGAGGGTCTCCGCCACAACGAGGTCGGCTACGAGGGCGCGCCGGTCTACTTGCCCTCCCGCATCCAGGACTTCTATACCGACGGCTTGCTGCCCGAGCACGGCGCGCCCTACGGAGTGTCCGTGATCCGCGACGGCGACGGCTACGCCTTCATCTACACCGCCACCACGTTGCGGGGTGGACGTCCGAGCGAGGACGCCTACATCGCCCGGTCCGAGGAACTGTTCGGTCCCTACGGCCGCCCCGAACTGCTCAAGGCGGGCGCCGGGCGTGTGACCGTCTTTCCCGGTCCCGACGGGGGGCCGTGGATATCCTGCACCCCGCCGACCGGCGGAGATAACCGGCCCGTGCTGGCCCCCATGCCCGAGCCGACCCGCGCGGTCGCCGGCGCCCGGCCCGCGGCCCCGAAGGCAGAGGAGGTCGTCACATCTGTTGCCCGGCGCCCGGTCAGCCGGAAACCCGGCGACGTGCCCCAGCTTCTGGAGATGATCGAGCCGGTCATGGACCACCCTCTGCGCGATGCGGCGCTCTGCCGGGGGCCGGACCTGCCTGCCGCGCAAGGCACGGCGCAGGTAGGCGGGACGTGGTATCTGACCGGCACGGAGGCGAGCCGCGCCCCCGACGGCACGCTGGACTGGAGCAACAACCGGGGCGTGCGGCTGTGGTCCTCGCCCGATCGCGAGAACTGGACGGACCTGGGCTACGTGTGGGAGATCGAGCGCGACGGCCTGCTGAGGCAGAAGGCGGGTCACCTGGACCTGACCTGCGGGGCCGGGGCGCGCATCGGGCGGGCCGTGACCGCGCCGGAGGTCCACTACCTGAGGGGCACGTTCTGGATCACCTGTTCGATGAACGGCCAGGGATCAGTCCTTTTGAAGAGCACCACGGGGAAGGCCGAAGGCCCGTATGAGAACCTGGGCCTTATCACCCGCACCGGGCGCGACCCGTCGCTGTTCGAGGACGCCGACGGCGCCGTCTACTGGGTGTTCGGCAGCGGCCTGGTGGCGAGGATGAAGCCGGACCTCAGCGGACTGGCCGGGGCGCCGAAGGCCCTGTTCACCGGGGTGCGGTGGTATCCGCGCTACCTTCGGCGGCCGGAGAACATGGGCATCTGGGGCAGTCATCTGGCCCGGCAGGGGGAGTGGTATATCTGGACATTCACCACGCGGACGGGCCGTCTGGGCAACAACAGCATAGACACGATGGCGTCATGGTCGAAGTCCCTGAAGGGTCCCTGGCACGAGCCCTGCCTGATGCTGGCCAACGGCGGGCAGTCCACTCTGGTGCCCGACGGGGAGGGCGGCTGGCTGGCCACCGTTTCGGGCGAGGACGAATACAGCCAGTGGCCCTACCGGGCGGCCGTCACGCCGGTGGTCTCCCAGGGTGGCCGGGGCGGTCCGGCTCTCAGCCTGCCGGCGCCCAATCCCCGAGGTCACACCACCAGCTTCCAGGCGGTAAACTCCCTGCAGGCCACCGCCCTGGACCTCTGGAAGGGGCACCCCGACCTGACCCCGTATCATCTGCGCGACGTGTGGGTCAACCGATTCGACGATGGCCACTACTACTGTTCCGGTTCATTCTGGGGCGTGGACGAATGGGCCAACCAGGTTCCGGTTTACCACTCGAAGGACCTTCTCCGCTGGGAACCCGACCCCGGTGCCGTCATGCACATCGACGAATTCAGGGCACACCCCGATTTCGATGTCGAAAGATATGAAGAATTCATCGCCCGGCAGCGGCGCAAGCGCACCGAACTTTTCGACATCAAGTTCAAGGAGATGGGCGGTACGGTGTACGGGGAGGTCATGATCCTGGGCATGGGCGCATACCTGATCAGGTCCACCTCCGGCACCATCGCCGGTCCGTACGACCCGGTCCGCGCAATTCCCGCTCCGACCGACACCATCAAGGACAAAGACGGCTCCATTCTCTTTGCCCATGCGGGGTGGACGCAGCGGTTCCGGGACCTGGAGGCCTTCGTGAAGGGTGAGACCCAGGAGCCCAGGCATCCCGTGGTTGTGGAGAGGAACCTGACGGGGACGGAAGACGTCGAAACCGGCCTGCTTATCATCGACGGTCTCTACGTCAAGTACTCGACGGACTGGAGTGGCAGTTACGATATGAACTACATGGTCAGCGAGACCATCGAGGGCCCCTGGCGCAACCTGCGGGTCGGCGCCCCCTACGGCGGCAACGGCTACATGTTCCAGAATGAAGGCGGTGAGTGGTGGTATGCCTACTTCATGAACACCAATGACTATGCCACCCGCGCGCAGAACTTCGTCCGCCTGAACCTCTATCCGCTCTACGTCGGCTGGCACGACGGGAAGCTGATCATCGAACCGAAAGCCGTCCGCGAGAACCGCGCCCGGCTGGAGCGGATGGGCGCCCTATGGCAGAGTCCGCGTCGCTGACAGCAACCGCAAACATGTGGGAAAGGGAGAACGTTTCGTAGGAGCAGACCTTCCGGGGATCCGTCGGGGACAGAACAGACTGGACCAGGCCGCTGACCGGTCGCCGGAGCGGGCGAAGTGATTCCGCCCGAAAGACAGAAGGAGTGAGACAGTGTATTACAGGGTACTGTGCTGCTTTTCTTTCGTGGTCGCCTTTGTTCTGTTCATGCCGGCGTCGCTTGCCGCCGAGAACTTCCGCGTCACCGGGTCGCACCGCAGTGACATCATCGTGCAGAAGGGCCAGTCGGTGGCCTTCCCGCTGGAGACCCGGCCGCGGGGGCCTGCGTGGCAGGTGGCCAGCAGGAGTCACCTGAAGGGCGAACCGATGGTGGAGGACGGCGTGCGGGTCTACGCCGATGACGCTGTCTTCGTCCGGGGCAACGAGACCGTGGCACGGTTCCGGCTGAGACAGATTGTCCGGCAGACCCCGCGCAATACGTTCCAGATTACCTACCAGGTAACGCCCGAGCAGGATTTCCAGTTCGGCATGCCCGGCGGTGCCGGCGAACCCAGGGGCACCGTCTCGCTGCTGCTTGGACCCTCTCCCTACTTCAAAGGCGGCCGAATGGTTCTGCGCACCGGCGACGGAGAGATCGTCGAGTCCCTGCCCCCAGGCCGGGGCGGCGACGGCGGCGTGCGAGAGGCCGTCCTGAGGACAGCAGGCGGGGAGACGACCGTTCTGCGCTTTGATCCCGCCGTATTCGTTCACCGCGACAGCGACGAGGTACGCTTCATGACCGACTCCGCCGGGCGCACCATACCGGCCGGCGGGACCTGGGAACAGCAGATCGCCGTGCGCCTGCCCGGCACTCTCAGCTTCGACCCCCGCAACCGCTGGGTCGACACGTCGGACTGGTTCCCGGTCAACGTCGACAACGATTTCTCAAAACCCGACGAAATCGGCATGGAGGACTGGCTGGAAAAACCGGCCGGTAAACGCGGCTGGTTGAAGATGGATGGCGACCGGATCGTTCACGAGGACGGCACACCGCTGAAGTTGTGGGGCGTAAACATCCTGCGGGCCAACAACGCCCAGATCAACGCCCAATACATGAAAGACGCCCCCCGGGCGGCCGCGCACTACGGGGCCAACATCAACCGCCTGCACGCGTTCGCCAAGCCCCACGACAACAAATGGGCGCACATGTTCAAGCTGATGGACCCCGAGGATGGTCTCAAGTTTCACCAGGGCCACCTGGATCTGTTTGACCTGATTTTCCACGAGTCGAAAGAACGGGGCATCTACACGGGCTGGTCGGTCTTCTACGGCTGGTTCCCCACGCCGGCGGATCGCGAGCGTCTGATCAATTGGGAAGAAGCCCAGACCATGCTTCGGCAGCGCTTCCCCCGTGCCGGCAGCTTCTATGGCGCAACGGCCGTGATGCCCGACGTGCAGGACCTGATCATCAACTGGCACGTCAAGCTGCTCAACCACGTGAACCCCCACACCGGCCTGCGCTACGCGGACGACCCCGCGCTGGCCTTCATTGAGCTGCAGAACGAGGAGAACGCCTACCTGCAGATACGCCAGTTGGAGAACATGCTCAGCGATGCACCCACCTACCGCCGGCTCTACTACCAGCGTTTCGCCGAGTTCCTGAGAGACAAATACGGCAACCAGCAGGGCCTGAGCGCCGCGTGGGGCGGCAACCTGGGCAGGGACCAGTCCCTGGAAGAGGCCGACATCTCGCCATTCCCCGGCTGGTACGATCCCGCCCAGGGCCCGCCCAGCCAGCGCATAGCCGACCAGTATCACTTCATCTACCAGACCCAGGAAGAGTACTATCTCAAGTTCAAGGAAGCCGTCCGCGAGACCGGCTAC
>CAZNGS010000065.1:0-23020 GCA_964572825.1 uncultured candidatus Brocadiaceae bacterium
GCTGGGACCTTGCGGCAGCCGATATCCCGAAGGAGGACGAGCGCGGCCGCACGGTTGACCTCCATGCCTTGCGCCACACCTTCGGCACCCACCTCAGCAAGAACGGCGTCGCCCCCCGCACCGCCCAGACCGCCCTGCGCCACTCGTCGCTTGACCTCACCATGAACGTCTACACCGACCCCTCCCTCCTCGACGTGGCCGGGGCGTTGAAGGCGCTGCCGGATCTGTCGGCAACGGAATCCGCCAGCGCGGCGCGCAGGGCCAGGGAGCAAAGCGTCGTGGTTGGTGAAAGGGGGCTGCCCTAAGGGGCACCATCTTCGGACCCATAGAGCGGCGTGTGCGATCGTAGCTGACTGGGGACGGGTGCGAATGATGGTGTGCCGTCTGGGGATAGCTCGCGGAACAGCAAGAGCCGGCCCGGTACCCGCGCGAACTTGAACAACCGGAAATCGCGCTCAGGACTCATGCCCTGCACGGCGTCGAAGACGATCTCGCCCACCTTGTGGAGGTTTGCCGGAAAAAGCTCAGGCACTGATATTTCAACCATCCAGAGTCGCGCGGGCAGGTAAGGCTTCAGAGCATCACACAGCGCCTCGTCCTCGGCTCGGCCGTCCCAGTCTCTCAGTCCTTTCCAGTGACGGACGTACTCATCCGCTGTCACAGAGATCGCGCGAAGAACGATCTCTTGCCCCTGGACGTATGCCACCAGACGACGTAGCCAAGGAAGGGAGGACCCCGCAAGTTCCGGAAGTACTGAATACAGGTAGTCTACTGCTACGGCCTCAGCCAGGGTGCCGCTGTAGGCACACTTGCTGGGGAACAGCTCAGCCACGTAGTCGGCTTGCCCTGGGGGGATGTAGAGCCTGGGGACGCAGAAGTTCGATGCAAAGTTGTCATCGTGCCCAATGAAGCTGCTAACCCAGGACTCGCTGGGCAGATATCGTGTGTTCTCGCCAATGTGGAAGTAGGCTGTCTCGGCGCGCGGCACCCACGCGTCTTGGTTAAAGGTGTGCCCGAACAACGGGATGATATGGCGCACCTCCTCCGTCAAGCCTTCACCACTGAGCCGGAACCCAAGCAGTGCGCCACCGCCTGATTCGATGCCCGCGTACACCAGCTTCTGATAGGGAGGCAGTTGCTCGCGCTCTTCGGGCGTCCTGCTTCGGTAGTCGATGTCGAGGAACCCGACCCCGCTGGCCGAAAGCACATGCCCGATCTCGGGGACCGACAGGCCTCGCCAGGGCTCGAAGCCAGGCGCACCTTGGGCAGCCCACTGGTTGATTTGGCCATAAGACAAATCCTGGCCAGGATTGCGTGTCGCCAGGAGGGACCGCAGTGCAACCTGAGCGCACGCCTTATTGAGGCCGTTCTGCTGGCAGTAGAGAACCCCCGGAACCGTGAAGTCACTGTCGCCAACGCGAACGGAGAAGTCAGCCGCTCCCGGTACGCAGTTGTGTCTGTGAGGGTACTTGACAATGACCGACTCGAACACATACCACGAACCGTCGTGCCGAGGGGGAACAGAATCCCGCTTGAGAATCGCGAACCCTAGCAGCGACTCTGGGTCGGCCTCAGAGACATCGTCGACGCTGGTCAGTGGCATCTTCCAGAAGCTCAGGCGCTTCAGGCCGCTCGGTTGGAAGTCGGGGAAGAGAGCGGAGAGTTCCGCGTCGTCCTCCGCCAACACGCCGGTCGCCGGGATCTCTTCGATTATCAGCGTCCGGCATCCGTAGCTGCGTGCCTGCGAAAAGATGCGGCGAATGGATGGCACCCCGCCAAAATCACTGTCGACGAAGTCGAAATTCGAGAACGGCGGATCGGTGCAGACGGGAGGGCTGACGCTGGAAGCAGACGCGAGGCGGTACAGATTCACGGAACTCCCCACCCCCGTGTCAAGCTTCCCCCGGCGGTTGGGAGGGACCGGGGCCAAAACGCAAGGTGCTCCTGGCTGTTTGCCTGTGGGCGTTCTCCACGTTCCTGATGAAGCGGGGCACGTCATCGCACGCACGCATCTTGGCACGAATGTCACGTTGCGCTGTGCCAAACCGACGTACTACCTCTTCGGCCATCTCCGACGGCTTAGGCGCACGGGACGCGGGCTCCATGGCAGACCTCCTCAGGGGTACGGACACCAGATTCTCATACGACTATACGCGAACCTGATGGCAAATGCAAGCCCCCGGCGCGACCGAGTGACGCATCGGAGAGGCACAACAGCGAGGTCCAGGTGAGCTCAGCCGAGCCGTCTCGGCGCGACACGACATGCAGCGCCTCGCCGCCGTATGGAGACGATACCCAGAGACGGCTGGCGTATCATCAGCGGCTCCGCAATGCACATTCTTGACCGTGCGGCTCATGTTTGCCCTATACCCGCTTGGGCAGCGTCTGCTCTCGGCTCAGCGAGACCATCCTTCCAGGGAAGGGGGAAGCCCGAGAGTTTCATCCAGAGTTTCATCCAGTTTCTGCCAGATTTTCCACATACTGCGTTCCGGCGTGGACATCTGGAGTCAACTGCTGGCAAAACAGGCGGGACATCCCCTCGGCCGGGCGAGTCGTAACTCTTGGGGTGTGGCACGGATAGACAAGCCCTGGCAGGCGATGTCGCGGAAAGGAGTGGAGCGGGCGACGGGATTCGAACCCGCGACGTCCAGCTTGGGAAGCTGACATTCTACCACTGAATTACGCCCGCTCCAATGTCGCCTATTCTAAGTGGCCCGACGCCCGCTGTCAAGATTTCAATCGCGACTGCGCCGCCGGCCCGAGCCGCGCTTGAGGCCCACCTTTGAAACCGGCGCCGCCCCTGCGTAGGATGCTCTCCTCAAAGCGCTGTCCACAGGAACAAGGGCCACACGGAGGCTGTCGGATGACCGGTGCAGACGGCAGGGAATACGATGTGCTGGTGGTGGGAGCCGGGCTGAGCGGGTTTGCGGCCGGCCTTGTCTGCGCGCGCAAGGGACTGGCCGTGTTGATCGCGGGAGCCCACCCGGTTCCGGGATGGGAAGGGGTCTGGACCTTCCAGAACGAACTGCCGCGCGAACCGCAGGGACTGGCGAAGGAGGTAGCCGCCGCCGTGGCGGCAAAGGGCGGGCGGGGCAACGGGGTGCTGGATAACGCAGTGCTGGAGCTGACCCTGGACGAGATGGCGACCGAGGCCGGGCTGGACCTGCTGTACCACGTCCGTCCGGTGGCCCTGCTGACGGCGAACGAGGCGGCTTGTGGTGCCGTCCTGGCAGGGAAGTCCGGGGAGATCGAGTTCCGTGCCCGGGTCGTGGTGGACGCCACGCACGAGGCCGCGTTGTGGCGGTGCGCGGGTTCCGGCCTGAGGCCGCCAGCGGAGGCGCTCCGTTACGGGCTGATCATGAACCACGTGGAGGGGCTGACGGAGACGGTTGAGTTGTCCGGGCCGGAGGAGTGCCGGCGCCTGCGCGTGGTGCCCTCGCCCTGGCCGGGCGAGGCGCGGATTATGTTCGACGCGGAGGTCTCACGCACGGTGGCCGCCCAGGAGATGGTGCCGGAGCTCGTGCGGACGGTGCGCGACCAAGTGCCGGGGTGCGCCGAGGCGCTGGTGACCCAGATGGCGTATGACGCTATGCACCTGAGGGCACCGACTGTCGGCGATCTGGATGGCTGCGCGCACGCAAAGCTGGAGGGCCTTTTCGGAGCCGGACCGTGGGCGCGCGACGTGGACCTTGCCGAGAATGCCTTTGCGGGGTTGCTGGCCCTGGGCGAGGAGGTGGGTCGAAAGGCAGCGGCAGCCGAGGGGCCCGCGCCGGAGGCGAAAACCGAGCGGCTGGATGCGCCGGTGCAGGAACTCGACGCGAGCGTGGTCGTCTGCGGGGGCGGTACGGCGGGCACCGTGGCTGCGCTGGCGGCGGCCCGCGAGGGCGCGGACACGCTGCTCATCGAGAGCACACCCATACTGGGCGGCATCGGCACCGGGGGCAACATCCACGGGTATTTCTACGGCGTGGAGGGCGGACTGCAGGACGCGCTGGACGAGAGGACGGACGAGCTGACCCCGTTGATGGCTCCGGCGGGGCGGGTTCGCCAGTTTCACCCCGTGGCAAAGTGGCTGGCAACGCTGCAGATGCTGCGCGAGGTGGGCGTGCGGCTGATGATGAACACCACTATCTATGACGTTGCCACCCTGGACACCTCGGACCGAGGGGGGAAGTATGCGTCCAGCCGCATCGAGGCGGTTCGCACCGTGGGGCCGGGCGGGCCGGCAACCTGCCGCGCGTCGCAGTTCATTGACAGCACCGGGGATGCCGACGTGGCGGCCATGGCCGGCGCACCGTTCCGCTACGGCCGCGAAGGCGACGGCCTGCTGCATCCCCACACGCTGTCGGGCAGCGTGCTCGACGAGGAGGGGCAGCTCCGCCACCTGAACTTCGACGCCGGCTACTGCGACTCGGATGACGTGTTCGACATCACCCGTGCGCGCCGCGATGCACTGGAGCACTACCGGCGGGAGCGATACGACGCCGAGAACCGCGTCCTGTTTATCGCCCCCATCCTGGGAGTGCGCCAGGGCCGACAGATTGAGGGGGAGTACACGCTGACCCTCTTCGACGAAACGCTGGAGCGGGAGTTCGACGACGTAATCGCTTACGCGATGTCCAATTTCGACAACCACGCCCGCGATTACGCCAGCGAGAGCGACGAGGCGGTGGTTTACTGCTACCTGCTGGGCCAGCCCGGCGGCAACTACGGCTGTGAGGTGCCTTACCGCTGCCTGCTGCCGCGGCGGGTGGACAACCTGCTGGTGGCCTGCCGGGGCGTCTCGCTGACCCAGGACGCCCACTACCAGATGCGCATGATGCGGGACATGCAGCGGATCGGCGAGGCGGCCGGTGTGGCGGCAGCGCTCTGCGCCATACTGGACTGCGACCCGCGTGAATTGCCGATACGGGAGGTCCAAAAGAGGCTGTTCGGCACCGGCGCGCTCGGTCCGCCGGAGGCCGACCGTTCGCCGGGCGAGGAGATCGTGCTGCACTGGTCCGGCGCCTTCCCGGAGGCTCCCCGGCAGAAGCCACCGGGGGAGTTGATCGAAGACCTCTCGTCCGACGATCCGCAGGCGGCCGTCTGGTTGCTGATGCAGGAGGGGGAGCGCGCCATGCCGGAGCTGTTGGACGCGGTGCATAGCGGCGACGAGGAGGTGCGTTTCTGGGCCTCCATTCCCCTGGCGATGCTGCGGTCGCGGGAGGCCGTGCTGCCGCTGCTCCGTGCGCTGGAGGAGCGCCGGACGGGCGAGACGGGAGGCGGCCGCAACGCCCCGGACTGGGTGGGGGCCGCCGTGCTGCTGGGCCGGCTGGGAGACGAGCGGGCCGTGCCCGGGCTCGTGTCTGTGCTGAAGCAGCAAGAAGCACCCACCGACGCCTACGTGGCCGCCCTGCGCTGCCTGGGCCGCATCGGCGACCGCAGGGCCGCGCCCGCGATTCGCCGCTTCCTGGAGCGGGACGAGATCGACACGCGCCAGGAGCTGGCCGGCGGCCCGTGGCTGGGGCCGGTTTATGCCGACGTTCGCTGGCGAGTCGAGCTGGCCGCGGCGGAGGCACTGGCCGGGATGGGGGAGGACGTGGAAGACATCGTCGCGCTTTACCTGGAGGACGAACGGCGACCCGTCCGCCGGCGGGCCGGGACGATCGCCGAGTTGTCGGGGCTCCACAAGAGCTGAATTCTGCGCCTATGGGGCTTTCGGCTGTTCTTCCGCGAAAAACTGCTTTCTCGGGAAAAAAGGCCTTGACAGGCGGGTCGCCGTGAGCATAATGGGAGCGCGCTTCGGTCGCCGATGAAGGCGAATATCCCAAGGGGACCTCGAGATGTTCCGCCCGGCGTCATAGCCGGTCCGCCACACGCTGCTGCACCTGCGCGTCTCTCGCAGGCATACGCAGTGCCGCTCCCGTGGGATTCTCTTTCGGTAGAGATCCGCGTAGCCTCACCCCGAATGGCTCATGGATGCTCGTCAGCCAGAGATTGAACGGTTTCTTGCGCCCGACGAGGGGCTGCTCCTGCTGACGGAGACGGACATCACGCGCGGGGACCGCTTCGGCCATCGCTGGCTGGCGGTCACGGATCGGCGCGTCATGACGTTCGCCGAGACCGACGACGGTCCGGATCTGGCCGTCCCGCTGGAGGATGTCCGCTCCGCGCAGGCCGAGCACCTGGTCGGTCGGGTTGCCCTGCACGTGGAAACGGACGGGCGCCGCGTGGAGGTGGCCAGGGGCTCCAATTCGCAGGCGAGCAAGTTCAGCAGGATCGCGCGGGCCTTGACAGAGGCGCGGAAGGAGGGTCGCGCGCCGGAGTTCGAGCTGGGGGAGGAAGAGCGGACCCGCTGCCCCCCGCTGCGGCCGGCTGCTGCCGGAGAAGGGGGGATTCTGCCCGGGCTGCCTGAAGAAGTGGGAGGTGGCGTCGCGGTTCTGGCAGTACGTCCGCCCTCACTGGCCCCTGCTGGCGCTGCTGAGCGGGCTGATCATGGCGGGCACGGCGGTCGGCGTGGTGCCGCCCCTGCTGGTGAGAACGCTGGTTGATGACGTTCTCAAGGGCGAGGGGGGCATGCCGTTGCTGGCGCTGCTTGTGGCCGCCCTGGTGGGCCTGTCCCTGGCAGGCGTGCTGCTGACGATCGTGCGGGGCCGGCTGGCCGCCCGGGTGGGTTCAAAGGTGGTGCACGAGATCCGGTTCGACCTCTACCAGGCGATTCAGCGGCTCACGCTGCGACGCTACGACAAGAGCCAGACCGGATCGCTGATATCCCGGCTGACCCACGACACCGAACGGGTCAATTTCTTCCTGATCGAGGTGGGCGCGTATTTTGTGCCGGAGCTGCTGCTCCTGGTGGGGATACTGGTGATGATTTTCTGGCTGAACTGGCAACTGGCTCTGCTGGTGCTCATCCCCGCGCCCGCGGTGCTGCTGGCGACGGCGTGGTTCTACCGGCGGCTCCGACGGCTCTATCATCGCTACTGGCAGCGACGGGCCATAATGACGGCACGCGCGACGGACTCCATCTCGGGCATCCGGGTGGTGAAGGCCTTCAGCCAGGAGCCCCGCGAGATAGATGAGTTCCGGTGGCGCAGTTCCAGCTTCGCGGACTCCGCCGCGACCGCCGAAGCCATGTGGGCGACCGGCGCCCCCATCATCCACTTCCTCATGGGCACGGGCACGTTTATGGTGTGGTACTTCGGCGGACGGGCGCTGCTGCGGGGCGAGCCGGGCATGACCCCCGGGACACTGATGGCCTTCCTGCACTACCTGGCCCTGTTCTACGGTCCTCTGCGCATGCTGACCGGCTTCAGCGATTTCATGAATCGCGCTCTGACGGCGGCCCAGCGGCTGTTCGAGATAACGGACGCGGAGCAGGAGGTCTACGAGGCGCCCGATGCGCAGCCCGTTCCCGATCCAAAGGGAGGTCTCTCACTGCAAAACGTGCACTTTAGTTACACCAAAGACAAGCCTGTGCTGAAGGGCTTGACGCTGGAGGTCCGGCCGGGGGAGATGATCGGACTGGTGGGCAAGTCCGGTGCCGGCAAGACCACCATGTGCAACCTCATCTGCCGCTTTTACGACGTGGACGAGGGCTCGATCTGCCTGGACGGAATGGACCTGCGCCAGCTCCGGCTGCGGGGTCTGCGCCGTCACATCGGCATTGTCCCCCAGGAATCCTTCCTGTTCAACGGCAGCATCGCGGAGAACATCGGCTACGCCAGCCCGGAGACCACGCGCGCTGACATCATTCGGGCCGCCATCACCGCGAACGCGCACGGGTTTATCATGCGCCTGCCCGACGGCTATGACACGAGGGTAGGCGAGCGCGGGGCGCGACTCTCCGGCGGCGAGAAGCAGCGCATCGCCATCGCGCGGGCATACTGCACAATCCGAAGGTGCTCATTCTGGACGAGGCCACCTCCTCGGTGGATACCAAGACGGAGGCGCTCATCCAGGAGGCCCTGTCCCGGCTGGTGAAGGGGCGGACGACCTTCGCCATTGCCCACCGGCTTTCCACATTGCGCAATTCCGACCGGCTGCTGGTCATCGAGGACGGCAGGTGCGCGGAGGTCGGCTCGCACAGTGAGCTGATGGAGCAGGGCGGCACCTACAGGAGACTGGTCGAGATGCAGTCCGAGCTTTCTTCTATCACCGCCGTGGGCGGATAGGGGTGTGGCATGTCTGAGCAGAAGGCGCCGAAAATAGACCCGGCCCTCCGGGAACCTCACTATGAGTGGCTCGACGGCGCGCGGCTGCGCCTTTTCCGCGACGACAGCGGCAGGCTGCGGCTGTTGATCGAGGGCGACCGGTGCTACCTGGACGTCAAGGTGGCGTGCGCCTTTCCCCACTCGCTGCCCGGGCGGCACGTGGGTTTCCTGGACGGCAGGGAGAAGGTCATCGGCCTGGTTGAGGACGCGGGCGGGCTGGGCGAGGAGTCGCGGCGCTGGCTGGAGCGGGAGCTGGAACGTCGCTATTTCCTGCCCCTCATACTGCGCATCCACAGCCTGAAAGAGGAGTTCGGGGCGGTCTATTGGGAAGTGGAGACGGACCGGGGGCCACGCCACTTTGTGGTGCAGGGCATGCGCGACCTGGTGGAGACCCTGGGCGACGGAACGCTGATCATCAGCGACGTGGACGGCAACCGATACCGTATCGCCGAATGGGAGCGACTCGACCAGCGTTCCCGTCGCATGCTGGAGCCTCTGGTGTAACCGACCGGTCGTTGGCCGGTGGCAAGCCCCTCCCGCACGACGACGCTCTCTCGGGCCGCGCGCTTGTTGCAGGGATGGCTCAGGTGCCTTAGAGTACGGATAGAAGACCACAGTCCGCAGTTACTATCGGGGAAAGTTGCGGGCAGATGGCGGGCTTTGCCGACAGGCGGGAGGCGGGGCAGCGACTGGCGGAGGAGCTGTCCGACTACGCCGACCGGGACGATGTGCTGGTGCTGGCGCTGCCCCGGGGAGGCGTGCCGGTCGGCTTCGAGATAGCACAGCGGCTCAATGCACCGCTGGACGTGTTCCTGGTGCGGAAACTGGGATCGCCCCACAATCCGGAGCTGGCCATGGGGGCGATAGCGACGGGCGACGTGCGAGTGATGAACCGGGATGTCGTCCGCTCGCTCGGGATCGGTGAGGACCAGATATCGCGCGTGGCCGAGCGGGAGCGGCAGGAGCTCAAGCGTCGGGAGGACGCATACCGCGGCGCCCGCCCCTCGCCGACGGTCAAGGGCAAGACGGTGATCCTGGTGGACGACGGCCTGGCCACCGGCGCCACCATGCGGGCGGCGGTGCAGGCCTTGCGCACGCGCGGACCCGAGGAGATCGTGGTGGCCGTCGGCACCGCGCCGCCGCAGACCGCCGCCGAGTTGCGCAAGGAGGTGGACCGGCTGGTGTGCCTGATGACCCCGGAGCCCTTTTTTGGGGTGGGAGGAAGCTACAGCGACTTTTCCCAGACCACGGACGAGGAGGTGCGGGAACTGCTGCGGCAATCTTCCCGGCAGGCAAAGAGGGGAGACCACTGACCTGGCAGCCAGCGGGTCGAGGAGAGTAGAAGGTGGAGAATGCCCAGATAGCCGACATTTTCGATGAGATCGCCGACCTGCTGGAATTGCAGGAGGCCAACCAGTTCCGCATCCGCTCCTACCGCAACGCCGTGCGCACCGTGCGTGATCTTTCGCGACGGCTCCAGGACATGGTGGAGCAAGAGGAGGACCTGACGGAGCTGCCCAACATCGGCGCCGGCACCGCCGCGAAGATCCATCAGATACTGGAGACCGGGACCTGTGAGAAACTGGAGGAGCTGCGCGGCCAGGTGCCGCAGGGACTCACGCAGTTCATGAGGGTGCCCGGCCTGGGGCCCCGCACGGCCATGCAGCTCTACAGGGAACTGCACCTGGAAACCCTGGAGGACCTGCGCGAGGCATGCCGGCAGGGCAGAGTGCGGGAACTGGAGGGCATGGGCCAGAAGAGCGAGCAGAACATCCTGGAGGGCATCGAGAAGCTGGAGGCCATGTCCGGCCGCATGCTCTACCGCGACGCCGCCGATCACGTCCGGTCATTGGGCCGCCACCTGGATGGGCTGGACGCGGTCCAGCGCTCGGAGGTGGCCGGCAGCTTCCGCCGGCGCAAGGAGACCGTCGGCGACCTGGATGTGCTCGTGCAGGCCGAGGACCGCGGGGAGGCCACCGAGGGCATCCTCGCCTATGCTCCCATTGACGAGGTGATCGGGCGAGGCAAGCAGAAGGTGAGCGTCCGACTGGACAGCGGCCTGCAGATCGACTTCCGTTACTTCGAGCCGGAGAGTTTCGGCGCCGCGCTTCTGTATTTCACCGGATCGAAGGCCCACAACATCGCCGTGCGCCAGCTCGCCGTGGACCGCGGCTGGAAGCTCAACGAGTATGGCCTGTTCGAGGGCGACCGACGGCTGGAGGGCAACACAGAGGAGGCGGTCTATCAGCGCCTGGACATGGCGTGGGTGCCCCCTGAACTGCGCGAGGACCGGGGCGAGGTGGAAGCCGCCGTCAACCGCGAGCTCCCCCGCCTGGTGGAGCCGGCTGACATCCGGGGAGACCTGCAGGCCCATACCGACGTCACCGACGGCAAGAACACGCTCCGGGAAATGGCCGAGGCCGCGCGTGAACGGGGCTACGAGTATTTCGCCATCACCGACCACTCCCAACGCGTCACGATGGCCAACGGTTTGGACGAGGACCGGTTGCGCGAACACGCCGACGAAATACGCCGCCTGGACGCGGAGATGGACGACCTGTGGCTGATGGCGGGCATCGAGGTGGACGTGCTCAAGGACGGCCGGCTGGACCTGGACGAGGACGTCCTGGCGGAGATGGACTGGGTCGTGGCCAGCCTCCACTACAACCGCAATCAGGCCCGCGATGAAATGACCGATCGCATACTCAGCGCGGTGCGCAGCGGCGTCGTCCACTGCCTGGGCCACCCTCTGGGGCGCATCATCGGGCAGCGGGAACCCCTTGGCTTCGACCTGGACGCCGTGTTCGAGGCCTGCGCGGAGTGCGGGGTGTTCGTCGAGATCAATGCCCAGCCGGACCGGCTCGACCTGCCGGACATCCACTGCAAGCGAGCCCTCGAGGCGGGCGTGCGGTTCACCATCTCCACGGACGCCCACAAACGCAGGGATCTGGACTTCATGAAATACGGCGTGTTTACCGCGCGCCGGGGATGGCTGCAAAAGGGGGACGTGCTGAATACGCGAACCGCGCAGCAACTGCGCAGGGAGTTGATGGGCGACTGAGCGGCGGGCAAAGGAGTCGAACCTTGTCGGCGATGGGCAAAGCGCTGATCGTGATCGGAGCGCTTCTGGTGCTGGTCGGCGCCCTGTTCTGGGCGGGTGACAGGATACCGCTGCTGGGTAAGCTGCCGGGCGACATCCGCATCGAGGGGGAGAAGGTCACCTTCTATTTCCCCCTGACCACCTGCATCCTGCTGAGCCTCGTGCTGACGCTGCTGCTTAACCTGCTGGGGCGTTTTCTGGGCGGGCGCTGACGGCGGCGCTTACTGCGGCTGTTCCTCCCGGTCCTCGGGTCGCTCCCGCAGGTCCTCTGTCACGCGCGTGGCCCGGCCGGTGCGCTGGCGCAGGTAATGAAGTTTGGCGCGCCTGGCCCGCCCTCGCCGCACCACTTTGATGTCGGCCACGTTGGGCGAATGGAGGGGGAAAATGCGCTCCACGCCTTCCCCCTGGACGATACGCCGGACGGTGAACGTCTCCCGGCTGCCGCTGCCCTTGCGGGCTATGCAGACCCCGGTGAAGGTCTGAATGCGTTCGCTGCCGCCCTCCCGGATGCGGACGCCCACCTCCACGGTATCCCCCACGCGGAAGTGCGGAATGCGCTTCTTGGTGTACTGCTGCTCGACCGCCCTCAGCAGGTCCTGCCCTTTGAGTTGCTCGCTCTCGTCAGCCATTTTCAGTCTCCGTTGTCGAATCGGGTTCTCTCAGCAGGTCCGCCCGCCGGGCGCGGGTTCGTTCGTCGGCCATGCGGCGGCGCCATTTTTCGATTTCCTTGTGATTCCCGCTCAGCAGGACCTCCGGCACCCTCATGCCGCGAAACTCTGCGGGACGGGTGTACTGGGGGTACTCCAGCCCCGCGCCTGCGACGTCCGCAAAGCTATCCTCGAGGGCCGACTCCTCGTGCCCCAGCACGCCCGGCACCAGCCGGACCGTGGCATCCACAATGACCATGGCGGCGGCCTCACCGCCGCTGAGCACGTAATCGCCGATGGACACTTCCTCCACCGGCAGGCCTTCTCGTATCCGTTCGTCAAAGCCCTCGTAGCGCCCGCACAGCAGCAGCACCCGCCGGCTGCGGCTCAGTTCGCGCGCCATGCCCTGGTCGAACACCTGACCCTGCGGCGTCAGGAGGATCAGTCGGCCGGGCGGCCGGGTCATCCGGCGGACGGCTTCCACGCATCGAAACACCGGCCCGCAGCGCATCACCATGCCGGGACCGCCGCCGTAGGGCCGCGCATCCACCTTGCCGTGCTTGTCCCGGCTGTAGTCGCGGATGTCGTGCAGGTGGTACTGGACCAAACCCTTCCGCCCGGCTATCCCGAGGATGCTGGCGTCCAGAAACGGCTCGAACACGCCCGGGAAAAGAGTCAGGATGTCGAACCTGAGCGCTGGCTGTTGATCGGGCGCCACCGGGCGACCTCCGCGGTCAGTCAGTGCGGACGGGCACGGTGCTCAGACCTCGACCCCGGCCTTGCGCAGGAGCACGGCCACCTTCTCGCTGGGCTGGGCGCCCACGCTGAGCCAGTGCTCCACGCGTTCGCGGTCGAACTGAAGCTTGTCCTCGTCGTTCTCCTCATACGGATCGTAGGAGCCCAGGTACTCGATGGGCTCGCCGTCTCGACGGGTGCGGGAGTCGAACGCGCCCAGGCGCCAGTAAGGTTTGTTCCTGCGTCCGCACTTGGTCAGTCTGATCCTTACCATCGTTGCCTTCGGGGAAAAATGGGCTGATCTGTTGAGCTACTTCTTCCGTCGTCTGCCCCGCCGGGAGTGACCGGACATTCCCGGAGGCATCCCGTCCATGCCCGGAGGCATGGCGTCCATCAGCGCCGCCGCGTCGCCGCGGCTGACCTTGCGCATCACCTTCTTCATCTGCTTAAACTGCTTGAGCAACTGGTTGACCGTCACCGGATCGGTGCCGCTGCCGTCGGCGATGCGCTGGCGCCGGCGTGCGTTGATGATCGCCGGCCGCTGCCGCTCCTGCGGGGTCATGCTGTTGATGATGGCCTCCACGTGGTCGAGCTGGCTCTCATCGAATTCCAGGTCCCCCAGACCCACGCCGCCGAAGATGGGCAGGTGGCTCAGGATATCCTGCAGGGGACCCATACGCCGGAGCATGTGGATTTGCTTGCGGAAATCCTCCAGGTCGAACTGCGCCCGGCGCATCTTCTCTTCCAGCTCCCGGGCGTCCTCTTCCTGGATGGCCGCTTCGGCCTTCTCCACCAGGCCCACCACGTCGCCCATTCCCAGGATGCGGTCGGCCATGCGGTCGGGGTGGAACGCCTCGAACCGGTCCAGTTTCTCGCCCAGCCCCACGAACTTGATGCTCTTGCCGGTGACGGCCTTGATGGAGAGCGCCGCCCCGCCCCGCGCGTCGCCGTCCAGCTTGGTCAGGATGATGCCGTCGAACTCCAGCCGTCGGTTGAACTCCAGGGCGCTGGTCACGGCGTCCTGACCGGTCATGGCGTCCGCCACCAGGTAGATCTGGTCGGGCTTGACGCGCTTTTTGATCCGGGTCAGCTCGTCCATCATCTCTTCGTCGATGTGCAGCCGCCCCGCCGTGTCCAGGATCACCGGGCCCAGGTTCTCCTGCGCGGCCCGGAATCGGGCCTGCATGGCCACCATGAGCGCCTCGGCGTCGCGGTCGCTGACCACCGGCACGTCGATCTGCTCCCCCAGCGTCTCGAGCTGGTCGATGGCGGCCGGTCGCTGCACGTCGGCCGCGCCCATCAGGGGCCGGCAGGAGTAGTTCTCCCGCAGGAACAGCGCCAGCTTCGCGCAGGTGGTCGTCTTGCCGCTGCCCTGCAGGCCGCACAGCATCAGCACCGTCGGACCGTCCTGCTTCATGGGGACGGTCGTATCCACGGGCCCCATCAGCGCTTCGATCTCGCCGTGGACGATTTTCACGATCTGCTGGGCGGGCTCCACCCCCCGGATGACCTCCTCACCGACGGCCTTCTCGGTCACACGCTGGATAAACTCCTTGACCACGCGATAGTGCACGTCGGCTTCCAGCAGGGCCAGACGCACCTCCTTCAGGCCCTCCTTGATGTTCTTCTCGGTCAGGCGAGGGCGCCCGCCAATCTTGCGGAAAAAGCCCTGGAGCGTGTTGGTCAGCGTTTCGAACAAAACTCAATCACCCCGCTGTCTGAACAACGTAAGCAAACCGCGTCCGCCAGAGTGCGCGTTGGCAGGCCGGCGGTGGGAAGCCCCGCTCTGCGTCGTTGACGGAAAGCAAACGGCCGGGTCCTTCCGACGGGAGCCGAAACGACCCGCAATGCGTTTGATCTGGATTATAGCAAAACGAGAGCTTCGTGCAAAGGAAAGAGCAGCACCCCGCACCCCTCCCCACCCCGGCGCGGGCATCTCCGGAATCCCTTGCAATGGCGCCCCTCCGGATGGTACGCTCCCCCCTGTGATCGAATGGTCCCCCGCCGGGCCACCCCTCGTCCCCTGCACCAGAAAGCACCATGACTCAGAGCCGACGCCCGCCCCTCGCCCTCACGTTGCTGACCGGCTCCCGGCTGGTCTTCGCCCTGGGCATCGTTGTGCTCGCTCCCTGGGCGGACGAACGCATCTGGGCCATCGTCCTCGCGACGGCGCTGGTCGGGGCCATCGAACTGTCCGATCTGCTGGACGGCCACCTGGCCCGGATGCACGACGCCGTCACCGGCTTCGGCAAGCTGTTCGACCCTTACACCGACAGCCTGTCCCGCCTGGCCGTTTACTGGTCGCTGGCTGTGGTGGGCCGATGCCTGGCGTTCGTCCCTCTGGTCATGGCCGCGCGGGATATCAGCGTGGCCTACATCCGGCTGCAGCTCACACGGCAGGGCGGGGACGTGGCGGCCCGCTGGTGGGGCAAGCTGAAGGCCATCGTGCACGGCGCGGGCGGGCTGGTGCTGATGTCCGGCCCCCTCTGGTGGAACGGCGCCGGGCCGGCCCTGATCTGGGTGGTCAGCCTCCTGGCGGTGTTCATTACGGTCCTCTCCGCCGTGCTCTACGCGGTGCTCGCGTTCAGAGGCGTCGAGCAGAAGGATGCCGCGACCTGACCGGCGTCTTGTCCGAATACGATCCCGAATGCGAAGAACACTCGTCCGGACGACAGAGGGCCGCCATCCTGTGGACATTGCGCGCCGGCGGTGGCCTTCTTTTCTGCCAGGCGAGACGGCGGGCCGCCAGCCTGGTCTCCACGGGGTCTGCCCCGCCTGTTCTGCTGTTGTGGAGCTTGCCCCCAGGCGTTATAAAAGGTCTGGAAAGGGAGAAGGTGAATCGCGCGGGCAGTTCGCGAGGCGGCTGTGAAACCCGATGGCTGCGTTGTGCGCACCCCGCAGGTGCGGGGTGTCGCATCCCGGCGGGACTCGGGGTTCGGCCTGGCGGTCCGTTTGCTCCCGAGGCTCGCAAGCCGGGTTGTGGGCGCTCAGCGTGGCATTCCGCCACGTCCCCGGGCCTCTCGCTCGCCCTCGTGATGAACGAGCTCCGGTAAGGGCCCCTTACGCATCGCGTTGGCCAAGGTATTGCCGAAATCCAGTCCGGGGCCACGGTCGCGTTCTTTCGCTGCACGGGGCCTCGCGCGCCGGGGAGGCAGTCCATGGTTGTCTCGAGGTAGGATGATGGAGATTCTCACCGAGATTCCGTTCAGCCTGGAGGCCGCAAAGCTCCAGGAGCGGCTGCATATTGACCCGGATGGCGATGACGCCCGCGAGTTTCGGGAGTTGCTCGATGAGGTGTCGCGTGTGGCCCGGCCGAAGGCGCTCTACAGGGAATGCTACGTGGAGGAAAGAGGCCGGGACACCGTAACGCTGGAGGGGGTGACGTTCACCAGCCCGGCTCTGCGCGCCAACCTCGACGGCGTGCACCGCGTCTTTCCTTACGTGGCAACGTGCGGTACCGAGGTGGACGGCCTCCAACCAGTGGACGGGGACTTGTTGAAACAGTACTGGCTCGACACCGTCAAGGCCGAACTGCTCGATGTCAGCACCACGTATTTCCAAGCCCACCTTGAGCGCAAGTACGCGCCGGGGAAAGTTGCGGACATGAATCCGGGATCGGCGGACGCCGCTGTGTGGCCGATCGAGCAGCAGCGTCTGCTCTTCTCGCTTTTCGGCAACGTGGAGGAGTTGATCGGGGTGAAGTTGACGGACAGTTCCCTGATGATTCCCAACAAGAGCGTCTCCGGCGTACGATTCCCCACGGAGATTGATTTCCGAAGCTGCCAGTTGTGCCACCGGGAAAACTGCCCCTCCAGGAGCGCCCCCTTCGATCCGGACTTGTGGGAATCCCTCCACCGCGGCGGGGAATCGGCAGGATAGCCGCTTCGATGTGAGGGTGCCTGTGAACGCGGAGGCCCAGCATGCGAATCGTTGACTGCCACGTGCACGTGCGGGGAGAGGTGCAGGACCCCGCCGAAGTGCTGAAGGCCATGGACGAAAACGGCGTGGACCGGATGATCGTCATATCGCCGGCCGAGCGGAAGTCGCTCCAGCGCACCCGTGAGAACCTGGAGATGACCAGGCGGCTCTTCGAGTTCGCCCCCGACCGGCTCAGCGGCCTGGCACGCGTCGAACCCACGATACCCGGCATGAGGGACCTGGCCCGGCGGGCGCTGACCGAGATGGGTTTCGTGGGCATCAAGATCATCCCGGATCACTGGTATGCCTGCGAGGAACGGCTGGAGCCCTTCTGGGAGGCGATGAACGAACTCGGCGCGAGTATCCTCTTCCACACCGGCATCCTTTACGGCTTTGACGATGGGTCACGGTTCTGCAAACCGCTCTACCTGGAGAAACTGCTCCACTACCCGCGAATCCGCTTCTCCATGGCGCACATTTCCTGGCCGTGGTGCGACGAGTGCCTGGCCGTGATGGGTCGTATGCGGGCGGGCCGCGACTACGACGAGGACCGGTGGCAGAGCTACATTGACATCACCCCCGGTCCGCCGCCGTATATCCGCAAACAGGCGTTTGCGAACGCGCTGGACTTCGTCGGCCCGCAGCGCATGCTGCTGGGCACGGACGGCTCGGTGCCCGGCGACCTGTCCCATCAGAAGAGAAACCTGGACAGCTACCTGCGCATCTTCGATGAACTGGACCTGGAGAAGGCCGTCCGGGCACGGGTCCTCTCCGGAACGGCGGAGGAGTTGTTCCCGTCCAAAGCATAAGCGGTGCGCATCCCTTTCAGGGAAGCGCGCCTTTTTCCCCTTCCCATCTGTCCCAGGGCAGGTCGCCTTCGGCGCCCAACCCCGGGCTGGTATGCTGTACGCCTTTCAGGCGAAACGGCATCACGGCGGCCGTCGGCTGCGTCCGTTTTCCCCCGCCGGGGCAGGGCTCCGTGACAAAAAGCATTCCCTGAAAGGAATGGGCAACCGCCCAAACGCCCGGTCCTTCTCAGCCAAAACGGAACCCGTCTCTCATGTCACGTTCCATACACAAGACATTTCCATCAGCAGTCACGCGCATTCCGGGGTTACCTCTTTTTCGTTCTCTGCGTCCTCCGCGTCTCCGCGGTAAGGTCTTTCGGCAGAACACCTCAGTCTTCCGTCAAGGCCTGTTCCGGGTTGCGCACGTCTCCCCCTTTCCGGTAGGCCAGCCGCAGGAAGAAGAACCCCGCCGCCAGTGCCAGGATGATGGCCGCGATCCCGTAGAGCACGGGCGCGTCCATGTGCTTGACGTCCAGCAGGATGACCTTCCGGGCGATGGCGATCATGGCCACCAGGAAGACCACCTCCACGTGCAACTGCTCCTTTGACAGGTAGGTCTTGATGGTCTCCAGCAGCTCCAGCCCGATCAGCACCATGAAGACGAACCCGAAGATGTCGGTCACCTCGTCCACTTCCAGGATCAAGAACGGCTCGCTGAGCAGTCTCTCGACGAGCTTCAAGCCCAGATCGATGGTGGCGACCAGGATGGCCAGCATCATGATGGCCAGAAGCACGATGGTGACGACATGCTCGAAGCGCTGCACGACTTTCATCACGAGACGCTGCTCGGCCGGGCTTCCCTCACTCACCGTTCGCCTCCAATCGTTCCAGGACCTTTGACTTCTTCGCCACGAAAGGATTGCTGCGCAACGCCCGGGAGAAGAGGTAGGGATACCGCCTCTGCATGTGCTGCATGTAGCGCAGCCACTGCCCGACCAGCCGCCCGTAGGCGCGCTCGGCGTCGCCCATGATGTGCCCCCGGTGCATGCGGAGCACGCTGGAAAGGTCCTTCTCCGCCTCCAGCTCGTCCACCAGGTGGAAGACCGCCCAGAGCACGTCCGTGAAGGCTTCGTGCTCCAGCACGGCCGAGTTCTCCAGCAGCCCCACGATGAAGGCCCGTTTGCCCTTGAGCAGCCGGGCTACCTCCATCAGGCTCAACTGCTCCGCATCGAGTTCGTAGGTGCGTTGCTCCAGCCGGGCCCGCACCCGGGCGAAATCCTCCTCCGTCCAGTCGCTCTCGACCGACATGATGTCCCCGATCTCCCCGCGCCGGGGGTCGGCGTCGGAGAAAACGGTCAGCAGCGCGGTGCCGACCTCGC
This sequence comes from uncultured candidatus Brocadiaceae bacterium, assembly GCA_964572825.1. Lineage (GTDB taxonomy): Bacteria > Planctomycetota > Brocadiia > SM23-32 > SM23-32 > CAYVBE01. Next base: position 18,760 of record CAZNGS010000065.1, read on the forward strand.
TGAAGAAGAGCCCGATCACCATGTTGAGCTTCTCATGGCGGCTCTCCTGAGCGCGCCGCGCGATCAGCAGCTCCGTGGCGCTGGCGATGACCCCCAGGAAGGTTCCCACCCCCAGGACGATCACCACCGTGGCCACGACCCGGCCGGCCGGCGTGGCGGGGCTGATGTCGCCGTAGCCCACGGTGGCCATGGTCACGATGATGAAATAGAGGGACTCGGAGAACGCCATGTCCTCCAGAACCATAAAGGCCGTCGTCCCGCCCACCAGGGCGACCACGAAAATCACCAGGTAGAGCAGGAATCGAAACCGGACAGTTTTGACGGTCTGCGGCATGGAAGCCTCGCTCCCAGGTGCGTCTATCCCCGCGAGGCTCCATTGTAGCGCCCCCGCCGGGGCCTTTACCAGCTTCTGAATGCGCGGCGCGGGCCATTGAACGATCCAATTCTTGCTATGGTTTGTGCACCGCGCGTGCCGCTTTCCCTGTTCGTCCGCGGACGGCCGGAATGCTGACGATTCACTGTTCGGCGTGTAACACAGGCGCCTGCCGGCCGAAGGAGGGTCCCCGCCGGACCTCATCCTCCGGCGGGGACGCTATATGTCAGCGCAAGCCGAGGCGCTGAGGGAACGCCGGCTCAACTATCCGAACTGAGGGCAGGGCTTCCTTCTCCCCCCGCCTGCACCGCCCTCCCGGCCGCCAGGCAAAACAGGGCGCAGATCGCGCTCCTCGCAATCGCGCCCGACCGCATCCTTCTCAACTCCTTCGCCTTGGTCCCCCGCAGGCATCGGGCCGGGCCGCGGGGGCGGGCGGCGTCAGAGGCTGGCGCCCATTTCCTTCAGCTTCTGCTGGATGAGGTGGTAGTCCAGGTCGCGGGGCTGTGTGTCCTGCTGAGCGCACAGCGCCGCCGCCGCGCCCGCGCCCTGCCCGATGCTGATCATGTTGCCCATGCTCTTGCCGCCGTAGTGGCCCAGCATGGTGGCCGAGCTGCAGCGTCCCGCCACCAGCAGGCCGTCCACCTCGCGCGGCAGCAGGGAGCGATACGGGAAGAGAGACCCCTGCTTGATGGCCGTGTAGGGCCGCTTCTTGCCCACCGGATCGCTGCCGCCGTACTTGCTGGCCACTGCGTCGTCGAAGTCCGTCCCTTCCATGACGTCTTCGTTATTGAACCGGTACACGCCCACCAGGCGGCGAGTGTCCCTGGCCATGGCGTAGCCCCCGGTGCGCATCAGGTGGGCTTCCTCCAGCCCGGGGATCTGCTTCTCCCGCGCGAAGCGCACGAACTCGATGGCCTGGTCGATGGCCATCTTCTCGACCAGCGTCCGGGTGGCGCTCTTCGAGCAGTCGAGCTTCAGGTCCAGCGAGGTGCCGTTATTGATCGATACCACGCCGGGGATGGTCGTTCGGTTGAAGCCCATCCAGGCGGGCAGGTTCCAGCCCTTTTGGCGGTATTCGGCCAGCAGTCGATTGACCGCTTCGTACTGGTGACGGTCCAGCTCGACGTCGCCCGACAACCAGTCGAACAGCCGCTCGCAGTCCACGTTGCACAGGGCCCAGGCCACGGTCACCGGCGGGCGCCAGCCGGTCTCGGGGTCCCCCTCGGTCTCCATCTCGCAGCCGGCGCGATAGGCCACGTCGCCGTCTCCGGTGGCGTCGATGACGACCTTGCCACGGTAGGTCACCCGGCCCTCCTTGGCGGCGACGATGACGCCGGTCACCGTCTCGTCCTCCTTGACCACGTCCACCACCGGGCTGTAGAGCTGATAGTCGATCTCATACCTCTCGAACAGGTCGAAGAGGACCTTCTTGAGGTATTCGGGGTGGACGTTGAGGTTCCCGCCGCTGCCCGGCGCGTTGGGGTCGCGGTGGCCGGGGCGGGAGGCGTCTTCGCCCCAGCTCCGGATGGCGTCGACGAGTATCTCGTGCACGCCGCCGCGGCTGGTCTCCTGGTTATCCTTGAATATCCAGTTAATCTCCATCCACATGGCGGCCGTGGCGGTGCCGCCGAACTGGCTCCGCGCCTCCAGGATGAGCGTGCGGGCGCCGTTGATGGCCGATCCGAGCGCCGCCCCGATGGCTGCCGGCCCGCCCCCCGCCACGATCACGTCGTACACCTGGTTCTGCTTCGGCATGCGTTCGTAAAGCCTGTCCGTCGAGGTGCTCATCGGACACTCCTTCCTGCTCTCAGTCGTCCTTCGACGCTACTCCAAAAAGGGTAGGTGAGGGGTCCTGGCCTCACCAATCTCCCGCTTTCCGCCGGTCTCAAAAGAATAACGCGGTTGGGCGGTCCACGCCAGCGCGAGCATCCACTGCACGCTGCCCGGACCGGCCTAATTCTTCAGGTCGAGCACGGGCGAATCCGGGAAGGCGTCTATCCGGTCGATCTCGATCACGTTGTCCTTCACCGATATGATCTTGCACCGGCTCACGGCGGTCAGGTTTGGCCGCACCGGGGCGTGAGTGGCGAAGACCCCGCGGATGGGCTTGTCCCGGTTGCCCTGGGGGTGGACCTGCAGGATGGACCGTTTCTCCGGGGTGTCGTTGCGGTCGAACCAGTAGAGCACCATGACGTTGGGAAACCGCTGCAGCCCCAGCAACGCGGGCTCGTATTTTTCCTTCAGCACGATGAAGGTTCGGCCCCCCTCCTTCACCACCTTGCCGATGGGGTGGAGCGTGTAGGTCTGCTCCAGCACGTCCTCCCCGGTTTCGGGGCGCGCAGGCTGAGCGCTGCAGCCAACCAATGCCAGAAAACACAGTGCAATCGCGAGTCGTTCCATCTCTACCCCCTGCGAAAAGAAAGCGCCTGTGTCTGTCCGATGGGCGGTCAGGATACGGCACGGGCACGGCGGCTTCAAGCACCCGGCGGCCAGAGCCACAGGTCCGGGTCCGACGCAACGGCGCGGCCGTGCTCGATGGCGTGCGCGATGAACTCCGGGGAGAACGCCGTGCTGTCGTTCGCGGGGCCGTACAGCTCGCGCGGGGCGATGACGTAGATGGGAACGTGCCGTTTGTTGACCTGCTCCAGTCCATCCTCCAGTCGGTCCAGCGCCACCGACAGGCCGTCCGGCATCCCCTCCTCCGGCCGGGCATCGAGGGCATCGTTGATGGCGCCGGTGAGCTCGTTCCAGGTGAGGGCGCCGCGGATATCGTCGAGGTAGATCTCGTCGGTCAGAATCTCGATCGTCCGTGTGAGCACGTCCAACCCGCTCACCCTGGTGCCCAGCCAGGTATCGGCCCATTCCTCGTAGGACTGCGGGCACACCGTCGAGTCCGGCAGGCTGTTCCCCTCGCGGACCACGCGGCTGGTCAGCAGCACGTAGATCTCATCGGGCCGGGCGGCGAACGCGCTGGAGAGCGGGGTGATGTTGCGCACGCCGCCGTCCACCAGCACCTCGCGGGCGCGTTTCAGATCGACGTAGGGGAAAACCACCGGAATGGACGCCGATGCCACCAGCTTCTCGATGAAATAGGCGTCCTCGGGCACCCACTCGTGATAGCGCCCGGAGGGCAGGGAGACGGTGCTGACGGCGAAGTCCCGCCCGGAGTTGCGTAGCGCCCCCGGCGACAAATGGTCCTCGATCAACCGCCTGAGGGGCTTGAGCGAGTAGAGGCTGTCCATGCCGGCCACCAGCCCCGGGAACCCGCCTCGTTTGGCATAGACACTGTGGTTGCCTTCGATCTTCCGCGTCCATATGCGCTTCAGGTCGCGCACCGCTTGCCGAAGACCCTCCAGGGATTCGTCGCCCCCGGGCGCCTGCGCGAGAAAGGCCGCGTTCAGCGCTCCGACGCTCACCCCCCGGATGACCTGAAAGTCCAACCCGCCGTGGACGACCAGCTCCTGCAACATCCCCACCTGAAAAGCCCCCCGCGCCCCACCCCCGGCCAGCACAAGCGCTCTCTTCATCGTAACATCCTCCTAAGGTCGTGACGCGCAGCCAGCGTACGGAAAGGGTACGAGCTCGTCAACAAGCGGAACACCCAGCACTGGCCGGTCCTTTTCCGTCCGGTCATCCGCTTTTTCAGTTTCCCGCGCGGCTCCCTGCGTCTAATCTTATGGTGAGAGCTTTTGGGTCCCTGGATTCATATGCGAGAGAATCCTGGAAAAACTCGATTTCCACCCAAGAAAGCGGGGCCTTTGTGCGTCGAATAGATTGAAAGGCCCGGACAGTTAGCCCAACTTCCGCAGTTTAGCAGAAAATCCGGTTTTTTCCGACTTTCTTTGGGGGTGGAATGGGCCTCTTTGCCACCGAGGGGGCTTCCGGCAG
>CAZNGS010000066.1:0-22857 GCA_964572825.1 uncultured candidatus Brocadiaceae bacterium
TTGGCTGCCCAACGTGCCCCCTTACCAGGAAATCCGCAAGCTGGGGCCGCGGGTGATCGACGACATCATGGCAAAGCTTCCCGACCACTCCCGGCTGACTGGCGCGCTGGGTTCCATCACCGGCGGAGGGCCAACGATAGAGGAGTTACACGCGTTTCGCACCAATGAAGAGGTGGTAAACTGGTGGCTGAATTGGTGGGAGGAGGGCCAGGCGGGGGAGAACCGGCGCTTCGAGGAATACTACGCCCGGGGCGACCTGGAGGCCATCCGGCGACAGGGCATCCCCGCCCTGCCCAAGATCATGGAGAAGCTCGAGGCCGGAGACACGGACCTCCTTCCGATTATGCGCAGCAAACTGAAAGTGCGTGCACAGATCCCGCGGCACAGTGAACTGGTCCCGCTTCTGGAGCGACTCCCCGAGGAGGAGGGCGAGATGAGCCCGGCCGAGGCCCGGGAGGCAGCCGCCTTCTGCCTGAAGTGGTGGGAGGAGAACAAGCACAAATGGCTCATCCCCTTCCCGGACCAGCAGACGGAGTGACCGCGACGCCGGACGGCACACCCGGTACAGGCCTCCGCGGACCGTGATGGTAAGCGCGCGGGGGACTCAGTGGGTGCCGCTGCGAATCGAGAGGCGGGTCCCGCAATCCAGGTACGTGGCCGGACCTCAGGCGCCCTTGCGCTTGCGCTGTTCCAGGGGGGCCGCTCGCAGACCAGATACGGATAGCCTGGACCAATGATGCAAAGGTTGATGTGTTCTCGGACCCTCAGGGGACGGGGACGGTGCCGGTGGCGAGCGAAGAGGAGAGGACCTTCGGCCAAAGCCTCCGCCGGTACCGAGGAGGAGGACACAGTGGAACGCCTGCAGGCGTTGCGTTCTCTACTCGGCAAAATGCAGGTAGCGGCCGGCGAGAAGGAAGACGAAGAGCGCCGGACAAAGGCGCCCTCTGTACGGCGGCTGAGCGAATGCAGCCGGGGTGAACTGTTGGCCATGGCCAGGCACCGCGCGGACCTTCTGGCGCACGGCACCGCCGGCGAAGGCGCCTGGTCCGAGCTGAGCGCCATCCTCCGGGAATACGACGGCCGCGCCGAGGCCGAATAGCGTTGCGTGACTTTCGATGCCGCGGCTGCGGGCGGCACAACGACGAGATTGCCGCACTGCCTGCGCCGGCAGCCGAAGCAATCTCGCCGTTACCGTCCCCGCCCCCTGACACTCATGTCAGAGACCGCTGGTTTGAACGCGGCGCCGGGGTTTAGCCCGCAGGCCATGTTATCAATAGTCGGGCATGGCCGGCTGGGCCTTTTTCTTCTTTTTCTCCGGGCGTTCGCCCACGACGCAGTCGGTGCTGACCAGGACGCTGGCGACGCTGGCGCCGTTCTGCAGGGCGGTGCGCACCACCTTGGTGGGGTCCACGATTCCCCGCTTCACCAGGTCGCAGTATTCGTCCCTGGCCGCGTCGTATCCCCGGTTGGTCTTCTTGGATTCGAGGACCTTCTCCAGCACGATGGCCCCGTCCTTACCCGCGTTCTCGGCGATCTGCATGAGCGGTTTGCTGAGGGCGCGGCGGAGGATGTCCACGCCGATGGCCTCGTCGCCGGCCACCTCGAGCTCATCCAGCTTCCCGGCGGCCCGGGCCAGGGGGACGCCTCCTCCGGGGACGATGCCTTCCTCGACGGCTGCCCGGGTGGCATGCACGGCATCCTCCACGCGATGCTGCTTCTCCTTCATCTCCACCTCGGTGGCGGCGCCGACGTTGATCTGGGCCACGCCGCCGGCCAGCTTGGCCAGCCGCTCCTCCAGCTTCTCGCGGTCGTAGTCACTGGTGGTCGTGTCCAGTTCGTGTTTGATCTGGGTGATGCGGCCCTGGATGTCCTCCGTGCTGCCAGCGCCCTGGATGACGGTGGTGTTGTCGGCGTCGATGACCACCTTCTTGGCGCGGCCCAGGTCGGCCAGCCCCACGGAATCCAGCTCCAGGCCCAGTTCCTCGCTGATGACCTGGCCGTCCACGAGGGTGGCGATGTCCTGCATCATGGCCTTGCGGCGGTCACCGAAGCCTGGCGCCTTGACGGCGCAGCACTGCAGCACGCCGCGCAGCTTGTTGACCACCAGAGTGGCCAGGGCCTCGCTCTCGACGTCCTCCGCGATGACCAGCAGCGGCTTGCCTTCCTGGGAGACCTTCTCCAGGAGTGGCACGAAGTCCTGGACGGTGGAGATCTTCTCCTGGTTGATGAGGACGTAGCAGTCCTCCAGGACGCACTCCATCTCCTCGCGGTTGGTCACGAAGTGGGGGCTGAGATAGCCGCGGTCGAACTGCATGCCCTCGACCAGCTCGACGGTCGTCTCGAGGGTCTTGCCCTCCTCGACGGTGATGACGCCGTCCTTGCCGACCTTTTCCATGGCGTCGGCGATCTGCTGGCCGATTTCGGGGTCGTTATTGGCGGCGATGGCGCCCACGAAGGCGATCTCCTCCTTGCCCTTGACGGGCCGGGATACCTCCTGGAGGAATTCCACCACGGCGTCGACGCCCTTGCGGATGCCGCGTTTCAGCGCCATGGAGTCGGCGCCGGCGGCCAGGTTCTTCAGGGCCTCTTCGTAGATGGCCTCGGCCAGCACGGTGGCGGTGGTGGTGCCGTCGCCGGCGTCGTCACTGGTCTTGCTGGCGGCCTGTTTGACCAGTTCGACGCCCATGTTTTCGAAGTTGTCGTCGAGCTCTACCTCTTCGGCCACCGCCACGCCGTCTTTGGTGACGGTTGGGGCGCCGTAGCTCTTCTCGATGATCACGTTCTTGCCGCGCGGCCCCAGGGTGCTCTTGACGGCCCGGGCGAGCTTGTTGACGCCCCGGCGCATGGACTCACGCGCTTCTGCATCGAATGTTATCTTCTTGGCGGGCATTGAGGCATCCTCCCCTATTCGATGATCGCCAGAATATCGTCTTCCGACATCAGCACGTACTGCTCACCGTCCACCGTGACCTCGGTTCCCGCGAACGAACCGAAAAGCACGGTATCGCCTTCCTCGACCTGGAAGGGGGCCGTCTCGCCCGAATCCAGACGCTTGCCGTCGCCCAGCGCAATCACCTTGCCCTGCTTCGGTTTCTCCTTCGCCGTGTCGGGCAGCATGATGCCGCCGGCCGTCTTCTCCTCCGCTTCAAGACGCTTCACAAGCACTCTGTCGCCAAGGGGCTTGATCGCAGCCATGACAGGCTCCTCCTGCTGGGGTCTTCCAAAAAAAACTCTCCATCCATGGGTAGAAACTCCCTCCCTATGGTCGAGCAAAAAGCGTACCGGCCATCCCGCTCCCACTCTCTCGACCCCGCACGGGGCCTTCAGCGGCCATCGAAGCACGCCAGATGCCCCGGCCCGCTGAGAGGTCCTCCTGCATCCCGCCGTTCACTCTGTCAATCTGACAAGGTCACTTCCCCGGCCACTGTCACTTTGGCACCCCGGCTTTGTGCACAGGCCGGCCTTTCGGTACACTCAACCTTATGGAATACGTCACCATGCACTGCCGGGCCTGCGGGCGGTCATACGAACTGGCGCTCGGCCGCCGGAACGCGGAGGTGTTCTGCACGGCCTGCGGGGGCGCCCTGGACGAGTCGCGCCCCGAGCGGACGCGCGAGCGGGAGGATGCCTTCCGCGGCAGAAAGGTGGGGCAGGTCAAACTGAAGAAACGCCTCCACCTGCGGCCCCATTACGCGCTTTATCGCGGCTGGAACTCCGACCTGCGAACGGATGTGCGGGTCAAGGTGTTCCCGGAAACGGCCCCGGGCAACACCGCGCCCTACATCCACGACCTGTTCGAGCGCGCAGCGGCGGCCCGCGACGTGCGGGACCTGAACGTGGCAGGCCTGCTGGACATTGGGCGGCTGCACGACGCGTACTTTCTTGTTCTGGAGTATACGCCCCGGTCTCTCAGCGACCTGCTGGCCGGGGGGGGGAAGCCGCTGCCTCCGGAACGTGCCCTGCCGATCGCCGAGGGGGTTTTGCGGGGGCTGGCGGCCCTCCACAGGGCGGGGGCGGTTCACGGCGACATCCGTCCGGAAACCGTTCTTCTGGCCCAGGACGGCACCGCCAGGCTCGACAATCCGGCGGTGATAGGCCACCGGCAGTTGAATCGCCTTTTCCCCCGCGATGACGGCGGGGGCTGCGGCCCCGCCCTTTACGTGGCACCCGAGCGCGCTGTGGACGAACGGGCGGCCGACGTACGCTCCGACCTCTATTCGCTGGCGGCGGTCCTCTACGAGATGCTCACCGGCGAGCCACCCTTGAGGGGCGAGACGGCGCAAGAGGTTATGGCCGGCCACCTCGAGGGGAAGCTGTCGGCAAAGATCGCGGCGCGGTCGGACCTGCCCGGACCCCTGCAGGATTTCCTTGCGCGCCTCACAGCACCGGACCCGAACGACCGTCCGCACGACCCCCGCCAGGCCCTGGAAGAGCTTTTCCGGTGCGTACGGCTCGTCGAGCAGGCCGGCGGATGGAGCGGGGCCTTGCCGGGCGAGACGGTGCAGGAGGGGCGATCACCGGTCTCCCGGTGGACGCTGGTGGCGTTCGCCTTGATCGTCGCCTCGATCGTCCCTTTCTTCATGCTCTTCGGCGGCGGGGGCGAGGAGGCTCCCCGAGCGCGGTCGGCGCACAGGGCGCTGGTGGTGCTGAAGGCGGCGGGCCCCGAAGTGGAGGACGGGCTGGAGGAACGCTCCGCCCCCGTTCGCCGGCTGGTGCGCTATCGCACCGCTTTCTACCCGGGTCTTCAGGTCGTCGCGAGCCGGATGCTGACCGCAGAAGCCGCGGACGAGGACATCGAGGAGGCCCGGCGAGAAGCCGATGCCACCCACGTGCTGCTGGTCGTCCCCGGCCGAGGGCTGCGCCGGACGAACTGGACCCTGGTCTTCATTGATAGCACCGGGGAGGGGTGGAGCGAGCAGACCACGTGTTCCGTCGACGACGGGACGCGAGACTGGACGGAGCTGGAGCGCACCGTCCGGGACCTGCTCGCGGCGGCCGCCGAACGCCTGGAGCTGGAACCCGCGGCGGGATGGGAGCAGGTGACCGGCGCCCGGTGGGAGGCGTGGCTGGCCTTCGGACGCGCCGAGCAGGCGGAAAGAGAGGACAGGTTGCAGCAGGCGCAGTCCATGCTGGAGCCGGCGGAGGCGGAGCTTGCGCCGGCCGCCCTGCTGCGGGGATTCTGCTCAGCGGTCCTCGAGATGCGCAGGGGGCGGCCCCCGGCCCGGCGACCCGAACTGGAGGAGACAGCCCTTCCGCCGCGCATGCGTGCGATGGCAGGCGCCCTGGAGGCGATGGAGAGCGGGAACCCCCGGCGAGTGGAGGAGGCATTTGGGGACTGGCTGGCGCGATTCCCGCAGTCGGCCCGGGGCTACCTCTTGCTGGGGCTCTGGCGGCTCCACATCGAAAAGCAGCAGGCGGAGGCGCTTCTGACGCTGCGCCATGCGGTCAAGCTGGACCCCGGTTATCTGCCCGCCGCCCGTGCCTGCGTCGAGTTGCTGGCGGAGCGTTCCCCCGGCGCGGTGCAGGGCTTTCTGGAGGAATATCCGGGGCCGCAGGAAACCGCGGAGGCGCTGGCGGAATACGCGCGCGCCGCCGGGGATCAGTAGACAATCATGTCGTCCAGCCGGGCCAGGCTGACCACCTCGTCCCGCATGACGAAGACCTCGCGGCGGTTCGGCCGCACGCCGTTGCGCCGGGTCTCCATCAGGTAGAGTTCCACGGTCGTGCGGGAGTCGCTGCAGAAATGCACGTCAGCTTCGGCGAGCACGATCGCCACGGGGTCCATGCTTTTGAGGGTGCCCACGTAAACGACGCGCGCCTTGACGTCAACGACCACCTGTTCTCCGATCAGATTCTCCAGAGCTTCGCTCATGGATTGCCTCGCCATTGGCGCACTTCAGTGGAGGAACGGGGGCGGCGGCCCGCAAGAAACCCATTGCAGCAGTTGGGTGGCGCTGTGTCAAGGAGATGCCGCCCGGGCCTCAACCGCGCACGTAGCGCTGGCCGGAGAGCTGCTGAATGAGCCCGCGGATCTCCAGCGTCAGCAGGGTGCTGGAGACGATGGAGGCGGGGAGCCCGGTCTGTTGGATGACGTCGTCGATCTGCAGGGGCCGGGTGCTCAGCATCTCGTAAATCTGCTTCTCGCGCTCGTTCAGCACCATCACGCGGGCGTCGTCCACCGTTTCGGGCATCGGCCCCTGCTCGGGCCGGGGCAGTTCGATGGGTTCACTCAAGGGGCCGAGCCCCTCCACCACGTCGCGGGCATTCTCCACCAGTATCGCCCCGTCCCGGATCAGGGCGTGACAGCCCCGGCTGACGGGGCTGGTCACGTCGCCGGGCACGGCGAAGACAGGCTTCCCCTGGTCGGCGGCGTGGCCGGCGGTGATGAGGCTGCCGCTGCGACGGGCGGCCTCGGCCACGACGACTCCCAGTGACAGGCCGCTGATGATGCGGTTGCGGGGCGGGAAGTTCTGCCCCCGGGGCGGGGTTTCCATGGATAGTTCGCTGATCAGCGCGCCGGAGCCGACGATCTCCTCGGCCAGGCGCCGGTCGTCCGGGGACAGTTCGTGAGCCAGCCCGCAGCCCAGCACCGCCAGCGTGCGGCCCCCGGCCACCAGGGCGCCCCGGTGCGCCGCGGAGTCGACCCCCCAGGCCATGCCGCTGACCACCGTGAAGCCCATGGATGCCAGGTCCGCGGCCAGCCGGCCCGCGCGGCGGCGACCGTAGCCCGTGCACCGCCGGGCGCCCACGATGGCCACGGCGAGCTGGTCCACGCGCCGGTAATCGCCCTTGACGCGCAGCAGGGCCGGGGCCGCCCGGTCGAGGTGCTTCAGGGGGGCCGGGTAATCGGGCGAAAAGAACGGCACCAGCCCCACGCGGTGGCGTTTCATCAGGTCCATCTCCTTCTCCACCGCCCCCGCATCCGGTCCCCGGCGGATGGCCCCGGCCGTGGCCGGTCCTACGCCCCGGACCGCCTGCAACGCCTCCGGGGATGCCTCCAGGGCTGCCGCAGCCGATCCGAAATGCTCCACCAGGGAGAAGATGGTTCCGCTGCTCACCCCCTCGCAGAGGGACAACTCCAGGGCGGCCCGCGTCTGGTGGCTCAGTTCATCCATGGTGCGGCTCACCCGGGGTGAATCCTCAGATCGGCTCCCAACACGGCCCCACAGTATAGCCCCTCTGCCACCCGATTGCACCCGGGGCCGAGCCCCGTCCGGATGCACACCTAGACCGGTGGAGGCGACGTGCGATGTCGGACCGGGTCGCCTACAATGGGGGCGTTGGCGGGCCGCCATTCTCCAGGGAAGGAACCAGGCATGAAAGGCCGGGCGAGGGCGCTGGTGGGTGTAACTTTCTGCCACGGGTCTGTCCGGGGCGTGAAGCAACTGCGTACGGAGGACAAGTACTGTGGGTTCATCGGACAGGCACTGCGGCGGGAGCCCTTCTCGGTCGGAGCCGACAAGGTCACGTGCCCGCTGGCTCGGTACCAGCTTTCGATCGGCGAGACGGATCTCGCCGAACTGGCGCGCATCCTGGTGGGCTGGGGGGACGCAGCGGACGAGCAGATCGGACTGAGTCTCCTGCGGTCTGCGCCGCGGCTGCGCAAACCCTTCCACAGGATCATCTTCTCCAGCCCGCCGCGGGAGGACCTGAACCCGGACGTGCTCGTGGGCGTCTCCAGCGCGGCGCAGGCATTCAGGGCGGTGAAGCATCACGCGGTGGAGTCCGGCACACGGGTAGTCTGCCCGACGGCCGGCGCGGGGGCGGCGTGCGGGGAGTGCACCGCGCACGCGATCATGCAGGGGGAGCCGGTGGTCTCGGTAGGCTGCGGCGGGTCGAGGCCGGCCATCGGGCTGGCGGAGGGGGAGCTGCTGGTGGCAGCTCCGGCCGGCTCACTGATGGCCGGGATACTCCGGGGCGACCTGTGACCGCCAGGCAGGTTCCGGACCGGCGTCTCCTGTCAGCGGCGGGCGGAGGTGCCTGAGAAGCCCGGTTACCGAACTGCCACTTGCCCGTGGATTGAAGGGTACGCACCCAATCATTATACTCTGGGACGGAACGGACGCTTTCGCGGAGCGGGGCCTTGAAGAAACGCAGGATCATCGGTGCGGTTTGCTATCCGGACCTTGAGGATGCCTTCGCCGAAGAGCTGACCCGTCTGCTGGGCGCACACAGCCGCCTCTGGGTGCTTGTTCCCACCAACCTGCTGGCACTGCACCTGCGGCGGACGGCCGCGCGCAGGCTGGGCGGGGTGGCGGCGGTGGAGTTCCTGACGCTCAAGGACGCGGCGCGGCGCATGGCGCTGCCCGTCCTGGCGGCGGAGGGCTTACGCCCCATGCCTCCCGGCGCGGACGAGCTGTTCCTGCAGCGTTGCCTCCGGCAAGCCCCGGAGGAGTCCTACTTTGCCGCCCTCGGTGCGTTCCGCAACGCGGCAGGCGCCGTTGCGCGCGCCCTGCAGACGCTCACGAACAGCGGCTGGCGGCCGGACGCCCTCCGGCGGGCGGCGCGAAGGGCGACCTTCGCCGACCCTTCCGCGCCGGACAGGCTGGGTAACCTGGCCGACATCTGGGAGGAGCTGGAGGAGTGGAAGAGCTCGCGTGGCCTGTTCACGGCCGACGACCTGGTGGCGCGCGCATCACGGGCGGACCGGGAGCTCCCCGACCATGCGAATGGCCTGTTGATCTACGGCTTCTACGACTTCACACCGGCGCAGCGGGCGCTGGTGGCGCGCCTGATCGACGGAGCCGGCGCCTGCTCGGCGTTCCTGCTCTGGGCGGAGGAGGACGGGGAGGCGCTGCCGGGATTTCGATACGCCCGGCCCACCGTGGATTGGCTGCGCGAGAGGCTGGAGGTGGACGCCGTGGAGCAGAGACAGACCCCATCGGGCGAGGCCGCTGCGGACGCGGCCCGCCTGCCGGGCGGGCTGTTCCGGGATTGGCCGCTGGCCGGGCAGGAGGAAGCGGCCCCGCGGGCGGGGGCCGCGCAGGCCGACGGGACCTTCCGCATCGTAAGCTGCCCCGGCGAGGAGCCAGAGGCGGCGGAGGTGGCGCGGCGCGTGCTGGTCGAGGCTTCGGCCGACGGCCCGGGCGAGGTGGGCGTGCTGCTGCGAACCGCGGAGGAGGCGATGCCGCTGCTGGCAGAGACTTTTGACCGCGCCGAACTGCGGTGGTACGGGCACGAGGGCATGCCCCTGGCCCGCACGCTGCCGGGGCGCGTGGCGCTGGCGCTGATGGAGGCGGCCGGCGGGACGGCGCGCCGCAGTGAAATCATTGACTTTCTGGCACTGGCCGAGCTGCAATGGCCGGAGGGCCTCTCCGCCGCGACGCTGGAGCGTCTTTCGCGCGAGGCCGGCAGCGCCCGCCGGCCCCGGGGGTGGCCGGCGGCCCTGAGAGACCACGCAACGCGCCTGCATGAGGAGGCGAACTACGCCGAGACGGATGCGGACCGGCGGGCCCTCGAGCGGAAGGCCGAACTGTGCGCTACGGCCGCGGGCTGGCTGGAAGATTTCCTGCGGCGGATCGACGTTTTCGCGCAAGGCACATGGGCGCGAGCCGCGCAGGGACTTGCCGGGCTCGTGGTGGAGTTTGCCCCGGAAGAGGCGCCCTGTTCCAATCGCGTACGGGAGGTCATCGAGAACGTGGGCACGCTGGACGTGGCGGGCGTCCCGCTCCGACCGGACGCTTTCCGGTGGATGCTGCGGCGTTCTTTGAATGGCACTAGCCGCGCCAGCGACCGCTTCCAGCACGCACCGGTGACCGCGTGCAGCATCATGGACCTGCGCGGGGTGACCTTCGACGTGGTCATCGTGCCGGGTATGGTGGAGAAGGGCTTCCCCCGGCAGATTCCGGAGGAACCGATCCTGCCGGAGACCGACCGGCGGCCGCTCAACCAGGTGGCCGGGGACCTTGACTGCGGGCCGCTTCCCCTGCAGGCCCGGCGGCCGGAGGAGGAACGCTATCTCTTCCAGATCGCCCTGGGTTCGGCGCGCCGGGGCGTCGTGCTCACCTATCCGCGGCTCGATCAGGACAGGGGCCGGCCCAGGATACCCTCCCGGTTCCTTTCCGATTGCTGCTCCGCCCTTCTCGGGGTAGCCGTCAGCACCGCGGCCCTCGAAGAGGGGCCGGCGGCGCCGTGGCTCACGCGTGTGCCGTTGAACCGCCGCGACCGGGCGCCGGACGGGGAGGGGCCGGCCCTCACTGAGCGGGAGTATGACGCGGCCGAGTTCACCGCTGCGGACGGGCTGCGTACGGGCTACATGGCGGCGGTCTCCCCGTGGTTCGCCCGCGCCCTGCAGATGGAGGAGGAGAGGTGGGGCAGACCGGTCTTCGGCGCCTACGACGGCAAGGTGCGGGCGGCCGACCTGGTGGCCGCTCTTCGGGATAAGCACGGAGCCTTCCGCGAACCCGTGAGCCCGACTCAGCTCGAACGCTACGCCCAATGCCCGTTCCACTATTTCCTGAGGCACGTCCTGGAGGTGGAGGAGGCAGAGGAGCCCCCGGAGGAGGCGCTGCTGACGCCCCTGGAGCGCGGTTCGCTGATCCACACGCTTCTGCGGGAGCTGTACGGTCAGAAGCTGGCCGGCCGGCCGCTGGGGCGGCTGGGCGACGAAGATATCCGGGAACTCCTGGGGGCTGCCCGGGAGTTGCTCTCTCAGATCGGGGGCACCCACCGCGAGCGCCGCCCCGCCGCCTGGACGGCGGAGCGCGAGCAGATACTCGACTGCGTGCTCAATCTCCTGCGCCACGAGCGGTCGGAGCACGCCGGTTGGGTCCCCCGGGAGTTCGAGAGAAAAGTCCGCGGGGGGATGGAGGTCGGCGGGAGCCGCGTCCACTTCCGGGGCCGGATCGACCGGATCGATGGGCTGGCCGAAGGCGCCGTGCGGATAGTGGACTACAAGACGGGCAAAGCGGGCCGGTACAGGCAGGACAGCTTCCAAGGCGGCGAGCAACTTCAGATGCCGGTGTACCTGCACTGCCGGGCAGATGAGGAAAGGGAGGAGGCGGGCGCTGCACTGTACCTTGAACTGAGCGGGCCGAAGGACGTCCCGGAGTTCACCATTGCGAAGCTGCGGGAGCGGATGGACGACTTCCGGCGCGCACTGGGCCTCATACTGGGCGGTGTGGCGGCCGGCGATTTCTTCCCCGTGCCGGCGGGCGGGGCGGGATACTGGACCTACTGCGGAGCCCACTGCCCTTACGGCCAGGTCTGCGGGGCGGCCCGGGGCAAGCTGGCGGAGATCAAGGCCGGCGACCCGGACCTTGGCCGCCTCCACGAGCTGAGGGAGATCGAGTGAGATGCCCGGCGGCACCGAACCTGTCCTCACCATCTGTGAGCTGTTCAAGAGCATCGAGGGAGAGACATCCTACGCCGGCCGACCCTGCGCCTTCGTGCGCACGGCGGGGTGCAACCTGCAGTGCACCTATTGTGACACTCCCTACGCCAGGCTGGAGCCCGGCGAGAGCATGCAGGTGGAGCAGATTCGCGAGCGCCTGCTCGGCGTCGGCACCGACCTGGCGTGCATCACGGGGGGGGAGCCGCTTCTGCAGCCCGAGCCGACCGTGGCCCTGGCGGAGGGTCTGCTGGACGCCGGCCTCACGGTCCTGGTGGAGACCAACGGCACGGTGGATATCTCACCGCTGCCGGCGGGTGCGGTGTGCGTGATGGACGTAAAGTGCCCCGGCAGCGGGGAGGCCGGCAGGTTGTTCGCGCCGAACGTGGCACGGCTGGGTCCGCGGGACGAGGTCAAGTTCGTCCTCACGGACCGCCGGGACTTCGACTGGGCTCTGAGCTTTGTGCGGCAGCACGATCTGTGGGGCGGACCGAACATACTCCTCGCCCCCGCTTACGAGTTCCTGGAACCCCGCCGACTGGCCGAATGGATACTGCAATCCGGCGCCAACGTGCGGCTAAACCTGCAGCTCCACAGGATACTCTGGCCGGAGGGCGAACGGGGCGTATAATCCGGCCGAAGCTACGGCACCACGTCGGCACCTGCTTCGGCCGCCAGGCGCTGCATTTCGCTGACCTGGTCACCGCAGGCGGCGACCAGGTGGTACTGCCGACCGGGCACATGTTCCATAAAGCCGAGAGCGTCTTCCAGGTCCAGCAGCAGCGCGTTGACGCAGTGGGGCGGCTCGTGGAGGTTATCGACGATGCGCCCCCTTGTCAGCAGCAGGCGCCCGGCGTTCCGTGTCAGGCGGGCCACGGTGACCGTGCGGCCGACGGGGGCCTCGGTCTCGATGGTGGGGCTGTCGGTCTGGCCATGATACTTGCTGAGCCGGTAGGGCGCCGGCGGACCGTCGAGTCCGCCCATATTCCGCGGCAGCACGCAGTGACCGACCCTGACCAGCTCCCCCCTTTTCTCCGCTCCGCCCAGGAAGGTCGGCATTGCGCCCGCGCGCCAGAAAAGTATGGTGGTGAGGAACGCGTCCAGGTCGGCCTGGCACGCGGCGGGCATCCCGCTTTCCTGAAACAGGGTGAGGGCGACGCAGGGGACGGGGCTGTCCGCGTGCTTGACGGCCGCGCAGTTTACCGTCACGGCGACCGCTTCCCCCTCCCGGGTGATCGCACGCATGGCCACGTAGAGGCGGACCGCTTTGACGACCTGTGCTTCCCCGGGGGGAGGATAGGTGCCCCCGTCTTCTGCGTGTTCCAGCAATTCCTCTGCCAGGAAGGCGGCGTCGGCCAGCTCGCCGTCGTCCAGGTCTGCCATCCGCTCGGTCAGTTTTGCCCCCGGGACTACCTCGATCTCCACCCCCAGCTTCTCCCGGGCCACGTCCAGGTCCGACGTGATCTGCCACTCCCGCAGGTAGTCCTCGGGCATTCCTCCGAAAACCACCGCTCTGTCCTTCTCCGCCATCGTTTTCCCTCCCTGCGGACGACGGCTAATCCTCTTTCAATGGCCGCCCGACTCCGACGGTTTTCCGACCCTCGGGGCTGTGCCAGAAGAGCCGCCAGTATTCCCGGTCCAACTTGTAGACGTCAACCCGATCCTCGGATAGGTCAAACGACTTCCCCAGAACCCCGTAGCGTTTCATCTCCCGGATGTAGTGCTCGTTCGGGACAAAGCCCGGCATGTCGAAGCGTTTCATCTCCCGCAGTTTCTCGGCCTCGTCGGTGATCTCGGCCAGGATCTTCTGGTAGTCGGGGTCCGTCTTGTCGGCGAATACGGCCTCTGTCCGTCCAGCTTCCTCCTCCTCATCATCGGACTGACGGCACAGCCCCAGGCCTCCCGCGCTCTCCGCCAGGGGGGCCAGAAGCAGCAGAGACTTCTGCGGGCGGCTCAGGTTGAGATGGGACTCGACGAAGCCGAAACGCCCGCTGATGTATTTCTGCAGCGGCCTGTCCTTGTGGCAGGAATTACAGCGCCGCTTCAGGAACCCGGCGTCGATGTCCGGCCACACCATGCCGCTGCCCAGGGACGCGTAAGTGCCGGGGTAGGTGGCGCCGGCGTGTATCCAGGTGCGGATCATGCGGCGTTCGTGATCGGAGAGCCTGACGTCGTGATGGCTGCCGTCCAGCTTGTCCAGCAGGGGGCTGACGGCGGTGCCGTTGGAGCGCGGAAGGCGGTTGCCCCGGGTGCCGCCGTGGGCCACCTGTTCGCGCAGCAGCAGGTTGGCGTAGCTGTGCGAATACCAGGGCCCGTGGTCACCGGTCAGGGACAGCTTTCCCGCGTATTTCTCGTAGTTGTGGCAGCGCACGCAATGGCGGTCCAGGATCGGCTGGATGTGGCGGGGATAATCGAATACGTCGGGCACGCCCCGGACGGGCCGGATGCGGCTGGGCGCACGCCGGGTGGCCAGCAGGGAGCGCTCCCTCACGTCATGCGGGGCCTGTATGCGGGGCTCGTGGCAGCCCACGCAGCCCGTCAACTCGCCCGGCATCACGTTGCAGAAGCTCTGCATACGCTTGACCGAGATATCCTTCTCGTCCAGCGCCACGAAGAACACGCACCGCAGCGCCGGCACCTCGAAATAGGCGGAACCATCCTCCTCAACCGGGACGGTGCCCAGCACGCGATAAATGAAATAGGTGCCCCAGTTGCCGCCCTCGTCGCTGTAGTTGCTCAGCGTGATCGGCTCCTGTATGCCGCTGAAATTCACGGGTTTGGGCAGCATCTCCAGCACCAGGAGCTTCTCAATCTCGCCCGTTTCGACGCCTGCCATGTTTCGCCCGCGGGTCACGTCGGCCAGCACAAGCTGCCCGGTGGGCTCGGCGGGATCCGTGCGATCAGGAACGACCCGCTCGCGAGGGCGTGGCCGCACTGGCCGGGGTTCGTGCACCATGGCGTGGCCCCCGTCACCCGCCGGGACGTCGTCTCCCAGCGAATAGATGACGTCGTACCGTCCCCGGCCGTCCATCACCATGATGCTGCGCTGACGGGCGACCAGGAAGCAGTCCTCGGACAGGGCGTAGGGATCGCGCCACTGCTGGGGGCCGTTGTGCCGACCGTAGCGCGGGATGTACTCGTCCCGGCTGATGCGCCGGGCCTTGTCCTCGTCGTCCGGGCCTCCGTCGGGGTCCACCACGGTGACGGCCCCGTAGTGCTCGTTGCGCCCGTGGCCGCCCATGAAGGTGGCCACCGCCTTGTTCGTGCCCGGTATGGGTTTGGCGTCGATCATCAGCACGCCGGGGAACTTCATGTTCCCGAACCAGGTCATCACCCCGGTGCCGTCGGGGTTGAACGTCCACAGGTGATGCCATTCGACCTGGCTGCGGTCCGTGTATTCCCACCGTGTGTAGAGCACCCGCCCGTCGGGCAGGGGCCACGGCGTGTTGTCCGTTTCAACGTTGGGGGAGATGCACTCCACGTTGCCCCCGTCGGGACCGCAACGGTAGATGGTGGCCACCTGGCTGTGCCAGCACGGCACCCAGCGGCGGCAGCGGGAGGAGCAGAACATGATGCGTCCATCCGGCAGGAAGCACGGCTCGATATCGTCGTGCTTACCGTCAGTGATCTGCCGCAGCGGGCCGGGCCCCGGCAGGTCCATCTCGTAGAGGTGGAAATGCTCCGTCCCCCCCTTACGGTAGCTGAAAAGGACCCGGTCCGCATCGTAGCTGATCACAGGGTCGCGCACGCTGCCCTCGGGGTCGTCCAGCAGGATGGTCTCCTCGCCCGTGCGCAGGTTGAGCCGGCACAGACGGCCCAGGGCCCCGTAGAGCTTTCGCTCCGGGTTGCTGGACCAGTAGCCGAAGTTGGCGTACCAATGCCAGTCGTTGCCGCACTCCCGCACCGCGAAGAGGATCTCTTCGACCCCGAACGATCGGAGGCGCAGCTTCGCCACTTCCCGACGGACGGCCGTCAGTTCGGCGGCGTAGTCGCGGAGGCGTTCGGGATCGAGCTTGCGGCCCGCGCGCACAGCGTCGACCAGCGAGTTCATGTGCCCGCGCCACTGCCTATGCAGCCGGCTCAGGCGCGTCGGCAAGTCCGTCGCTTCGGCCTCACGGGCCAGAGCATCCCCGTGCGGCTCACGGCGGCTGATCTCCTCCATGAGTCGGGACAGCCGGGCGGGGTCGTCCTTGATTCGTTCCAGCACCTGCCGGCAATTGCAGGTCAACACGAGGAGTTTCAGCCGGCGGCGCGAACCTGCCGCCGAGGAGTCCTCCGGGAGCCGCGCCAGGGCGTCCCGCAGGAACGGCATCACTGCCTCCGAGCCCGGCAACTCATCCAGCCTGTCCACCGCGGCCCGCACAAACTTCTGCTCCATTTCCACGGCTGTCGCGCCCGCCCTGCGCAGCCACTGCCGGGCGTTCTTCACGTGCAGCTCCATCTCCCGCGCCTCGACCGGGAAGTCCTCGCACACGCTCCCCCAGATGCGTCTGGCGTCGGCATCGCTCAGTTCGGCACCGCCTTTCAGGCAGGCGACACGCGTGGCCAGCAGCGTCTCCGCCAAGCCTTCTTTCCTCACGTAACGTGGCTCCGCACGGACCCCCGTAGCACAGTTCAGGAATATCCCGGCGATCAACAGAATGATACACGCGCATCCGCGACGGCTCATTTTCGAATCCTCCCGGCTGTTTTGGCCTGCGCCCTGGATATTAGCATACCCGGAGTCTGGATGTAAGCGCGACGGGTTTTTTGGAGGGAAAGGCAGCGGCAGACGGCGAGGGGGGTCGACGCTCACAGCCAGCGCTTGCAGCAGCGGGCCTTCGGCATTATGATCGATGTTGGGAGAAAGGGCAGACCGAGCGGTCTCCTTCGCCCCGTCAGACGGGCAAAAACGTGCTACTCAAAACCGTCGTCCCGCTCAGCGGGGCGGCCGAGGTCCGAATTATGAGACGAAAAACGTTGTGGCTGGTGCTCCTGCTGGGCATTTTGCTGGGGCTGAGCGTGGGGTTCGGCGCGGCACAGCCCCGCCAGGAGACCCCCGAACTGCCGGAAGACTTCGCCAGGCCGCTGGCAATGCTGCTGCAGAGGATCGACGAGGACTACGTGGAGGAGCTCGACGCCGAGAAGCGGGAAAAACTGCTGGTGGGCGCCATGCAGGGGATGCTGAGCCGTCTGGACCCCTACTCGACCTATATGCCGGCCGAGTTGATGGAAGATTTCGAGACCACCAGCCCCGGAGAATTCGGCGGGCTGGGCATCGAGATCACGTTCGACACCGTCAAGAAGGTCGTCGTCATCCAGCAGACCATCCCCGGCACCCCGGCCTCCAGGGCGGGCTTGCTGAGCGGGGACCAGATCGTGGCCGTGCAGGAGGAGGGCAGCGAAGAACGGATCGAGTGCTCCGAATTCGAGGATGTCTACGACGCGGTCCAACTGCTTCGCGGCAAACCGGGCACCAGGGTGACCCTCACCATATGGCGTGAGCAGCCGCGCGAGACAAAAGAGGTAGAGGTTACCCGCAACGTCATCCACGTCCCCGGCGTGGAGGGGGTCGAGCTGGTGGGGCCTGAGAAAAAGGTGGGCTACATCTACATCGCCCATTTCCATCAGACCATGATCAAGGACCTGGTGGAGGCGATTGGCGAACTGCAAAAACAGGGCGCTGAGGCGCTGATACTGGACCTGCGCTTCAATCCCGGCGGCCTGCTGACCTCGGCGCTCCAGACGGCCAGCGTCTTCCTGGATGCCAGGCCCATTGTGCGCATCGAGGACCGGGACGGACAGTCCATCACCAAGGAATCCGGCCCCGGAGACCTCTACCCCGGCATGCCGGTCTGTGTGCTGATCAACCGCTTCAGCGCCAGCGCTTCGGAGATCGTGGCCGGCGCCCTGGGGGACAACGGGCGGGCTGTGGTCGTCGGTGAGCGGAGCCACGGGAAAGCCAGCGTCCAGCAGATCTTCAATTTCTCCTCCGTCGACCGCAAGGACGGCGTCAAGCTGACCATCGCCCACTACCACACCCCCGCCAATCGGCCCATCACCAAGAAGGGGATCCAGCCCGACATCGAGGTGAAGATTCCCCCGGAGGACATAGGCAAACTGCTGGCGCTCATCAACGACCGCACCGCTTTCGATCAGCCGGACGCCGAGCAGGAGGAGCCGGACGATGCGCCCGAACGCCGCCAGGACGCCGAAGAAGGCGAAGAGGATGCAGAGGAATTCCAGGACATCCAATTGGAGCGGGCAATCCAGGCGGTGCGGGAAATGCTGCGCGAGCGTAAAGCCGCCGAGAGTCAGGCCGTGCCGGCGCCCGCCCAGCCCGCCAGCAAGAGTTGATCGGCCTCATTCCACCAGCTCGGTCAGTTCCGACAGCGAACCGATCGCTTCCCCGGCGCAGTCGGCTTTGTCCCGTCTGAGCCAGAGCGCCTTCAGGCCCGCCCGCCGTGCCCCCAGCAGATCGTCCTCGTAGCTGTCCCCCACGTGCAGGACCCGTTCCGGCCGCATGCGGCACCTCTGCAGGGCCCGCCGGAAGATCGCCAGATCGGGTTTCTCCGCCCCCACACACGCGCTCACGAGCACCCAGTCGAACCGGTCCCACAGACCCATCTCACGCAGAACGTCCGCCAGCCGCACGTCCCAATTGCTGATCACGCCCAGGGATTTGCCGCGCCCTCTCAGCTCCCCCAGCGTGGGCAGCACGTCGTCGAAAACGCTCCACGCGGCCCCGGAGGCGAAATGTCCCCACAGCTCCCGGAACATGTCCTCGAACTCCTCGGGCACACCGAAATGCCGACAGGTCTCCAGCACTACTTTCCTCCACCAGACGATCGCCTCTTCTTCCGTGCTCCCGTACTCGAGCTCGTGAGCCGCTCTCTGCTTGCGGAGGGCGACCCAGGACTGCTCGAACCGGCGACCCACTTCCTCGGGGTCGGCCTCCACGCCGGCGCCGTGCAGGGCGCGGGCGTAGACCCGGCCCACCGGTGGATCGGGGTAGATCAGGGTGTTGCCTGCGTCGAAGAAGACGGCGTCGACTTTCAGTTCGGTGCTCCCATGTGTGCGGCCGCCGCGCTGGCGTAGTTTTGAAATCCGGCCGTCACAACGTATAATGGGCACCATCGGTGCCCCGTTAGCTCAGCGAATAGAGCGCTGGCCTCCGGAGCCAGAGGTCGCAGGTTTGAATCCTGCACGGGGTACCATATCTTTTCCGGGCGCCTTCGCTCCCCGTAGATTCTCAACGACTCTACACGTTGCGACGGTCTTAAAGCGCCTTCTCACCATACCATGCCTTCGGGGAAGAGCAACCGCTGCAGCCGCTGGCGTTGCTCCAGATTCCCGAGCCGCCACATCTCCGCCGGATCACCGAGTAGCCTGCCCACGAACCGCAGCACTTCGCGTGGGTCCCAGGGCTGGCCAGTCTCTCCCATCGATGTTCCCCGAGAGTCATTGGTGCGCACGTGGGCCAGCGTCTTCACAGATGTCCGTGGGCGCCAGTTCAACCCATCCGAGCCATTGCTGCAGTCGCTCAGGCTTCGGTGGCCTGCAGTCACGCGTAACGGTTACCCAGTAGTATTCGTCGATCAGCTTCACGGGCGTGGACATCTCGCGACCTACGAGCGCTGGTAGTTCCTGTAGCGTGCACCCGAGGTCCCTGCAGAGGGGCTCCAGACTCAACAGAAGCTCCTTAACGTGCCGCAGGTAGAGACAATATGACTCCGCCGCTTCACCATGGCCGCGAGCCCTTTGAATTGCCGAATCCCACGGCGCGAGCGCCCGCGGCCTCAAAGCAAAGAGTAACTTAGCCGCGCCGACCGCACCGAAACTCATCGTCACGCCGTCACTTCGGACCGACGCTCGTTTTGCCGACAGCTTTGCATGCGTCTCGCAAGCTGCCTTGACTTGACCATCTGACAGCTCCCACAGGTGCTCCTTCCGTGATGGCAGGAGGCCAGCGCATTCTCGGTGCCAATCCAGCATCTCCTCGGATGCAAGCCCATGACTGCTCTTGGCAAACTGACGACACCCCCAGCCGTTGAGCCACTTCAGCAGTGCGCGCCGGTGTTCAGCGTCCCCGGGGTCAGGATCACCGTCTACAGCCTGCAGTAGGTCTTGAGTCGCCGTACCCACATCCAGCGCATGGCCAAAGACCCAACATGAGAACGCGAGCTCGTAGAGCGTCACTTCTGTGCCTCCAAAGAGCGTAGCATCAGGAGCCGGCCCGCGTAGTCGCCCTGCTGACGCACCAGGGGACATTGCGCCTCCAGTTCGTCTCCCGTACGCCCGTCCCGGTCCGGGATCTGCTCCAGGGGTGTATCCACGAGGATGAAGCCGTCCAGGGTGACCTGCTTGTCCTTGAAGTCGGCCCGGTTGCTCAGGTCGGTCAGCTTCTCCAGGGCCGCGAACTTGTCGGCGCTGCCATCGAGCCCGCCATGGTGCAGACCATGCGGGTCGACGAACCGGACGTGGATCGCGCCGGTCTGCGCATTCTTGAGCCACAGGATGAAGTCGGGGTAGAAGCCGCTCCGATGGAACAGGCCGATGCCCGTCTTCGGCGTGTTCCGCAGCAAGTAGACCTCCATCCCGTCGTACGGCGCGTCGCCGTGGTGATCCCGCCAGAACGCGTGCAGATCCTTGACCAGCCGCACTTCGGATGCCACCAGGGCCGGTGGCCGCACCGACACCTGCTTCTGCCACGCCTCGCCGCCGGTGGCAAGAATCGGTGTATAGAGGTGCCAATCAACGTGGAAGCGCGGCAGTGGCTCCTCTTCGACCGTCTCTTCTGCCAGGCCTTCCTCGAGCAGTTCCTCGATGCGTTCAAGGAGCCGGCCGGGCTTCACGATGAGTTGGTACGCCTGCGTCACGCGCTCGTCCGGCTCCAGATAGCCAACCTCCACGTGCTCGCTCTCGGCCTCCCGCTCTTTCATGCGCACGAACCGGTCCAGGTAGGCCTTCGCCGCCTGCTCCGCCGCCTGCTGGAGCCACTCGGGGTTGGCACGGTCCTCCTCAGCCACGCGCAACGAACACTTCGCCCGCAGCATCTCGGGTAACTGCCGGCGGGGAATGTGCACGTTGTCGTATTCGCGCGTCTGCTTGTAGCGGACCAGACCGGCGTAGAGCTCGTCCATATCGAGCAGGTCAAACCATGGCCCGTCGGAGAAATAGATGTCTGCCGTCCCGTCTTGGCCGCCGCGACGTAGGGACGGCCCCTCGCCATCGTCCCGAACCGCGGTCACGCGGGGAGCAAGGTCAAGCTTGACCTCGGGACCGTCGGCACTGAGCGTCCACGTCAGCGCTTCTACATCGAAGCCCGCCCTGGTCTGCGGGACGGGCAGGTCGTTCCGAGGCCACGGCTCTTTCAGCGCTACGGGCACCGTGACGGGCTCGCCTACATCCTCGTTCTTGAGCATGGCCTTGAAGTTCTCGATGTAGTCCGCGTTCCAACCGAAGATGTAGAGCGTCTCCAGGTGCTCGATGGCCTGCGGATGCTCCTCGCCCTGCAGCGCCTCGGTGCGCTTCAGCGTCATGTTCTTGCCCTTCAGCCGCACGCCGCGCCCAAAGAGCTGAATAATCTGCGTGCCCTCGCCCTTGCCGACGTTCAGCAGCCCCATGCACGAGACGCGCCAGCTCGACCAGCCCTCGATGAACTTCTTCGCGCCGATCAGGATGTTGACGCTCGAATCCGGTCGGTCCACCGCCTCGAAGCGTGAACCGGCGAACTGATCCTCTCTTACCTCCAGCCCCAGGTGCTCCTCCACATGGTCCCGGAAACTGGCCACATCGCCGATGTTGACCACGCCGAAGTAGGGGCTCGCGTCTTCGTCAGCCGTAGACACCCGCAGCCCGATCTCCCCCTCGGCGTTCTTCAGCTCCCAGAGCTCCAGGCCGCCGGCGCCGTGAAAGACATCCCGCACAATCTCGGCATACAGTTCTGCGGCGTCCCAGTCCTTCACCTGCTTGATGTGCGGCGCGAAGAGGTCCTGGGCAGTCTCGGCGTCGGTGAAGCCGCTTGTCCCGTCCAGAATGCGGCGGATGGTCCTGACCGCCCAGTCCTTCTCTTCCAGGATGCGCTGCAAGAAGGTGACCACCTGCGCCACGTCCGACCGCTCCTGCTGAGCTGCCTTGGTGCGGTCCCGCCGACCGCCCTTGCTCACGCTCGTTCCGAGCATGACCCACAGGGGCTTCTGGATGTTGTAGGGCCGGTAGTCCTCCCGGTTGGCGTCGAAGAGCGCCACCTGCTGGTAGTAAGTGACCAGCCCGCCGAGCAGCAGCTCGTGCGCCCGCTGCCCACGCCCTCGCGACAGGTTCAGCACGTCGAAGCGCTTCCCGTAGCCGTCGCCGTAGAAGTGCGCGTAGGAGTAGTCGAACAGGATGGACTTGCCGTAGTCGTGCAGGAGCGCCTTCCGGCTGCGCTTGCCGGCCCCACCAATGGCCTGGGCGAACGTGGCGCTGTACTCCAGCAGGAAGCCGTTCTCGCTGAGTTCGCGCTGCCGACGCTTCCAGGTGCCCGCCTCGCTCCCGGTGCCCTTGTGGCCCTCGTCCACGATGATCAGGTTGTTCTGCCCCAGGGACTCCACGACCACGCTTACGCCGTCCCGCGAGGGCTCGTCGGCCAGCTTGTGGATTTCGATCACCTTGACGATGGGGCCGAAGAGGCTCTTCGCCGTCGGGTGCTCGATGAAGACGCGGGCGTCGATGCCGCTGGCCCGGAACTCTTCGATGTGCTGCGCTGACAGGCCCTCGTTCGGAGTGATCAGCAGGATGTTACCGAACTCCCGCCGGCCGTCCCTCCGCGGCACGAGCGCCTCGGGGTGCCGTCCGTGCTCCAGGTAGTGCAGCACCTGCCGGATGTTGACGTGCAGCAGCAGCGTCTTACCGCTTCCGGTGGCCATGAAGAAGGCCAGCCTGCGCAGGTCGTCCCGCGTAAAGTCGGGGAAGTCCCGCAGCTCCCGCTCGGTGTCCTGCAGGTTCTGCAGGTGGCGATTGATGGCGCTGAGCAAGGCCGCCGGATCGCTCGTGAGCTGGTCCAGGAAGACCTCCGTGTAGAGCAGCGCCAGGTACTGGAAGTAGCGCCAGGCGTTGAACTCCGGCCGCTGCCGCGCCATCTCCCGCTCGTAGTCCATGACGCGGCGGTCGTAGTCGCCCAGCGTCTGTTCGTCTATGCTTAGCCCGTCGCGCTTGAGCAGCTCGTCCAAGAAGCAGCTCTGCCCGTCCTCGGCAGGGCCCTCTTCGGTCTGGGCCAGGGCCGTCTTCAGCTCCTCGAAGCTCGTAACGCCGAACTGCCCGTGCAGGTAGCGGGCCAGCACCAGGTGGTCTTCGAAGCGCATTAGCGGCCCTCCTCCGTCTCCATCAGCCGCTTGAACAGCGGATCGAGCGAGTCAATCCCCGGCGTAGCAGTATCGCCGTTAATGAGCACCTCGTCCCAGGTTTGCTCTTCGGCTTCCAGCTTGCCCTCCAGGAACCGCCGTTCGGCTTCCGCATCGAAGTCGGCCATGTCGCGCCAGATGACCATGATGCGTTTGTCCTGCTCGCGG
>CAZNGS010000067.1:0-22698 GCA_964572825.1 uncultured candidatus Brocadiaceae bacterium
CTTTCACACACGCCGTGGGACGAGAAGAGCGCGACTCTGTGTCCTCGGGCGCTAGGCCATCAAAAGCGTCAACACTATCCATTGTCTGAGCATGACTTCTTAGTTCTCTTGTAGCGGCCAAAAGATCAATCCGAGACTTTCTCGTAAACCGCGAACTCGTAGATGCAATAGTGCTGCCAGTTCACGGCCGGTTCGGTGCAGTGCAGCCGCACATAGCGCGCTTTCACGGGCTGAAAGCGCAGGAGGTCTGAGTCTCCGTTGCGCTTGCTCCTGTTCTCGACACGTGCGACTTCGCGCCACGCCTTCCCGTCGTCGCCTTGCTCCCATGACGTCAGTCGCGCGAACGGGTCGTCTTTCGCGGCCCGCGCGGGGACGGCGGCAGCCAGCGCCAAGAACAGAACGGGAAGAAGCGAGGAAAACAGTCGCACGACACACTTCCCGAAGCGTTTGCGGCAATTATGCCGGAGACGGCCGACTATCTCGTTCATTTCGGCTCTCCTCTGGCAAATTCCTTGATGTGCAGGTTCCTGAATTGGATTTGCGATTCCCCACCGTGTGCCTGCAGATGGATGGGGCCCCGGTCTGGCATATGCGGCACCTCGGCTCCCCGGACGATCCGGATGCCGTTGAGGGCAACCGAGACCTTTTTACCCACCACGGTGATCTCCATCTTGTTCCACCGACCCGGTTCCCGGTCGGCCTTACGGTCGGGTCGCCCGGATTCCCTGGGGCGGGCGCCGAAGACGCTGCCCGATCCGATCCCGCGCACCCAGAGGTTGACCTGGCTGGGGCCCGAGTTGAGATGCCCCTCTTCTTTGTGGATGTAGCGTTCCGCAGATTCACCCCTTACGAAGATGCCGGAATCCAGACTGTAGGCCTTCTCCGTCAAAGGGGCGCCGGATGCGTCCAGTTTCGGCGTCCCGTCGGGGTTCTTCAGGGCGATCTCACGCAGGTTGGGAGGATTCTCCGGATCGAACTTCCAGCGCCACTCCAGCCTCAGAATGTAGTCGCCGAACTCCCTGTCGGTAATCAAGGTGCGACCACCTCCGGAGCAATCGATGGCCCCCTCCGTGACCTTCCACGTCGGCCTGGCCCAGGCCGGGCAGTCTTCGGGAACGGGCGGCACGATCCAGCCGGACAGGTCCTTGCCGTTGAACAGGCTCTCCCAGCCGGAGCCGCGTCCCGACTCCCAGATAAACGCGGACGCGGGCGCCGGAGCCGGGTTGGGCACCTCGATCCGCGGCGTGGTCCGTCCGGTGATGGGGAACATGGTTACACGATACTTAACGCAGCCGTAGGGAATGAGCTTGATCGTGGTCCTCTCGCCGTTCGGCAACGGCTCCGCCGGCAGACAGGTAACGTCGTTTTGCGTGTAGGTGACGATGTTGTCCCGGCGCTTCAGCTCCTCGGCCACGTCATGGGCCTTGCGCAGGACGGGCTCCCAATCGGCCGGGACAGCCGTCACTGAGAGCGACAGCGGCGCGTCCAGCGGCCAGTCCCACCTGTCCGGCATGGGTGAACGCTCCAGCTTCCAGCTCTTTTCCGCACCCTCGGGGGCGTCGATCGCGAACTTCCACTCGGCATCCGGCTCCATTGCCCGTCTGTCGCCCATCTCCGTGGGCAGGGCCATGGTCAGCGGCCCGTAGTGGACGGCAGCGAAGGGAGCGCCTTCCAGCTCACGCGCCACCTGCACGCGTGGCTGCATGGGCATGCTCAGCGTGACCTTATCGCCGGGCTTCCACCGCCGGCGTAGCTCCACGAAACCGTCCTGGTCGGGGCTCGCTTCGGGCCCGGTCCCGTTGATCTCGACCGTGAAGTCTTCGCACCACTCCGGCACGCGAAATTTGAGCGGAAACGCCGCGGGCCTTTCGGGATCCACCGAAAGCTCGATCTGCTCTTCAAAGGGATAACCCGTGTCGCTTTCGAGTCGGACCGTCACGCCATCGGCCACTTTCGCCTCCACCGAGCACGGCCCGTAGGCCATCCACGCCAGCCCGTTGTCACGGGTGGCCATCCACATGTTCTGGACGTAATAGGTCAAAGATTTCGTCATCTGCCCCAGGCAACAGAGGGTCCCGTGCAGCGGCACGAAATGGGAACGAGGTGGCGCATCCGGATGCTCATTGGGGTTATGGAAGTAGGTGTAGCCCTTCATGTCGCGCTGCAGGCAGGCAGGCAGGACGTTGAAGAAACACTTCTCCATGGCGTCGCCGTAATGGCCGCGCCCGCCGGTCCGCAGCAGATCCCCGGACCACCGGATGAGCATGTTGGAGCAGCTTTCGTGCCCCTTGTAGGCGCCGATGCCCCGCGCGACCTCGTCGCCCTGCATGCCGCCGTTCGGTAGCATGTAGTACTGCTCGACCGCCCGGAAGATGCGCTCGTTCTGCTCGATCGTTTCCTGTGTGTAGTCATGCCACGGCGAGGTGCGCGTGGAGCAGATTCGGCCGTAGAGGAAGGAGGCGGTGTGTGTCCGCTTGTCGAACCCGAGAAGGTTGCCCCTCCTCGGGCCTTTGTCGTGCTCCAGGTGCCATTCCATGTGCGTATTGGTGTTCTTGATCAATTGTACGGCAACCTTCGCGAGCGTGGGCGAGCCGCTCGCCGCCCAGGCCCTCAGGATCGCCTCTCCGTTGGTGGACGCAACGCCGCCGCTGTCCGGACGCTCGCGCCACCGTCTGCTGTACGCGGTTTCCATGGCCTCGAGGATACGCCGATCCCGGGTTATCTCGTAGCCGGCCGCCATGGCCGTCCCCAGGTTTCCGTTCGAGTAATACTGATCGAAGAAGCCCGGCTTATTGGGCGTGCCTTCAGGCGACCACGGGTAGGCGTTGCTGGTCCACCAGTAGAATAGAAAGCTGTCCTCGGGGGCCTTCTGCACGTTTTCGGCAACCAGCAGAAGACGGTCTCTGATCCGGTTGACCAGCGGTCGGTCCTCGAGGATCGCGCCCAGTTTCATGGCACCCTCAAACCAGGTGGCGCACTGCTCGGCCGGCCAATGGGCGCCGTGGCCGCGGGCGCCTTTGGAACCCGGAAGATCGACGCCGGTCCACCCTTTGCCGTATACCTGGGCGCACTCGGGCGGCGGGAAGTCGTAGGGGTGTCCCAGGACGCCGTCCCGTGCTGCTTCGCACCAGTCCCGCAGCCAGCCTTCCGGCCGCACCACGCCGGCCGGAAGCCTCAGGAACGCAGTGCGTCCGGTTGGCTCTTCAGGGCGCTGGTAGTGGGTCCGCGCAGCCGGCCTTGAAGCCCCATCAGCAGCACACACCGCGTCCCATGATACTGCTCCGATAGCAACCAACAGCAACACTGCGCAAAAAAGCTGGCGCGGTATCCCCACTTGTGCCATCATCTTTCTCCGTCTTGCGAGGGGACATGAACCTTCTCTCATTGCTTTTCGCTCACGCAAATGATGTTGCCGTTGAGGGTGGTGGCGTAGAGTCTGTCACCGGCGGCGACGAGACCGTCGAACACGGGTTGCTCGCCCAGTTCAGTCTCAGAAAGGATGTCACCTGTGTCCTTGTTTAGTGTAACAAGTTTGGAGCCGGCGCGGCCCTCGTAGGGATCGAAGGGATCCTCGTATCGCTTGTCCAGGGCCGGTCCGGCCACAAAGAGATAATTGCCGGCGACGGTCATGGCGCGGACGTTCATCCTTTCCCAGCGGTGCCACTTCGGTGGCGCGGCGCGGGTGTAGCCCATGCCCTTGTCCCGGCCGCGCGCGTCGTCGTGGAGGACCGGCTCGTTGTCGATGTCTTCGGCGAAGATCAATTGCCCTTTTGAACTGACGGATGGGCTGTGAGCGCAATCCACACGGCTCCCGAAGATTTGAACGCCGTAGACGTTGTCGTCGTCAATGACCAGAAGCTGCCCGCTCTTCGCTCCGTAGGGGCTGGCGTGGTAATAGCCGGGCCAGCGCTTCGCGTACATCCAGTAGTGCCGTTCGTGGGACCTTCCGTCCAGGAAACCGCCGGTCGCCAGCAGGTGCAGGGGCATCTTCTTCTCGCCCAGGTTGCCCTTAAGGGCTCCGGTTGCCTGGTATTCTGCCTCCGTCTTTCGGCGGAAGTTCGACTGGTCAACCCATGGCGCGCCGGTCAGTCTGACGGTGTCGGTGTTCGTATCCTCGAATTCCATGTAGGGGGCGGGAATCACATTGAGCTCTTTGTCCAGCATGATCGG
The DNA here is from genome assembly GCA_964572825.1 of uncultured candidatus Brocadiaceae bacterium. Taxonomy (GTDB): domain Bacteria; phylum Planctomycetota; class Brocadiia; order SM23-32; family SM23-32; genus CAYVBE01. Next base: position 4,171 of record CAZNGS010000067.1, read on the forward strand.
CCCCAGGTAGAGGTGTTGGCCGTCGCTGACAAGAAGGACGGACCGTGCTCCCTCGCAGTGGTGACCGGGCACGTAGGGGTCGAAATAACCATGCTTCCGAAGTCCCTCAAAGTAACCAGGAACAGGCCGGTCCACCACCGGCGGAGTCTCCACGCCCGGCGCGGTGGCCGCGTCCTTCAGAAGCCGGTAGTAAAGCACGCGCCCGGTGGTCGGGTCCAGCGCGTAGAGATGGATGCCGCCATCGAACCAGGTGTTGCGACCCGCGGTGAGGTAGGCGACCCCGCCCTCGACCAGGACGCTGCCGTGGACCGGCCAGGCCGACTCTATCTGCCCGAAGGCGCCGATCCAGCGTTCGCGCGGCGCCGCGCGGAAGCGCCAGGCCAGCTGGCCGTCCTTCGCGTCCAGGCAGTATGCGTAGCCGTCGGCGCAGCCAAACAGGATGCGCCCTCTGTAGAAGGTGGGCGGAGAGTCGATCCGAGCGTCGGTCTGGGAGGTCCAGACCGGCCGGCCATCATTGGCGTTGAACGCAAGGACGCGGTGCGCGTCTTTGTCCGCCGCGAACAACAGGCCGTCGGCGAGTATGGGCGGTGTCAGGCTGCCGCCGGGAGAGGCTTTCCAATCGACCTGGACCTCTGGTCCGACGTTGCTTTCACTGGCACCGAGGCGTCTGGGGTCGCGCCGGTACATAGGCCATGGCCGGGAATCGTCATCGCTCGGCAGGGGCCGATCGTAGGCGGGCCCCTTTTCCAGGCGGGCGGGACTGGTGGCATCTTGCACCGGAACCGGTCTGGCCTCGCCGGCGGCGAGGGCTTTGAAGCCATCCTGCATGACGCCGTTGTAACAGAAACAGGAGCACGGCGGCACGTAGAGCAGGCCGTTGGCGGGGACCACACCGAAGCCACAGGTGCCGCGGATGTAGTCGTTCCTGGCGCCCAGGTCGTCCGGATTAACGGGAAGGAACTCACAGCCGCGGTTGCTGGAAATGAGAAAGCGTTCCGTGGCCTTCCAGGGGTAGCAACGGAAATGATGCCCCTTGCTGAAAAAGCCCGTCGTCTCGATGCTTCGTTCGGGGGCGCCGGTCTTGAGGTCGAACGCTCTGGTCGCGCAATAGAGTTCTGCGCCGATGGGGAATGGACCGGCCCTGCCGGCGCCGATCTTCTCGTTCCAGACGATTTGACCGGTTGCGGTGTCGAACGCGGTGACGTCTTTCGCGCGGGACAGGGACGCCAGCAGCAGATCGCCGGTGCCGACCAGGTTCCACATCTTCCAGTGCCCTTTTTTCAGTTCGCCCGGCGCGGGTTTTCGCCAGATTTCCCCGCCATCTTTCGCCTTCAGCGCCACCACGCTGCCCTCGGACTGGTAGAAGACGCGGTCCTCGTGCAGAGTCAGGGTCTCGTCTCGCAGACCCGGGGCAGGTGTGCGCCACAGGATTTCCCACGAGCCGGTTCGGATGGCCGCCAGCTCGGGAGGGGAGAGTTCTGGCTGTCTTCTTCTGTCCGCGACCGGCTCGGCCTGCTTTTTTGGCGGTCGGAAGGAAGCGACCAGCAGCCCGTCGGCGCATACCAGTTCCCCGCTGCCCCTGACGGTGTCTATGGATTTCACAATCTCTCCGGTGGCCGCGTCCACCACCGTCAGGGTCCAGGGATCGCCTGTGAACAGATAGACACGCTCGCCGTCGGTGACCAGGCTTTGCGGATGGTTCAGCGTGAATGCCGAACCCAAAGCATGACCAAAAGGAGGGGCGGTCCTGACGGGCCACTGCCAGTGCGGCAATTCACGTTTCCAGAGCAAGACCCCGTTGAAGGCATCGCGGGCAACGAGACGCCATTTCGTGGGCAAGCGGCGGTTGCTTTCATGTGCCTTTTCGTCCACGACCGAGAAAACCCTCCCGCCCGCGCTGACGATGGCGGCGACGCTACGGATGGCTTCGTGGCTCCGGGTCCAGAGCGGATCGGCCAGCCATTTGATCTTTCGGGGCGGGCCGACCCTCCGGTCGCGGGACACGCCGGTGTTAGCGGAATCGTGCAGGAAATGGCCCCAGTCGTCGATCTGCTCAGGCCACGGCTTGATCCTCTTGTGCCACCTGCCGTCTTGCCTCCGCATCAGGACGCCGCCGGGGACCAGGACGCGTTCCATTTCATCCCCGGAAAGCTCAAAGTCGTCGCGGACGATCAGCAGGTTGACCATTTCCTCGGCGTAGGGAAGGACCTTGCCGTCGAGGACCCGGGCGCTGAGCGGTCCGGTGAGTTTTTCCTCCGCGAGGCAGCGCTTCACACGCGCGACGTTGTCGGGGCTGGTGTCGAGCCCCTGCACGACATAGCTGTCACCGGGACGAAAGTCGACGAGGGTGCCGGGATGCTCACAACCCAGCACCACGACCACTCCGCCCTGGACGCCGGACCGTTCCAGGATTTCTCCCGGGCTGGCGGCCGTCGCGGTCAGACAAAGAGTCAAGCACAGCGTGAGGATTCCGGCACACGAGAGCTTCGTCGCGCTCGTCCTTCCTTGCGGCGTTGTCTGGTGTCGAACAAGCATGTCAAGTCCCGAATTGTGTGTAATCTCACATCTCCAGGGTCCCGGCGTGTGAGCGAGCGGAGGGAACCCGAACGAGCTCACACGCCAACTCGTGCCCACCCGCCTTCCACTCCGCCAGCTCGTCCTCTATTCGGTCCGGTTCTACCCTCAGATACCTTCTGCCCAGCCATTCCTCATTCGCTTCCATGCACAGGGTTGCTATCAACCGAAGACAGGAGGCCGGGTTCGGAAAAATCCTCACCACCCGCGTCCTGCGCCTTATCTCCTCGAACCACCTCTCCAGCATGTTCGTGGAGCGCATCCGCCTGCGATGCTCCGGCGGCAATGCATAGACCCCCAGGATATCCTCGCCCTCCTCCTCCACCATCTGTGCCACCTGTGGATACCTGCTCGAAAACTCCTCCACAGCCCGCTTCAGAGCCTCTCTTGCTGCCTCCAGGGTGGGCGCATCGGTAATCTGCTTCAGCAGGGACTTCACCCACTTGCGGTCCGGGAGCCTTACCCTTCCCACCACGTTCCGTTTGAAGTGTTCCTGGCACCTTTGCCACACCGTTCCCTGAAAGTGCCTGCCCACCGCCGGTTCGATGCCCGACGCCGTTCGACCGGGCCACAAAGTCATCGCCAAAGACACGACGGCCGTCATCAATATCCATCGCCTGAACATTCTCTCTCCCTGACTGGCACAAAACCAGGGACCTGTGGCACGGCGGCACGGGGCCTAAAAGCTCCGCCCCGGGCTGAGCCCGCGGCGGCGGTAATATCAAGAACCCAAACGTGTCCCAGACAGGTGTCGATGATCCGGTGGTGACACGCGTAAAGTACTCGTTCATTTATGCCCAGTCAACGGGAACGACAGCGTGAATACGCGAACTGGCAAACCTGGGCCCCCTGGAGCTTCCCACCGTCTGCCCACCCACAGAGGCTGACGACAGCACGTGACACTCCGTCTGGCCGCCTCACGGCCGCTTTTTTCTTCCGGCGACCATGTCACAATTCAGTCATCTCCAATCTCGGCTCCGGTGCCATATGCCGGGCGGATTGCCATCACCGGTTGACAGGAATTGGGAATCCGGCCGCCGGCCGCCCGTTTTTTCTTTACCGCGATGTGTCTCCGCCCGTAGAATGGGACTCCCCCTGTCGCGCCCGCTGTGCAGGGGCGAGTGGCGGAATGGCAGACGCTCTGGACTTAAAATCCAGTGGGGGACCATCCTCCGTGGGGGTTCGAATCCCCCCTCGCCCACCAGCGTTACCCGGCAGCGCCGGGCAACGCAGAGCAGGCGAGCAGGTGAACAGGAGAAAACGGCCAAACGGCGCACAGCCACCGCACTCTGATCCGGACCGGTTCGCCTGCGGTCTCCTGCTCAAACGGGCAACCACCATTCGCAACAGCGGGGCCTGACCGAGGACACCCTGGTGATCTTCACGGGCGACCACGGGGACTTCGTCGGCGAGCAGGCCTGCGTGGAGAAACACGATCCGCTGCTCGATAGCGTCTACTCCCGATGCGGAGGAACCCCGCGGTGGCGCGCTCAAGAGCAAAAATCGGTGAGGCGACGACCCCTCATCGGACCCGGTTCAGGTATCTCACAGGTCTGGACGGAAGGAAATGGGCTTTCCAGGAGCCCCGTCGGCCGGCGCTATCTGGACCCTGTACGCGCCGCGGCCCGCTCGGCAGGCGAGCGGGCCGCGCGCAGGTCAGATGCCGGCAACCGGCTCAGAATTCGTATTTGAACACCACGCCCCAGAAGGTCTCGTCGGTGTGGTTCAGAACGGCGCCGGCGTCGCCGACGACGGCGTAGACCGCTGCATTGTTATTGATGATGTAGGCCGCGTGCACGTCCCACCACGTGTCTTCGCCCTCGACCAGACCGGGCACGTCGGCGTACTGGTCGCGCTTCTGGCGCACCTCCGTGCCGATGGCGACCTGGTCGGTCACCAGCATGACGACGCTGCCCTCAAAACTGACCAGATAGTCGTCGCCGAACCCCGTCAGGCCGAACTGGGCCGCCTTGCTGGCGCGCAGGCCCGCCGAGACGATCGTCGGCCGACCCATGCACGCAACCGACTTACTGGCCGTCAGGGTCATATCCACGCCGTCGTTGTCATTGTAGCCCACAGCGCTGAGGACGCCGCCCAGGTCGCGGTCGATCTCATAGATGTCCGCGTTGTACTTGTAGTGCACGCCGGCGGTGAGGGCGGGCATCCAATCCTGCTCCCACTCGCCTTCGCGGATCAGGTTCACCCGCGCATTGAGGTGGTGCAGGTAGACGTCGTTGGTGGCGATGTCGAGCCCCGTCGCCGCCCGCACGTCCCGGGGAAAGTCGTCAAGCCCCAGCCGGTTGACGGCATATCCGAGCTCCACCCGCTCCCACAGGGTCCAGGTGATCGCGAGGTTCTGCATGTCCTTGTGACCCACCCAGACGGCCTGGGCCGAGATGGAGGGCCTGCCCAGGTTCAGGCCGAAGCCCGGGTTGACCAGATAGGCAGAAGGCGTCAACACCAGGCCGCCGGTGCCCTCGATGGTGTGCAGCGGAAGGGGCGGGCCCTCCTCCGGCTCCGGCTTCACGGGTTCGTATTCCTCGTCGAGTTGCACGGGAAGCATCGGACCCTCCGTCGGCTCTCCCTGCTCCTGCGCGTGGACGCCGAAAGCGACCACAGCAAACCCGACAATGGCGACAAGACACACGACGCTGCGGGGAAGCACTCGCATGAACTTCTCCCTCGTCCTGAGTGGAAGCAAACCATGCACTCACACATCTCTCACGAAATCCCCAACGCGCTGAGTTTACGGGGAGAGGGATGCCCCTGTCAATCGGCGAGCGCGACGGGGCGCCGCAGATGGGGACCGCCGGCCCCGTCCTCCCGGTACTCCTCCGTCAACTCACCGCCGACGGCCCCGCGGAACGGAAACCGGAAGCCTTTCCTCACCCACCTCACACCGGCGTCCCTGAGAAGGCCGACATCGGCCGTCGGATACGCGCTGACGCCCGCCATGAGCCCGTCCATCACTCTCCCCTTCCCGTGACGTTGGGCGGACCCAGTTTCTCCCGGCGGGATCCTACCGGCCGGTGAATGAGCACACCCTTCCGCTCTCGGTGCACAGGTAGAGCCTCTCACCCCCGCTCGCCTCCAGGCCACCTGACAGGGCAATCCCCGGCAGGGGTGCGGCCGACACCTTGATAACTCCGGGGCCGCAGTAGCCACCGCCCAGCACGTGCGTGGAGGGGCGGTCGGTAAGCTCACACGTGTCGGAGCCTTCAGAGCGAGGCTGCACAGAGAGTGCAGTAGGGCAGGCACCGGGCAATGGAATCCCTTCCACGTCTTCCGGCCCGTAGAGACGCATGCCCGCGGTACGTCCTCGTTGCAGAGTCCCGGCATCTCAGCTATGCTCCCCGTTCACAATAGACGCTCCGCAAATCTCCACCGACAGAACAGGGAGGACAGAGGGTGAAGTCGAAGGCCATCGTATTTCCGGAGCCGAACGAGGTCACGCTGGCCGAAGTGGAGGTGCCGGAGCCGGGTCCGGGGCAGCTACTCAGCCGGACTTTGTTGACCGGTGTGAGCACGGGCACCGAACTGCGCGTGCTGGGCGGAATGGAGGATTCGGTTTTCCCCCTGGTCCCCGGCTACGAGAACGTGGGCGAGGTCACGGCGAGGGGTGAGGGAGTAAGCTTGCCCGAGGGTGCGCTGGTCTTCGTCAACGGCAGCGAGGCGACCGAACCCTACGCTCAGTTGTGGGGCGCCCAGGTAGAATACGCCCTGGCGGCGGAGGAGCAGGTGACACCGGTGCCGGAAGGGCTGGACCCGTTCGGCGCCCTCCACGCCCGGGTGCTTTCCGTGGCGGTGCATGGCATGAACCGCGCACAGGTCCGCGCCGGAGAAGTGGTGGCGATCGTGGGACAGGGCCTGATCGGCAACCTCGCCCTCCAGGTCGCGCGGGCGCGCGGCGCGGCGGTGATCGCCGTGGACCGGCTGGAGGACCGGCTGCAGGTGGCCCGCGAGGTGGGAGCCGACCACATCGTCAACACCGCGGAGCAGGACATGCAGGAGGCGGTGACAGAGCTCTCGGACGGCGGCGTGGACGTGGCGGTGGAGGCGACCGGCGTGGCGGAGCTGGCCGACGCGGTGGCCCGCCTGGTCCGGCCGTGGCCGTGGGAGCCTCCCTATCCCCGGCGCTCGCGCGTTCTCCTGCTGGCTTCCTACGCCGGCCCCGTCACGCTCGCGTATAAGCCCACCCTGTTTACCAACGAACCTGACGTCATCCCCTCACGCTGCTGGACGGCGGCCGAGACGGCCGCCAGCATGAGACTGCTCGCTTCCGGCGTGGTCCGACCCGACGTGCTCGACCACCGGGTGGTGGGTGTGGACGATGCTCCCCAAGCCTACGCGGACCTGCAGGACAGGCGCGTGACTCGGGTCGTTTTCCGCTGGAGGTAGGCCGATGGCCGACCAATGGCGGCTGGGCATCGTAGGCGTCGGTATGTGGGGGAGGGTCCACCTGGAAAGCGTGCGGGAGGACGGGCGGGCAGAGGTGGCCTGGGTCTGCAGCCGCACGGAACGGACGGTATCGACGGTTAAGGACGATTACGACGTCCGGCGCGCCACGCAGGATTATCGCGAACTCCTGGCCGACCGGGACGTCGATGCCGTCATCATCGCCACGCCCCCGCACATCCACGCCGACGTGCTGGTCGATGCCCTGCGTGCCGGCAAGCACGTGCTGCTGGAGAAGCCGATGGCCGCGACGCTTCAGGACGCGGAACGCATCGTCCGCGAGACCGAGCGTCACCCCGACCTGGTGGTCCTCGACGCCTCCTGCCGATTCACCCGTCTGGCCCCCAAGTACGCCTTTGTCCGGCGGATGATCGAGAACGGCAGTTTGGGACGCGTGTATTTCGTCCATCACGTCGAGCTCAAACCCACGACCTACACCGAGTACAATCCCAAGGCCCGGTGGGCCGCAAGCCGGGCGAAAGCGGGCGGCGGTCAGATGTTCGACTGGAGCGGCTACGACTTCTCGTTCCACCTGGGCGTGTTGGGCGACCGGCATGAGCTGCAGGCAGTGCACAGCTTCGCCGTGAACGGTCTGCGGCCGTCGATCGGCACCGGCGGGCCCGACGAAGTGGAGCAGCATTCGGGCACGCTGCTGGAGTTCGACGGCGGACTGAAATACTACTACGAGCGCGCCGGAGGCGCCTACGGCGAGGTGCCCAACGACACGCGCATCCACGGCACCCGGGGCGGCGTCCGCTTCAACTACCTGCCGTGGGGTTCGGACACCATCGAGTGGTACGCGGAAAACGACGAAGGCAAAGTCGAACGCCGGGACCTGGACGTTGACGTGTCCGGATACTCGGAGAATCATAACACCGAGCTTGTGAGCCATTTCGTGGATTGCCTGGAGGGGGAGGCCGAACCTGCCGTTTCGGTCCCACTGGCCTACCGTCACATGCAGATGGTCTGGCGTATCCTGCGGAGCTCGTGAGCCGGCGTGCGGGCCATTTCGGCATCGTCCATGCCCGGCCGAGCTCAATGTCCCCGTACGCGTTCGGCCCGGCCTACCATCCCCGCTCTTTGTCCACCACTCCCAGCAGAGGCCGGCCCTCCACGCAGCGGCGCAGGTTCCGGGCAAACCAGCCTATCTTTCGCTCGCCCAGCCTGTGGGACCAGCCGGCGCTGTGGGGGGTCAGTATCACGTTCGGCTCGGTCCAGAGGGGGCTGTCCTGCGGACAGGGCTCGGGGTCGGTGACGTCGATGCCGGCACCTGCCAGCGTGCCGCTGCGGATGGCCGCCACGAGGGCCTTCTCGTCCACGACGTCACCCCGGCTGACGTTGACGAGATAGCTGCCGTCCGGCATCAGGGCGAACTGATCGTGCGACAGCATGCGTCGGGTCTGAGGAGTGCTGGGACAGGTGACAACCACGGCCCCAGACTGCGCAAGGAACTCCGGCAGCCAGTCCACGCCGTCGATGCGGGGCACGTGATCGGGCCGATCCTTCGGGACAGGATCGAGAGCCATGATGTCCGCCCCGAAAGCGCTGAGACGGGACGCCACGGCCCGGCCGATCCGGCCGAAGCCCAGGATGCCCACGGTCGCGCCCTGCAATTCGCCAGGCACGATGAGCTGCCAGCGCTTCTCACTCTGAAGGTCACGCTGGAGGTGCAGGTTGCGGATGAGGGCCAGCAGGAGGGCCACGGCGTGTTCGGCAACCACCGTCGTCAGGGCCCCGCCCAGACTGGTCAGGATCACGTCGCTCCGCCGGAAGGCGGGATACATCATGCTGTCCACGCCGGTCGAATGGGACTGCACCCAGCGCAGTTGATCGGCCCTGGACAATGCTTCTTCGTCCACGTGGCCGTATATCACCTCCACTCCCTCAACGTGATCCGCAAGGTCTTCACCCTCCGGCAGGAATCGTAGCTCCACCTCGGACGGCACGTCCGCCAGGAGGCGCAACGTCTCCTCGGTGGGCCGGGCCGCGGCCATCAGACCTATGACTTCCGGCGTGGCAATGTCTCCCCCCCTGAACATTTCCCACCCCCAATCCTGGGAGGCTCAGGCAACGGCCTTCGTCAGTCGGCCAAAGCGCAGCTGACGGGCCGCTCGCCGCTCTACTGGCCGCCACCGTGCACCGGAGCCAGGGCCACGGAGGTCTGCAGCGCGAACCCGCAGGTACACCCGGACGACGCCTCCGGCATCAGCACCAGACCGCCGACCGGCAGGATGCTCATCCAGCAGCTCGGCCGCGTCACACCCGTCAGGCTGATCTTCCTGCGAGTGGCGAGATCGTACATGTAGGACGTGGTGTTCCTGTAATAGAGACCCGATGCGCTCGCCGTGGGCGGCGCACAGCCCTTATTCTGCCAGCCGGTGCCGAACCCGGCATCGTTGCCCTGCTCGCCGGTAAGAAGATCGTGGCCAAACACGGTCCCGAACGTATGGGCCAGCCAGTGGATGCGTCCGTTGACGATGCTGGGATGGGCCTGCTGCATGTTCTTGCCGTAGCTGAGCGGTGCATAGACGGCGTGCTGGGAGCGAACGACGTCCCGCCAGCGCACCTCGCCCGTGGCAGCATCCCGGACGGTCAGAACGTATGCCAGCACCCCACCCACGTGGCCCGTGCGGGTGCTCACCAGCAAGCCGTCGGAGAAGCTCAAGAACATGATGTGCTCATGATCATCGCCGGGCAGGTCGGAAAGCGGCTTCAGCGGCACGCGCCACGATGCCCGACCCGCCCGCAGGTCCAGGGCCACGAGTTCGGCCCCCTGCGCGAAGAAATCCGACAGGGTCACTGTCCCCGTCGGCTCTCCAACCACCGTGGGACTGCGGCTTTCGGCGAAGTAGACCCGCCCGCCCCCCGCCGTGATGGTGGGGTTGAGGATGGCGCTGCGGTTTTCGTAGACCCACTTCCGTTTGTGAGTTTCGCGGTCGTAGGCGAACAGGTCTTCGCTCACCGTAGGGCGGCTCTCCAATCGGCGGGCGAAGTAGAGAGTCCGCAGGTGATTGTAGCTTATCTGACCGACGGCCGGTCTCTGGCTGCTACCCAAAAGCAGGTCCCCCGGCGCGGCCACGTAGCCCCAGTCGCGGTCCGGTTTCGTGCATCGGAACGTGTGTGCTACCTCCCCCGTGGAGGCGTCCGCCGCGCGGCAGGTGGGTCCCCCGGCGATGTAGAGGCGGTCGTCCGTGGCGGCCATGTAACCGGCATTGTGACTGATGCCTTTCCGGGTTGACTCCGCGACCTTCAGCTTCCACAGCACGGTGCCGTTGTATGCGTCCACGGCGCGCACCGTGTGCAGGAGCCCCGGCACATAGAGCGTGCCGTTCTTGTAGAGCGGCGCGTGGGCCAACGAATGCCGCTCAACCACATCGCGTGGTCCGGGAGGCCCGCACCACTGCGGCGCGTGCTCGGTCCCCACCCGCTCATCATCGCTGCACACGGTATTGCCGGCATCCGCGTAAAGGTGCGTCCATTCCCCCGCTCCCGGCAGGCGCCCTCGCTCCGCCACCAGCCACGTGGCGCCCCGGGGTCCGGTCACTCGCTCCCAGGGGCCGAGAGCCTCCGCGGACCAGTCCCCGGCGCCGCCCGTCGGTCCCGGCGCCCTCCGAACGGCGACGCCGCCACAGGGACGCAGCAGGCGCAGCACCGCAGCCGGGCTGTACGGCGTCCGCACGCCGGGCGACCAGATAAGCACGTTGGCGAAGTAGCGTGCATAGTGCAGGTCCGGCCCGGCGACGTGGTGCACCACCGCCCGCTCCCCGTACAGGCCTGCCCGCGCCAGGTTCTCCCTGGCCCGTCGGACCCGCTTCTGGTCCGGTTCGAGCACCAAAACGAAGAAGCCGGACCGATGCGCGATCTCGGCGGCCGCGGCACCGTCCTGCGCGCCCACCACCACGCAGTAACCCCTGTGCAACCGTGAACTGTCGAGGGCGACCTGAACCGCAGCCCGGCACGCCGGATCGGGCACGGGCGGTTCCGTCACGCGCGGGAAGTTCTCGCTTGGGCGCTGTTGCAGAACCCGCTCCGTCGGCCCGAGGCCGCGCGAGGGGGCCGAGGGCAAGGAGGACAAAGCAGGCGATACGGGGGCTGAGTATCGTCGATGCAGGCCGACGCAGGCATCGGTGCTCGCAGCCGGCCGAAGCCAGGATGGGGTTCTGCAACTGCGCCTTATGCACGTTGCCCTCTGCGGGCGAAAGCAATACAGCCGCCCCCTGTCCGTGCTGACGAACAAGGCACCGTCCGCCACCGCCAGGCCGAACGCGGTGCCGCCTACGGCGTGCGACCATAGTTCCCTGCCCTTCCGCCGGTCGATCGCCACCACAATGTCCGGCCCGCCGGCAAACAGAACGTCCCCCGCAACGATCAGAGACCTCAACCCGCGCTCGTTCGGCACTGACCAATCGGCCCGTTCCTGCACGGAGCGATAAAAGGCCGGCGAACACTGGTGGCGAAAGGCTCCGCCCCCGGTCCATCCCCACAGGCCACCCTTGAACCCGGCGGCGACTTCGCCCGCCGCCGCCAGGAAGGCTTCTTTGTCTACTGCCAGCAGTTCGCGATCGGCGAGGACGTAAACCGTCCGCCCCGAAGACAGGACAGCCCTCGCCCGCAGACCGATCACCGTTCCCGCCACGGTCGCCCCGGCGCCCCGGTCGGAGCGTGTCTCCGGCCGGCGGATACGCAAGTCGAAAGAACCGCCTTCGGACGGTCCCCAGGCCGCCACGCCCCCCAGCCGCCGTATGAAGCCCGAACCCAGGCAGCGCCGCAGGGGCGGGTGATCGACCAACGGTGCGCCGTCGTCGCGTCTGAATTCCGCCGGCGCCGTCCGACCGGTGCCCACGAGCAGGTTGTGCCCGTCGCACAGAATCTGCCCCTGCAGGGAGTAGGGCACCTGCCTGCGCCACAGCAGCCGACCCGTCACCGGGTCGGCCGCGCACAGGTAAACCCCGAGGGGAGGAAAAAGCCCGGCCCCAAAATAGGCCACGGCTTCGCGGCCATCCCTCATGATGTTCACGGTTGTGCGCACCGGCCAGGCGGAGATTATCCGCTCGTTCCCGATGCAGCGACGCTCGGAGGGAGCGGCGTGCAGGCGCCAGCGCAGTGCCCCGGAGTCCCCCTCAAGACAGTATACGAAGCCGTCGTCGCTGCCGAAGTACACGCTCCCTCGCCATACCGTCGGAGCATGGCGCACCGCTCCTTCGACCTGATAGCGCCACAGAGTCTCTCCGGTGTCCGCATCCAGGCAGAAGAGGGCCTCCTCGGTCGAGGAACCGAAGTAGAGCCGGTCGTCGGCGATCACCGGGTGGTAGGCGTAGTCGTAGGTGATGGACTCGACGGGGTCCTGCCCCCTCTCCTCGAGCCAGTAACTGAGCCCCTCGCGGAACGCCGGCGACGGCTCGTGGGCGGCCCTATACTGCCACGCCGGGTGCAATGGAGTCGACAGCGCCTCGCCGGCCACCCCCGTTCGGTCGGCATCCCCGTAATAGGCCGGCCAGTCGGCCGCAAATGCCGCCGAAATGGCAACCAGGCACACGAAAACCGCTGTGCAGGCCGTTCGCATCACCCCTGGCCTCTCCTTTCATCTGCCGGCATTTCCCGCTCCCGTTCGGCCGTGGGCGCGCCCGTGACTGGCCGCAATCCCGGCCGCCTGCCAGCGGCATTGGGTGCGTGACGTTCACCGGTGGTTGAGGGTAGCCGTCCGTCACTGGGTCTGTCAACGGAAACAGAAGCGCCCGGCACGGCGAATCCGCCGGTCGGAGCCGTTCACGAGATCCCGGTGGTCTCCCGGCGCTTTTTTCACCGGCGGATTTGAGGCCTGAATTGCACAGTCACCGCCCCAGAAAGCAACCTGGGCGCTTGGGCGATCGAAGCCTTGATTCCGCCGTCGCGGGGTTCAGTATAATGCCAGTGGTTGACGACGCGTGGACTCTCAGCCGGGGCGGTTGAGCGCAGACCGGTGGCCGGTCTTCTCATATCGCACCTTTCATACCTCTTGCCGGGAGACGGGACTGTGGGTTTGTGGCAACAGATAGTTCAGATGCACGTGCAGGCGCAGTGGGGATTGCTGGTGCCTTTCTACGGAGGCGTCGCGCTGGTCGGCTACCTGGTCTTTGCCGAAGTTCTGCGGTTCCGGGCCAGCTCACGGGCGAAGAAGGCCCAGGCCCGCGTGGCGGAATTGGAGGAGGAGCTCGGCTCCCTGCGGGGGCAGCAGCAGGAGCTGCTCAACGCGATCAAAGAACAGGAGGAGACCAACCGGAAGCGGACGGAAAGGCTCGCAAAGGAGCTGTCTCGACAGCTGAGCCAGAAGTTGGACCGGGCCGCCCGGGACACGGAGGAAGATATCGACAACTTCCGCCACCGGCTGGCAGAGGTGGAGGAGCGCATCCCCAGCCTCCACGAACACCTGGATGACCTGCGGGTCACGCTCTCCGGCATATTCCAGAGCGAACTCGGCTCCGTGCTGAGCGCCTTCGACAATTCGGTCACGTCCGTGCTGCAGCACATGCGCGACCAGCTTCAGATGGGCCTGTGCACCATCGAGGGCATCGAGAGCATGGTCAAGGGTCGCCGGAGGGCCGAAAGGCACCTGCTGGGGCCGTCCGCCCAGGCCGAAGTCCAGCCCTCGGCCGTCGAAAACGATGCGGGCTTCGACCTGTTCCCCGACTCCCAGCCCGAGGAATCCGAAACCGGCGCCGCCGGCCCCGGAGCGGAAGAAGAGACAGAACTCATGGACGAACCCGCCGTCCGGCCAGAACCGGCCGCCGCAGAGTCGGGTGAAACTCCTGAAGACAACGCGGAGGCGGAACGGGAGCAAGAACCAGTGACGGACGAAACGACCGAGGGCGAAGAGGGCCGACCGGCCGCCGCCTGACCGGCACCTCGCCCTCACTGCAACGAGCCGGTCCGCCGCGCGTGGGCGGACTGGCTCAGTCTTCCTCCTCGCGGTAGGCTTGGCGGAGTTCACGCAGTTGCTCGCTGACTTCGCGCTGCATCTGCGTCAGTCGTTCCAGGCGTTCAAACCTCCTCTCCATGCCCTCCGCTATACCGTCGAGTCTCTCCTGCATACGCTCCAGCCGGTGGCCCTGCCGCTCCAGCAGTTCCAGCACCCGGCGGCCCATCGGGCAGCCCTCGTGCCCGGGGCGGTGCGGCTCTTGCCGTCCCCGCAGTTCCCGCTCCAGGCGTTCCGCCCGCTCCATCAGCGGCTCGGCCAGCTCGGGCATATCGTGCTCGCGCAGGATGTCCGCCACGTGCCCGATGACCTCGATGCGCTCGCGCAGACGCTGGACTTCTTCCCGCCGCTCGGGACGCTCGCGTTCCGCCGTTGCAGCGGGCGCCATGACCGCGCCCAGAACCCCGCACACCGCCAGCAGCACCACAACCCACGCCCTCTTACCCATCGTTCCTTCTCCTCCCTGCACAGTTCGACCTGACCCAAAGGCACCTCACGGCGGGGGTCTCAAACCGTAAGCGCCTGTCTTTACTCCTCCGACGTCCCCCACTGCAGGCCCAGCGACTCCACGTCCAGGGGTATGAACTGCGCGTCGGGGAATTCCCCCGACAGTGCCTCCCGCACTTCCCCTCGCCGCCCCGGGGCGAGCAGCAGGGAGGCGGGGTATCCCCCGAACACCCACGTCAGCTTGGCGCCCAGCGCACCCGCCTGCACTGCCCGGTGACGGATACGGTTGAGAGGGGCCGCGGGGAAGTCGAAATAGTCCTGCAGGATGGCGCTCTCCTCGTCGCATATCTCGGCCAGCCGGTCATTGTCCACGAACGGCTCCCCGAGCATCTCCACGAAACCCTCGGTCATCTGGCGAACACGCAACAGGCCGTAGAGCATGCTCTTCCCGCGTTCATCCAGGACTTGCTCGTCCAGCTCGAACAGTGCCCCGAGCCCCGCGTCGCCCCTCCGGATGACATCCTGGCCGTGACACCGGGCAGAAACCAGGTGCTGCCGAATCTGCTCGTCCAGGTGCGGCCCTTTGGCCTCCTCCTGCCCACCCGGCAGCAGCAGCAACAGCAGGCTCTCGGGTGGGAGGAGTTGCTGCACGTTCAGCGGAGTTCCCCCGGCCTCGACGTACTGCACCCCGCCGGCCAGGCTCGTCAGCACCGGCCCGTAGAAGCGGTCCGGGCTCTCGCCCGCGGCGCGCACCTCCTGCAGCAGGCGGCACCCCACGCGCGCTGCATCGGTCTCCTCCATCCGCTCGATCCGACCGCTCAGCGCCAGGCAGGCCACGGCCAGCGCAGCACCCACCGCCGGAGAGTTGACCAGAAGGCCGGGCGGACATGCCGCCAGCGACTCGTCGAAACTCAGGGAGATCGCCTTGCCGTCCAGCACGGAGGGGTCCTCCACGCCGACCTCGGCCACGGCCCTGCTCCAGGCCTCCGCCAGGTCCTCCACCGTCGGCAGGGCCGCATCCCATTCCGACTCCGCGCCGGCGGGGCCGAAACGCAACTCCAACCCCTCCCCCGAATCGCTCAACACCACCTCCAGCCGCAGGTTCACCGCGGCGGACATGGCCGGCGCACCGAGCAGATACAGTTGCTCGCCCAGAAGGCACACGGTGTGCGGAAGCGTGAACCGCTGCCATTCTTCCGCATCCAGTGCTATTCCCATTGACATCTCCGCCTCCATCCCCGTGCGCCCCCCCCGGGGGACACCCATTCATCACCGGCGTGTCGAACGAGCCCCCGACGGCGCCGTCATTGTACGTTGCGCGCGCTCCAGACGCAACACCGACGGCGCGTTCGGTGGAACGCGCGACCGGCCTCTGATACACTCGACTGCACCGCCCTGCGAGACTTTGGTCCCCGCATCACATGAACAAACCGCTCCTCATGGACCCTGAGAAAATCCACGAACTCCTCGTCCGCCGCATCCTGGCCGGGGTGGAGATGCCCGCGCGCTACATCGGGGGCGAACTGAACGCGGTGCGCAAAGACCCCGCGCAGGTGGACGTCAGCTTCGTCCTGCTCTTTCCCGACACCTACGAGGTGGGCATGTCCCACCTGGGCTGCCAGATCCTCTACGGTATCCTGAATCGCCTCGACTGGGCCGCCGCCGAGAGGGCCTACGCCGTCTGGCCCGACATGCAAGACGAGATGCGCCGGCACGGCATCCCGCTCTACGCGCTGGAGAGCTTCCGGCCCGTGCGCCGGTTCGACGTCATGGGCTTCACCCTCCAGTACGAGTTGCTCTACACCAACGTGCTGGCCATGCTGGACCTCGCCGGCGTCCCACTCCGGAGCGCCGACCGCACCGAAGACGACCCCATCGTCATCGCCGGAGGGCCGGGGGCCGCCTCGCCCGAACCCCTGGCGGACTTTATCGACCTGTTCTTCCCCGGCGACGGCGAGGAAGTCATCGTCGAATTCGCCCGGTTCATGCGGGAGGCCCTCGCCGCCGGCACGCCTCGTGAAGAGATCATCCTGAGGGCCGCGCGGCAGATACCGGGATGCTACGCGCCGGCTTTTTACGCGCCCGAATACCGCCCGGACGGCACGCTGGAGTCCGTCCGCCCGCTCCGCGACGGCCTGCCCCCGCGGGTCCGGGCCTCCAGGGTTGCAGAACTCGAACTGACCGATTTTCCGACGGACCTCCTCGTGCCTTTCGTGGAGACGGTCCACGACAGGATCACGCTGGAGATCATGCGCGGCTGCACCCGGGGATGCCGCTTCTGCCAGGCCGGCATGCTCAGGCGGCCGGTCCGAGCGCGCTCCGTCGAGCAACTCCGGCGTCAGGCCGAGCAAACCTACCGCAGCACGGGATACAACGAGATCGCCCTGGCGTCGCTGTCCTCCAGCGACTATCCGGACTTCCCGGAACTCCTGCAGCGCATCAACGAATTCGCCGAGCCGCGTCATATCAACCTTTCGCTCTCCAGCCTCCGGGTCAACGATCAGCTCGGACTGCTGCCCGAGATTCTCTCGCGCGTCCGCAAGAGCGGTCTCACCCTGGCGCCGGAGGCCGCCTCGGAGCGTCTGCGGCGCGTCATCAATAAGAACATCACGGACCAGGAACTCCTCGACGGCGCACGCAAGGCCTTCGAGCAGGGCTGGCGCCACATCAAGCTCTACTTCATGGTGGGCCTGCCCACCGAGACCGAAGAGGACGTCGAAGGCATCGTCGAGCTGAGCGAGCGCGTCAGCGAGACGCGACGGGAGGTGGCCGGCGGACCGGGCCGGGTCAACGTCAGCATCGCCCCGTTTGTGCCCAAAGCACACACCCCGTTCCAGTGGGAGCCGATGGCATCGCTGGAGCGCCTCCATGCCGCCCGTGACCTCATCCTCGACAGGGCCCGCCTGCGCTGCGTGCGATACAAGTTCCACACCCCCGAGCGCAGCCTCCTGGAGGCGGCCCTGGCCCGTGGCGACCGCCGCCTCGGCCGCGTCATCGAGCGAGTCTATCGGGACGGCGGCCAGTTCGACGCCTGGGACGAGCATTTCTCCTTCGAGCGCTGGCAGCGGTGCTTCCGCGACGAAGGCCTCGACATCGAGTTCTACGCCACCCGCGAGCGCCCCACCGACGAAGTCCTGCCCTCGGAACACATTGACTTCGGCCTGAGCCGGGACTTCCTGCTCGCCGAACGGGAGAAGGCGTTCCGCGGGGAACTGACGCCCGACTGCCGCACCGCCGGCTGCATCCACTGCGGAGCCTGTGCCCTGCTGCCGGACGCCGCCCGCCAGGCTTGACTTGCTACGCCGCCGTCGTTACATTCCCTGACAGCCGGTTGAACGGTGTAGCGCAGCCGCCTGCCTGTGCGTCGAGGTACGCAGACAGGCCCCCGGCTGCGGTCGTTGCTGGTCGTTTCCCGGCTGTTGATTTGGCCGCGGCACGGCCAGGCGGAGTAGGCCCGGCTGAGAATCCACAGGGAGAAACCAGGATGGACTACGAGACGGTAATCGGCCTGGAGACACATGCCGAGCTGCTCACCGAAAGCAAGCTCTGGTGCGCCTGCAGCACCCGCTTCGGCGGCGAGCCCAACACCCAGACCTGCCCCGTCTGCCTGGGCATGCCGGGCGTGCTGCCCGTCCTGAACCGCAGCGCCCTGGAGCTGTCCCTCCGCGCCGCCCTCGCGCTGAACTGCCGCATCAACCGCCCCACCTTCTTCGACCGCAAAAACTACTACTACCCCGACCTGCCCAAGAACTACCAGATATCGCAGAACTACTGCAACCTGGGCGCAGATGGGCACCTGGACATCCGGGTGAACGGCCAGGCCCGCCGCGTGGGCATCCACAACGTCCACCTGGAGGAGGACGCGGGCAAGAACGTCCACGCCGACCACTCCGGCGCCGATTACAGCCTGGTGGACCTCAACCGCGCCGGCACCCCCCTGCTGGAGATCGTCACCGCCCCCGACATGCGCTCGGTCGAGGAGGCCGACGCCTTCATGCAGACCCTCCGTCGGCTGCTGCTCTACGCCGGGGTCTCCGACTGCAAGATGCAGGAGGGCTCCCTGCGCTTCGAGGCCAGCATCAGCACCCGCCCCGCCGGCA
>CAZNGS010000068.1:0-22556 GCA_964572825.1 uncultured candidatus Brocadiaceae bacterium
CTGCGCAGCCGTGACCCGGAAACGACAACGAAAAACCGATAACTGAATGACCCTGAGTTCCCGCCGGGGAGATTGCGCGGGGTGGCCGGCCGGCTTAAGCTATCGGGGTTCCGGCGTCCCGCCTGACCGGGGAAGGCCTCCCCGCGCGGGATGACCGGAATCAGCGTTGCGTTGAGGCTGTTCCCCCAGACTTAGATTACCCGGGAGTTCGACTCATGAAACTGACCGAGGCAGTCCTGCTGTGCATTGTGCTGGCGACGGTATTGTTGTGTGTGTCTTGTGCGTCCAACGGATGGGAGAACGCCGGGGTGGTGGGATGCGCCGGGGCGCCGGATTGCGCGCCCACCACAGCCCCGGAGCCGGGCAAGGGGGAGGGCACGGGGCAGCGCGGTGCCGACGCCAGGGCAGCGGAGCGCCTGCCGGAGGAGCTGAGCCTGCGGGACGCTTTCGTGATGGCCCTGGAGATGAACAAGGACGTGCGCGTCACGTCGCTGCGGGCGGATGCCGACCGGCAGCGCATCATGGGCGCGCGGGGCGAGTTCGATGCGGAGCTGTTCGCCGAGGCCAGCCGGGGCAGGTCGGATGTGCCCGGCGGCGGCGTGCCGCTGACGCGGGACCGCACGGCCGAGGGCGAGGCGAACGTGGGCGTGCGGAAGCGCTTCACGTCGGGAACCGGGCTGGAGCTTTCGGCGGGCAGTGACTACGCGCGCGACCTGGACGGGACGGCGCTGCTCGACCCCACCTACGACTCGGACCTGGTTCTCTCGCTGACCCAGGACCTGCTGAGAGACCTGGGGCCGCGCGTCAACCGCACGTTCATCGTGGTGGCGCGGAACAACTGGCGCATTTCCCTCGAGCGTCTGCGGGGGCAGATGATCGACACGCTGTTCGAGGTGGAGCGCGCCTACTGGAACCTGTATTTCGCACAGCGAGACCTGGAGGTGCGCCGCAAACAGCTCGGGCGCGCCAGGCAGCTTGTGGAGAGGGCGGAAGCGTACGTCCGCGTGGGCACCAGCCCGCCGCTGGATATCACCCGTGCCCGCTCCGACGCCGCCCGCCAGAGGGTCAACATCCTGCGGGCGGAAAATGGAGTCGCCCGGGCCCGGCACCGGCTGCTGCGGCTGCTGGGCATCCTGGGCGAGGAGTCGGCAGGGGCCCGATTCCGGCTGGCGGACGAGCCGCAGGTTGCCCCCATGGCCGTGAAGCTGGGGGATGCGCTGGCGACAGCCCGGCAGAATCGTCCGGACTATCGGCAGGCCCTGCTGGACATCGAAAACGCCGACCTGCGGGCGGACCACGCGAGGAACCAGCGGCTCCCCACGCTGCAGGTCTTCGGGGAGTACGACCTGGCGGGGCTGGACGATGGCTTTCGCGGCAGCGCGGCGCGGGTGGCCCACGGCGACCACGGGAGATGGTTGATGGGGTTGCGGTTCGAGTGGCCCTTCCCCAACCGCGCCGCCCGGTCGGACTACGAGGTGGCCCGGCTGCGGCGGAGGATCGCCCGTGTGGGCCAGCAGCGACTCCACGAGGAGATCGCCCGCGAGGTCTCCGACGCGCTGTCCGACCTGGAGACCGCCGAGGGCCGCGTGGAAAGCGCACGCCAGGCCCGCGAGCTGGCCGAGACACTGCTGGAGGCGGAGGAGAAGAGCTTCAGCCTGGGCCAATCCGACAGCAAGGACGTGTTGGACGCCCAGCAGGCGGTGGCCGTCGCGGAACGGGACGAGGCCCGCGCCCGCGCGGACTTCGCCACGGCGGTGGCCAACCTGCTGCGGGCACAGGGGACGCTCCTGCAGGCCAGGGGCGTGACCTTTGCACGTGACGCGGAGAAAAGCGGTGGCGAGTGAGAAAGGAATCGCCCATGCCGAGGGACAGAAGGCTGGTGAAGCTCAGCAAGAGGCTCAGCTATCTGCTGCGGCATCATCCGGAGAAGCTCGACCTGGAGCTCGACGCCCGGGGTTTCACCACCATCTCGGTGGAGGAGGTGGGAGGGCGGATGGGGGTCTCACCCCGGCTGATTCGTCGCGTGGTGGAGAGCGACCCCAGGGGGAGATTCACTCGTCGCAACGGGCGCATCCGGGCCAACTACGGGCACTCCATCCCGATTGGCAGGGCCATGCTGGAGGGACGGCCCCCCGCGTCCCCACGCGACCTGCCCCCCGAGCTGTATCACGGCACCCGGGAGGACAGGGCGCGGCGCATACTCAAGGAAGGTTTGAAGCCCATGGGCCGGGAGATGGTCCACCTGTCCACCACGCGGGAGTGGGCCGCGCGCGTGGGCCGGCGGCACGGCGGCCAGCCGGTGATTCTGCGGGTGGACGTGGGATGCGCGCGGGAGCGAGGTGTGAAGATGTGGCCGGCCGGTCCGGCCACTGTGCTGGCGACGGAGGTGCCCCCGGAATGCGTGGCGCTGTGCTGAGGAACTGGATCTGGTTGGGTTGGGAGCGCGGCGTGGTCGGCACGGGGGCGGGGAAAGAAGCGGTCCCGGCCGGCACCCCGCACCGCCGGGACCGCAACGCTGAGTTCCGGGTGACGTCTCCCTGCCCCCTGCGAATCCCGGAGCTCGAACGCGCCTGCCATTATATCCGTGAAATCGGGTTTGGCAAGGCGTTTTTTTGCCGAATTGTGCAGTTTCTCGTACACTGTTGTTCGGGCAGGCCGACGGCCTGGTCCTGCAAAGCGGGCCGTTCCATACAGGAGCATTTCCGGGGCGCGCTGTTGTTCCGGGCTTTGGGAAACCGGAAAGGACTTGTCACGGACCGCTCCGGGGATTGAGAACAGGTGGCGGAAACGGGAGAGCACGAGATGGGTCAGAGTTCGAAACAGATCGTTCGGGCGGCCCTGCGGTTCGAGGGACCGGAGCGGCTCCCCGTGCGCATGGGATGCCTGGGCCGTGACGACACGGCGTGGATACCCCGGCCCGCACCCCGTCGCACGGAAGGGGAGGTGACCATTGATGAATGGGGCTGTGCCTGGGAGAAGACGGAGGTGCACAACATGGGCCAGCCCAGGGGGCATCCGCTGGCGGACGTCTGCGAGCACGAGAAGCTGACCGTGCCCGATTACAACCAGGCCTGGCGCTACGAGGATTGCGAGGAAGCCTTCCGCAATGCCGAGCAAGAGGGGCGCTATACCCGGGTGGGAATCTTCATGGTGCTGTTCGAGCGGATGCACGCCGCGGCGGGCTTCGAGAACGTGCTGATGGGCCTGCTGGCCGACCGGGAGAACACGGCGGCCCTGGCGGACAGAATCCTGGAGGCCCAGATTTGCCTGGTGCGCAACTACCAGGAGAGGTTCGGGGAGCGGCTGCACTCCTTCAGCATGACCGACGACTGGGGCACCCAGCAGGCGGCGTTCATCTCCGCCGAGCTGTGGCGCGACTTCTTCCTGCCCCGCTACAAGAAACTGTTCGATCTGATGCATTCCGGGGGGCAGGACGTGTGGGTGCATTCGTGCGGCAAGATCAACGAGATAATCCGGGGCTTCATCGACGCCGGGGTGGACGCGATCAACCTGCAGCAGCCCAGGGCGCTGGGCATCGAAGAAATCGGGCGGCGCTACCGGGGTGAGATCACGTTCGAGTCGCTGGCCGATATCCAGGCGACGCTTCCGACCGGGCGGATGGAGCTGATCGAGAAAGATGCCCGTGCTCTGGCTCAGCACTGGATGAGCGAGGAGGGCGGGTTCGTCTTCAGCGATTACGGGGACGACGCGGCCATCGGGGCCAGCCCGGAGGCCAAGCTCGCCATGTATCGAGCCTTCAGCCGCGTGTCGGAGGAGCTCTACGGGAAGCCGCTGCCCGACCCGGTGGTCTGACTACGCACTGTAATTGCGGCCTTCGTCGAGCATGGCCAGGTAGTTGTCCACGGGCACGTAGTTGGCGACGCTGTTGCCCGAACCCAGGCAGTAGCCTCCGCCGGGCATGCACTGATCCAGTGTCTCGCGCACGCGGCGGCGAATGTGTTCTTCGTCGGCCCGGCAGAGGAAATCCACGTCGATGCCGCCCAGGATGGAGATGCGGTCGCTGTAACGTTCGTACGCCTCCGTGACGGGTTCGATGGTGTCCTCGAACGAATGCCTGGCGTCGATGGCGACGTCCTCGATCAGTTCCTCCATGATCTCGCGCAGGTTGCCGCAGGAATGCAGCAGGTAGGGGCGTCCCGCATCGTGGCTCATCCGGGCCATTTCCTTGTGTCCCGGCAGGACGAATTCCCGCAGGTCGTCCGGGCTGATCAGGGTGCCGGTCTTGAAGCCCATGTCGTCGCTGCCCCAGATCATCTTGACCCGGTCGAACTCCAGCATCCGCCGCAGGGAGACCCGGTAGATTCCCGTCAGACGCCGGCTGATGGCCTCGACCAGGTCGCGCTGGTCGTAGAGGGCGTAGCAGAGGCTCTCGTAGCCCATCAGCCAGGTCAGATGCTCGGCGAAGTGGGCGAAACCGCCGCTGCCGATGACGCACATGTCCTCCGGCAGGTTCTCTTCGTACCATTCCAGGCAGTGGGTGGTGGCCTGTTCCGGGTCGGGCCAGGGATAGGCTTCAAACTCCTCCCGGTTGGTGATGGGGCCCTCGTGCTCCTCCATGTAGGAGCGGCCTTGTTCCCGGGCGAGCCGGGCGGTGTCCTGCGTGGCGCTTCGCTTCAGGGGCATGGGAAGCTCGTCGAGCCCCTGGCGCACGTAGTCGTAACCGAGGAAGCGCTGAACGGCGACCCGCCGATGGAATGTGAAGTCGGGGGCGTCCCGGTCCAGGCCTTCCAGGACACCGTAGCGTTCGCAGACCGCCTGTTCTATCTCCCAGTCCACGAAAAGTTCGATGTGGTGCACTCGCTCCGGGACGCCCCGGCGCATGATGCAGTCATAAAGTCCATGCCAGTCGGGTTTTACTTCGACACAGAAAAGAGGCTCTTTCATGGGTTGCCCTTCGGGCCGGCGAGTGTGATGGCGGGTTTCCGCAGCTATGCCGGGTCTCTATTCCTCATGCTCGGCCGCTTCCCCGAGGGTGAAGTCCGGCGGCAGTCCGAGTTTGCGGTAGAGCCTGGCGCGGATTCGCTGGTCTTTCTGCTGTATCTCTTTCGCGATGGGCAGTGCGTCCTGAACCACGTCCGCCGGAATGACGATCACGCCGTCTCCGTCGGCCACCACGAGGTCGCCGGGGCGCACGTAGACGCCGCCGCACTCGATGGGCTCCCCATAAGCGTGCACCTCCACACGGCCGGGGATGATGCCGCGGGAAAAGCCCCTGCAATAGACGGGGATTTTCTCCTTGATCAATTCGTCGGTGTCGCGCACGCCGCTGTTCGTGACAATGCCGCGCGCCCCCGTGACCATCCAGCCCATGGCATTGCATGAGCCCACGTAGCCGGTATCGCGGGTGTTGGTGCCGTCGATGACAATGACGTCGCCTTCCTCGAGGTCGGCGGCCCAGTTTGGCTCCTCACCGTACCATTCCTTCTCCCGGCGCTGGAAGTCCTCCGGGCTTTCGGCGATGATGGTTCTGGTCGAGGGCACGTAGCGCACCGTGTAGGCGAAGCCCGCGATGCAGTGCTGGAACTGTTCGACGTCGCGCCACAGGGGACGAATGTCCGGCTTCATCAGGCCGCGGTCGAAAAAACCCAGCGCGTCCAGGGCGTCGTGCCAGTCGGTGACACGGATTCCCGCGCACTGCTCCAGCAGCTTCAGCTTTTCGCTCTCATCCATGGCGAGCCCCGTTCCTGGTTCAGTGGGAGACGACAACTGGCATTTTAGCCGGGCGTGACGCCTGGTTCAAAGCCCCCGACGAGTTGTTTATGCGTCATCTGGAACGGGACCGAGCAAACGGACGGGCCGACTATCCGGTGCGGGCGACGTGGAACTCGGTGCTGGCCGGCATAGTGTTTCAGCATTCGACCATGGAATCACTGAAACGGGAGCTTCTCAGAAACGCTCAGCTGTGCCAGGTATGCGGGTTCGACCCCCTCGAGGATGCCGAATAGGAGCTGCCGTGGGCTACGAGCTGACCCCCGCTTTCCGCCTGCCTGTGCGTTGCACGCCGACAGGTCCGGACAACAAGGTGGTTTCGAGCCGGGGCGGCACGGTCAGAAATGGCGCAGCCTGGTGGGCGCCGCACAGGCGCCTGCCGGGCGGGCGGAGAACAGCGATCTGGTGCCAGCCCGGCCCCGCAGTATGCCAACGCCGGGCGAACAGGGGGGAGGACTGTGCCCGGCGGCCTGCCGGACGGGGCGCGCAGGAATGCGCAGCGCAGGAACGCGGCGCGAGTCCGGCACAGGCACAATCCCATCGCTCACCAGCAACTCCAGACCCCCACAACGCAAATGCCTAACGGAGGGCGGGAAATGGAAGCCCGGGGAGATACCCCGTATAATAGGGATGATGGAAGTAGATTTTCTCGAACCAGGGCGTGTGCCCGTGACCTCGCGCCCGCTGACTATGGTCGGAAGGGGCATAGTGGATGAACCTGCTGACAAATGACGACCTGGAGCTGCTCGCGCACCACCGGGAGGAGCCGTGCGTGTCGGTCTTTGCTCCGCTGCGCCGGGGCGGACCAGAGAAAAAGCAGAACACCATCCGTCTGAAGAACATGTTCCGGGAGGTGGAGAAGCAACTGGATGAGGCCGGACTGCGCCACAAGGAACAGCAACAGCTTCTGGAGCCCGCCCGGGGATTGATGGACGGCATGCACGTATGGAAGCAGGACAGCGACGGTCTGGCAGTGTTCATCTCGCCGGAGCTTTTCCGCTACTACCGCTTGCCCGCGCATTTCCAGGAACTGGCGGTGGTCAGCGATCAGTTTCACATCAAGCCTCTGCTGCCGCTGCTGACCGGCGACGGACGCTTCTACGTGTTGGCCCTCAGCCAGAAGGAGGTCCGGTTCCTGCAGTGCACCCACCACAGCCTGCGGGAGCTGGAGCTGCGCGGCGTTCCCACCAGCCTCCAGGAAGCGCTCAAGTTCGACTACGACGAGGAACACCTGCAGTTCCACTCCGGCGTTCCGGCGCGGGGTCGCCGGGGCGGAGCGGTCTTCCACGCCCAGGCGGACGACTCGGACAGGGCCGTTCACAAGAAGAACGTCCGCATGTTCCTGGAGCAACTGGAAAGCGGCGTGAGCGAGATGCTCAGCGGGCAGAAGGCCCCCCTTGTGCTGGCCGGCGTGCCGGAGATCAGGGCGCTTTACCGGGAGGTGAACCACTACGGCAACCTGGTGGAGGACGGGATCGACGGCAGCCCCGACCGGGTCAAGTCGGAGGAACTTCAACAGAAGGCATGGGAGATCGTTCAGCCCCGCTTTGAGCAGGCAAAGGAGCAGGCGGTTGCGGCTTACCGACGGTTCGCCGGCACGGATCGGGCCTCGGATGACCTGAACGAGGTGTTGGAGGCGGCCGCACAGGGACGGGTGGAGGTGCTGCTGACGGACCTGGACCGGCATGAATGGGGCAGGTTCGACCCCGAACGGGGCTTCATCTATCTGCATTACCGCCAGGAGGGAGGGGACGAAGACCTGCTGGACTGGGCCGCTGTTCACACGCTGCTGCACGGCGGGACCGTCTTCGCGCTCCAGACCGACCAGATGCCCGATGGCGCCGAGGTGGGCGCCGTTTACCGATACTGAGATGGTTTCTCAGCCCGACCGATCCCTGCCGTTTTAGCGGACCCGCCGGGCCGGCGCAGGGCCGAAGCGATCGCCCGGGGCCGATCGTATTGACAGGCCCCGGCGGTTCCTGGTATACGATAGTGGGTGACTCGCGCCCCTCTTGCCGGCTCGGAGGCTTCGCTGATGGGTGTCTTCTCAACTCGGAGTTTCTGGCTGCCTCTGATGCTGGCGACGCTGGTGGCGGCCTTTTTCGGCGCGTTGCTGGGAAGGCAGGGACGGCAGCTGGAGGTGCTCCTGCGGCAGCGGGACCGCCTGGCGGCCGAGAACGACGAGTTGGAGCGTGATAACGGCCGGCTGAAAGCCGAGAGAAACGCTTTGCTCACCTATCCGTCGGCCATCGAGCGGGTGGCGCGCGAGGAGTACGGATTCGCCGCACCGGGCGAACGGGTGGAGGAGTTCGACTCCTCGGCCGTGCCGGCGCCCCGAAGCACCGGCTCCGAACCGGCGACGCCGACCTGGCTGCAGGCGCTGTGCTGGCGGCACTTCCCGGTCGCGCTGCCGGCCGCCGTCTTCGCGCTTACGGCCCTCATTCTGGTGCTGTGGAACGTGGCGTCGCCGACACGCACCGCCGGGTGAAACGTCGGGACTTACCCCTGCCGGAAGGATTCATCTCATGGATATCGAGCCGTACGTGCAGGAGCTGGTCAAAGGAGCCAGAGAGGCTTCCGCCGCCATCGCCGGGGCCTCCACCGATGCGAAGAACGGGCTGCTGGAGGGAATCGCCCGGAACATATTGGACGAACGGGAAAGGCTGAAGGAGGAGAACGCCAGGGACCTGGAGGCCGGCCAGGAGGCCGGGCTTTCCAGTGCCATGCTGGACCGGCTGGAACTGACCGAGGGACGCATCGAGGGCATGGCCGGCGCCGTGCGCAAGGTGGCCGCCCTGAAGGACCCCGTGGGCCGCATCATCGACGGCTGGGTGCTGCCCAACGGCTTGAAGGTGGACAAGGTGCGCGTGCCCCTCGGCGTGGTCTGCATGATCTACGAGTCCCGGCCCAACGTCACCGCCGACGCGGCCAGCCTGTGCCTGAAAAGCGGCAACGCCGTCATTCTGCGCGGCGGCAAGGAGGCCATCCGGTCCAACCTGGCCATCCACCGGTGCATCGCCGATGCCTGTGAAAGCCACGGCATGGACAGCCGCGTCGTGCAGATGGTGAACACCACCGACAGGGCGCTGGTGCCGCCTCTGCTCACGGCCGACGACTACATAGACGTGGTCATCCCCAGGGGGGGCAAGGGCCTGATCCGCACCGTGGTCGAGACGGCCAGCGTGCCCGTTATCAAGCATTACGAAGGCATCTGCCACACTTACGTGGACGCGGCGGCCGACCCGGACATGGCCGTCTCCATCTGCCGGCACGCCAAGTGCCAGCGGCCGGGCGTCTGCAACGCCATGGAGACGCTCCTGGTCCATCGCGACGTGGCGGAAGCTTTCCTCGCAAAGATGCTCCCCGTCTTCCAGCAGGAGGGTGTGGAGCTGCGGGGCTGCCCCGCCTCCCGCGAGTTGATGCCCGGCATCCGGGAGGCCACCGAGGAGGACTGGCGAACCGAATACCTGGACCTCATCCTGGCGGTGCGGGTGGTCGGCGGCCTGTCGGAGGCCATCGAGCACATCAACCGCTACGGCTCCCATCACAGCGACGCCATTGTGACCAACGATTTCCGCACGGCGCAGACGTTCCTGGACCGGGTGGACTCCGCGGCGATCTTCGTCAACACGACCACGCGGTGGCACGACGGGGAGCAGTTCGGCCTGGGGGCGGAGATCGGCATCAGCACCGACAAGCTCCACGCGCGCGGTCCGATGGCGCTGGAGGAGCTGACTACCTACAAGTGGCGCGTCATCGGCGACGGGCAGTTGCGGGAATGAACGACCGATCAAAAATACCGTCCGTTGTGGGCCTGCTGTGCGGCGCCGGCGCTCTGCCGCTGCGGGCCGCAGAGGCCCTTAAGAAGCACGGCAGCCGGGTGGTGGCGGTGGGCATCGAGGGGGAGGCGGACGCCGCCATCGAACGGCTCGCCGACGAGGTCCACTGGACTGGTCTGGCCAGGCTCGGCCGGTGGATCCGCATCTTCAGGGATGCGCGCGCGGAGGCGGTGCTCATGGTGGGGGGTATCGAGAAGAGCCGCATGTTCGGCGATAAGGGGCTTATGGTGCCCGATTGGGAGTCCGTCAAGCTGTGGTACGGGCGGCTGAAGGGCAAGCAGGATCACAGCATCCTGGGAGCGGTGGCCGACCGGTTCGAGGAAGCCGGCCTCCCCGTGCGCAGCATCGTGCAGTACTGTCCGGAGCTTTTGGTGCCGGCCGGCCGGCTGAGCGGCACCGAGCCCACGGCGCAGCAGTGGCGGGACATCCGCTTCGCGTGGCCCATCGCCAAGCAGGTGGCCGCGCTGCAGATCGGCCAGTGCATCGTGGTCAAGGAGGAGGCCGTCGTGGCAGTCGAAGGCATAGACGGCACGGACGCCACCCTGCGGCGGGGCGGCCGATTGGCCGGTGACGGCGCGGTGGCCGTGAAGGTGGCCAAAGAGGGCCACGACGAGCGGTTCGACATCCCCTGTATCGGTCCCCAGACCGTGGACACCCTGGCCGAAGCCGCCATCGCCGTTCTGGCCGTTGAGGCCCGCAGCACAATCGCGCTCGATCGCGAGGAGATGGAGCAGAGGGCCAACCGGCTGAGCGTGAGCATCGTGGCGGTCTCTGACGCCCAGATGACGGAGGAAGACGCGTGAGGATCATCGGCGGCGCCGCGGGCGGTACGCCTCTGCGCTCCCTGCCCGTGGGCTCTCTGCGTCCCATGCTGGACAGGGTGAAGGAGGCACTGTTCAACATCCTCCGGGGCGACCTGCCCGGGGCGCAGGTGCTGGACCTCTTCAGCGGCTCTGGAGCGCTGGGGCTGGAGGCGCTGAGCCGGGGAGCCGCCCGTTGCATCTTCGTGGAGCGGAACGCCAGGCTGGCCGGGCTGATCCGCGCCAACGCCGAGAGATGCCGCCTGGCCGACAGGTGCGAGCTGATCGTGGCGGACGTTCTGGACCTGCCGGCGCGAGAACCGCCACCGACGACTGCCCCGGCGAGCCTGGTGCTGGCCGACCCTCCGTACGCGATGGTGGACCGCCCGGAGTCACGGGCCGGGCTGTTCCACGTCCTGGAATCTTTGCACGGACAGTGGGTTGCGGGCGGCGCCTTGCTGGTGCTGCATCACAGGCCACTGGAGGATGAGCCCTGGCCGCCGACGCGTCTCGCGCAAACTGACCGGCGCGTCTACGGGCAGAGCCAGTTGACGTTCTTCCATTACCCGGCCGGGGGGCAAAATGGCTGAGAAGGGCTCCGACCGGCCGCTGGTTGTCAGGGCGCCCGCCAAGGTCAATCTCTCTCTTGAGGTGTTGGGGAGGCGGCCGGACGGTTACCACCGGATACGGACCGTGATGCAGGCGGTCAGCCTGTTCGACGAACTCGAGTTCTACCCCGCAGGCGGGGCGCGGGTGGAGCTGACGTGCGAGCACCCGCACGTGCCGACGGACGAACGGAACCTGGTGACAGGGGCCGCGCACTTGCTGCGGCGGCAGATGGCAGTGCGGCGCGGGGTTCGGGTGGTGTTGCGCAAGGCGATTCCCGTGGCGGGCGGGCTGGGGGGCGGCAGTTCGGACGGCGCCGCCACGTTGCTGGCCCTGACCAGGCTGTGGGACCTGGACCTGTCCGTGGAAGCGCTGGCCGAGATGGCGGCCGAACTGGGTTCGGACGTGCCCTTTTTCATCTACGGGGGAACCGCCCTGTGCGAGGGACGCGGGGAGCGGGTCCGGCCGGTGCCGGGGGCCGCTGAAATGCATTACGCGCTGGCGATGCCGGGGATAGCCGTTTCGACGGCTGCGGTCTACGGCCGATGGCAAAACGGCTTGACAAGTCGCGATAACGCCAGTAACAATGTACTGGGCGCGTGGGCGTCCGGGGACGGGGGTCGGCTGGCGGCTGCCGTGCACAACGACCTTCAGGAGACGGCTTTCGAGCTGTGCGGTGAGCTGAGGGACCTTTGCGAGAGGCTCAAGGAGGTGACGGGGTCGCTGGGGTTGCCGCGATGGGTTCTGTCGGGGAGCGGCTCCAGTTTCTTCGCCCCCTGCGAGAGCGAGGAGATGATCAGGGAGGCGGCTCGTCTGGTGCGGGTGGAACTGGACATACCGTGCGTTGCGGCGCGGAGCCTGCCTGCGTGGAACGGCCAGATTCTTTTGCCGACGAGGTGGAGGTGACTTCTTTGAATATCACTGAAGTGCGTGTGAAGCTCATGCGCAATCGGTCGGACCGGTTGCGTGCATTCTGCAGTATCACAATCGACGATGACTTCGTGATCCATGACCTTCGGGTTATCGAGGGCCGTAAGGGCTATTTCGTGGCCATGCCCAGCAGGAAGTTGACGGACAACTGCCCCGCTTGCGGCTCGAAGAACGAACTGCGGGCGGCCTACTGCAACAACTGCGGCGGGAAGCTGGACCCGACGCGGGCCACCCAGGATCCCAATGCGCGCGACAAGTTTCACGTGGATGTTGCACATCCCATCAATACTCCCTGCCGGGAGATGATTCAGGAAACCGTGCTGGCCGCCTACGAGGCCGAACTCGACCGGGTGGAGGAAGGCCTGGAGCCGCAGCGCCAGTACGATGAAGAGGGCCTGGACGAACTGATCGACGACTACGACGAGTACGGAGACGAGGAATGCCTCGCCGAAACCGACGAGGCGCCCGGGCCACAGGTGCACGAAGTGGCCGAAACGCAGCCCGCAACCGAACCGGAGGAGCCGCAGGTGGCCGAGACGGGCCCCGAACCCGGGCCAGAGCGGACGGAGACCACCGAGGCCGGCCCGGCGGCACCGCAGGCGGAGCCGGCGCCCGGCCCCATTCCCGTCTCCGAACCCGAGTTTGAGCTCGGCGCCGACGAGGAGGAGCAGGAGGAGGAGCCTCCGGAAGAAGACGAGGAGGATACAGGGTTCGGCGCCGGCCTGTTCTGAATCGGGAGGATTCTGGCTCCTCGCCGGCAGAGGCGCCGCGGCGCCCTCGTCGGCCGACGGATAATGACCGTCTCCCGGTTTTTCTGCACAAGGAGCCGAGGAGGTTTTTTCACTCTCAGACGGCGACACTGCCATGGCAAAGACCGGAGCTCAGATACTCATCGATGCACTCCTGGACGAGGGCGTGGAGCACGTCTTCGGCCTTCCGGGGGGGGCGGTCATTGCGCTCTACGACGCGCTCTACGACGCCCCGTTGAACACCATACTCGCCCGACACGAACAGGGCGCCGGTCACATGGCGGACGGCTACGCACGGGCCACGGGCCGGCCGGGGGTCTGCATCGCCACCAGCGGCCCGGGGGCCACCAACCTGGTGACGGCCATCTGCACCGCCTACATGGACAGCGTGCCCCTGGTGGCCATCACCGGACAGGTCAAGACGGCGCTCATCGGGAACGACGCCTTTCAGGAGGCCGACGTAACGGGCATCACCCGGCCGGCGACCAAACACAATTACCTGGTCAAGGACGTGAAGGAACTGAGACGGGTGGTGCATGAGGCGTTCCACATCGCCCGCACGGGACGTCCGGGGCCCGTGCTGATCGATCTGCCCGCCGACGTGACCTCCGCCGAGGTCCGCGGTGAGGTGAGCAAAGAGATGCGGCTTCCGGGCTACTGCCCACCCAACGGAAAGGGCCACGCCGGGCAGATAAAGAAGATGGCAAAGGCCATCAACGCTGCCAGCCGACCGGTGCTCTACGTGGGCGGCGGTGTGATTATCAGCGGCGCCTCGGAGGAGCTGCGCCAGGTGGCGCGCAAAGGCAGGCTGCCGGTGACCACGACGCTGATGGGGCTGGGCTGCTTCCCGGAGGACGACCCCCTGTCCCTCGGCATGCTGGGTATGCACGGGACCGTGTACGCCAACTACGCGGTCACCAACTGCGATCTGCTGGTGGCCATAGGCGCCCGCTTCGACGACCGCATCACCGGGAAGCTCGAGGAGTTCGCCCCCGATGCCTCCATCATCCACGTGGACGTGGACCCCGCCTCCATCGGCAAGAACATCGCCGTGGACATCCCGGTCGTGGGCGACGCGGGGAAGATACTCCAGCGCCTCCTCCCCCTCATCGAAGATCGGCCGAGAGAAGAATGGCACGCCCGCATCAGGGAGTGGAAGCAGGAGTTCCCTCTCACCTATAACCACAGCGATTCGGTGGTGAAGCCCCAGGCGGTCGTGGAAGCCATCGATCGGCTCACACCGGATGACACCGTCATCTGCACCGACGTGGGCCAGTGCCAGATGTGGGCGGCCCAGTACTACTGCTACACCCGGCCCCGCACGTTCCTCAGCTCCGGGGGCCTGGGGACCATGGGCTTCGGCCTGCCCGCCGGGATCGGCGCCCAGTTCGGCCGGCCGGACAGCACGGTGGTGGTTGTGGCCGGAGACGGCTCACTGCAGATGAACATTCAGGAACTGTCAACGGCCGTGGTCAACAAGCTGCCCGTCAAGATCGCCCTGCTCAACAACGGTTACCTGGGCATGGTGCGGCAGTGGCAGGAGCTGTTCTTCGACAGACGGTACTCGCATACCTATCTGGCGAAGGGCAACCCGGACTTCGTGGGAGTGGCCCAAGCCTACGGGGCACACGGCATCCTGGTGGAGCGGGCCGAGGAGGTCGAGCCCGCCCTGGAGGAGGCGATGCGGATTGAGGACGGGCCGGTCCTGCTGGACTTCCGCGTGGATCCGGAAGAGAACGTGTTTCCGATGGTTCCGGCGGGCCAGGCCATCGACCGTATGATCAGCGGCATGGCCTGACGGGTTGACTCGCGACATCTTGCTGAGGGTTCCCATGCAGAAGCACATCATCTCGGCCCTGGTGGCCAACCGACCCGGCGTTCTGGCCCGCGTGGCGGGCCTGTTCAGCGCGCGCGGCTTCAACATCGAGAGCCTCGCCGTCGGCGAAACCGAAAGCCACGATTTCAGCCGGATGACCATCGTGGTCGGCGGCGACGAATCCATCCTCGAACAGGTCCGCAAGCAACTGGAGAAACTCGTCGACGTGGTCAAGGTGCAGGACTTCAGCAGCGTAAGCCACGTCGAGCGTGACCTGGCCCTCATCCGGGTCAAAGCCCCCGTGGGCAAGCGCAGCGAGGTGTTGGAGCTTGTGGATATCTTCCGGGGCAGGATCGTGGACGTTGGGCACGAGGAAGTGATGGTTGAACTGGCCGGCACCGAGGAGAAGATCGAGGCCTTCCTCGAACTGGTGGGGCCCTACGGGGTCACCGAGATGGCCCGCACGGGCCGCATTGCGTTGTCCCGGTCCGCCAGCGCTTGAGGCGCGCGCCGGCGGCTGCCGCCTTCGGGTCTGTTCAGCCTTCCTCGGGCGAGTCGCCGGCGGAGCCGCCGTCGGGCACAAGGTCGGGAAAAACCTGCCGCAGCAGTTCGAGTCGCTCCCGTTCCTGGGGCCTGGACGCCATCCAGTCCGCCAGTGGCTGCACCACCGTGGGCGGGGCGAGGCCCTCGCGTTCGGCCCGGCTCACCAGACTTCTGGCGGCCTGCGGCCTGCCCAGCGCCATGTAGTAGTAGAGCAGTTCCCGCACCTTTTCCGGTTCCAGGTTTCCCTCAACGTCCCGCAGGTGCTCCGAGAGCAGCTCCGCAGCCCGGACGGTGTCCAGCCGGGCGAGCTCATGGTATCCGTCCAGCTCATAGGGGTTCCGCCTGATGTACGCCCGCAGGTGCTCCCGCGCCTCTTCCGGCCGCCCCTGCCCGGCGGCACACCGTGCCAGCAGGATGCGGGTCCTGAGCATCTCCGGGGCCACGCCCTGGACGTACTGCAGGAGGTGCCGTTCCGCCCGCTCCCACTGCTCGTGGTCGGTCAGGAACCATCCCATCACGTAGTCGTGATACAGGATGAGCGGCGGCCACGGACAGCGTCCCCGGGCCCGTTCCACGGTCCGGTGATAGGCGACGTAAGCGGCCGGTGGGTTCTCGGCCCGCGACAGCCCGGTCCGCAGCTCCTCGGCGCGGCGCAGCGAAACCATGCTGCGGTAGCCCCCCACTGCCCAGGCCCACCATGCCCACGCTATCAACCCGCCCAGGATGATGACGGGTATCCAGCGCCATGAAGCCATCGCCGCGGCTCGACCGCGCGAATCCGCCGCAGGTGCCTCCCGGTGTCCCGCGGCGCACAGGACCCCCAGCAGAATCCAGAAAAGCGTTGCAAAGGTCCAGTTCTGCGGAGCGCGGCCGAAGCAGCTCTGCACCACGAACGCCAGGCACCCCGCCCACAGGGCGAAACCGAGCAACTGCTGGTCCGGCGACATGCCCTTCAGCCGGCGATAGGAACTGCCGAAGGCGAGGACCAGCAGCGCCAGGTACACGCAAAGACCCACGGTGCCCAGCGCGGTTCCAACCGCCAGGAACTCATTGTGCGGGTGGGTGTTGCGCACTTGCCGCGTGAACCGCAGCCCCGAGGCGATGGGAGGCTCGAAGCGAGGATATACGGCCGGGAAAGTGCCCATCCCCCATCCGGCCAGGGGCCGGCGGGCATACATGTCCGCTGCCCCCATCCAGTAAACCGTGCGAAGATGCGCGGTGGACCGCGGCGAAAGGGCACGCCGCCACAGTTCGCCGCGCAGCCGGTCCGACTCCAGCACCACGCCCGTGGCTATAAGCCCCAAAAAGACCAGCCCTATCAGCACCCGGACCGCTTTTCGGGGGGGCAGCAGCCACAGCAGCCCGGCCGGCACGGTGACCAGCGCGGCCACGCGGCCCTGGAGGGACCAGTTCACCAGGAAGATGAAGCCCAGAGCGACGAGCCCGCCGCACGCGGCCACGGCCCGAAGGGCCACTCCAGGCCATCTCCGTGCCCCGGACCTCCACGAGCGGACGAGCAGGGCGACGATGACGTACGCCGCCGTCAGGAGGATGGCGGCCGAATAGTTCTGGTTCGCGTAGAAGACCTGGTTTTCCCGGAAGGCAACCTGCAGGTCCGACCATCCCGAGAAGGACTCCATCCCGGCAGCCGCCCACAGGATGATCGCTGCCTGGAGTGTCGCCTGCAGCACAGCGGCCGCCGCGAACACTGCGGCCAGGGTTCGGCGCCCTTCGTCCCGGCGACAGGTGAGGGCTGCCACCCCGCAGAGAATCAGGAAGGGCGTAAGCCGAATGGCCGTCCGAACGGTTGAGTAACGCCACTCGGACCAGATGTAGCTCAGATACGCCAGAGCGCCGAAAACCGTCAGCAGCAGCAGAAAGCGGCGCACGCCGCGCTTGGGGGAGCCGTCTTCCCCCCGCTTCAACCACCGGACCAGACCGGCGACAGCGGCCACTGCTGCCAGGGTCTGCACCGCAAAACACTGGGGCCAGCTCCAGAATTGCGGAGCCACGCCCTCCAGAAAGCCATAGAGCGAGGGCACGTGCTCGCGCAGAAAGGCAAAGCCCGAGGGTGGTGCCCACACGACCGCCAGCATGCACGCGGGTATGCTGCACAGCAGCAACCGCCAGCACAGCCGCCCCGGATGTATGCGTTTCATGGCTCTCCCGCAATTCGCCCAGGCGCGCACGGACGGCCGGAGTATAGCACGAGAGAACGAGGCGCGGCAACGCGGCACCCGGCCCGAAGCCCCCTGCCGGACCGTAACAGCTCAGTCGACGGCCGACCCCCAGCCCAGCCAGCCGGAAAGCAGGATGTTGAGGCTGATGTCCACGACCCCGAGGATATACAGCACTACCGCCGCTCTGAAGGCGAGTTCCCTGCCTTTCTTGCTGGCCAGCACGAAGACCAGACCGGTCAGCCCGATGGATATGACCAGGATCGCGCTATCCAGCATGGACCAGGTCTTGTAGTGGAACCCGCCGGCAAGTGGAGAGACCAGCAGAAAGAAGACCTGGATTACGACGAAGGTGATCAGCCGCGTCTTTTCGGCCTCCGACAGGAAGCCTCTTT
Source organism: uncultured candidatus Brocadiaceae bacterium (assembly GCA_964572825.1). Taxonomy (GTDB): domain Bacteria; phylum Planctomycetota; class Brocadiia; order SM23-32; family SM23-32; genus CAYVBE01. The sequence continues at coordinate 17,586 of CAZNGS010000068.1, forward strand.
CCTGCCCTTCTTGTGCCATCGGGCTTTCCTCGCTCCTGTGCAGGCGATGCCCCATGTCTCCCTTCTGAGGTTCGCGTCCAATTGTAGCGCCACCGGGCGATGGGGTCAACGCGGCCGCGCGCGGGGCGGCCGGCGACCGGCGTGCGGTTGCCGGGACGTGCAGACCGCAATAACATGTTATTCTGTTTCGTTGCGGCACCCCACCCATCAATCTCCCTGACCGCCGGATGGTTGTCGATGAGTGAACTGCTCAAACTGAAAGTCATTGCCTGCGGCGTGTTCGAGCGCGAGTTGCGGGAGGTCTCCCGCCGGACCGACAATCGGGTGGACGTTCGGCTGATGGACGCCGGGCTTCACGCGGCGCCCGACCGGCTGCGGCTAGAGGCGCAGGAAGCCGTAGATGAGGCATCCGGCCGGGGCTACGACGCCATCTGCTTCGCCTACGGCCTGTGCGGACGCGGCACGACCGGCCTGGTGGTGCGGGATACTCGCGTGGTCCTTCCCCGTGTCCACGATTGCATCTCGATCTTCCTGGGCAACGCCCGGGCGTACCGGGAGCAGTTCGCCCGCCGGCCGGGCACGTTCTACTTCACGACCGGGTGGTACGAGAAGAAGGCCCACCCGGAGAGAATGCGCATGGCGGCGGCGCGGCAGTTCGAGCCCCGTGCGCATCCGCACTACCGGGAGTTCGCGGAGCGATTCGGGGAAGACAATGCCCGCTACATCGTCGAATTCCTGGAAAGCTGGCGGCGCAACTACCGGCGGGCCGCGCTTGTCGATCATGGATTCGCCACCGCCCGGCAGGAAGAACTGACCGAAAGCATCGCCCGGGCAGCCGGGTGGGAGTATGAGAAGCTGGAGGGCAGCCTGCGGCTGCTGCAGGATTTGGTGGACGGGAATTGGGGCGAGTCCCGATTCCTGGTGGCGGACCCGGGCCGGATGCTTGTCGCCACCAACGATGAACGGATCATGGCCGCCGTGCCGGCGCCGAAGGGCGGGGCGGAACCCGAGGCCGTTGCCTCGCACGTCGAGGAGGGCACGTTCATCTACGGGCGGCCCCAGGGGCGCCGCCGGTCCGTGGCCCTGGGCATCGATGCGGGCGGCACCTACACGGATGCGGTACTTTACGATTTCGCCCGGCAGGAAGTCCTGGGCAAGGCCAAGGCCGCCACAACCCACGGGGACCTGGCACGGGGCATCCGGGAGGCCGTGCTGCGGTTGGATTCGTCCCTCTGGCCCCGCGTAGAGCACGTCTGCCTGTCCACCACGCTGGCCACCAACGCCATCGTGGAGGGACGCGGGCGGCCGGTCGGCCTGCTGCTGATGCCGTACGAGGTGTCGCTGGCCTCGCGCATCCGCACACCGCTAAGTCGCTGCCTGAGCGCCCGCATGAGCATCGAGGGTGTGGAAGAGAAGCCCGTGGACGAGGAAGAGGTCCTCCAGGCGGCCCATGAACTGGCGCGGGAGGGCGCGGAGGCGTTCGCCGTGAGCGGCTACGCAGCGGTCCGCAATCCGGCCCACGAACTGGCCGTCAGGGACATCCTCCGGGAGGAGCTGAGCCTGCCCGTGGTCTGCGGACACGAGCTGACGGGCAGGCTGAACTTCGTCACCAGGGCACATACCGCCGTTCTCAACGCCCGTCTGATACCGGCGGTGGAGCACTTGCTGGGGGCCACCGAGAGCGTGCTGCGGGAGGCCGGGCTGGGGGCGCCGCTGTTTGTGGTTCGCGGCGACGGGACCCTGGTCCGGGGCGAGGCGGCCCGGATGCGTGCCATCGAAACGGTGCTGAGCGGTCCCGCGGCCAGCGCCGTGGGCGGGCTGCTGCTCACCGGCGTCGCCGATGCCCTGGTGGTGGACATGGGCGGGACGACCACCGACGCCGCTGCATTGGAGGACGGGAAAGTGGCCGTCCGGCAAGAAGGGGCCGTGGTGGGCGGCTGGCGCACCAGTGTGGCGGCGGCGGACATCCACACCACGGGGCTGGGGGGCGACAGCGCCGTGCGGCCCGGCGAGCGGGGCGGCCTCCGCCTCGGCCCGGACCGGGTGCTGCCCCTCTGCCTGCTGGCACAGGCGCATCCCTCGCTGCGCGGAGACCTGGCACGCATGAGCCACACCGACGGCACACGGGGGCCCCAACTGCCCGAGTTTTATACCCTGGTTGAGGGCGCCGCGGACGTCGCCGCAGGCAGACGGGAGGGACAGATAGTCGAACTGCTGGCGGAGAAACCACGGACGCGGAGCAACCTGAGCGAGGCCTGCGACTGCCAGGACCCGGCCCTGCTGCCGGTGGAGCGTCTGGAGAGAATCGGGGCCATCCGCCGGGCCGGAGCCACGCCCACCGACGCGCTGCACGTGCTGGGTGCTTACCGGGCGCACGATGCGGAGGCCGCCCGGCTGGGCATGCGAGCGGTGGGACGCGTGCTGGGCCTTTCCGGGCGCGAAACGGCCCGCCGCGTGCGGCGGGAAACGGAGCGGATGCTGGCCCTCGCCCTTATGCGCAGGGAGCTGGAAGACGGACGTTCCGAGGGCGCGGCGGGCATTTTCGACCGGGCCCGCGACCTGCTGGAAATGGCCGTGCATGGCAGTGAGAGCGGGCATTTCCGCATCCTGTGGGAGCAGAGGCGCCCCGTGGTCGGCATCGGAGCGCCCGTGGCGGCTTACCTGCCCGGCGCGTGTCGGCTGCTCGGCGCGCAGCCCCTCATACCGGAGCACGCGGATGTGGCCAATGCAGTGGGGGCCGCCGTCACAAAAGTGGTGGCCAGGGCGACCGTCCGAATACGGCCCACGGAGGCGGGGACCTACGCCGCGCATGCTCCCGACCGGCGGTCGGAATACGGCAGCCTGAAGCACGCCGTGGCCTGGGCCCGGCGGCACGTGGTGGACCTGGTGCGGCGGCGGGCCGTGGAATTCGGTTCACGCGAGCGGCGGGTGCGGGTGGACGTGAGAAGGCGGGCCGCCCGGCTCAAAGATGGCAGCGAAAAACTGGTCGAAGTTCTGGTGGAGGGGTCCCTGGAGGGCGCCCCGATTAGTGGCACGCCCTGACACACTGTATCCTTCAGTGTCACAGTTTGGGCGGCCGCCGGGCGGCATTTGACTGCGTGGGCGTGGGAAGGCATAATAGAGTTCTTTTCATTACGGCCCCATCGTCCAGTGGCCTAGGACACCGGACTTTCGATCCGGCAACCGGGGTTCGACTCCCCGTGGGGTCACCAGCATCAGGAGGGCCCGCGCCGGGCGTGCGGGCCCTTTTGTCGTTGCCCCGGCGGTGTCATGTTGGCAGGATGGGGCCGTGCGGGTGCAGAGCCGGCAGAATGGGCGCAGGACGCCCCCCGGGGGCCTCAGAGGGCCGCTCAGGTCGGCGCAGGGCTCGCGACGGACAGGTGGTGCGCCGTTCTGGCAGGCCGGAGGGGAAAGAAAAAAAGGGAACACACCTGGTGGCACGTTCCCCCGTGGGAGAATGTTCTGAAGGCCTTTAACTCTCAGAACATTTCGCTGAGTTCGACGTCTTCCAGATCCCTGAGGACCTGGTCGAATTGTCCCTCGAAATCCGTATCCTCTTCGTCGCTTAGAGCCGTGGCGGGAGCGGCTCCGCGGGCGTAACCCACCGTTCGCTGCTGGCCGTATCGGCGTCGCTCTTCTTCTTCCTTGCAGCGGATGCAGAGGGTGGCGAAAGGCCGCGCCTTGAGCCTGCGTTCGCCGATGTCGCCGCCGCAGCTGTCACAGACCCCGTAGGTTCCCTCGGAGAGCTTGTCGAGGGCCTCCTGGATCTCTCGAACGGTCTCGGAGCCGGCCTCTGCGGATATGGCGGACATGTAATCCGCCTCGCCGTCGGAGATCAGGTCCAGCAGTTCCGCGGGCGTGTGGGAAGAGACGTGCCCTATGTTGCCCAACCGCTGCTGGAGCTCCCGCAGCAGTTTCTGCTGCAGTTTGGTCAGCTCTTCGCGGATTTTCTGTTGCTTTTTGCTCATCATCGTTATCTCACCTCCTGCAACCCGATATTCATGCAAGTGCAATGCCAACGCTTTGCGTTGATCATGCCCCCTCTTGCTCGACCCGTGATTATTAGTGTCACGGGGAGCCGGGAAGTTCACCCGGCAGCGGCGAAATTCCCCCTTTGCGTCGCCGGGTCCCTCACATGTGAGCAAATGCGATGCCGGCCGGTTTTTTCGGGCGGGTCCCGGGGAAAAGGCGCAAACAGTTTGACACCGGGGCCGCATACGGTTATCATGGCCTGCTGTGCTTGGAGAGGCAGACCCCTCCGACGGGTTCGCATTGAGACTGCGCTCGAGCGGGTTGTAGTTTCCTTGCGGACGGTTCAACTCCCGATCCTGTGCATGCGGGCGAGGTGCCTTGCAGAAAACGCGCAGAAGAAACGGATGGGGGTTGACAAACCGAACGAATGGGTTATAATAGCACGAGTGAGACGAAACGCTCTTTGACAGATCGGAGGCGGACGGGCGACAACGTCCGCATGTGAGACCCTGTTCCGAACCGCGGTCAAACCGCGATGGGTTCGAAGCCAGGCTATCCTGTGCACGTGTGCTTACGGCGTGTGCAGGTAAGCACAGATCATGCTCTTTTCGAAGGGTATGATACTGGCTCAGAACGAACGCTTGCAGCGTGCCTTATACATGCAAGTCGAGCGCGAAATCCCGCTTCGGCGGGAAAGTAGAGCGGCGAAAGGGTGAGTAACGCGTGGGTAAGCTACCTCCGGGAGCGGGATAACGGCGGCCGCTTAAATGATGCGGCCCTCAGGCGAAAGTGCCGCTAATACCGCATACTGACGCAATGGCACCTCCTTACTCGTAAGCAGGTAGCCGTTGCGTTGAAAGGTCGCAAGACTCGTTCTTGCGTCCGCCGAGAGAGGCGCCCGCGTCCTATTAGCTGGTTGGTGAGGTAACGGCTCACCAAGGCCTATGGGTAGCCGGCGTGGGAGCGCGACCGGTCACACTGGGACTGAGACACTGCCCA
>CAZNGS010000069.1:0-22188 GCA_964572825.1 uncultured candidatus Brocadiaceae bacterium
TACGGACGGCGAACGTTACCTGGTCTGGGGCGGAGGCATGATTGCCCCCTTGCGCCGGGACATCGAGTCTCTAAAAAACGTCCGGAAAGCCGGCATGGGTGTGGTCGGTTACGAACGTTACGAGCGTGTCTACCTTCCGGCACGGATTGACGGATGGCCGGTTGATGACGGTTTGCCCGAGCACGGCGCCCCTTACGGTGCCTTCGTGTTCCATGACGGCGACCGGTACCGTTTCATTTTCAGTGCCGCCACGTACCGTGGCGGCGGCATCCACGAAGACAGCTACATCGCTACCTCCGATCAACTTATGAAAGGCTACGGCAAACCGCGTCTGCTGGTCCGCGACAGTGGACGTTGTACGGCCTTCGAGGACGCTGACGGCAACTGGCGCATTGCGTATTCCGGAACTCACCCTGAGACCCCGGGCTACGCTCGGCTGGCGATAGTTACGTCTGGTGAGGGATCCGTCGAAGATCCGCACGTTGCCACAAGAGAGCCGCTCCCGTTATCGAAACAGCCAACGGCCGCCGATGCGAGCAATCCCGAGCCGATGGAGCGCCCCGAGAGGCCGGACGACGTGCCGCAGCTCGTCGACACTATCAAGCAGGCATTCGACCACCCGTTGCGCCACACGGCGCTGTGCCAGGGTCCGGATGGAACCTGGTACCTGACCGGCACCGAGTCAACCGAACTGCCGGACGGGCGCGGCGATTGGTCGCGCAACCGGGGCGTCCGTGTCTGGCGCACACCGGACCGGAAAAACTGGGAGGACATGGGGTACGTCTGGGAAATCGAGAAGAACGGCAGTGCCTGGAACAAGGCCGAGCACCTGGACCTGACCATCGGCGCCTGGCCACAAATCGGCCGGGCGGTCACGGCCCCGGAACTGCACTACGTAAAGGGAACCTTCTACATCTCCTACTCGATGAACGGGCAGGGGTGTGGTTTGCTCAGGAGCAGGAGCGGCAAAGCCGAAGGACCGTACGAGAACCTGGGGCGCCTTATCAAGCACGGGCGCGATGCCTCGATCTTCGAAGACGATGACGGGACGGTTTACCTGGTCTGGGGGCAGGGCTTCATGGCCCGGCTCAAGGACGATATGAACGGTGTCGCGGATTCCGGACACAAGGTGCTACTTGCCGACCATGTGAAGTACCCGCGCCAGTTCCGCCGCCCGCGCATGATGGGGCAGTGGGGCAGTCACGTTACCCGCGTTACCGACAGGACCGGCGCCGAGTGGTACCTCTGGACTTACACCGTTCGCACCGCGCGGGGCGGTATCAACGCCATAGACGTCTACGCCTCTTGGTCGCAAAGCCTCGGCGGGCCGTGGACGGCGATGTCCATGGCGATCCCCAACAGCGCCCAGACGACGGTCGTCGCCGACGATGACGGCGGTTACTGGTGTACCGTGTCCGGCGAGGATGAATACAGCCAATGCCCCTTCCGGCCGGTTGTCAGCCCCTTCGGTAGCCCGACTTATCGGGGAGAACACCGCAACACCAGGGGCTTCTCGAGACTCGCCGGCGTGCCGGCACCGGAAAAGGACCATGGCGGCGTGCCCTACCACAAGGCCCAGGCCATGCAGTCCACGACTCTCGATCTCTGGTGCGGCTGGCCCGACTACATTCGGAGCACCATCCGGGATACCTATATCGCCCGAAACGACGAGGACGGTTTCTACTACCTCAGCGGGGGCTGGTGGTTTCCCGAAACGCCGAAGAGCGAATTCTTCATGTGGCGTTCGAAAGACCTCTTGCACTGGGAGCGGCTGGACGGTCTGTGGGATCCGGCCGAGGACCTCAAGGATGAAGAGTGGATCACTCCGGAGCTTTGGGAAGAACTATTCGGCGAAAATGCCACGAAGAGAACGTCCTTCACGGTGGCCGAGACGCATATCAAGCATTTCGACGACTGCTGGTACCTGGTTACCGGCGCCGGAACGAGGATGGGCATAATTAAGTCGGAGAGTGGCAAGATCACCGGTCCGTACGAGGCGATTCGCCTCTGCCCGGGTGTGGCTGACGCCTTTCACGAGGACGACGGAAGCATCATTCATATCCGCGTAGATACCTGGTGGCGCTTCAAGGACGCGGACGCTTACGAGGCGGACGAGGTCTCCGACTCGGGTCGAATCAAGGCGTCCTACAACCACAACTGGACCCAGGACTGCGAGGCGGGTCTGTTCAGGTACGACGGCAAATACGTGGCCTACTCGACACACTGGACCGGCTCCTACGACCGATCCTTCGTCTATGCCGACGATATGACGCAGGAGTTCTGGAGCCGGCCGCGCGTCGGCGGAATATACTGCGGGAACGGCAACATCTTCCGGGACTTCGAGGGCAACTGGTGGAGTTCGGGCTTCCTGAACACCAACGAATTTGCCAAGACGGGCTATCAAGTGTCGCGTCTGATTATCTACCCCCTGTTCATCGGCTGGGAAGGCGGCAAACTGATCATCGAGGCCAGGGCCGCCCGTGAGAACCGCGCCAGGCTTGAACGCCAGGGCGTGCTGTGGCAAGGCACGCGGTCTGATTCCTGAAGGGACCCCACGATGTCACGAACTGAACGCTTCAAAATGATGGCACTCATCTTTGGTGGAATCATCGCGATTCCGAGTGTCGTGCGCGCGGAGAGTCCCGACAGGCTGAAGTTGATCTATTTCGGCAACAGCCTGACGGCGTGTGCACAACCGGACCTGCACGATGAACTCGGGGAAAGCGCCGGAAAGACTTGGGATGTCACCTCGATCCTCGGTGCGGGCTGGCAGGTGAACTTTCACCGTTTCGCTTTGCTGGCGGCCGGGCTGGACATCACGGAAGACGGCAAACTGACCGTCAATAAGGAGAAGTTCGAGGAGCAAATCGGCGATGTTGCGGAACTGGCCAGGGATCGCGGCGATCTGACCATTGACCCCGGCGTTGCCAGGAAGATGGAAGGCAAGTTCCGCCGGTTTATCAGCGAAGAATACGACGGCATGCTGCTGCAGTTCTTCCACGCGCCCCTGCATTTCATGCGGGAAGAGCACATGGGCGTAGAATTCAACGAGCCGCGTGACATCGGAGAACTCCCGGCCTGCATTGATATGATACGGATGTACCTGGCCATGAACCCCGGAGGCACAATCTACATCTACCAGAACTGGCCGCACATGCCGGAGACCTTTCCGGTCCCGCCCGAGGGCGAACGCCCGGATTGGGCCAGACGCGAAGGTGCCCGACTTGCCCGCGCCGAATTCCCCGACCGCGAGGAGTTCGATTACGAACACGAATGGCTCGAGAAGGAATACAGCCCCGATCATCCGGACCGGCCCTGGAAGGACAACCTCCGCTGCAAAGACATCGGAGATCAGCTTTTCGAAGGGCTGAAAGCGGAATTCCCGAATATATGGAAGGAAGGCCGGCTCCAGATGATTCCGGTCGGCGATATCTGGCTGGAACTGCACCGGAAAATGAAAGTCGGGGAATTCCCGGGGTTTGACGACATCGAGAAGTTTTATACCGATATCCAGCACACCCGTATCGGGCTGGCTCGTTACTCGGCCGCTGCCGCCTTCTACGCGGTCATGTTCCGCGATAAGCCCCATAACCTCGACTGGCAGATCTACAACAGCAAGGAAGCCTACATCAACCGGTGGGACCGCCAAAACGGCTACGATCTGAACCATGACAAAGGCGAACTGCTCGAGATAACTCCAGAGACCGCCGAGATAGTCAACGACGTGACCTGGGAGGTCCTCAACGAACATCCGTATGTTAAGATGTAGGAAATATCCCTTAGGGCTATGCACATCGCTCTCGTGCATACAACATATAGTATGTGGAAAAGTGGCGCTGCAGGGCATGCCCTGAGGCCGGCAATGGGGAACAGCCATCGCACTCAGGTACTGCAACTGATCCTGAGGTCGGCCTCAGAAGGTCTTCTCAGGTCCTCAGGAGCCTTGGTGATGTGTCATGGGAGCTTCCAAACATCACCTGATAGACCAGCAAATCGAGGGCGGCCAGCCGGATCAGTGCCCTACAACATATGGCACCCACGAGAGCGAAGTGCATAGCCCTATATCCCTTTTGTGATTAACTTACGGGGCGCATTGTCGGCTGCGTCCACAAGGTCCACCCGGGGAAGCTCCCGAAACCGAGACAGGGAAGAGGTGCCACATGCCCATGAAAATGCTCCGAACATTGCTCATATTGCTGCTGATCGCCGCCACCGCCGCGGCGGTGGAGCCTGTTGAACGGATACAGGAGGCCGGTTTCACCGGCGGGCTGGTGGCGCAGGTTGGTTCGGCCGACCTGGGTCTTCGGGACCTTGGGGAGCGTTTTCACGTGCGGCTGCTTCTGCGCGATGAGGCGGCCGTGGAGCAGGCGGCAGAAGCCATTGACGCGGCGGGGCTGCAGGGGCGGTTCACCGTCGCCGCATGGGATGGCGGGCGCCTGCCGTTCGTCCGCCGTGCGCTGAATGCGCTCGTGCTGGCGGAGGACCGGCTTGTCAGCGACGACGAGGCGCGGCGGGTGCTGGCCCCTGGCGGGCTTCTGATCACCCCCGAGGGTGCCGAGGCCATGCCGGCGCCGGACACGATAGATGAGTGGACGCATTACCTCTACGACTCGACCGGCAATGCGGTCTCGAAGGACCGGGAGGTCGGGCCGCCGAAATCCTTCCGCTGGTGGGCGCCACCGCTCCACATGCGCGGCCACAACTGGGGCAACAGCTTCCTGGGGCTGGTGACCGCCGGGGGCAGGGCCTTCTACCTGCTGGACGAGGGGCCGTACATGTTCTCCGACGGCCAGATGCCCGATACCGGCATCACGGAACGCTGGTCGCTGGTCGCCCGCGACGCCTTCAACGGCGCTCTGCTGTGGAAGCGGCGCCTGCACGGATACGGCTATCCCGTCTTCGAGGACGTGGGGATACAGCCCAACCCCGAGTACGTCTGGCGCAGCCCGCTGAGCCTGAACCGCCGGGCGGTGGTGGTGCAGGGCGACAGGGCCTATGCCTCGCTTACCTACCGTCAGGGCCCGCTGAGCATCCTCGACGCCGCCACCGGCGAGACACTCCACGAGGTGAGCCTGGACGGCAGCGTGGACGAGATCGTAGCCGAGGGCGATCTGGTTATCGTTCGCGTTCGCACGCAAATCCCCGTGCCCTCAAGGATATACACTGACAACTCGTATCAGTGGCAGGAATACAGGAAACTCAGGGACAAAGGGCTGGACCACGGCGAAGCGCGGTCCCAGTTGCACGCCAGGATGCTGGACATCCTCACGGAGCAGCCCCTGGAACGCGTCGTGGCCGTGGATGCAAACTCGGGCAAGATACTCTGGTCCCATGACGCCCCCCTGGTGTGCCACCAGAGCCTGACCATGGCCGAAGGCAAGGTGCTCTACCACAACTACCAGTCACTGGTGGCGCTGGACGCCGAGACCGGCGAGCCCGCCTGGAAGTTTCCGAATCCGGTGCAAAACCGCAGGCAGCTGGGCAGCAGGGCGTTGCTGGGCGCTCTGCTGGTGGCCGATGGGAAGGTCCTGTGGGCCAGCAGCGCCTGCGGAGGCGGATACTGCCTGGACCTGCAGGACGGCGACCTGCTCTGGCACGAGGCGCGACTGGGCACGCCCGGCGGGTTCGGTTTCCCCACCGGGCTGCGCGTGATTGACGGCATCATCTACGGCGACTCGATCCGGAGTCCCAGAAGGCTCGCCGACGGCTCTGAGGCGCCCCCTCCGGACATCGGCGGCATGCTCGGGCGGGGCCACCACATCCGCTGCTTCGCCGGCAAGGCCACGGAGCGGTTCCTCATCACCCCGCATCGCGGGGCGGAGTTTATTGACCTGGAGGACGACCGGCACATGGTGCACGACTGGATCCGCGGCGCCTGCGGAATGGGCAACCTGCCGGCCAACGGCATGCTCTACGTAAGTCCCGACCCCTGCGCCTGCTACGCCGGGGCAAAGATCATCGGTTTCCATGCGCTTTGCGCCGACCTGCCGGAGGGGCTGGTGGATGCGCCCGCGCCTGACGCCCCCTCACGCCTTCACAAAGGGCCGGCCTACTCCCACCCGGTTGGTGAGGTGGAGGAGGCCGCGTGGCGTACCTACCGGTCGGACGCCAGGCGCACCGGTATGGCTGCTGCACCTGTGCCCGCCGAGATACAGGTGCTCTGGACGAAGGAGCTGGCCGACCCCGCGCCGGAGGGCTACAACCGCACCGGCCTCCTGACCCAGTCCACGGCGGCCGGGGGGCGGCTCTACATCGTCAAGAAGGACACCTACGAGTTACTGAGCCTGGATGCCGCGGACGGCACGGTGCTCTGGCGCCGGAGCTTCCCGGGGGCGTTGGACGGGCCGCCCACCATCGTGGGTGATCGCCTCTTCATCGGCTGCCGCTCGGGCGAGGTGTACAGCCTGCGGGCCTCGGACGGCGCGCTGGCCTGGCGGTTCAGGGCGGCGCCTCTCGACAGGCTCAGTCTCTCGGGCGACCGGGTCGCGAGCGTCTGGCCGGTCTTCAGCAGCGTGCTCTACCATGATGGCCTGATATACGCGGTGGCGGGCCGGAACAGCTACCTGGACGACGGGCTGCGCCTCTACGCGCTCGATCCCGCCACCGGCGGCGTCCGGCACTACAGCACGCTGGAAGGCCCCTGGCCCACCGAGGAGCAGCTCGGCGAACCCGTCATAACGGAACGTGATCTGCGGAGCGCGAAGGACGAGGAGACGAAGAGGGCGCTCCAGGAGAAGGTCTCCACGCAGTACGCCACCGGTTACAGTATGAAGGGCGGAGCCGTGGACCTGCTGGTCTCCGACGGCAAGGACCTCTACATGGCGCAGAACAAGTTCACGGCGGCACTCGACCGGGTTGATCTGCAGCGCGAGGGCCACATAGGGCTGACGCCCATGGGCGGGATGCACATGATGGCCAGCGACGGGTTTCTGGACCCCACCATGTATCACCGCAACTACTGGCTCTACGACGAGCGCTGGATGGGCAAGTGCGGGGGCTCCGGCACCGCGGCCCGGGGCGGCACCGTGCTGGCGGTAGGCAGCGACCGGGTATACGCCGCCAAGCACTACCAGGGCGGATGGTATCCCCAGCACCAGCCGGGCAGCGGAAACCTGCTGCTGGCCGATGCCTTCGACACGGCGAACGTCCGCGGCGACAAGATTGACGCCGAGGCGCACAAGGCCAAAGGCATTCGGAGCTGGGGAAACACCAGCGACTACATGCGCACGGACAAGCCGCTCTGGCAGACCAACGTCCCCATTCTGGTTCGCGCGATGCTGGCCGCGTCGGACGGGCAGGGCGGGGAGATCGTCTTCAGCGCCGGCGTGGTCGAGGGCAGTAGCTCGGAGGAATGGGAGACGGCAGCCCGGTTCGAGAGCCAGGCCAAACTTCTGGTCCACAGCGGGGCCGACGGCGGGCTGCTGGCCGAATACGACCTGCCCGCCTGCCCCGTCTTCGATGGCATGAGCGCCGCCGCCGGCCGGTTGATCGTCCCCATGCTCAACGGCGAGGTCGCCTGCATAGGCCCGATGGGTCCGGTAGAATAGACAATGCGCCGTGTAACGCTGAGCACGTGCACTGGGCCCCTCGTCCACTCAGTCCACGGAGCTCGTTCTCCGTAGCCCTGAGCGTGAAGGAGAATCCACCATGTCCACCTCCAAAACCCCCGTCATCGCCCTGACAGTCCTCGCACTGACCGCCGGCCTCTGCGCCGCGTCTGTGGAGGAAGAAGCGAGGTCAATCCTGGAAACGTCCGGCTTTACCGGCGGCCTGGTCATCCACCTGGGCTGCGGTGGAGGCGGCCTGACGGCCGCTCTGCGCGCCGGCGAGCAGTACCTGGTGCAGGGCCTGACGGTCGACCGGGGGGCTGTCCGCCGGGCGCGGGGGATCATCCGAGAAAAAGGCGTTTACGGCCCCGTGAGCGTCTGTCGGTTCGATGGACGGAATCTGCCGTACGTGGACAACCTCGTCAATCTGCTGGCCGTCACCGACCCGTTCCAGGTCACACAGGAGGAGATGCTCCGCGTCCTGGCGCCCGGCGGGGTGCTGATTGATCTGACCGCGGAGCCCTTCCAGGTCACCAGGAAAAAACGCCCGGGCGACATTGACGACTGGACGCACTTCCTGCACGGGCCGGACAATAACGCCCGTTCCGAAGACGCCCGCGTCGGCCCGCCGACCTCGATCCAGTGGGTCGCCGGGCCGAAGTGGATGCGCAGCCACGAGCAGCTTGCCAGCGTGAGCGCCCTGGCTGTCGCACGAGGGCGGCTGTTTACCATCGTGGACGAGGCGCCGCTGGACTCCATCCGCTTTCCCGCGCAGTGGAAGCTGGTGGCGCGCGACGCCTTCAACGGCCGCCTGCTCTGGAAGAGGGACATCGGGCCCTGGGTGGACCACCTGCGGCATTTCCGCAGCGGCCCCGCCCACCTGCCCAGGCGCCTTACCGCCGTCGGGGACAGAGTGTACGTAACTCTGGGGCTGGCCGCGCCCGTGAGCGTGCTGGACGCCGCCACGGGCGAGACGGTCCAGGTCCTGTCCGGGACCGAGTATACCGAGGAAATCTCCGTCGTCGGGGATCGACTGTACCTGGCGGTCGGAACCTCCGAGGTCCACCGTCGGGGCGGCGGTCTATTCGAGCGCGGTGAACCCGATCCCAGCGACTTCCGCTGCATCATGGCGCTGGATCGGGGGAGCGGCAGGTTGCTGTGGCGGAAGGATTTCGGCGGGGACAACGCGCTGCTCCCGCTCACGATGACCGTCCGGAACAGGCGCGTCTTCTACCAGGACCTGGACGGCGTTGGCGCACTGGATGCTGCCACGGGTGAGGAACTCTGGCAGACGCCGCGCCCCACCATGGCCCGCCGCATGAGTTTCTCGGCGCCCACCGTCGTGGCCACCGACGAGGTGCTGCTCTGCGCTGACCGGCGGCCGAAGGAGGATTCCGACGACCCCCAGTACGCGCCCGCCGAGAGGAGGGTCGAATGGGGCGTGCACGGCTGGAGCACGAACGGCTTCTCCCGCAACTGGAGGAGTGAGCTGACCGCCTATGACGCCGCAACGGGCGAGGAACTCTGGTCCCAACCTGCCCAAGAACTCTACAACGCTGCGGTGGACGTCATGGTGATGGAGGATTTGGTTTACACCAATCGCGGCGCCTTTGACCTGAAGACCGGACAGCCCGTCAGCCTGCCGCGCGGCAGGAGCATCGGCCTGAAGGCGGGAACGCACCACCGCTGCTACCGCAACAAGGCGGCGGGCGACGAGGTGTTTATCGGCGGCGCCGGCATTGACACCAGGAACCTGACCACGGGCGAGATGATCCGCAACAGTTGGATACGCGGTAGCTGCCAGCTCGGCATCGTCCCCGCCAACGGCATGCTCTACGCGCCGCCCCATCCCTGCGGGTGTGCGCAGATGGTGAAGCTCAACGGCTTCATCGCCGCCGTTCCCGAACGCCCCAAGCCGCCGCCCATCGAGCAGCGCTTCCAGAGGGACGAGGCGCGGGCGCCCGCTGCCGATCCCGCGCCGGATGGCTCGTGGCCCATGCACCGCGCCGACAGCGCGCGGAGCTCCTGCGTCGAGACCAGAGTTCCCGATGAGCTTCGCAAGGTCTGGAGCGTGAAGCTGCCGGCGAACGCGACCCAGCCGGTGCTCGTCGGCGGTACAGTCTTCGTGGCGGTGCCCGACGAGCACACGGTTTACGCCCTGGATGCCGCCGACGGCTCCGTGAAGTGGACGCACACCGCCGGCGCGCGCGTGGACAGCTCCCCCAGCTTCTACCGGGGAACCGTGATCTTCGGCTCGATGGACGGCCGGGTGACCTGCCTGAGGGCCTCGGACGGTGAGCTGGTCTGGCGGTTTTTCGCGGCGCCCGCGGAGCGGCTGGTGTCGGTCCACGGACAGTTCGAATCCCTCTGGCCGGTCCACGGGTCAGTCCTGGTCCAGAACGGCGCGCTCTACGTGACCGCCGGGCGGAACAGTTTCCTGGACGGGGGCATCATTCTCTACAAGCTGGACCCCGCCACGGGCGAGGTGCTGGCAAAGCACGTGGAGAGCAACGTGGACCCGGAGACGGGCGAGCAGCTCGGTCGGTCAGCCCTGTGCGACATGGACGGGGTCAGCCACGATCTGCTCTCCGGCGACGGGCGCAATGTTTTCCTGAAACACCTCTGCTTCAACGAAGACCTGCGAAAGCTTAAGGAGCAAGTGCCGCACCTGGTGCCCATACACGGGTTCCTGGAGGAGGAGTGGTGGGTGCGTTCTTACTGGTTCCTGGGCACCGACGTGGCCGGCGGCTGGCGGGGCTGGCACTCCTCATGGCGGGAGACGACCTGTGGGCGGCTCCTCTGCTTCGATGACGAGAACGTCTACGGCTACGGCCGGGAGCACATCTCCGGCTCTCGCAGGAGCCAGCACGAGGACTCCTACCACCTGTTCGGATCGCCGAAAACCATGGTCAAGACGACCAGCTCGTTCAACTGGAACGAGCGCCGGAAACAGGGGCTGCCGAAGGCACCGAAGCCGAACTGGTCCGACGGGGACTCGTTGATCGTGCGCGGCATGGCCCTGACGCCGGAGACACTCATCGTCGCCGGCGCCGTTGACCGGCGCAAGAGAGTGAACGGCCTGCTGGCGTACGAGGACCCCGAGGCAGCCCTGGCGTCCATCGACGGCGAATACGGCGTTTATCTCAGGCAGGTCTCGCCCGAAGGCGGAGAGACCATCTCGGAGTCACAGCTTGACGCCATGCCGGTTCACGACGGGCTCTCCGTCGCCGACGGCAGCGTGTTCATTTCCCTCAATAACGGTGCCGTTGAGCGCTGGGGTAGATGAGGTCGGCTCGCGTTGGGGTTGTCCGATGGGGCACGTGAAGGCACGTTGATGCAGAGCACTCGTTGCAGATTCGTTTTCCCCGTTGAGCGTTGCGCTGGTTCCGTTCCGACATTGCCGAGGGAACGCGGCGAGCGCCGGGACATGATTTTGGAGTGCGCGCGGCTTGCCGCCGCCTTGCCGTTGCGAGGCCTGCCTCGCTGTCGTTCGTGGCCACGACGGGGGGGCGGGTGTAGGCCAGGTACGGTGACGACCGAGGGACTACCGTCCCTTTTGGCCAGCGCCAAGGCGCCGGCCTGAAAGCGGTGTCAAACGGTCGCCCTGCGGGCGGCTGGGAAGAATCGTGCGATTCTTCATGGGTCCGAGCGGCACGCGCGTGCCGCTCGGACCCCACCGCGCCCCATATAACGACCTGCCCGTGCCGCGCGCAGCGTCCGGCCGTGCGTTGGACGTTCCTGCTTTCGAGTAGGGCAGGCAAAAGCAACCTCACAGATACCTTCAGCTTGACGGGCCTCTGCAAAGGGGATAATTTACACGTGTCACAAAAGACGGCAACGATCCTGGGAATCCTGACCGGGAGGAGAAGAGAATGGTAAGGCGTTGGCTGATCGTCCTGCTGGTGATGGCGTCTGTTCTCTGCGCAGTTTCCCGGGCCGACAGCGCGCGGCAGATGCTCGACGAGGCGGGCGTGGAGGGCGGGCTGGTGGTCTCTCTGGGCGGAGACGCCGGGATGCTGGCGGGACTGCGTCTGGATGAGTCCTTCGTGGTGCAGGGGCTGAGCTCCCAAGCGGAGCAGGTCGCGGCCCTTCGGGCCGAACTCCAGCGGCGCGGCCTCCACGGCCCTGTGAGCGTCAAGCGGCTCAGCGGCGATCGCCTGCCCTACGCCGACAACCTGGTGCGCTTGCTGGTGGTGCGCGAGCCGCACGGCGTCTCCCGCCGGGAGATGATGCGGGTGCTCCGGCCCGGCGGGGTGCTAATGCATGAGAAAGGGGGTCGGTGGCAGAAGACGATCAAGCCCTGGCCGGAGGGCATGGCCGGCTGGCCACAGTATTTCTACGACACCTCCAATAACGCCTGCTCGGAAGACACCGTCGCCGGACCGCCCCGGAGCGTTCAGTGGTGGGCCGGACCCTATTCGGAGCGCAGCCACAACTGGGTCAACAGCACCGCCGCCATGGTTTCGGCGGGCGGAAGGCTTTTCTACTTTCGCGACGAGGGCCCCATCGCGGCCATGCCGCACAAGGGCAACGACATGAACTGGGCCGGCCACGTGGGCCCCATGCCGGAGTTCCCGGAGAAATGGTCTCTGATCGCGCGGGATGCCTTCAGCGGAGTGGTGCTGTGGAAGCGCAGATTGAGTGGATTCGGCAACCCCCGGTTCGAGGCCATCGGCCCCCAGCCCACGATCTGGAACGTGTGGAGCGCACCACTCTCGCTCAACCGCCGCACGGCGGCCACCGACACCCGTGTTTTTACCACGCTGGAATACCGCGGCGGCCTGAGCGCGCTGGGCGCAGCAACGGGCAAGACCGTTTGGAAATACGAGCCCGATGGAAACGTGGACGAGGTGGTGCTGGACGAGGAGACCGACAGGCTCTATCTGCGCGTTCGAGGGGCAATACCCCGCAAACCGGAGGGAGATATACCCTTTGCCCGGGAAGCGAGCGACAGGAGCTGGCGGAAAACCTACGGACCCGAGGACTTCAACGAGTACGTCCGGAATCAGCCGCCCGAGCAGGTGGTCGCCCTCGACGCACAGAGTGGACGCGTGATATGGACCGCCGACGCCCCGCACGTCGGCGTCGAGACGCTCTGCGCCGGCTACGGCAAGGTCGTCTATCATGACACGAAGGACCTGGTGTGCCTCGATGCCGCCACGGGCGAGGAGGCGTGGCGCTACCATGCCGAACCAGCACCGCAGCGCCACGGTTGGGTGTTCGGGCGCAGCGGGCATTTCGCGAATACCATCATCTGGGAGGGCAAGGTCTACCTGCAGGGGCACTTCAAAGAGAATCCCGGCATGACGTGCCTGCGGGTGGAGGACGGCGCAAAGGTCTGGCACGAACGGAGGGTATCTCCCGGCGGCAGCTTCGGGCATCCCAGCGGCATGCGCATCATAGATGGCGTCATATGGAACGATCCCGGCAACCACTGGGATGCCGAGACGGGCCAGAGCATCGGGGGCTTGAAGGGGACTCTGGGCCCCACGCACGGCCGCTGCCACCGGGCCGTCGCCACCGTTAACTATCTCCTGGGCCGCGCCTTCGGGGTGGAGTTCTACGACCTGGAGTCAGAAGAGCTGGTCTCCGACAGCCGGTGGCTCCGCAGCGCCTGCGCGCAGGGCTACCTGCCCGCCAACGGAATGCTCTACCACACCCCAGACCCGTGCTCGTGCTGGCTGGGCGCGCGGATCCGCGGCTATCACGCGTTCACCTCTCAGCCGCCGGACCTCGACTACGACACGGTGGAACCGGAGAAGCGCCTCGAAAAGGGGCCGGCCTACTCCGTCGAAGAGGCCGAGACCAACGATCAGGACTGGCCGACGTATCGGCACGATCCGCTGCGCAGCGGCCGCGCCTCGACCGCTCTGCCGTCGGAACTCAAACAGCTTTGGACCGCGGACCTCGGCAGCCCCGTCTCCGGCCTCGGCTTCGGCTACAACGCCGTGCACGGACTTACGCCGCCGGTCATCGCCGGCGGACGCGTTTTCCTCTCCCGTAAGGACGCCAACGAGGTTGTTTGCCTGGATCAAGACACGGGTGAGGTGCTGTGGCGCTATCCCCTTTTCAGCTTCGTGGATAGCCCGCCGACGGTGGCGGGCGGGCGCGTGCTGTTCGGGTGCATGGACGGTCATCTCTACTGCCTGCGGGCCTCCGACGGCAAGCTGGCCTGGCGTTTCCGCGCCGCGCCGGCGGAGAGACTGGTCATGCACGAGGGGCGTCCGGCCTCCGCGTGGCCGGTCCACGGCGCCGTGCTCGTCCGGGGAGATCAGGTTTACTGCACCGCGGGTCGTTCTTCGTTCCTGGACGGCGGCATTCAGCTATTCAAGCTCGACATCGCCTCGGGCGAGCTGCTGGCCCACGGCCGGGCGCAGGGCCCGGACTACGGCTTCTACGAGCTGAACCCCCTCTATGAGGTCACCAAGGACAAGTGGGGCAACGTCCACAAGGTGCCGAAGGGCTACCACCCGGATTTCATTGACATCGAGGGGGCACGCAGCGACGTCCTGGTCAGCGATGGCGTGGACCTGCACATGGGCTCGACGCGGATCACCACGGATCTGGCGACCCACAGCAGCCTCCTCGAACAGGCATCCGGCGAGACGGCCGGCCGGCGTTGGCTAAGGACCATGAACGGGTTCCTGGACGACACCTATTTCCATCGGGTCGGCTGGCACTACTCCGACGAGTATCGCGGCGGCGGCAACGCCTCGGGGGCGCCCAACGCCGGCAAGTTGGTGGTCTTCGACGACCGGCGCACCTACGGTGCCCAGTGGGAAGGCAATTTCCCCAACCGCTACCCGAACCACGTCCTCGGCCAGGGGACGGCCATTGTGGCACACGAGCTGGGGGCTGACGCCGAAGTAAAGGGATTCACCGTTAGACCCGGGACAGACCCCGTCTGGCGCACTGACGTGCCCCTGGTGGTGCGGGCCATGCTTTTGGCGCCATCGGCGGATTCGGGGGCCAAACGACTGTTCATCGCCGGACCCCTGGAGAAGGACGACGATCCCTTCGCCCCCTACCAGGGCCGCGGCGACGGGCGGCTCTACGTTTTGTCCGCCGCGGACGGCCGGAAAGAGTCTGAAATCGCCCTGCCCGCTCAGCCCGTCTTCGACGGCATGGCCGCCGCCGACGGCAGATTGTTCCTCGCCCTGGCCGACGGGAGTGTCGTCTGCCTGAAAGCGGAGCCATGAACCCCATGCCAGGTCTCCAGCCCAAAGGAATCCACTTGTGAAGACCATGAAAGAAACGAGTGACACCATGTGCACCAGGAACTTGAAATGCGCCGCCGTCTGCATGATCGCCACTCTCCTGGCCGCGTGCACCTTCGCCGTGCGAGCTGCGGACGAGCCAGAGCTTGCGTACGGCGTCATCACCAGGAGCGACCTGCCCGCTCCCGCGGCGGACCTGAAGGACGTGTCGGACGAGCCCGTCGTGCCGCTCAACCGGCGCTACCTGGTCCAGCCGACCCTCGACACTCCGCTGCGCGATCCCAGCATCTGCAGGGGGCCGGATGGAGTCTATTACCTGATCGGAACCCAGGCGGTGGAGAGGGCGGATGGCACGCTGGATTGGGAAAAGGGAACCGCGATCCACCTCTGGAAGTCGGGCGGTCTCAAAACCTGGGAAGACGCCGGCGTCATCTGGGACCTGACCAGGGCGGGCTGGACGCCGGAGGCCGGCAATGCCATCAACTGGGCCAAGCCGCCGCGGGCTACGCCTGGCGAGGTGGACTCGCTGAGGCATCATTACGCCGTGACCGCCCCGGAAATCCACTATCTCAAGGGGACGTTCTGGATTCCGTTCTCGGTCAGCGACTACGGCACCGGGCTGCTCAAGAGCACCACCGGCAGAGCCGAAGGGCCGTACGAAGTGTGGGGCAATGTGGTCATGGGAAAGAACTGCATCACCACCACCGGCTCGGACCCGTCGCTGTTTCAGGACGACGACGGCAGCGTTTACTGGCTGTGGAGCCCGGCCTGGATCGCCCGGATGACTGATGACCTCAAGGGGCTGGCCGAAAAGCCGCGCCTGCTCCAGTGTACTCCGCAGCAGGAACCGAACGGCACCGACCTGCTGGTCGGCCGCCGCGGCCCGTTCCTGTTCAAAGCCAACGGTATCTACCACCTGTGCGCCGCCGACCTGATGCTGCGCCTGGGCATCCAGGTCGAGGACACCCTGGTGGCGACCTCAAAGGAGCTCTTCGGCCCTTACTCGAAACGCGTGATGATGATCCCCCACGGCGGCCAGACCACCGTGTTCCAAGACGCCGAGGGCAGCTACCACGCCACTGTCTGCGGACGCGACCGCTACGCGGCCGTCCGCGACCGGGCCGGCATCGTGCCGCTTGAGTGGATGAAGTCTTTCCGCTATCAGTTCAACATGCCGGACGGCGTGCTGCGCGCCCATCCCCAGAAGGTCTACACCGAGCGCGGACCGTGGCACAAAATGCTGCCGCTCTTCAACAAACCGGGATGTAAAATCCGGGACAACCATATGATGCAGGGGCCGGACGGCTACTTCTACGTCTCCGGATCGGTCTACGGAGAGCCGTATGTGGGCAAGATGCCCATCTTCCGCTCCCGCGATCTGAAGAACTGGGAGGAGATCATCGTCCGCACCTACGACGACGACACCCACCTCCCTGAAGAGATGCGCAAGTTCCGGCATCGGACGGCGGACGGCAAGCTCAATCTGAAGAGCTGGAACAACTACTACATGTCGGTCACGGTCAACTACGTGCCGAAGCTGAAGAACTACGTCATCAGCTACGAGCGCTGGTTCTACGACTACAAGGGGGAAATACCGCAGGGCGCCGCGACATCCGGCTACCTGATCAGCACCACCGGGTGCGGCGAGGGACCGTACCGGCGGGTGGAAACGTCGACCGGCGTCAACTGCTCGAAGTTCTTCGAGGATGACGACGGAACGTTTTACAACACCGGCGGCTGCAACTTCCTCAACCGGCTCAACGACGACTTTTCCAGGAAAAAGAAACTGCCAAATCCATTCCCGCCATCTGGTGCCCATCAGTTCGAGGACAGCGGCTGCGGCCTGGTCAAGATGCACGGCAGGTACCTGTTCTTCACCATCACCTGCGCGACGAGCAATTTCAAAGGAATGCCCCGCAGTGCCGCCGATTACGGCTCCGCCTTTATCCAGGCCGACCGTCCCGAAGGACCGTGGTCCGAATGGATGCCCGGCCCGCGTCACTGCGCGTGGGGCTTTCCCTTCCGGGGTCTCGACGGCCACTGGTACGCCTCGCCTTTCGGTGAGGACATCCTGGGGGCGTTCCATCAAAAAGTCGGTCTGGTCCGCCTCAAAACCGAACTCAGGGACGGCATCGTCCATATCAACATCGACCCCGACTGGACTCCTGCCGACTACGAGCCGGTCACCGAATACCGGGGCGAAGGCAAATGGTCCCCCTACACGGACTTCGCCGGCGGTAGGGAATAGGAAAGAGGCAATGATCAGACACGCAATCTGGGCAGTTTTTGCTGTGGTGCCGGCATTGAGTGTTTGCGCGGCGGAAGTCCCTGAGCCCATGGTAGGGGAGCCGCTGCCGCCGGAGGAACGGATCCAGGTGCAGCCCATCCTGGACGTTCCCCTGCGCGATCCCAGCATCTGCCGGGGGCCAGATGGCACGTATTACCTGACCGGCACCACGGCCGTGGAAGGTGAAGGCGGTCAGCTCGATTTCGACAACTGCCGCGGCGCGCGGGTCTGGAAGTCACGGGACCTGCGCAGGTGGGAGGACCTGGGTTTCGTCTGGGACCTTTGGGAAGATCCCGACACACAAGGCCACAGGGGCGGATCCTCCTGGTCAACCGAGATGTACCCCGTCCCCGGACTTCCGCCGGGCGAGCGCGCCCGCGGCATGACCGCGCCCCGACTGGCCTTCGACGGGGAGCGCTTCTGGATCACCTTCAGCATAAGCGGCTACGCCGCCGGAGCCATACCCTCCGACGGGGCGAACGTCACCGGTCCCTATCACAACACCAAACTCATTGCCGAGGCCGGCGGCGCGCAGACCGGCAGGAGCGACGCCTCGCTGTTCGTGGATACGGATGGCACCCGCTACCTGGTGTGGGGCGGAGGCTGTGTCGCTCGGCTGAAGGACGTGGAAGCTTTGCAGGAGATGAACCAGAGCAGAAAGGGCCAGGGGCAGGTCGGCGTGGAAGGGCCGCGCCATTACCTGCCGGCGTTGATCAAGGGCTACCCGGACGACGGCCTGCCGGAGCACGGCGCGCCGTACGGCGCCTCGGTTTTCATGGACGGGGACCGTTATGCGTTCCTGTTCGCCGCCACGACATTACGGGACGGCGGCGTCCACGAGGATTCCTACGTGTGCTACGCCGACCGGCTGCCGGGTCCCTACTCCAAACCGAAGCCCTTCATCCTCGACAGTGGTCGCTGCACGGTCTTCACCGGACCGGACGGCGCGCTGAAGGCAGTCTATGCCTCCACCGACCCGGAGAGCGCCGACTACCGGCGTCCCGTCATCACGGACTATCCCTCCGCCGCCGTTGCGGCGCAGGAGGACGACAACCCGCCGCCGAAGCCCGGGCGCATCGTGACGAGCATCCCGGTGCCCGAACCCAGTGAGAAACCGGAGGACGTACCCCAACTGCTGGAGACGATCGAGCCGGTCATGGACCATCCGTTGCGTGACGCCGCGCTCTGCCGGGGGCCGCAGGGAACCTGGTACATGACGGGCACGGAGGCGAGCCGCGCACCCGACGGGACGCTGGATTGGTCGAAAAATAGAGGAGTTCACCTCTGGAAATCCTCCGACCGTCAGGCATGGACCGATCTGGGCTACGTGTGGGAGATCGAACGCGACGGTGGGGAGTGGCAGAAGGCCGGGCACCTGGACCTGACCTGCGGCGCCGAGCCGCGCATCGGCCGGGCCGTCACGGCGCCGGAGATCCACTATCTGAAGGGTACGTTCTGGGTCGTGTACTCGATGAACGGCCAGGGCATCGGCATGCTCAAGAGCACGACCGGCAGGGCCGAGGGGCCGTACGAGGACCTGGGGCGGATAGCCCGGCAGGGCCGCGATCCGTCGCTGTTTCAGGATGCCGACCCTTCGACAGGCTCAGGGCGGGCGGGGACGGTTTACCTCGTTTGGGGGCAGGGGTTCTACGCCGCGCTGGAGGACGATATGAGTGGGCTGGCCGGCCCGGCGAAGGCCTTGTTCACCAACGTGGAGTGGTACCCGCGCTACGTCCGCCGCATCGAGGTCATGGGGCAGTGGGGCAGCCACCTGACCAAAGCCGGTGACTGGTATATCTGGACCTTCACCACCCGCACCGGGCGGGGCGGCGTCAACTCCATTGACACGCTGGCGTCCTGGTCGAAATCCCTGGGCGGCCCCTGGGGGGAGCCGTGCGTCATGCTGCCAGACGGGGGGCAGTCCACGCTCGTAGACGGCGGGGACGGGAAGCACTACGCCACCGTCTCTGGCGAGGACGAGCGGGCCCAATGCCCCTATCTGCCCGCCATCACCGAGGTGAGGAACTTCAGCGGTTGGCCCCCCATACGGACCTACCGAAAGGGCGGCAACCCGCTCTCCGCGCTGCAGCCGTACCGCAAGGGCGGACACGGCAGCCAGTTCTACGCCGTCCAGGGCATGAAGAGCACGGAGCTGGACTACTGGATCGGCCACCCCACGCTCATTGACTACAGCCTGCGTGACGTGTGGATGGACCTCTTCGACGACGGATACTACTACGTTACCGGTTCGTTCTGGGACGTTGAGAGATGGGCCAATCAGGTTCCGATCTACCGCTCCGAGGACAAGGTTCGTTGGGAAGCGACGCCCGGTTCCATCTTTACGGCCGACGGGCTGGCCGAGGTCCCGGGATTCCCGTTTGAAAAGTACAAGGAACGAGCACAGGAGGCGGCCAAGAGAGGCCGGACAATCCAACTGTTTGAAACCAAGGCGTATCAGTTCGACGGCAACACCTATGTCACCTTCAACGTGGTGACGTTCGGCGGGGTGCTGCTCAAGTCGCGTTCCGGCAGCATGAGCGGCCCCTTCGACCCGATCGCCACCGTGGGTTTCTGCGAATACTACCGGGCCCCGGACGGGTCGCTATACTGCAATTTCCCCGGCCGGGTAACTACCGTCCAGGACCTCGAACACTTCGAGGCCGGCAGGGAGGGTCTGGCAGGGGGGACGACCTACGAACTGACCCCGCCCCGCAACCTGTGCTACATGGAGGATGTCGAGACCGGAATGCACGTGATAGACGGCAAGTTCATGGTCTGGAGCACCGACTGGAACGGCAATTACGACATGCAGTACATGGTTGCCGATTCCCTCGAGGGCCCATGGAGCACGTTGCGTATCGGCGTCCCCCACGGCGGCAACGGCTTCCTGTTTCAGGATCCCGACAAGTCGTGGTGGTACGGTTATTTCAACAATACCAACGACTTTGGCACCCGGGCGGGCAGTTTCTGCCGGTTCAACATCATGCCGCTCTACATCGGCTGGTATGGCGATGACCTGATCATCGAACCGAGGGCCGTTCGCCGCAGCCGCGCCCGGCTGCAGCGCATGGGCGCCCTGTGGCAGAGCGCGAGAACCGGTAACTGATGCCAACACCTGGGCAAGAGAGGAATACCTGATGACAACACGAATGTGTCTGTTGTGGACTTCCATCGTTTTGACGATGGTGGCTGTGGTTGCCGACCCGGCCGCGGCGCAGCAAGTTCCCCCGGAGGAGGTGACCTCGCTGATCGAATGGTTCGGCACCGGGCTGGCCAGGAAGCCGGGACACCGTGTCTCGCCCGATCGCAGCCAGGTCAGGCCCGTGCTCGATCACCCTCTGAGGGACCCGAGCATCTGCCGGGGCCCCGACGGGTGGTACTACCTGACCGGAACCGATGGCACGCCGATCCTGCCCCGATACGGTCCCGTTGATTTCAAGAACAACGACGGCATCCGTGTGTGGCGCTCCAGGGACCTGGAGAACTGGCAGTTCGTGACGAAGGCACTCGATCTTTCGCTCGACTCGCTCGATACCCGGCGCCTCGACCGCGTGTCGGATTACCGGGGCTGGCGCAGGAGGCCCATGGCCGAACCCGGCGTGCCCGACGGCGAGTGGGTCCGCGGCGTCCAGACGCCTCAAATCCATTACATCAAAGACAATTTCTGGATTGTCTATTCCATCAGCGGCGTCGCCGGAGGGCTGCTCAAGAGCGCCACTGGCAGGGCCGAGGGCCCCTACGAGGACTGGTCGCTGATCGGCGAGCAGCGCGGCGGTTTCAACAAGGGCACCTCGCAACTCTTTTTCAAGGGCGGTTCGCCTTCCCTGTTCGAGGACGATGACGGAGCGGTGTACGTGCTGTGGTCCGACGGAAAGATCGCCCGTCTCAAAGAGGACCTCAGCGGTCTGGCCGAACGCCCACGCCTGCTGGTCTGCGACAACCCCAAACGCACCGGCGAGCTGGCGCAGGACTTTCCCCTGCAGGTCGGCACGGACGGCTACTTCCTCAAGAAACTCAGGGGGCGTTACTACCTGTTCGCCACCGATTTCACAAGCCGGGCGGGCGAGTCGGTTCAGGATGTTTACGTCGCCTGGTCCGAAAACGTTTACGGGCCCTACAGCGAGCGCCGCTGGTGTATTCCCCACGCCGACCAGACCACCGTCTTCGAAGGCCCCGACGGCGGGCTGCTGGCCACCTATTGCGGCAACGATCCACACGCCGCCTTCCGGGACCGCGCCGGCATAGTGCCTCTCGGCTGGACCACATCCGATCATCCCCACAGGATCCGCCCCGACACCGAGTTCCCCCGTCGCCTCCTGAGGGTGAACACCGAGCGCTACCTGTGGCACCGCCTGCCGCCGGTCAGCCGGTTCCCGCTTCGAGACACCCAGGCCTGCCGGGGCCCCGACGGAGAGATCGTCTTCACCGGCTCCCACGTCACCCGGGACACCGGCGGCAAGCTGTACCTGTGGAAATCCATGGACATGGTCAACTGGGAGCGGCTCGAAATCTGGGACTGGGACCGTCAAAAGGAACTGTTCGACGAACCCTTCCCGGACCCTCGCGAGACGGACCGCGAGCAGGTGTTCACCTACATGGACACCGAGGTGTGGTATCTGAACGACACCTTTTACGTCGGCTACTCCATATACGGCGCCCGGCCGAACGGTCACATCCTCAAGAGCACCACCGGGCGGGCCGAGGGTCCCTATGAGCCGGTCTATTCCGGCGGTATTTCCCAGCCGTCGTTCTTCCAGGACGAGGACGGCGCGATCTACATGGGCACCAACGGCGGATACCGGCGGTGGAAAGCCGACCTGAGCGGGCCCGTAGAGGACGCGTCCCGCTCCTCGATCGTGCCGGCGGACGGCACCACCTACCTGGGCGACGCCGCCGGCCAGATCGCCCGCATTGCTGCGCGTTATGTCAACTTCATCTGCGGCGTGGACGGCTCCGGTCATTACACGAAAAGACATTGGAGCACTCCCGGCGCGTACACCTGGGCCTACTCGACCGCCGACTCGCTGGATGGCCCGTGGAGCCGCGAGCGGGTGATCGGCCCGCACACCGGCCACGGCGCCGTGGTCGAGGACCGCTTCGGCAACTGGTGGGTCTGCTCCTTCGCCAACGAGGCCAG
>CAZNGS010000070.1:0-22017 GCA_964572825.1 uncultured candidatus Brocadiaceae bacterium
CCGCCCGAGAAGCCCCCGCCGCCCACGCCGGAGCTCGAACCGGGAGCCGTGGCCGACGAGGCTATCGCACCCGCGAACGAGCCGGACAGCGATCCGGCGAAGCCGGAAGCGCCCACGGCGCTCCAGGCGGACCCATGATACCAGGTCGGGCTGTGGGACGGCACCGCCTCCGACGCACCGGCCAGCACCTCCGAGAACTTCTCCCCCCATTCCTGCTCCACACCCAGGGCCAGGGCGTAAGGCAGATACCTCTCGAAAAGCTCCGCAGTCTTTTCCGGCGGGTTGAGCAAGTTGAGGCGCTCTTCTTCAGCCACCGACAGGTACATCCTGAACCCGTCCACCCTGTCCATCAGGCGCCGGCCCATTATGGTGGGCGCCTTCAGCAGGTGGTAGAAGGCATAGGTCACGCCCGCCAGCAGAAGCACCAGTGCCGGAACCGCGATGCTGGTGGAATGAGCCAGCATGCCCACGCCGAAGACCTCTCCGCCCACGAAGGGCAGCGAAAACAGGCTCAGAAAGATGGCCTGGCCCAGCGTGGCGAACCGCTTGCCTCCCCCGAGTAACACCGCCCGCCAGGCACCCCAGCAGGAAGCCAGGAGCGCAACCACGCCCACCGTCCATATGCTGACCCAGACGCTCATGAAAAGGGCGACCGGGCTGGCGTAGGCGACCACCGTGGCGATCGCGAATGCCAGGGCGAGGACGATCCCCGGCAAGAGATAAGCGCTGTTGGTGGAAAAGTAGAGCTTCTCGAACTTCGCGCGCAACGCACGCTGGGCGCCCTTTATCGCCTTCTGAATCTTCTTGTGGTTCTGCTTGTCGAGCGTCACACGGCTTGTGCTTGTGAACAGCGCGCCGGCGATCTTCTTCTCCTCAGCGGTCAGGTCGCTTGTGTCGGAGCGTTCCTGCACCAGCGTATACTCGCCCCCGTCTTCCCCGATCGAGAGGTAACCTTTCACGGCCATATTTATGACGGCTGCCGCGAACGTCTGCCGGTCGTAACCCATCCGATCGATAAAGCGCATGGCGGCCGGGGAAAGGTCCTCGGGCGGCTCGAACAGGGGGATGACGGTGCCCCTGTCAGGGTCTTTGCCCACCAGAGCCCAGGCAAACAGGTAGTAGATCACGACCAGAAGGATGCCCGTCCCGGCGGCGATCAGGCCCCAGTTGTCCCGGGCGAGCCAAAGCAGCCTTCGCCGCTCGTCCGGCGCCGTGACGTACCCCCTGGGCCACGCTACGCTCAAGGTGAGTCCTTCTCCGGGCCGCAGCGGCGCGGTTGTGGCGAACGTAGCGTCCCCGGGGCCCCCTTCGGATGCCACGCAATCCTTCCCCCGGGCGTCCTGCCGCCCGGTGTAGGCGTTGAGTTCGATGATTTCCCCGGAGGGTACTCCCGGCAGATGGACGACGGCCTCTGCCTGTTCACTCACGAAGTCCCAGTCGTGGCCCGTTGCGTTCCAGTAGAGCTCGTCGTAGTCCTCGAAAAAGCCGACCTGGCGGCCGGTCGTGTAGGTAATGCGATAGCAACCGTGCAACCAGCATGCTCGGGAAAGATTCCACGAGGTTGTTCAAATCCCGCACGGTGCCGTTGTAGTAACGACGGGCGTACTGAATCTGGTCCTCGATTTCGGAGAGGTCTCGCTGGAGCTGAAGAAAGCTACGGTTCGCCTTGATCTCGGGGTAGTCTTCGGCAACCGCGAACAGGGAACGCAGCCCGCGGGACAGGGCCTTCTCAGCGCCGGCCTGCTGCGGCACGCCGGCCGCATCGACGGCCTGTCCCCGAAGCCGGGCCACATTGGTCAGCAACTCCGCCTCGTATTCGCCGTAGTCGCGGACGACGTCCACCAGGTTCGGTATCAGGTCGTAGCGCCTCTTGAGCTGCACGTCGATACCGCTCCATGCCTCCCGCACCAGGTTGCGAAGGCGAACGAGGCGGTTGAAGGCGAGGACCGCCCACGCCAGCACGAGGGCGAGCGCAACAAGAAAGGCGAGGTGCATCAACTCCTCCGCAACGCAAGGATGGGCAGCGCCGGCAGTTTAATCCCGGCGGGTGCGTCGTTCAACGGGAAGCGGAGGGCAGCGGCGTCTCGTAGACGAGCAAGCGCTCCACCGTGCCGTTCAACCCCATGTGTTCGGAAAGCTCGGGATCAATGGCTTCCACGTAGATGAGCATGCGGTTGCGCTTCGGGTCGAAGGTCAGGCTCGAATAGCCCAGCAGCGGATGTTCCGGGTGCTCGTACTGCGAACCCGGCTCCCACGGGGTCCGGTAGATGACCTCCAGGTTGGCCCGGCGGCGGTCGAGGGCGCACGCGATGAAATTACGCCGGGGGCCGCCGCCGTGGGTCACGCCGTGTTCGTCCGCGAGTTCCTCCGCCGCCTTCTGTTCCTCGGTGGGGTCCGCTTTCTCCAGCCCTATGAACAGAGGTCCCGAAGAGGAGGCGAAAAACGTACCATTGAGGAAAACGTGACGGTCTTCCCCGTCCATGGTCAGCGGCCCGAGCTTTCGCCAGGCCACCCCGTCCCTGCTGATGGCCAGGGCCGGACGCAGTGTTTGATCTTGATCCCGGGCCTTGTAGAGACAGAGCCATCGGCCGTCAACGACCCCGATCGCCGAATCACGGGCCTGGTGGGCGTCGAAGTCCTCGCCGGTTGGGAGCACGATACCCTGCGAGCGCCAGGGCCCCTCCGGGTCGGGGGCCGTCAGAAGGAGCGTCTCCCAGTGCAGCCCGCCCCACACGAACTCTTTCTCGGTGTTCACCGACAGGTAGAAGTGCCAGCAGCCGGTCAGGGGGTCCTTTTGAAGCTGTGTGCCTTCGATGCTGTCGATCCGAAGGTCGCTCTGCCGGGCGACATCCTCTGTGCTCACGCTGCACGCGAGCTCGAACTGCTCGCCGTCGCCGGAGCGGTAGACGTTCGCGCAGTAGCCCCGCACCCCACCGGCCGCTTTCCGCGGTCGCGCCGTGAGCAGGAAGCAATCCTGCACCGGGTCGAACAGGGCGGCCCCGGCTCCGATCCACGAGCCGGGCTCGAAGTCGGGCGGATCGAGTGCCACGCCCAGGAAGCGGCGGTTGGCAAAGATGTACTGCGGCGGGATCATCCCGTTCCAGTAGTGGCACGACGTTACCGGAGTATTCATCGGACCTCTCCAGGGATTACAGGACGGTCGAAAAGCGCCGGCGTGGTCTCATTCCAGAAGGCGTTCGAGCAGGTTGCGTGTGCTGCCGCGCATCAGGGACTTGAGATTATCCTGGATGATGTCGCGGTCGAACCGGGGATGGTCCAGCGTGCCGCCGATGCGGACCTTGATCGATTGTCCTTTCAGCATGTCGTACAGGGACTTGCTCTCCACCAGTTCCGGCGTGACGGGGACCTCCACGGTGAGGTCCAGGGTCTTATCCAGTCCCACGCTGCCCGAGCTGACGAGCGTGTACCGTTCGATCTGCAGCGGCATGCGGCCGTGATGCACACGGCCGTCTCTGAGCAGCAGGCGCACGTTCTGTTCCGGAATATCAATGGTCTTCTCTTCGAGTCCCACCAGCGACAGAAGCGATCGCAGCACACCGCTGGAGCCCACCGAGGCCGCCCGGAGCGTGAGAACGGCGTCGATGGTGGCGTTCTGCAGTCCCCCCGCAACCGGCACGTCCAGCTCGTTGAGAGCCAGGCTCGCGGTGCCCTCCACGTCCACGGGTTCCCTGAAGACGGGCAAGGCCCGCCCCAGCAGATTGTTGGCCATCTGATCGGTGATCTGTGCGCCCGTGAGTACCGTGCCAGGCTCAGGCAGCACCAGGGCCGGTCCGCCGTCCCGGGCCCTCAGGACGGGGCTGAAGTTCAGGGGGCCCTGGTTTATCCGCCCGCTCAAGACCCAGCCGAGGCGGTTATCTTCGCTCTTGACGCTCACCTCCATATCCTCCGCCTCCACGCCGGCGTAGCTGAGGCGGCGCACGTGGACGCCGCCTTCAGCCGTCGTTTGCTGAAGCACTTTCGCCCAGTCCATCTCGCCCAGCCGCGCGTTCACCTTGAAAGGGCGTTCCTCCGCGCCCTCCATTTCGATGTCTTTGCCCGTCAGCGCGCTCAGCAGCACACCGCATCGAGCCCAATCGGGGCGCACCTTGCCCTCCAGCGTCAGATGGCGGGCTCCCCTCCAGCCTTTGAGCGCACCCGACGCCCTGGCGCGGAGTATGCCCGGCTCGGAGGACACCTGCACCGAGTCCAGAACGACATCCTCTCGCCCGCGCGCAACCGTTGCGGCGACCTGGATATCCAGGCTCCTCTCGTTAAACCACGGGGAGCGGCCTCGGCGCAGTTTGAGCGGGCGCAGGGAGATGCCGGCATCAGCGGTCAGGCCGTCTTCGTCCACCGAGAAGGCGCTCTGGAAGTCCAGCTTGCCCTCCATGCGCATGCCTCCCGGGGGTTGGGCAAACGCCCGCATGGCATCCAGAGCCCGAGCAAGCTGCGAGCTCGCCGTAAGATTCCCCGTCAGGCCCTGCGGCAGGCGCGACCAATCGGGAACCGTCAGGTCGCTGGCTGCGGCCGACCCGACGGAGCATTCGAGCGTGGCCCGATCAACCCGGACCGACCGCTTGCCCAGGTCTGCCCGTGCGACGGCAGCCAGGCCGAGCTCCGGCTCTCGGAAGGCCTTCCCCCCGCGCGCCACCGAGAGTTCTTTGGCCGAGACACTCAGGTCCGGCAGTTCGAGCATCCCGGCTTCGAGGGAACCGGAACAGCGCAGGGCCACATCCCCGGCGACTTCCACATCGGCCGGCCCGACGCCGAGCTGCCGGGCGATCAGCGCCAGCGGACCCAGAGAAGCCTCCGACTTGATCCTGAGGTCCGAGACGGCCCATTTCTCCACGGCGGGACCCGCTGTCACGCCTGCCGCCACAAGACGCGACGACAGGAGACGCCCGTCGGTTATCAGCGAGAGGTTGTGCAGACGGTAGCCTTCGCCGCCGCTGGCGGGGGCAACAGTCGTGTCGAAAGTCAGTTGCATGGATTCATCTTCGAGTATCGCCCCGCCGGCTCTGGATAGCCTGAACCCGGCGATTCGGGCGTTGGCCGAAAGCTCCCGCCCGGCCGGGTCCGCCGCCGGGCGGACGCTGCCGCTCAGGCTCAGTCTGCCCGCCATGGTTACGTCCGAGGGCATCGGCTCGCTCGCTCCCAGGTCGGCAAACAGGCGACCGAGGTCGGCTTCGCCGGAGAATTCAGCTTCTGTCCCCGACAGCGGCGCGCGCCAGTCCGGCACGCTGATGCCGGAGGCGTTGAATCGGCCGCCCGCGAACTCCAGCTCGGCGCCGGTTACGGCGACCCGCCGGTCCGTGAGGTCGGTTTGCAGCGCTCCGGAAAGTCTCAACTGCTCCTGCGACATTGTTCTGTCCCCGCGGCGGACCACGAGGTCGCGCAGCACGACACGCAGGGGGCCCAGATCCAGCAGCCCGCTGGCGAGGCTACCCTTCAGACTGCCCTCCAGCGTTCCGGCGAGGCCGGTTTGGAGGGCCCTGGGGCGGAGGACCTCGTGCAGGCTGGAGATGCGGGCCAGGTCCACCCGGACCGTCGTCGCCAGGTCGGCCATCTCGGTCCCTGCCAGGGTCTCGCCGACGGCCACGCGGCCGATGGTCGTATCTGCGGTGCCGAAACCGCTCTCGAAGTGCATGTTGACGTCACGAAAGACCCGGGGGACATCATCACCGGCATCCGTGCGGGCCTCGGCCCTCAGGCTGAGGGATTCTTCCCGCAGCACCCGATCGGGTGCAACCTCGACCCGGAGGTTTTCCAGCCGCGTGTCGGCGGTCAGGCGACGCTCGAGCTCAGCCGTCTCCACCCGAACGGAGACGTCGGCCCGGCCCGAGAGCGCGTCGGCCGGAATGTCCACGAACTTCGCTGCCTCCCGGGCGGCGGCTGCCAGGTCGGCGGCGATGGTCAGATTGAACTTCTCCGGTGTCCCGGCTCCCTCCACGGTGGCAAAGGAAGAATCGACCGTCAGCGACTCCACCCGCGGCCCGGTCGCATCGAGGCCGGCGCTCAAGTCGATCTCAACCGGGGCGCCGGACGCAATGCGCCGGCCATCCTGTTCGGCAGCGAGTTCGGCAAGCTTGAGTCCGGCCCGCAGGGCGGCCTCGTCCTCGCCGGTGGAGAGGCTGAAATCGCCCAGCATCCGTCCCTGCGCGATGGTCAGCCCGGGGCGGAGGCGCAACGTGTTGCGCAACTGAGCCGCCACCTCCGGCAGCTCCACGCTCAGCGATCCTTCCAATTGCACCAGGGATTCGATGTCCTCCATTTTCATCGGCAGCGTGCCGCTCATGCTGGCGCGTGCGAGCGGTGAGTCCAGCTTCAGTTCGCGCAGCGCGATAGTCTCTCCCTGGCTCCGTGCATCGAAGCTCAACCGGGCGCTCGCCACGGCCGGCCGGTCGCCGCGCAGCGGTTCACCCGCCAGCACCAGGGAGTTCACCGCAGCCTTACCGGTGGCCGCGAAATTCCGTGGACCTTCGAACTCTGCTTCCAGGTTGGCGTCCAGCGTGCCGCTGATTTCCAGGGGCGGCCCGGCTCTCTGGATGAAGGGTTCCAGCACGGCGAGCTCGAACCGCTCCAGGCCGATCTTCATGTCGCCCTGAAGCGCCTCGGGCCGCAGTCTGCCCTCTTGCGCCACGCGCGCCGAACCCGCCGCGGTGAAGGCCCCGCCGCCGTCGGCCACCTTGCCGCGGACGGAGTAGCTGATGGGCTGACTGAGGCCCTGGATATCCGCCTCGATACCCAGGTCATTGATGGTGAACAGCCGGGCATCTCCATCGGCGACGGAAACGCTGCCGCCCGTGATCCTGATCGTGCCGGTCAGGTCGAACGGCAGGCGTTCCGGCTCCTCGGCGGGTGCCCTGGCTGCCGGTCCGGCCGGCCCCGGGAACCCGCGTTCCGAGAGGTCCACGGTGAGCCGGGGGTTTTCGACCTCGACCGTTCCCAGCTTCCTGGTCGAGCCCAGAAGCTGCGGGACGGACGCGGAAACGCGGAGGACATCGATGGAGACCAGCTCCGCGCCGGTTTCATCCCTCACCTGGACGTCCTTGAACTCGAACCCGGACAGCCAGCTCAGGGAGCAGGATTTCACCGCGACGGAGCCCTCCATCCGGGCGTTGGCGAACCTTACCAGCAGGCTCCGCCCGGGTCCCGTGGAAAGCAGGCCGGGCAGCAAGATGAACAGCAAGACCAGCGCCACAAGCGCGAATGCCACGATCCAGCGCCAGCGGCGACGCTTCTTCCCACCTGTCGGTGGCTTTCTCTCTGCCTGATTGTCCTCGTCCATCGTCGAGTTTCCCCCCTTTCCCCTCTGGACCCTGGTTCAATTACCTTCCTACAGCATACGTCGGGAGGCCGGACGGCACAAGCTCGACTCGATGGGAGCGGGGTGCCGGCCGTCCTTCAGGCGTGCCCAGCCGGCAGCGTTTTCCCTTGCTCGGCACTCCGCACGCCGAGGTCGAGTATATGGATGGGGCGACGGGCCCATTCAGGCGTGATTATAAGGTCTTCTTCGCCCACAAGGGCAGCCGCGACGTTCTGGTAGTAGAGATGTCCCTGCCCCTCGGGGTTGTCGCCCTCGTCTGTGACGGTACCGCCTTTGGTCTGTCGGACGGTCTTCCACGTGCCGCCGTCGAAAAGGTAGGTGCCCTTCGTCCCGGTCACTTCGATCCACTTTCGCTCGAGGCTCTTGGGGAAGCTGTCCAGGGCGCTCATCGTCAGGGCCAGCCACTGACCGCTGTCGAAACGGGCCACCAGATGGGCTTCGTCCTCGATGGTGTCCTCCCCCCAGGGGCCGCTGTCGTGCCAGAAGCCGGTGTGGGCGAAGCCGGACACCTCGACCAGCCCCCCGTCCACGAGTTGCAGCGAGTACTCGAGCAGGTGAACGCCCCAGTCGTAGAGGATGCCGCCGGAGATGCTGCGGCTGCTGCGCCACCACTCCCGCGGGCCGCGGTAGCCGCCCATGTGTGCCTCCACACGGAAGACCTCTCCGATGACCTGCTGATTGCACACCTGCTGGACCGCCCGCAGAATGCACCCGTCCCAGTGGCGGTTGTGGTAGGTGGAGAGGAGAACGTCGTTGTCCCGGGCCGCATCGATCATGCGGTCGCACTCGGCGGTGGTGATGGCCATGGGCTTTTCCACCACCACGCAGCAGCCAGCCTCCAGGCACTGCAGGGCGAGGTCCGCGTGGGTGTTGTGCGGGGTTATAACCGCGACCAGGTCCGGCTCGGCCTCCTTCAGCATACCCTCGACCGAATTGCAAGTCCGGATTCCCGGGAAATCCTCCTCGGCGACTTCCAGACGGTCTTCATCGAGGTCCGCCGCCGCGTGAGGCGTCATGCCGGCGCCATCCATCTGCTCCAGGTGCTTGCGAGCCATATCAAAGGCGCCGCCGTATCCCACCACGGCACATTTTATCTCCTCACGTCGAGCGTAGGCTTCCATCTAACGCACAGCTCCCTTCAGAGTGCAGGTACACGTTGCAAGCAAAAACGCCCCCCACATGAACCAGGGGCTCTCAGCCGGGGGCGGCTGAGCTACGTTTTTCAACAGGGCGCGAACGGGCCACCCGGTGACAAGCACCGGCGGGATCAAACCTTCTGCTTGAGTTCCTCTATCGTGTCGCGCAGGACAGCGGCGCGCTCGAAGTCGAGATTGCTGGCGGCCTGCCTCATCTCCTCCTCCAGTTCGTCCAGCCGGTTGGCCGTCACGTAATCTCCCTCGGTTTCGGCCATGACCGGCGTCTCCACGCGGCGTTTCCAGGCCTGGACCTCGTAGTCGATGCCCTGCTGGATCTTCTTGCGGACGGTCGCGGGCGTGATGCCGTGCTCGCGGTTGTATTCCATCTGGACCTCGCGCCTGCGGTGGGTCTCGTCGATGGCGCGGGCCATGGACTCGGTCACCTCGTCGGCGTAGAGGATGACCTCCGCGTTCACGTTGCGGGCGCAACGCCCCATGGTCTGGATCAGGGAGGTATCGGAGCGCAGGAATCCCTCCCGGTCCGCGTCGAGGATGGCAACCAGGGAGACCTCGGGCAGGTCGAGCCCCTCCCGCAGCAGATTGACGCCCACGATGGCGTCGTAGCGGCCGCGCCTCAGGTCGTTCAGTATCTCCACGCGCTCGATGGTCTGCACCTCGCTGTGGAGGTAGCAGGCGTCAATGCCTTCCTCCCGGAGGTAATCGGCCAGGTCCTCGGCCAGCCGCTTGGTCAGGGTGGTCACCAGGGTTCGTTCGCCCTTCTCCGCGCGCTCCTTGATCTCCCCTATGACGTCCTGAACCTGTCCCCGCGCCGGCCGCACGTCCACCCGGGGATCCACCAGACCGGTGGGTCGGATGATCTGCTCCACCACGCGGGCGCCGGACTTGTCGACTTCGTAATCGTCCGGAGTGGCGCTGACAAACAGCACCCGGCCCACCAGCTCCTCCCATTCCTCGAAGGTAAGGGGGCGGTTGTCCAGCGCCGAGGGCAGGCGGAATCCGTGCTCCACCAGGGTCTCTTTGCGCGACCGGTCGCCGTGGTACATGGCCCGGATCTGGGGCACGGTCTGGTGGCTTTC
This sequence comes from uncultured candidatus Brocadiaceae bacterium, assembly GCA_964572825.1. Classification (GTDB taxonomy): domain Bacteria; phylum Planctomycetota; class Brocadiia; order SM23-32; family SM23-32; genus CAYVBE01. The sequence continues at coordinate 9,561 of CAZNGS010000070.1, forward strand.
GTCCACGATGCACAGGTAATCGTCCGGGAAGTAATCCAGCAGGCAGGAGGGACGCTCTCCCGGCTCGCGGCCGCTGACATGGCGGGAGTAATTCTCGATGCCGGGGCAGAAGCCCACCTCGCGGAGCAGCTCCATGTCGTAACGCGTTCGCGCCTCCAGCCGCTGCGCTTCCAGGTTCTTGCCCCGGCTGCGCAGCTCCTGGAGCCTCTCCTCCAGCTCTTCTTCAATGCTCTCCAGGATGTCCGCCAGGCGATGATCCGGGGTGACGAAGTGGTTCGCAGGGTAGATGTCCACCCGGTCGGCCAGCTCCAGCTTGCGGCCGGACAGCGGATCGATCACGACGATTCGGTCCACGTAATCGCCGAAGAAATCCACTCGATACGCGATCTCCTCGTAGGCCGGATAGACCTCCACAAGGTCGCCCCGGACGCGGAACGTGCCCCGCTTCAGGTCCGTGTTGCTGCGCTGGTACTGGATATCGACCAGCCGGGCGAGCAGCTCGTCGCGCTCCAACGGCTGGTTCGACTGCACCGTGACGAACATGGTGCGGTAGTCCTCCGGGGCGCCGATGCCGTAGATGCAGGAGACGCTGGCGACGATGACCACGTCCTCCCGCTCCATCAGCCGCGTGGTGGCCGCCAGGCGCAGGCGATCGATGTCTTGATTGATGGAGGCATCCTTGGCGATGTAGAGGTCCCGGGCGGGAAGGTAGGCCTCCGGCTGGTAGTAGTCGTAGTAGCTGACGAAGTAGCCCACCGCGTTGTGGGGGAAGAACTCCTTGAATTCCCCGTAAAGCTGGGCGGCCAGCGTCTTGTTGTGGCTGATGACCAGTGTCGGCAGGCCGAGGACCTCGATGACCTTGGCCATCGTGAAGGTCTTGCCCGTGCCGGTGGCGCCCAGGAGGGTTTCGCAGCGGCTGCCCGCCCGGAAATGCTCCACCAACTGCCGGATGGCCTCCGGCTGGTCCCCGGCGGGTTCGAAGGGCGCTATGACCTGGAAGCCTGCCATGTCAATCCCCCTCCTGCGGCGGGGGGCACATGGCGTGAGGTCGCACTGCCTCCACCGTGCCGGGGCCGACGCCGCGGACCCGCATCAGGTCTTCCAGCGATCGGAAGGCCCCCTTCTCTTCGCGGTTCTTCACGATGGCCTCCGCCGTGGTGGGCCCAATGCCGGGCAGCATGTCCAGTTCATGGACAGCAGCGGTGTTGATGTCGAGACGTGCGCCCCTCAGTTCCGCAGGCTCATGGGTTCGCACCGTGATCTGCCCCCGGCCCCAGATGAACTTGCCCGCCCTGATGGCGCCCACAATGGACAGGACGACCGCCGCCGCGATCAGCAGCACCCGCAGCTCCCGGTCGGACATGCTGAACCAGCGTGTGGATGGAAAGGACTTCACCGCGACCCGCGCAGCTTTGCCGAAATGGCCTTTCGGAATTCGGGCTTGAGCAGGGTGCGCACCTGCTCTTCCACTTTAACCTTCAGGTCCCCGCCGGAATCTCGCTCGTAGTAGGCCTTGATGATAATGCCCGGATGGTGCGTGCAGACCATCACGGGTAGATTGGTGGACGGGTCCTGGACCACGAGATAGCTGACTTGAGCGCCGCTGCGGTCAAAAGGACAGCGGAACATCTGCTCCACGGCCTCGCTTTCGTCGGAGCGCACCTCCCGCCCGTCGCGCAACTGCAGACTCCAACCGCCACCGTCCACGGCTTTGTTGCGCAGGTCCCACACGCGGCGAAACCTTCCCGGGTTCCGGGAGTAGTAGGCTTTCGCCAGTACCATCAGGCCTTCCATGTTGGCGCGACAGGTGAACTTGGGGCTGGGCTCCAGCGACATCATGTACTGCGCCCAGGACTTCTCGAAGGCCTGGAGGTTCAGGTTCGCACCGAAGGCCTCTTGCAGGGCCTTCGCCTGATCGTATCCTGTGGCGATGGCCTGCAGGAACCGGTTGACCGAGGGTGCGAACCGCCCCCCTTCCCCGTGCAGCAAAAACTGCACCATGGACCATGCCTGCGAGTAGGCCAGGCTGGCGCGATGCGCGTCCGTGCGCATGGTTTGAATCCAGGATTCCGGGCTCATGGACATCAAGGCATGGAAACGAATGAACGATCCGGTTTCAATGGCATTCTGGACTATGCGCAGCCTCTCGGAGGGCACCTGGCCCAGCTCGAACTGGCGTCCGTTCCAGGTGGCCTCGGAGAAGTATTCTGCCAGCCCCTCGTTTATCCAGATGGGGCAGTCCTCGGAGACCACCTCGTAGATGAACTGGTGAAGTCCCTCGTGGTAAAGGGTGCGCAAAACCTCCTCCGGCGTCCGGTTCTCCGCATGGGCGGCCAGGTAATCCGGCCCGCCCACGAATACGCCGGTGGAACCGCTCACCTGCGAGGGCACCTTGGCCCGATAGTCCGCCTCGCGCCTGAAAACGTAAATATCGAACTCCGCGTTTGCCCGGCCGTAAGAGGCGAAACGTCGGCTGTACTCCGCGAAAATCTGCTCCATGTGTCGGCCCACCACCTCGGCCCACAGGGGGCTGATGTCGCTGCGGACCTCATAGTGCTCTGTGCGATGGCGGTAAAGCTGAGCAGCCCGCGCGAGCCGGTACGCCGGCACCAGGGCCAGAATGAGCAGCACCAGCACCGGTTGCAACCCCCCGCGTCTTCGCAGGATATGCCCCACCTGCACCCTCCTCCCCTTTTGCTCCCTTTGTCAGCCCTTTATTGTAAACCCCTATCGGCGGAACCGCAAAGCGACTCGCAGCCTGTTGAACAGGCATGTTTGGCTCCGGCCAGCCCCCCGATCTGTCCGGAGGGGGGCAGGTGAGGCGTCCGGTCCTCACGGGCGGGTGCTTTCCAACGGACTGCCGGGGGCCCCTTACAGGGCCATCCCGCACGCTCAGCATTCCCCCCGGAGGAGAGGCCACAGACGCCTTCATCGGCGCGGGCGCCTCATCTGCCCTCTCCGGCCTGTGGCCTGCGGAGGCCCACTTCTCTGTCGGCAACGGAGCTGTATTCTGTCCTGGCGCGTTTGTGCTCGTACATGCGGGCGTCGGCCTCGGCCAGCAGTTCGTCGATCGTCCGGGGATTGTCCGGATCGTAAAGGGCCCACCCCTCGCTGAGCGATAATGTGAAAGGACGTTCCGCTGCGGCGTTTTGCTCGGTCAGGCTCTGCCGCAGGCGGTCCTGCACTTCGCCCTCGCTGCCGGCAGGGGCATCGACGGCCAGCACCGCAAACTCGTCGCCGCCGATCCGCGCAATTATGTCCGACCCCCGGAAGGTCCTTTCCAGCACGCGTGCGGTTTCGATCAGCGCCTGATCGCCCGCCTGGTGCCCCAGCTCATCGTTGATCCTCTTCATGCCGTCCACGTCGGCGAACAGCAGCATCACGGGGCTCCCGGTGCGCGCCGCCACCTTGAGCTGCTGATTTCCCAGGTGGAAAAAGCCCCGCCGGTTGTGCAGATCCGTCAGGTTGTCCACCAGCGATAGCTTGCGCAACTCCTCCCGTAACTGCACCTGCTCGGTGATGTCGCGCCCGATCGCCGAGATACCCGTGACCCGACCGTGGTCGTCGAATATGGGCGAGAAAGTCAGGGAGACGTTGAGGGGGTGGCCGCGGCTGGGCAGGGCAGGGACCTCGAAGTGCTGGATACTCTCGCCGCCGGCGGCCCGCTGCAGCACTTCGCGCAAAGACTCTTCATGTTCTTCCGGGACCACCTCGGCTATGCAGCGTCCCCGGGCCTTTTGGGGGTTGTAGCCAAAGATGCTCTCCGCCCCGGCGTTCCAACTGCGAATCTTGCCGTCGGGGGACAACCCGATGATGGCATCGTCGGAGGCCTGGACAACCGCCGCCAGGTGGGCGGCGGTCTGCGCCGCCTGTTTGCGCTGGGTGATCTCCTCGGCCACTTCCACCGTCGCGACGGCCTTCTCCCCCGGCCCGACCACGGGGTAGTAGGTGACTGCCCATGCGCGCTCGTCATCCCCCGTCACTTCACTGTCCTGCGGCTGGCCCGTCTCTGCGGCGACATCCGCATGGCAGTCGGGACACGGATCGTCCCGATCCCACCAGACGCGGTAGCATTTGCGGCCTTGAAGCTCGTCGCGGCGCAGCCCGCAGGCGTCTGCCGCCGCGCGGTTGGCCCAGAGTATGTTATGCAGAAGGTCGAGATAGACCACGAGTTCGGACATACTGTCCAGTATGGCGGTCTGCTGTCGCTCGAACGGGCGCAGCGTCTGCCCGCCATCATGCCCCCGATCGATGTCCGTGATGACCCCCAGCAGCCCGGCAACGTCTCCTTCCTCGTCCCGAATGGGCATCCTGGAGACCTCCACGAGGCGCGTTGCCGGATCGCCGTCCTCCCTCTCGAACCTGGTCTCCGGCTGTCCTTTCGTGAGAACCCTGGAGTCTTCCTGCCGGTAGACCTCGGCCAGTTCAGCGGGATACAGATCGAAGTCGGTCTTGCCCGCGAGCTCCTCCAGCGGCCGGCCGATCGACTCTGCGAAGGCTTCGTTGGCTGAGACATACCTGAGGTCGCGGTCCTTGAAGTAAATGCGTTGAGGAAGATTGCCGGCCAGGAACAAACTGCCGCGTCCGGCCTGCGCGAGTTCCCGCCTTTCCAGGTTTTTGAAATAGACGTATGCGAAAAACCCCCAGCTGAAGGGCATAAGTGCGCTGATATAGCCCTGAAGGCTGCCCAGCCAGGCGGACGCGGGGTGGGAGAGCAGGCCGCTGTGCAGCAGTGCGCCGCCCAGGCTCCGCAACAGCGCCAGAACGATCACGGCATACAGGGCGAGGCGCGAATCGCCGCGCAGCGTCTTGCCGCCGGTCAAAACCACCGCCGCCAGCGCCGCTGTCGCGGCAGCCGCGGTGATCAGTTCAATGATGCCCGGCACGGCCATACTGCTGTCCCCTCCGTAGAGTCATCCAGCACCAACCGGCAAGCAGAAGCGCACTCAGCGCGTAGCCGGCTCCCTCTATGCCCGCCGCCAGATCGCTCCACGCCACGGCATCAACCAGGCCAGCGGTCCAGGCGGTCAGCGCCATCGCATACGCGCCGGCGAAGAGCTGCCAGTGCGCCAGCCCCCTGAGCCGGCTGCGCATGGCCACCAGAAAGAAGGCCACCGAAACCCCGAAGAAAACAACCAGCACTTGCCCCGAGTAAGCCACGGCGTACAATCCTCCCGAGCGGTCTCCGCGAAACCGTTCCATAGGGTAGACGCCAGAGGGGGGCAAATTCAACTGCTCTGGCCGGCTGGCCTTCCCGGGCCCTGTGTTTGGAGATGCGGCCCGGCTTGCGCGCGCCTGGGCGGACCCTCGGACGCATTGAAGACGTTCATGGTCTGTGTTAACATCATCGTAGAGCTTCCGAAAGCGGGGATGGCTATGCGAGGCTACACGACGTCCGGTTGTATCGTGGCGATTGTCCTTTTTGTGCTGCTTCTCGGGGTATCCTTCCTCCTGGTCAGGGCTCTGACGACCCCGCCGGAAAAGGCCGAAGAACCCGCCGGGGCGCGGGCGCGCGCGCCCGAAGCCGAGCCCCCCCCGGAGCCTGAAACGCCGAAGGAGGCCGATGAAGCGGAAGTCGAGTGGGAACGGCCCAGGTTCGAAGAGCGCCAGGAGGAGCGCGCGCGCATGGTCCGCCGCCAGATACAGCAGCGGGGCGTCCGCCAGGAGCGCGTGCTGGATGCCATGCGGGCGGTGCCGCGCCATCTCTTCGTGCCGCAGGAACGAGGCGGGAGTGCTTACGCCGACCATCCTCTGCCCATCGGCTACGGCCAGACCATCTCCCAGCCCTACATCGTCGCCTCCATGACCGAACAACTCGAGCTGGAGTCCGGCGACAAGGTGCTGGAAGTCGGGACCGGCAGCGGCTACCAGGCGGCCGTTCTCTCGGAGATCACGCCCCACGTTTTCACCATCGAAATCATCGAAGCCCTGGCCGAGCAGGCGCGCGAACGGCTGCGCCGCCTGGGCTATGAGACGATCCAGGTGAAGCACGCGGACGGCTACTTCGGGTGGGAAGAACATGCCCCCTTCGACGCCATCATCGTCACCGCGGCCGCGGGGCATCAGCCCCCGCCCCTGGTCAAACAGCTCAAACCGGGCGGCAAGATGGTCATCCCGTTGGGGAGTCCCTACCAGACGCAGCAGCTCGTGCTGCTGAGCAAGGATACCCGGGGCAAAGTCCGCACCAACTCCCTGATGCCCGTGCGCTTCGTGCCGCTGACGCGTGAGGTGCGGGAGGAATAGTCGCCCGGCGCGGGCCGCAGGTCTCTTTTCCTTCCACCGGGACGGCTGCCGTGGCTGCACAAGAGTCCACCGGTGCCGGGACAGCCGCCGCGTGCGCGGCGGTCTTCCTCCTCTCGGCGGCCATCATCGCCCTGGAGCTGGCGCTGATGCGGTGTCTGTCCGTGGCGCGCTGGCATCACTTCTCCTACCTGGTGGTCAGCACCGCGCTTCTCGGCTTCGGCGCCAGCGGCACATTTCTCACCTTCGTGGGGGAGCGGCTCCGCCGCCGTTTCTGGCAGTGGAGCTGCGGCCTGACCGTGGCCTTTGCCGTCTCGGTCACTCTGGCCCTGCGGGCTGCCGAAGCCCTGCCGCTGGACGTGCAGTACGTCCTCTACAGCGTCCGGCAGGCGGGGCTGATGTTTGCCCACGACTTCCTCCTGTTCATCCCCTTCTTCACGGGCGCCACGGTCATCGGGCTCGCCCTGATGCACTTCGGCGAGCGCGTGCATCTGGTCTACGGTGCCAACCTGGCCGGCAGCGGGGCCGGCGGCGCCGCCGTTACAGGGTTGATGTTCTTCATGGCTCCTCAGTACCTGCTCTACGCCGCGGCGGCGCTGGGATTCGTGGCGGCTGTGTGCTGGGCTGCCGGCGCGCCTCGGCGCCGTATTCCCCTTTGCGGCACCGTCGCCGGTGCAGCGGTGCTGCTGGGTTTAGTCGGCGTGGTCTTCCCGCTTCGACTGCGCATCGACCCGTATAAATTCCTGTCGACCATGCGCCGATGGGAGGCCGAAAACAGGGCCGAGCATCTGCTCACCCGCTACGGCCCCCGGGCCCGACTTGACGTCTATGATTCCCCTGCCCTCCACCAGATCATGTTTGCCGGCCCGACGGCCACCGAGGCGCCGCCACCGCAGCTCGCCGTCCTGGCCGACGGACACCACGCGGCGACCGTCCTGAAGGTCGATTCGCCCCGCCCGGCGGAGATACTCGACCATACGCCCATGTCACTGCCCTACAGGTTTATGGAGCGGCCGCGGGTCCTCCTGCTGGGCGAGGCGGGCGGCACCAACGTCTGGCTGGCCCGGCGGATGGGCGCCGAGCACATCACCGTCGTCCAGCCCAATCCGCAGCTCGTGGAACTGATGGTGGGTCCGCTGCAGGAGCTCGGCGGCGGCGGCGTCATCGGTCCGGACGTGACCGTGCACGTCGCCAGTCCCCGGGCGTTTGTCGAGAGAACCCGCGAGCATTTCGACATCATCCAGGTCGTCACCGCGGAGGGGCAGGCGGCCGGGGCCAGTTCCCTTCGGTCGCTCCACGAGGACTTTCTGCTCACCGTGCAGGGCCTGGCGCGCTGCATGTCAATCCTTTCCGATCGGGGGGTGCTGTCGGTCACCCGGGGCATCCAGGCCCCTCCCCGGGACAACGTCAAGCTCTTCGCCACCCTTCGGAGCGCCCTTCCGCCGGGGGTGGATGCGGGGCGGCGGCTGGTCCAGGTGCGCAACCTGCTGGCCGCCACCAGCCTCGCCTTCGCATCCCCGATGGGCGAGCAGCGGTGCGAGACGCTGCGATCCGCCGCGGAGGAGCTCCGCCTGGACATCGCGTGGGCGCCCTGCGAGGGCATCGACTACGCGGACCAGATCAACCGCGTCGATGGGCCGGAGGACAGCCCCCATTCCTACTTCCACCACGCCGCGCTCCAGATACTCTCGGAGGGCCGTGAAGACTTCTTCGACAACTGGGCGTACAACGTCCGCCCCGCCACGGACGACCGGCCGTATTTCTACAACTTCTTCCGCTGGCGGTCCCTCCCCCGGTTCTGGGGCACCTACGGGCGGCTGTGGCTCACCCGGCTGGAGCTGGGCTACGTGGTGCTGGTCTTCGCGCTGGCCCAGGTCGTCCTCACCGGGGCGGTGCTCATCCTGCTGCCGCTGCTGAAGCTCCGCAAAGCCCGGGGTGCGTCGGCCAAACTCCCCGTGCTGGCCTACTTCACCTGCCTCGGCCTGGGGTTCATGATGATCGAAATGACCTGCCTGCTGAAGTTCACGCATTTCCTGGGCGACCCCATCTACGCGGCTGCGGGCATGCTCACATCCTTCCTGGTCTTCAGCGGCCTGGGCAGCGTCGTAAGCGGCTTCCTGTTCCGTTCCCGGCGCCGTGCCATCGCCGTGGCCGCGGCAGGCATCGCCGTGCTGGCGGTGGCGTATGCCCTCGGGCTCGGTGCGCTGTTCGCGGCCTGCGCGGGCCTGTCGCCGGGCCTGCGTGTGGGGCTCTCGGTCCTGGTGACAGCTCCCGCGGCGTTTCTCATGGGCTTCCCCTTCCCCGGGGGTTTGAGCCTGCTGGAGCGGGGCCGACCGCCCCTGGTGCCCTGGGCGTGGGGCGCCAACGGTTTCGCCTCCGTTGCGGCGTCTTCCCTGACCGTGATGATTGCTATCGCCGCCGGTTTCCGCGCCGTCCTCTGCCTGGCGGCGGTGCTGTACGTGGCGGCCGGCGCCATCTCGCAGGTGCTTCCCGGGGAGCCCGAAGGGACCGGGTGAGCGGCCCCCGCCCCGTGCTTCCTTGTGCCACATGTCATGCAGAGGTGGACGAACACGGCGGACACGGACACTGCCCGGCCCGGATCAATGTCCCGGCGTGAAACAGCAGTAGCCGATCTCGTCGCAGCCCTCTTTCATCTGCTCCCAGACCCGCTCGTCCTCGATCACCTTCAGCGCCGTGGGGTAGAGGATGTTGTTCTCTTTGAAGATGTGGTCCTGCAGCACCGAGACGACGAAGGCAACCGTGATGTCCAGCCTGCGCTGGAACTCCTGGAAGTCCATCTCGCCCACGGACTCGGCCAGTTGCAGCAGGTCCTGTTTCTGCGGACGCAGTTGCTCGTGCTCCATTCTCATCACGTCGGGCGGCCCGGTGATGCCCCTGTTCTCCAACTCCGGGAAGAGGACCTGTTCCTCCCGCTCGTGATGCGCTTCGGTTTCCACCAGGTGTTGGGCGATGTGGAGGAGCCGCTGGAAATCGTCGGTGGTTTCGGGGTGATACTCCTCCATCCGCTGCACGCGCTGGTTGACCTCGTCCAGGTTGTCCAGAAACCCCAGGATCATCTCATGCTCGGAGACCAGCGTGTGGACCACGTGCCCCGACGGCACCTGCTGCTTCATGCGCGTGACCTGGTCCCCCAGCACCTCCATGTGTATCTGACAGAGCTGACCCAGCTCGGCCGGCTCGAGGCCCTCCTCCAGCAGCTTCTGTTCGGCCAGGGACAGCTCCCGCGGACCGATGTCGGCCAGCAGGCCGCGCGCTTCCTCCCGCACGCTCTCGGGCTCCCGCCCCTCGTCCAGTCTGCGCAGCACCCCTGCAAGCCTCTCCACTGTTCCCATCTCGTCACTCCTCCCTGGAATGTGTGGTTCCCCCCGTGGCGCGTCCCCGCGCGCCCTCAGCTTCCGCTCACCTGTTTTCGACGAACAGTGACAGGGCCGTCTGCCTGCCCGCTGAGGTCTTGAAGACCTTATCGATGGTTCGCCTCAGGGCTTCTACGTCTTCACCGTCGAGTTCGCCTTCTTCCATGTTGACCAGCCGGTCGGCGTCCCAGACGACGCGCCATTCGGGCGTGTCGATCTTCCCGCCGGAGTGGTGACTGGCCACTATCTCGCAGACGTGGTCGATAATTCCGGTTTCAAGGCCACAGTCCTCCAGGATAGCGCGCGCCAGAGGCGGGCCTTCGGACTCCTGGTAGCGGGGCGCCGAGGAGCCGTACTTCTTCTCCGCCCCGGCGATGCCCACGTCGTGCAGCAGGGCGGCGGCCACCACGACCACAGGGCTCGCGGCGACCTGCTGCAGGAGCTGCCGGGCGTAGTGCAGGACCCGCAGTGCGTGCTGTATGCGCCGTTCATCGGGTCCGAAGACCTCCTGCACCGCCTCGGTCAGCCGGTCCGCCATAGAACGCTCACCTTTCCCTCCTGCCTCCATCGTGGCCGGGTCGAACCCCAGGCAATCCTCGGCGTGCTCGCACCACTGCGCGCAGCCCAGGCGAACCCTGGGGTTGACGATTCGCCGGCCGCAGTTGGCGCAGCGCCTGTAGCCGTCGGTCTTGAAGAACTCGACGAGCTCCCCGCACCCGCCGCACTCGACCTCCGAGACGTCGTCGGGCGTCCAGAAACGGGTGTCCTGTCCGGGACAGCTTCGCATATGATCAATCCCCCGCTTGACTGCCGGGCCCCCGTGCGCATCAAGATGGATTCGTGCTGCTATTCCTACCCCATGACTATAATATGCGACGGGGGCCGCTTGGTCAAACCCGTTGGTGTGACGGAGGTGGTTCACTGGAGTGGGTCAAAATGCGCATGCTTCCCGTCCCATTTGCAGAGGAACGGCAAGTCCAGTAGAAAAAGGGCTCCCGCATCCGCCCGGTCGATCAGTTCAGCGAGGACAACCTCGATGGCACCAAATATCGTTGTGATCGTCGCCGACGACACCACCCCGAGCTACCACACCTGCTACGGTGGTCCGACGCCCACCCCGAACATCGACCTCATCGCCCGGGAGGGGGTGCGCTTCCAGCGCGGTTACTGCTGCTCGTCGTTGTGCTGCCCCAGCCGGTGGAACCTGTTCACCGGGCAGTACACCGGGCGGAGCCGCTGGGTCTATGAGGACGTGCCCGAGGACCAGCCGTACCTGGTCTCTCAGAACGGCATGCTTGACCCGGAGACGCCCACCCTGGCCAAGGCGTTGCGGGAAGCCGGTTACTTCACCGGACACATCGGCAAGTGGCACAGCCGGTTCGACACCAGCGACCTCGGCTTTGAGGAGCCCGTCATGGTGGACGGCGACCCGGACGATCCGGAGGTTGACGCCGAGATCCGCCGCCGCCAGGCCAACGCGCAGGAGGTGGTCAAGGTCTGCGGCGGCTTCGAGCACGTGGACTGCGTCCACTGGGGCAACCTGGGCGGCGCCGGCGACCCGCGCCTGCGAAAGCACAACCCCATGTGGCTGACCGACGGGGCGCTGGAGTTCCTGGACGCCGCCGCCGGCGATGGCCGGCCCTTCTACCTGCACCTGGCCAACACGGTGCCGCACGGGCCGGACTGCAAAAAGTCCCTGGGGGTGAATCACCGCTACACCTGGGGCGGCAGGCTCGACGAGCCGCCCGCCTCCCATCCGCCGGACGAGACCGTCCTGGAGCGGATGCGCCGGGCCGGCCTGCAGACGGATGGACCCATCGCCGGCGTCAACGCGGGCATCGTCATGCTCGACGACCAGGTGGGCGCGGTCCTGCGGCGGCTGGACGAGCTGGGCCTGGCCGAGGACACCATCGTCATCTACACCGCCGACCACGGCGTCCCCGGAAAGGGCTCCGCCCACGTGACGGGACAGCACCTGCCGTTCGTCATGCGCTGGCCGGCCGGGCTGCCCACCGGACGGGTGGTCCACGAGGTGTTCTCCTCGGTGGACATGGTTCCCACCCTGTGCGATGCCTGCGGAGTCCGGATGCCGGAGCAGCACACCCTGGACGGCATCAGCGTGCTGGATGCGCTCCGGGGCGAAGCGGAGTGGCCGAGGCGGGTGGCTTACCACGAGATGGGCTGGTCCCGCTCGGTCATCAAGGGCCGCTATCACTACATCGCGACCCGTTACCCGGAGAGTGCGGCCGAGGTGCTCAAGGCCGGCGACCCGAATGCGAAACCGGGCATAGGGCTCGGCTTCGACGACCTCAACGCGCCGTTTATCCCCGACTACTTCGAGGCCGATCAGCTCTACGACCTCAGCACCGACCCGTTCGAGCGGGTCAACCTGGCCGATGATCCGACCCGCGCGGACGTGCTGGCCGACCTGAAGGAGGAGCTGTGGCGCATCGCCGAGACCATGCCCAGGCCGTTTCCCCGCGAGCCACATCCCTTCCGGGAGACGGACGATTACTGCGAGATGTTGGCCCGGCGGCGGGCGGAGGTGGATGCCATCGAGCACTATCCGCCGGACAGCGACGTGCCGCGCATCTGGTTCGCCAACCTGCACGACCCCGGAGCGGACGGGTAGGCGACGGGGCATCCGTGGGCGGGGAGCGGATGTCCGATGCCTTGAGAGAACGTTTTGACCCAGAAACACAACGACCGCAGCCGAGGGCGGCTGCGCCACACAGCCTATGGTGCACGCTGCACGGACCGTGTGTAGCTCACGCGCCCTCGCCTGAGAGGAACGACCGCAGCCGGGGGCGGCTGCGCCACACATCCACCGCGCAAGTGCATGA
>CAZNGS010000071.1:0-21378 GCA_964572825.1 uncultured candidatus Brocadiaceae bacterium
CCCGTACGTCCGGTGGTGTGACAGGGAAAGCCCGCGAGGGCATACCTATGTCAATCAGGCTGTGCTGGCGCACCTCGCCCACGTCGCCCCTGGCGCTCTGCGGCCGCCGGGCGTTCTTCTCTATGGCGTCCTTCAAGTCGTCGGCCATCGTCGCTTCGCTCCAGGCTGTAGGCTGCAGGCTGGAGACCGGAGGGTTTGCCGGCCGTGCCGTATGCCGTTGCCGTACCTAAATGCCTACGGACTACAGCCTCCAGCCTGCCGTTCTGGGCGATTCGCCAAATAGAAAGAGCCGCGCAGGTGCGTGGCCCCACGCGGCTCATTGCTTTCCGGCTCAGCAGCCCGGCGGGAGCTACCCGCCGAACTGTCGCCCGAGTCTTCCTTTCACTCTATCGTGGGCGATCTACTCCGTGTCGCAAGGCCTGTTTCCAGAAAGGTGGCTCACATCCTACGCGTGCACTTCTGCCGGTTCGTGCACAGTCCGAGCGGCCATATTGGGGCTCGTCGTGTACGCCGGGGTTTCCATAACAGGGGGATTGTTTGTCAGCCACTGGACCAAGTTCCATTTATCGATCAGGTCCTGAGTAATCCATTTCGGCACGACCGGCATTTCTTCAAAATATCGGGCCTCTCCGAGGGCCGGATCGACTGAAGCACTTCCCCTCGTGTCATCCGATACCCGGCCGCGCCACAGGCTCCGCCGATGCTGCCTGGCGGTCGCGACTTCGCCACTACGCAGCAGGCTCGTCGCCGCATCGAGCCGAATCGAGTTGGATAACTTCGGACTGGCAGATCCCCTGAGTTGCTCCTTTGCGTTCAGTATTGCTTCGTTCTCCGTATCTCAGATAGTTTGAGCGGTTTCCTATCCCGTGTACCTGCCTGTGCGGCGGCTATGTAGGCTGGACGGATTCTGAAACTTGTCTCGCCTCGGGTGGAAGTTCCCTGATCTTCTCTTCCGTCAGTCGGGCAACGAATTCTGACTGTGGCCCAAAATGCAGATACATGGCCATGAGGTTGACGACCGTTTCCACGGCTGCGGGATGCGTCAACAGGACCGCAAAGAGGTTCCTCCAGAAATAGTAGCACGTGGAGGGCCGCAGTCCGAGGCGCACTGAGAGCTTCAGGAACGCTCCTGCGTAGCGCAATTTCGTCCGCCAGGTCGGCTTGAAAAGGGGCTTGATTTCCAGGTCCTTGCTCAGGCGCAGGCAGCGATCGAAGTAGTTTTTCGCGGAGTACGTCTCGTCGATAACTCTGAGGAAATCTTCCAGCACTTCGGCCTTGGGCCGTTTCGTGATGAAGTTTAGGCCACTGGTGGCCTGGTCAATCTGGTTCTCTCCCATCTCAACGTCTTGCCTCACGGTGGTGGTAACGTCTAAGAGCCTTCCTTCCCCCTGAAGCCTGCGCCTGAGCTGGGTATTGGACAGCGCGAAAAGCAGCCCGACCATTGCCATGACGATGTTGCCGCGCTCGATGACATCGACCATCCCGTCGGCACACGCCCTGCTTTCCTGATCGAACCCGAGGATAAACCCACCGTTGACGACGATCCCATGCCCGTAGATCTTTTTCAGATCCGCAACGATGTCCCGGTTCAAGTTCTGCTGCTTCTGGACGTCCGCCAGGACGCGTTCCTCTGCCGACTCGATGCCCACGAACACATAGCGAAAGTCCAAAGCTTGCATAAGCGCAAGCAACTCGTCGTCATCGGCCAAGTTTATTGACGCTTCCGTCGAGAAAAAGAACGGGTGATCGTGTTCAGCCGACCACTCTTTGGCGGCCCGCAGAATCTCTTTCACCTGCTTTTTGTGGCCGATGAAGTTGTCGTCCACGAAGTCTACGTGACCGCGATAGCCCAGAGCGTAAAGCTCCTCCAGTTCCGCCACGATCTGCCGGGGGCTCTTCGTTCGGGGCTTCCTCCCGTAGAGCTCGATGATGTCGCAGAACTCACAGTTGAAGGGGCACCCCCTGGAGAACTGAATGCCGACCATCAAATAGTTGTCGAAGTCAAGAAGATCGAACCGCGGCATCGGCGTCTCGGACATCGCCGGCCGTCCATCCGCCTCGTAGATACCCGCCGGTACGCCCTTCGCCAGATCATCCAGGAAGGGCGTCAGCGAGCGCTCGGCCTCGCCCAGAACCAGATAGTCAGCGGCTTCGTAGACCTCGGGTTGGGAAGTCGGACCCGGTCCACCCACTACCACCTTCTTGCCTCGTGAATGCACTCGATCCACCAGGTTCAGCAGTGCCGATTGCTGCGGCAGCATTGCCCCGACAAAAACTAGGTCGGCCCAATCAATGTCCCGATCGCTCAGGGGAGCCGTGTTGAGATCAATGAGCCGCAGGTCCCATTCGGTCGGGAGAAGTGCCGCCATGGTGATCAGGCCCAGGGGCGAAGCCGGGTACTTGGCTCCTACAAGCTGGCAGACGGCTCTGTAGTTCCAGAAGCTGCAGGAGGAAAACTCCGGATGGAGAAGCAGGGCCTTCATTTGCAATTCTCTCAAGTTGAGTCCCTGACGACATCAAAAATGGTTCGCCCGGTGTCGTCGCGTACATGCCGAAAGAGTCCGGCAAGAAACCCAGTGTCCTGTGAATCACCAGACACAGACAATTCCCCTCTCGACCACACTTGGCCGAGCGTTTCAGCCAAGAGACGCAATGATAACGCTCTTCTTTTCTGATCATTCTAATACCCTCAGCCGCCAGAATCACAATGACTGCAGTTATGCACGGCGCCACGACGCCGACAGCGGGACGGCGGAGGATGAAGCCGCCTTCGGCACCGATTCCAGACCAGGGAAAATGACGGCATCCACACCGGTGAGAATGGAGCCCGTCCATATCGGCTGACAACTCCCAGCTCTCCCGTTTGGGCGGTCGTCACTCATCGCTTCCGCCGCTGGAGTTCGGAGAGCTTGAGGCGCTCCGGCTCGGCCGATGGGTTCATCCGGGCGCCCACCCGCTCGATGCCCTGCATGGAGGCGGCCGCCGCGCAGCCCACCACGCAGTCGAACCAGCCCTTGACATGCCTGTCAAGGGCCAGTGGTTGCGGGCGCCTGCGGCGTCCTGTCCTGCGGACTCCCCCTCGACAGGCTCGGGGTCGCGACGCGTTTGCTCTCCCGCGACGACGGGATCGCAAGCCACGTTCGTGTGGATCTCGACGTGCTCTGGTAGGCACAGCGACACCTCGCAACTCCCGGTAGAATTGAAGTCCGCCCGCTGGGGCGAGACGAAGTCGTAGGGAGCGCAGCGACAGAGAGCCCTGGCCGCAGGGCTCTTACAACTGGTGCACCACGTCGGTCTTCCACCCCTGGTCGATGAGGCAGAGCCCGACCCGCATCACGGCGCCGTCATCACTCGGCCGGGGCCCGGTGGCGGTCCTTCCGCATGGCTTCCAGCCCCTTGATCCGGGTAAGGATGGTGAGAATGCAGTGAAGACTTCCCCTCTGCTGACTCGCTCCAGAGGTCCTGCGGCTGCGACGGGCTCCCAAACTCTGCACGTCAGGCTGAGGACGCGATGACGGGGGCCGCTTAGGGTCAGGACAGGTCTCTCTGGAGTTGTCCGAGCCGCTCCGCGCGTGCCGATATGGCATCCGGGGAGAGGGGGCCGTCGGCGGACACGATTTCATCGATCATCTCCGCCGGGATGTGCTCGAAATAGACGTTCCGCAGGCGCACGCCGTCGATGGCTTTGCCCAGTTCTTCGGGCCACATCTCCTCCATCTCGGGCCGGAATCCCGACGGGAGAACCTTGCTCTCGGTGGCGGCGCAGACGGTGCGGACGTCGTGATGCCGTGCGGCGCAGCAGAGGGCAAAAGTCCCCGTCTTGTTGATTACCGATGCGTCCCCCCCGACCGAATCGGCTCCGAAGAGGACCGCGTCCGCCTCCGCCACCGCTCCGACGGCCGCTGCATCGGTCATCAGCTCCACCTGGATGCCGAAGGAGGCCGCCAGCGCGGCGGTGCCCCGGCCCTCGCAGGCGGGTCGGGACTCGGCCACCACCAGGCGGCTCACCCGCTCGGCGCCCTCTCGGAGGGTGGCCAGCACGGAGAAGGACCGGCTGATGGTGACGATGACGGCGCCCTCGGGCAGGCGTGACGCCGCGCGCTCGCCCACGCTGACGGCGTCCGTCTCGCGGCGGTCGAGCAGGGCCTGGAGGGCGCGGGGTGCATCCGCGTCTGCCGTGCTGGCGATGCTGTGGGCCTCCAGGGCCGCCGACCGAACCGGCGCCATGCTGGGGCGCAGCGAAAGGGCCGTCCGGCAGGCCCGCTCGAGCTGTGCGGGGGCGCGCTCGGCGACTATCCGCAGTCCGGTCAGCGTCCAGAGACCGAGCTCTTCCGCCCCGTGCTCCCGGTCGCGCTCGATCTTCCGGAAGACCCATTCGTGGTCGGGCTTGCCGTCCGCCGTGTGGGCGGAAACGTATGCCTCCTCAAGCTTCGGCACGGTGTTGAGCTGGCCGATGCGCTCGGGCCGGACCCACTCCAGGCGCACGTGCTCCCAGTCGCGGCGCACCCGGCCCGGAGCCAGGCAGGTGAAGCGGAAGGGATGCACCACCCAGACCGTCCCCAGGTCCCAGTCGGTGAACCGGACGGGCCAGCCCTCGGCCTCCAGCCGGACCTGCCGGCGGCTCAGGCCTGTCTCCTCGGCGACCTCACGGAAGGCCTGCTCGGCGGGATCATCCCCTTCGACCGAACCGCTAATGGCGGCCCAGTGGCCGGGGTAGGTGCTGACCCGGTCGCTGCGGTGGCCGAGCAGAACGGTCTCGTTTTCCGGATGTTTGAGAAAGCAGGTGACCACGTGGCGCAACTGCATGGCGATCTCGTCCCCGTTCTCAGGCGCCGGAACCGTCAGAACTCCGGAGGTATGTCGATCGGCACGCCGTCGTGCACTTCGGCACGGGCGGCATGGTAGGCCTGGTAATACTGGCCGGCCACGACCTCCCAACTGACGACGTTCATCAGGTAGCGATAGAGTTTGAAGCCGAGTTCCCACCGCAGGCCCTCATCGGTGGCGAGCCGGAGTATGTTCTCGCGCAGCATTTCTTTGTTGGTGAACAGCAGCCCGCCGCCGCTCTCGAGGGTCTGGGCGGTGAGGCCCTCCAGCGGGGCGCTGGTGATGTAGGGTTTGTTGAGGGCGATGATCCGGGCCAGGGTGCCCGACTGGGTCTCGTCCACGCTGGGCAGCAGGATGAAGTCGCAGATGCCCATCACCTGGTAGTAGATGTCGCCCCGGGGGACGAAGCGGTAGAAATGAGCGATGCCTTTCTCCTGAAGCAGCCGCACGCCGTCCACGTAGCGCCGGGCCTCTTCGCGGTCATTGGGGTCGCGGACGTCGCCGGCGGCCAGCAGCGCCCATTCCTGCCCTGTCTCCGCGCAGATCTCCTCGTGCACCCCGTCCCACATCTTGGTGACGATATCCCACCGTTTGTTGCGCTGTATCCAGCCGACAAGCCCGATCACGTGTTTGCCGCGCAGCCTGCTCAGGCCGAGTTTCTCCTTGACGGCATCCACCGCGTCGATGGCGATCCTCTTGTCCGGCCGGGCGCCGTGGGGCACGATCATGATGTTGCGGGGCCGGGGCCATCCCCGGCTGGAAAAGTTCCAGTCCAGGCGCCATTTCTGGTAATGGCACTTCAGCAGCAAGACATTGCAGCGTGCGGCCGCCTGGCGGATGAAATTCTCCTCGTGCGCCTTCATTCGTCCGTGGACGGTGTGCGGCTCCAGGATGGTGGGACAATCGGCGGTCAACTCCAGCAGCCGGACGAATCCCTGGTTCAGATCGGACTCTCCCTCCCCGTCCACATAGTCGTAGAGCCCGTACTCGTGCTGGAGGTGGACGGCGTAGGGGTCCAGCTCATGTATCTTCTCGGCCACCGCCCGGTACCAGTCGGGCCGCTCCATGTCGATGATGGGGAAGACATTCTCGCCCCGGCCGTCCGCGTGGCTGATGACGCAGACGGGGCGCGACGGGTCGTGCTTCTGTATGAACTTGCACGCTTCTTCCGCAAAAGTCGCGATCCCGCACTTGCGGGGGGGCCAACTGCTTACCATTACGATGGGTTTATCGTTGGGCACTTGTGCCTGTTGTGGTTGAGAGAATGGAAAGGGGTCCGGGCACTTCCGTGGATGCTTCACAGGCGCCGGGCGAGGGCGCTGCCCCAGCGGGTGGCGGTGCCCTTGGCGCCGCGGTCTTGCTCGGAGAAGATCTCCATCAAGGTCAACAATGCCAGCAGGTAGCACAGCGTGCTTTCGGCGCCCTGATTCTGGTTGACGCCCATGGCGGTCAGGCCGTCCGAGCACCCGCCCGTCTTGAAGTTGTAGAGGGGCTGGCCCTTGTCGTTCACACCGAGGAACCAGTCGAAGGCCATGCGCATGTATCGCAGATACCTCCGTTCGCCGGTCAACCGGAAAGCCACCTTGCAGGCTTCCACCAGCCCGCAGGCATCGATGGGCTGCTGGTCGTAGAGGGCCTGCTCGCCCTCACGGGAGTGCCAGCCTTCGTTGCCCACCGGGGAGAGGTGATCATCCTGTTCGCACATTTCCAGGATGAAATCCAGGCTCTGCTGAGCGATCCGGCGGTAGTCCTCGTTGCCTGTAACTTCGTAGGCCACGAAAAGGGACTGGGGAACGACGGCGTTATCGTAGGCGACCACCTCCTCGAACCACAGCCAGTCCTCGCGGGACGCCTCCAGGTACTGCTTCACGTGGGCCTGGGCCAGTCGGTCGAGTTTCTCGACCACGTCGTCGGCCTCGGGGTATGTCTGCAGGTAGTAGTACAGGCCGAGACTGGCGTAGGAGCGGCCGCGCAGGTTGAGGCTCTTCAGGTGACTGAGGGCTTTCTCAAAGGTCTCGCAGGCCAGCCGGAAATACGGCTCCGGGCCGCGATACATGGTGTAGGCCAAACCCCACATCGCCCGTCCGTAGCAGTCGTCGCTGCCCACCTCGTCCAGAAAGCGCCGATCGTAGCTCATGAAGTTATGGAACAGACCGTCGGGGCGCTGCGCGTAGGCGACGAAGGCGAGGTATGTGCCCAGCAGTCGCTCGGCCTTCGCCTCGTGAAACAGGTCGTAGTACTTGGTGGCCACGACCAGGCCGCGGGCATTGTCGTCGGTGCAGTAGCCGTGCGACCTGTCGGGGACCGTGTAGCGGGCGTGCTGCAGCAGGCCGGTGTCGTCCGTGAGCCGGCTGAGGTGGTCCAGGCGCGGCCGGGGCAGTCCCGTTATAGGCAGTTCGTGCCGCATGCTCTCGTCCGGCATGGAGGCACGCACACGGGCCATGGAGATGGCTTCCCGGAAGGTCTGCAGGTACTGGCTTCCCACCTCTCCCCAGGTCATGCGCCGGGAGAACTCGTAGGCATCGGCCCGCATGCGGCGCACCCTCTCGGGGTTGTCCAGCAGGCCCAGGATGGCCTCGCTCATCTCTTCCGGGTCCCGGAAGTCCACCAGCACGCCGCGTCCGTCATCCAGCAGCTCCTGGGCGTACCAGTAAGGAGTGCTGACGATGGGTTTGCCCGCTCCCAGCGCGTAGGCCAGCGTGCCGCTGGTGACCTGCTCCCGGTTCAGGTAGGGCGTGCAGTAGACGTCGGCGGCCTTCAGAAATTCGCACAGCTCCTCCCGCGAGACGAACCGGTTGCTGAAAAGGATGTTGCGCTGCAACCCCAATTCCCGCGCCAGCCGCTGAAGGCTCAGCCGGTAGCTTTCTCCCTGCTCCGCCAGGATGTGGGGGTGCGTGGCGCCGAGGATGATGTAGCAGAAATTAGGGTAATCCTCGACCACCGGTGGCAGGGCCTGCAGCGCGTACTCGATGCCCTTGCCGGGGTTGAGCAGGCCGAAGGTGAGCATCAGCTCCCGGCCGTTCATCTCGAACTGCCCTTTGTACTGGGCCGGCTCCACCAGGGGCACTTCCGGCACCCCGTGGTGGATGAGACGGGTCTTCTCCTCCGGAGCGCCATAGACATCGTGGAGGAATTCGATGCCGCGGCGGCTCATCACCACCAGCATGTTGCTCAGCACGATCAGCTCGTTCATCACCTCGCGCTGACTCTCGCTGGGCTCGCTCAGAACGGTGTGCAGCGTGGTGATGATGGGGCAGCGCAGTTCCCTGAGCAGGTCGAGCACATAGGCGCCGTCGCGCCCTCCGAAGATGCCGAACTCGTGCTGCAGGCACACCGCCCGCACGTTGCTATGGTTGAGGAACTCGGCGGCGCGGACGTATTCCGCGTTGTCGTGCAGGTTGAGGGTGTATTTGACCTCTTCGGGATACTCCAGGTCCTCTTCGGGTTCGTCCATGGCCCCCAGTATCGTCCTGAGCCGCCCGCCCATGTGCCGGCCCACGGCCCGGACCAGGTCGCTGGTGAAGGTCGCTATGCCGCACTGCTTGGGTGGATAGGTGGAAACGAACGCTATGGAATCCTTCAGTTCACCGGTCGGCACAGGGTAACTCCTCTACTGCGCTAAAACGGCGGGACCTTCCTCGGCAACTCCACCCCTGGCAACACCTTCCCCGGCAGTTCATTATACTCAGCCCCCCTTATCGCTTCAAACCTGCGGGGAGGCGTAGCCCTCCCGCCCCATGAGACCGTAGGTGTATTGCTTGCCCAGCTCCACGCCGGGCTGATCGAAGGGGTTCACGCCGTAGAGCCAGCCGCTGTAGGTGACGGCGTATTCGAAGAACATAAACAACTCCCCCAGGGTCGCCTCGTCCAGACGGGGGATGCGCACGGTCATGTTCGGCCGCTGCTTGTCGCTCAGGGCGCACCGCGTGGCCTTCAGTTCGCTCTGGAACAACTCCCCGAACGCGTGCCCGGCAAGGTAGGTCAGCTCCTGCTCGCTGTCCCCTTCGCAGATGGGCAGCGTACGGGCCGGGCTCAGGTCTTCCACCTCGATCAGGGTGATGACCTTGTCGAAACGGCCGTCCTGGTAAAGCTGCATCACGGAGTGCTGGTCGGTAACGCCGACGGAGGCGACGGGCGTGGGGCCGACGAAGACATCTTTCCTCCCCAGCCCGTGACGTTTGCCCAGGCTCTCCGCCCAGAGCTGACAATACCAGTCGCCCAGTGAGCGGAGGGCGTGGCAGTAGGGCATCAGGACGGTGATGGGTTTGCCCCGCTGGTAGAGCAGGTAGAGGACGGCCGCGTACAGGGCGGCGGGGTTCTCGTGCAGGTCCTCGCCGCGGCAGCGTTCGTCCATGGCCGCCGCGCCGCCCAGCAGGGCATCTATATCAATGCCGGCCACGGCGGCGCTGAGGAGGCCCACGGCGCTCAGGACGCTGAAACGGCCGCCCACGTTGGCCGGAATGGGGAGGGCATAGAAGCCCTCCTCCCGCACGATGCGGCGCAACAGGCTCTTGTCCGGATCGGCATCCGTGGTGGCGATGATCTGCCGTGCCGGGTCCGCTCCCCTGTGGCGAAGGAAGTTCCGCACGTGCAGGAACTGGCTCATTGTCTCGGCAGTGGACCCGGACTTGGTGATGACGTTGAACGTGGTCGCCTCGAGGTCGGGCTCGATCACATCGAAAAAATCGCTCACCAGGGCCGGGTCCACGTTGTCCAGCACGAAGATGCGCGGCGCGCCCCGCCGGCCGGGGTGCGCCGGGGGCAGCAGGTTGTGGAAAGTGTGATTCAAGGCCGTGTGAACCGCGATGTTGCCCAGCGCAGAGCCCCCGATGCCGACCACGGCGAAGTTCCTGCACCAGTCCCGCAGCTCGTCGGCCCTGGTGCTGATCTCGGCGCCCAGCGCGCCGTCGTAGGGCAGCTCCATGAAACCGATGTCCCTGCCGCGCCTTTGCTCGATGTCACGGCGGCAGCTTTCGAGGCGACCTCGCAGCCTATCCAGCTCCTCCCGGCCTATGCCGTGCTTCTGACCCACTTGCTCCCGCAGAACGTTTCCGATGTCCAGTTCCAGCACAGAGTCGTCCGCTGTCATGGCGCGTACTCCCTTCGGTGTGCGTTACCTTCCGGTTGCCTTCCCGCTACATTATGATCGGAGCGGATTCTCGCTCAACTGAACCAGATCGCCCTCTGGGGGGCGGCGACGGGCGGCGAAAAGCGTGGAAGAGGAATCAACCGCCGGGTTGGACGAGGACCTTCAAGCACTCTTTGGCCTTCATCAGTTCGAAGCCGCGGTGAATCTGGCTCAGGGGCAGTTTGTGCGTGACGATGGGGGCGGTGTCGATGCTGCCCTCCGCCAGGAGTCGGAGGGCCTCCCGCACGTGCTCGGGGCGCGAATCTGAGGAGCCCATCACGCGCAGCTCGCCGTAGTGGATCGTCCGGCTGTTCCACGTCACGTCCGAATCCCCGCGAGGCAGGCTGGCGAACAGGCTCACCGTCCCCCCCTTGCGCACCAGTCCGATGGACTGCTCATGCGCTTCTTTGCTCGGCGCGCAGATCATCAGCACGTCCACGCCCGCACCCGCGGTTTCGTCGCGCACCTGTTCATGCAGGTCGCCCCGTTTGCCGTCGATGACGAGCACTCCCTCCAGCTCTTTCAGCAGGGAAAGCCGGGGTTCGGAGCGCTGAACGATCATCACCCGCTCCGCACCCTTTGCCCGTGCAAGCTGGGCGTGCAGGGCCCCCAGCGGTCCGCCGCCCACGACAAGCACGACGTCGCCCCGGCCCAGGCCGGCCAGCGTCTGGGCGTTGACGGCGCAACTCAAGGGCTCCGACAGGGCCGCCGCCTCATCCGGCACGCTCTCGGGCACCCGGACGACGTTGCCGTTCCGCACCGCGATGCCGGGAACGCTCATGCGCGCGGCAAAGGCGCCGTCGTAGTCGGACCCGATGCGGATGGCGTCTTCGCAGAGATTGCTTCTGCCCATCGCACAGTATCGGCACCGCCCGCAGCCCACCGTGGTGGCGAGGGTGACCCTGTCGCCGATCGCGCATCCGTCCAGTTCCTTCCCCACGTGGACGATCGTCCCCACCATCTCGTGGCCGATGATCCGCCCGGTTTGGAAGCGCGGATTGCCGCGCAGGAGCAGTTTCAGGTCGCTGCCGCAGATGGCGCAGTAGGTTACGTCCACCAGCAGGTTGTCGGGACCCGGCTCCGGCTCGGGGCGGTCGGACAGGCGGATGTCCGCCGGGCCGTGGTAGACGGCTGCCTGCATCCTGGTCTTTCCTCCTGTCAGGGTCGTACGGAGAGCTCTTAGAAGGCCGTAACTTGGTAGCCGAGGTAATGCTCCACGGCGTCCCGGACGGGGTCAAGCACCTGTCCCGGCGTCAGGCTCACGTGGTGGCGGAAACCGCCGTAACCGATCGTCTGCAGCACGTTCTGCAGGTTGTCGATCTGCGCCACGCCGGCGCACCCGAAGAAGTCGTCCGGGATGGCGTCCTCGGTGAAGCGCCCTTCTCCCAGGTACGTCTTGATGCGGCCGTCCCGCGTGGACAGGCTGCCGAAGGTGAACCGTCCGGGCCGGATGCGCCCCACGTTGCAGCCCCATGAACGCCCTTCACCCAGCGTGTCCACCAGCATGGCGTGGTCCACGACGTGGCCCCGCTCCGTCATCATGCCCTGGGGAGCCGACCCGCAGTGGAAAAGTATGCACTTCTCCGGATCGTCCCCGTAGTTGTTGTTCCAGTCCAGGCAGGTGCACACGTCCCCCGAGGCCAGGTGCAGTGCGTGCATCATGACGGCGTTCCCCACGTCCACTTCGCACGCCGCGGGGATGCCGCGATCGTTCATCTGGCTGACCAGCACGCAGGGGCTTATGCCCAGTTGCTCCTGCAGCTCCAGCCAGCAGCGTATGGCCAGGGCGTCCAGCGAAAACTCGTCCACCAGTTCGTCCAGGACCACCCCCAGGCGGGCCAGCGTGTCGAAGGCCCCCTCCGGCACCCCCTGCCAGGAGACGTAGGTGTGGAGGGCCTCCTTGTTGGCCTCCAGTCGCTCATCGCCTGCGTCCAGTCCCTTCAAGCGAGCGAAGACATCGGCCAGATCGATCGTCTCCACGGTAATGCCGTGGCGCTGCAGGGCCAGCTCGTCGATGCGCACGGTCTTGAAGGCGGTCGTGCGGGCGCCGACCGCCCCGACCGACATCCTGCGGAGGCCGTTCACCACGCGGCATAGCCGGTCGAAATAGTCCACGTTCTCCGCGAAGGCCGAATCCCGCGGGTGAACGGCGTGGGGAGGCAGTGCGGTGAACTTCAGCCCGTACTGGCAGAACACGTCCATGACGGAGAACTTGCCACAGAACGCATCCCGCCGGCTGTCGGGGCTCATCTTGTCCAGCTCGTCGGGATAGGCCTGGACCAGGATCGGGACGTCGGCGTCCCGCAGGGCGGTCACCGCGCCGTTCTCGTCCCCGAAGTTGGGCAGGCTCAGGATGACACCGCCGAACTTGCCCCGGTTGCGCCGGAGGAATTCAGCGTAGGCCCGGCCCTCCTCGACCGTCTCGACGGCCCCGTGCCGGGTCGCCTCCGCATCCAGCAGCAGCACCTCGTGGCCCAGCCCCTGGAGAACTTCGGTCAGTTCCTCCCGCGCGGCCTGCTGCAACGAAGCCGGAAAGAAACCGCGGTTCCCGAAGAACAAGGCGAAAGTCGTCTTCTCCACCTGCATGAGCGTGTCCCCTGTGGGAGTTGTTCGGGTCTCATCCCTCAAATGAAATGATAAGGCAGGGGGCGCGCGCGTCAATCGCCGGCGCCGTTCTCGTCACCACCCGCACAGACGAATACGGCTGACCATTGTCGGCCCGTCCCGGCTCCCGCCAAACGGCTGGTGCGTTGAAAAGACCACCGGCCCGTGCTATAAGAACGTGGGACCTTTCCCTCCTGTGGGAGCGATTGTCGGGATGAATTGGAAGAAACACATCATTATTATGCTGGGCGTGTTCATCGTCGTCGGGCTTCTGTTCGGCCGGGGCGGCTGCCCCCCGGGGCCGGGGGCGGGCCGGCCCGGCGACGCGCGCGTCGTCGAGCTGCACGTGCCCGGCCGGCCAGCGGAGGGACTGCCCCGGAGCGACTACTCCTACACCATTCAGGCCGAGGTGGCGGACACTCCGGAGAAGCGCCAAAAAGGCCTGTCCGGAAGGAGCGCGCTCGAACCGGGCTACGGCATGCTCTACGTCTACGAGGAACCCAGCCGCCCCGACTTCGCCTGGCCAAAAGGTCATATCAAGGTTTCGGCGGCGTTTTTGAAGGCCGACGGCACAATCGCCGAGACCTACACCCCCATGCTGGAGGACACGGGCGACCGGAAGACCGCTGAGGAGCCGGTCAAGTTTGTCCTGGAGGTGCGCGCGGGTTGGTTCGACGACAGGGGCCTGAAGGCAGGGGACCGGCTGGTGGTCCCGGCCGATCTGAGGGGGGACACGGGTGAAGAGCCCGCTGCAGAGCCGGGCACTGGAGGGTCCGCGACGGAGCCAGGCGACGAAGGCCCGTCGAGCGTGCCGGAGGCAGTGGAGCGGTAATGCGCGGGACCAGGCGGCGGCTGTTGCGTCTGGCCGGGGTGGACCGGAGACTCAGGCGAGGTTCTCGACCAGCAGCGCCGTCACGTTGTCTTCTCCGCCCGCCTCGTTGGCCGCGTCCCCCAGGTCATGGCACGCCTGCAGGATGTCCCACCGGCATGCGACGATGCGTTCGATCTGGTCTTCCCGTATCGCTCCGGTCAGCCCATCGGTGCACAGCAGCAGGCGGCTGCCCGGGCGCCATTTGACGGCTCCCACGGCGGGCCGGGGCTCCCCAGCCATGCCCACGTAGCGCGCCAGGCGTCCCTGCATGGGGTGGTTGCGGGCCTGGGCGGGGGTGAGGACACCTCGCCGGACCAGCGTGGCCGTCACGGAGTGGTCCATGCTCAGCAGGGCAAGCTCGTCGCGGTGGAACAGGTAGGCCCGGCTGTCCCCCAGGTTGGCAATGTGCAGCCGCTCGGCCGCCGCCAGGGCCATCACCACAGTGGCCCCCATTTTGCCCGTCCCGCCCATCCCGGCGCTTTCCTGCCGGACAATGCGG
This sequence comes from uncultured candidatus Brocadiaceae bacterium, assembly GCA_964572825.1. Lineage (GTDB taxonomy): Bacteria > Planctomycetota > Brocadiia > SM23-32 > SM23-32 > CAYVBE01. Next base: position 13,930 of record CAZNGS010000071.1, read on the forward strand.
TTGAGCTGTACAATGCAGTCCCGGAGCGCCGAATTCACATCCTCTTCGCCCACCTCGTGGGGCGCGGGCAGCGCTTCGTCCACCAATCGAGGCAAAGTGTCCACGACCAACTGTGCGGCCCGGGCGCCGGCGGTCTCTCCCCCCATGCCGTCGGAGACAATGAACACGCCTTCCGAGGCGTCGACCAGACAGCGGTCCTGGTTCTCCTTTCGCCACCGGCCAACATCCGTAACCCAGGCGGCCGAGAGAAATCCCTTGCGGCTCCGACCACCCTGTCTCTGCCCTGCCACGACCCAACCTCCAGCAAGCGCGGCCCTGGTTTGCGCAAGAATCCTGACAGCCTGCGGCCACGGGATGGCACTACGTCCCGGCGCGGCTCTCACAATGACGATGTCTGATTGTGGGCGGCCCTGCAGCGCGCCATGGAATGAGACCCGGCCGTGCCGACTGGATCATCCCAACTGCTTACGGCGAAAGCACGTGCGTCAAATCGTTGCACCGCCCGGCCGACAATGCGCTCGTCTGCACGCGCGGTAACAGCTTTTCCCGAACGGCAGCTACACATGATTATCCGTTTTGCGAGGGGCATGCAAGTCCCAACCCCGCATCCGCCCCGCAGCGGGCGCATCTCGGGCCACGCAGTAACCCAACCGGGGCCCACCAGAGGGCGGCTCACACTTGACACCCCGAAGGGCATGTGGAAAAATTGACCTTTCAGCGATTCCTTTCTGCGAAACTGGAACTGTGTGCCTATTTACCGGAGATGATCCATGAGTCAGGACGTACTGGAGATCAGATGGCACGGTCGGGGAGGTCAGGGGGCCAAGACCGCCGCCGCCATGGTGGCCGAGGTGGCGGTGGGCAGCGGCAGCTACGCCCAGGCTGCGCCGGAATACGGCGCTGAGCGCGAGGGAGCCCCCATCAAGGCCTACACCCGCATCAGCGACGACCTGATCAAGGTCCACGATGCCGTCTATTACCCCGACATCGTGATAGTTCTGGATGACACTCTGCTCGAGACGGAAGGCGTGGAGAAGGGCCTGAGCGAGGACGGCATCCTGATGGTGAACACCGAGCAGTCTCCGGCCAAGGTGCGGAGTAAGCTCGGCCTGGAGGGTCGCAAGATCTACACCATCGACGCCACCAGCATCGCCATCGAGGAGATCGGCCGTCCCATTCCCAATACCGTCATGATCGGCGCCCTGGTGGCCGTCACGGGCGTGGCCGACCTCCAGCACATCAAGAACGACATCGAGAAAAAGCTGGGGGGCAAACTGAGCGAAGACATGCTGCAAGGCAACATGAGGGCGGTCGAGAGAGCCTTCGAGGAGGTCCAGAGCGAAGATGGCTGAGCTGCTGAAGAAAGACGAAATGAAACCGGGCGCCGTCGCCGAAGGCGGCACCATGTCGAAGCTCTACACGGGGTCCTGGCGCACCTACGTGCCCATCACCGACTTCGAGGCGTGTATTCAATGCCTGAAATGCTGGATCCTCTGCCCCGACAGCGCCATCCCCGCCGCCGACGGGGAGCGGCAGGAGACCGACCTGCAGTTCTGCAAGGGCTGCGGCATCTGCGCCGAGGTGTGTCCCGTGGACGCCATCGAGATGGTCAGGGAAAGCGAGCTGAGCGACGAGCAAAAGAAAGGATGACTCCCCATGGCTGAGAGAGTGGCACTGACGGGGAATGATTCGGCCGCCTACGCCCTCAGGCAGATCAATCCGGATGTGGTGGCCGCCTATCCGATCACTCCCCAGACCGAGATGATGCACAAGTTCGCGGCTTACGTGGCCGACGGCGAGGTGGACACCGAATTCGTCCGCGTCGAAAGCGAGCACAGCGCCATGAGCGCCGTCGTGGGGGCCTCTCTGGCCGGCGCACGGGCCTGCACCGCCACCAGCGCCAACGGCCTGGCCCTGATGTGGGAGATCCTCTACATCGCCGCCAGCTCCCGCTGCCCCATCGTCATGCCCGTGGTCAACCGCGCCCTCAGCGCCCCCATCAACATCCACTGCGACCACAGCGACAGCATGGGAGCCCGGGACACCGGCTGGATACAGATCTACTCCGAGAACTGCCAGGAAGCCTACGACAACGCCATCCAGGCCGTGCGCATCGCCGAGCACGCGGACGTACGCCTGCCCGTCATGGTTTGCCTGGACGGCTTCATCCTGAGCCATACCCTGGAGGGGCTGGACGTCAGCGACGACGAGGACGTGCGCGAGTTCATCGGCACCTTCGAGCGGCCCGACAACCTGCTCCAGGTGGAGAACCCCGAGACCTTCGGCATGTTCGCCCTGCAGAACTACTACTTCGAGTTCAAAAAGCAGCAGGCCGACGCCATGGAGAAGGTCCCGGCGGTCATCGAAGAAGTGGGACGGGAATATGGCCGGTTGACCGGCCGCAGCTACGGACTGGTCGAACCCTACTGCTGCGACGACGCCGAGATCATCCTCATGGGGTTGGGCTCCACCACCGGCACCGCCAAGCAGGCCGTGGACGACCTCCGGGAGCAGGAAGGACTCAAGTGCGGCATGCTCAAGGTCCGCACCTTCCGCCCGCTGTCCGCCGACGCCATCCGGAACACCATCTCGGGGGCCTCCATCGTGGGTGTCATGGACCGGGCCATCTCGTTCGGCCTCGGCGGTCCCCTCTACCACGAGGTCCGCTCCGCCTGCTACGGCGGCGACCTGCCCATGATCGACTTCATCTACGGCCTCGGCGGGCGCGACCTGAGCCTGGACGACGCCAAAGGCATCTTCCGGAGCCTGGCCGAAGCGGCCGAGTCCGGTGAGACCGATCCCACGACCCGATACGTCGGTCTGCGCGAGTGACTCACGACTCCGAACATCACCCAGCGAGGTAACCCATGGCCACGACAAGCCTTAAAGAACTGAGCAACATGCCCGAGCTGCTGAGCGGGGGGCATGCAGCGTGCCCGGGCTGCGCCGGACCGATCATTCTGCGGCAGGTGCTTCTGGCGGCCCAGCAGGACGGCAAACACGTGGTCTCCAGCATCGCCACCGGCTGCATGGAGGTCAGCACCACCGTTTACCCCAATTCCGCGTGGCGCATCCCCATCGTGCACAACGCCTTCGAGAACTCCGCTGCCACCCTGAGCGGCGCGGAGGCCGCCTACCGCTCCCTGAAACGCCAGGGCAAATACGAGGGCGAGTGCGTCTTCGTCGCCTTCGGCGGCGACGGCGGCACGTACGACATCGGCCTGCAGTCGCTCAGCGGCGCCCTGGAGCGCGGACATGATCTGACCTACATCTGCTACGATAACGAAGCCTACATGAACACCGGCATCCAGCGCTCCGGCGCCACCCCGAAGGGCGCCTACACCACCACCGCCCCCGCCGGCAAGGTGGAACCGGGCAAACGGGAGAACAAGAAGGACCTCACCGCCATCGCCGCCGCTCACGGCATCCCCTACTGCGCCCAGGCGTCGCCGCACAGGCCGCGCGACCTGATGGGCAAGGTCCAGAAGGCCGTTGCCACCGAGGGGCCCTGTTTCATCAACATCATCAGCCCCTGCCCCCGCGGCTGGCGCTACGAGCCCGGCGACAGCATCCGCATCGCCCAGCTTGCCGTCGATACCTGCATGTGGCCGGTCTACGAGATCGAGAACGGCAAACTCAGCATCAGCTACAAGCCGCGGGAGAAGAAACCCATCCGGGAGTGGCTGAAGTCCCAGGGGCGTTTCCGCCACCTGTTCGCTCCCAAGAACGAGCACCTGATCCAAGAGATCCAGAACGACGTCGATGCCCGTTGGCAGCGGCTGCTCGCCCGCGAGGCGGCGGACGAATCCGACGACGAATGACTGCAGGCAGGCTACCGCCGCCCGTGCGAATCCGGCGGCCCGATGACCGGAGGGCCGGGGGCCACGCCCCCCGGCCCCGCTTTGACAACAACGATGGAGTTCCTATGGCCGACCTGGCTTCCCGGCATCGATCGCTGCGGCAGGTGGATCCCCAGGTGGCCGCCGCTGTCGAGGCCGAGCGGCGGCGACAGAAGACCCACCTGGAGTTGATCGCTTCCGAGAACCACTGTAGCCCCGCCGTCAGGGAAGCCGCCGGTTCCGTGCTCACCGACAAATACGCCGAGGGCTACCCCGGGGCCCGCTGGTACGGCGGGTGCGAGTGCGTTGATCGGGTCGAAAACCTGGCCATCGAGCGCGCCCGGAAGCTTTTCGGCGCCCCGCACGCCAACGTGCAGCCCCACAGCGGATCCCAGGCGAACATGGCCGTCTACATGGCCGTCCTCCAGCCGGGCGCCAGGGTGCTGGCCATGTCCTTCGCCCACGGCGGCCACCTGACTCACGGGCACGCCCGCAACTTCAGCGGCCGCTTTTATGAGGTCATCAGCTACGGCGTCGACGACCGGGGCGTTATCGACTACGACCAGGTCCGCAAACTCGCCCACCAGCACAACCCCGCCCTCATCGTTGCTGGTGCCAGCGCCTATAGCCGTATCATCGACTTCGAGGTCTTCCGCGAGATCGCCGACGAAGTGGGCGCCTATTTCATGGCCGACATCGCCCACATCGCCGGCCTCGTTGCGGCCGGTGCGCATCCCAGTCCCCTGCCCCACGCCGACTTCGTCACCTCAACCACCCACAAGACCCTCCGGGGCCCCCGCGGGGCGTTCATCCTCTGCAGCCGGGAGCATGCCTCCGCCGTGGACAGCGCCGTGATGCCCGGCATTCAAGGCGGGCCCATGATGCACATCATCGCCGCCAAGGCCGTCGCCTTCCACCTGGCCATGCAGCCCGAGTTCAGGGCCTACCAGCAACAGGTGGTCGCCAATGCCCGGGCCATGGCCGAGGAGTTCAACCGGCGCGGCACCCCCGTCGTCAGCGGCGGCACGGACACGCACATGGTCCTGCTGGACCTGAGCAGCCTGGACATCAGCGGCGAGCAGGCCTGTCGCCTGCTGGCCCGGGCCAATATCACGGTCAACAAGAACTCCATCCCCAACGACCCCCGCAAACCCGCCGAGGCCAGCGGCATCCGGATCGGCACCCCCGCCCTGACCACCCGGAGGTTGCAGGCAGAGCAGGCCCGCGCCGTCGCCGGCTGGATCGTGGAGATCCTGCGCTCGGCGAACCCCCGCGATACTGCGGCCGAGGTGAGGCCCCGCGTGCTGGAGCTCTGCGAGGAATTCCCCATCCACCCGGCGGGATGACCGCGCTTTCAGGGGAGCATCTCCACGTGCCGCCGTGTCCCTTCGGTTCTGCAAGAGCCCGACACAGCAGTCCGGGGCGCAGCCCCCGCAGGCCTATCCCCCTGCGAGCGCGCGCAGCAGCCGGAACACCTTTTCGGCCTGGGGTGGGCCCAAGCTGCCGGCCCCGCACGAAGGTGTCAGCAGGGCCCGCTCCCGCAGCAGCGCCTCGTCGATCCCCTTATCGGTCAGCGCCGCAAAACTCTGCCGGAGAGAACGGGCCAGGGAGTCCACATCCGCACGCTCTATCTCGGCGGTGGTGGGAACTATTCCCCACGCTATGCATCCGCCGCCGGCCAGATGCGCGGCGATTGCGTCGGGATAGAGGCCCATCGTATGGCCGAACTGGTAAGCGTCGAAGTTGAGCACCTGAACCCCCGTGGACGCCATCACGCCCCAGTCGCTGTTGCCGCAGACGTGCATGCCGCTGATGCCCCCCGCCTCGTCTATGGCTTCGAATACTTCGCCCAGCATGGCGCGGACGTGCTCCCGGGAGATGCTGGCCAGGGCGCTGGAACCGTAGGCGGCCAGGACGGGTTCGTCCACGAAGACTATCACGGCTTCTTCAACGAACTCCTCCAGCCGCTCGACCTGCCAGAGCGCATTCCGCGCCAGCATCTTCACCGCTGCGTCCCGCAGCTCGGAATCGCTGAACAGGACGTCTCCCGCCCGGTTCTGGATGCTGGTCGTGTAGGTGATCGGACCGGTGACCTGTCCCTTCACGTAGGGCCAGCGGCGGTCACCGACCGCCCGGCAGAAAGCGTCGAACCCGGCCGCCCGTTCCGCTCCCAGGACAAAAGGTCCGTGCTCCTCGGCCAGGAGCAGGCGGTAGAACCTCTCCAACTCCTCGTACTTGCCCTCGGCCTTCCAGCGGACCTTGCCCTCCGCCGCATCCAGGTAAACACAGGGCATCGGCCCGCTGAACTGCGCCACCATGCCTTCCGCAGAATCGCGCTTCGGCAGTTGCGGCCAGAACGGTATGGAAACCCCGGCGTTCAGCACAAAGGCGGCGGCCTTGCCCGCCTCCGTGTAAGGCAGGCTTCCGATGCCCGTGGTCATCAGCGAGGGAGCAAAACCTGCATGCATCACTGTCCTCCGGCAGCCAGGGGGCCGGCTTTGGAGACTCTCTCAAAACCCCGTTCGCAACGAGGGCGGGCGAGAGGCCCGCGAGCAAGGCAGCGGGCCAAGCAATCTCGCCGTCATCATCACCACCCGCACAAGCACGTTTCCTGAACTGCCAGGATACAATCCCCCGGCGGCGGTTGCAAAGCTCTGTGGCACTTCCGGGCCGGTGGTCAGGTCCGGCGCTCCTCGGGAATGCGTCTTATCGCCGACAGCCAGCCCAAGACAGACAAGGTGGACGCGCGGGCGCTGGCCGAGCTTTTGAGGACGAACTTCCTGCCGGAAAGCTACCGTGCCGCGCGCACGCCGCTGTGGCCGAACCGCGTTCGGGCTGCGGCCACTTGGACGTAAGGCCAGAAGATGGTATGCCGTCATTATACCGACAGGACTCCATGACAGCCGCGCTTCCCTGAAAGGGATGCGCCCGCTCTGCTCGCACTTTACCGCCCGCGGCATGTTGGATATCATGCGGTGTTGGCAGTCCGGGGGTGGTGACGGACCAGGGTCTGCGCACATTCCCGTTTCATCGCGTCGCGATTCCGACAGAAAGCTTCTACCCCAGAAGGAGCGCACAGATGGATGACATTCGCATTCGCGTAATCGGCGTCGGCGGCATGGGCAGCAATCACGTTCGGTGGATCAAAAACGACACCGACGGGGCCGTGGTTTCGGCCATCTGCGACGCCGATCCAGTGCGCCTGGAGAAGGTCGGAGGGCAGTTGGACGAAAGCGTCCCCCGGTTCCAGGACGCGGACGAGCTGTTCGACGCGGACGTCTGCGATGCGGTGATGATCGCCACGCCGCACTACGACCACCCGCCGCTGGAAGATTATCTGCGCGCCATCTACTGCATCGAGCGCACGCAGAAGGTGGCCTGGCCCAAGGACATCTCCGCGCCCCAGGCCGCGGCCAGCTCGACCGTGACGGTCACCTTTCAGAGCCTTGCCGAGAGAGGGATGGTCAACTACGAGCCCTACGAGTTGATTACGCTCACGGATGAAGGGCACGAGAGGGCGGAGCAACTGGCCGTCCGCCACCGTATTGATATGTTGTAACACTTCACCGAGGTGAGGTGTTTGGCGCCGGCAGTGGAGGTAATTGGCCCG
>CAZNGS010000072.1:0-21117 GCA_964572825.1 uncultured candidatus Brocadiaceae bacterium
CCCGTACGTCCGGTGGTGTGACAGGGAAAGCCCGCGAGGGCATACCTATGTCAATGACGCTAATCACCGGGACCCTCCACCCAGGCCACGAGCTGGCGGAGAAACGCTTTTTCGCTGACCAATACTGGTTCCGTCATCCGTCGTGTCTTAGCGAACACGGCCGGGCCTCCGGTGTCCTCATGGTAACGAACGGAGTAGGCAAAATGTTCGCCTGAATGCGAAGGGCATGTCTGGTAGTGCGTGCTGCGCCCCTTATAAAGCACTTGACGCCGAAAGCGTATCACAATGCGGCCATGAGTCGACTCCACGGAGTAACCGGGGCGGCAGGGGACGAGGCGGCGGTTGGAGGTGTCAACCGTGAAGCCCTCATACCGGAGCTCTCCAGTATACCGGTCACGCCACATGCGGCCGCGGGCTGACGTGAGTGGCAACCGTTTCCGGAGCCATTCGGTGACTTTCCCGGTTTGGACGTTGACACACTTCAAGACGTACTGGCCCTCTTGGCGGACTGCCCGCTCCTCGTCATCTTCCGGGATCATATCCTGGTAGAGGATTTCCTGAGGACTGGTCCATACGTACGGAGGCGGCCTGACGGACAACCCGGAGTAGGGGCTGGTCTCCAGTACGATGTCATGGACAAGCTCGATTTTCTCCATTTTCTGGAGATCAAGCACGACCAGAGAAAAGCGGGACCGCCACCGTCGGGAAGCGCGATCCAGTTCTCGCGGTTCATCGCAGACCATGGCCGCAGCCAGCCTGAAGTCCGGGGAGATCCCCATGTGGAGACCGTGGAACCCACTCGTCTCATCAGTCCTGGGGATCGCATATCGTGGCGTTGTAGCGAGCGTGGCCAGGTCAACGTGCACCAGCGTGCTCCTGTCTGTCCCCTGCCCGTATCGCAGGAGCATGGCCTCGTTCCTTTCGGGAGCGCTCCGAAGACACTGGAAGTGCACGAGGCGGTCCCGGGACCGGCTTCTGGACAGAAGAACCTGATCGCCGGTCCGGAAATCGACGAGAAAATGTCTCTGCTCCCATAGCGAGCGGTCGCTGGGGTACTGATCCGCCTCCAGCAGAAACGCAGAATCGGCCAACGGGGTGGCCCTGACGGATTGTGCTGTGAGGACTTCCCGCAGATGGGGTTCGTCCCCTTCAAACGTGGCAATCATCAGGCTGTTCCGCTGTGACCGGTGGTGTTCCAGATCACTCTTGATCAACAGCAGCGCAGGATACTGCCCTGCAGGAATTGCCTCGACACGTGGCTGCTCCGCAGCAGCAAGCACGAGAGGGCCGGTCAATGCCAGGAACCAGCAGGCAAGTTGTGATCGCGCATATCCCATACCAACAGCCTCCGCCTCCGTGAGCTCCGATGATAACCGAGTAGTTCACTCCTTGCCAGACCGCCGGCCCCCACGCCATGCCGCGGGGCTCTCAGGCGCCCCGGCGGGGGTCGCGCGGGTAGTTGACCGTCACCAGGGTCAGTCCCCTGGCGGCGGCGGTGGGGCCGGCGGCGCGGCGGTCCCGGGCCTGCAGCACCTGGGTGAACTCCGCGACCGTCCGCTTGCCGAGGCCGACCTCCAGCATGGTCCCCACGATGATGCGCACCATGTTGTAGAGGAAGCCCTCGCCTTCTACCAGGTAGTGGAGTTCGTCGCCTCGTTCGATGAGTTCGCTCCGGTGCAGCCGCCGCACGTTGTGGCGGGTCCCGGTGTGTTCGCTGGCGAAGCTGGTGAAGTCGTGCCGGCCGACGAGCAGGGACGCGCACTCGCTCATGGCCGCCGGGTCGAGCTGTCGCCATTCCCGCAGCACGTGCCGTTCCCGAAGGGGCCTGCGTTGCGCGGAGCGCAGAATCCGGTAGCGGTACACCTTGGTGGAGGCCCGCGAGCAGGCGTGGAAGTCGGGGCTCACCCGGCAGCAGTCCAGCACGGCCACGGCCCGGGGCAGCCAGTAGTTGAGGGCGGGCACGAAGCGGCGTTCGCTCAGAGCGTAGTCCGTGTCGAAGTGCGCGGCCTGGCCTTCGGCGTGCACGCCGGCGTCGGTGCGGCTGGCCCCGATGACGCGCACCCGTTCAGCCGTTATCCGGTGGACCGCCTTCTCCAGCTCGCCCTGGACGGTCGGCTCCTGGGGCTGGAGCTGCCAGCCGTGGAAGTCAGTGCCGTCGTATTCGACGGTGATCAGCAGTCTGTGCATTGGATTGGCAAGCCGTGATTGAGACGCTGGGCTTGATGGCGTGTCCGCCGACATCGCACCTGTGCCGAGCTTGAATCTACCGGAGCGCTGCGGCGCGGTCAAGCAAGGCCCGCAAGACCCTTTTGTTTGCAGGTTTCGGGCACGGCGTCTATAATGCAGAATCTCTAAAATCGGGGAAAAACCCGGCATCCGCCGTCCCTGTGGTCTCGGCGAGGCATATATCCTGATGCGCTGGTCCGGCGCGCTCATACCCACCCTGCGGCAGAGTCCGGCCGAGGCTCTGTCGCGAGGGCATGAATTGATGCTGCGGGCGGGCCTGATGCGGCAGGCGCCGGGAAGGCGCCTGTGCTACCTGCCCCTGGGGACGCGGGTAGTGCGCCGGCTTGCCGACCGCCTGCTCGGGCGCATGGTCGATGCGGGCGCGCAGGAGGTGCTGCTGCCCGGCGGCACTCTGGGCGAGGAGAACCCTTCTGAGCGTCACCTGGCAGTGGCCCGGCTGCTGAAGGGGCTGATCGGCAGTTATCGGCAACTGCCCCTGACGCTCTGCCAGGTCCGCCTCCAGAGCAATCCGAAGGGGTCGGATGTTCCGGCCTTCCTGCGACCGCGCCAGGCCCTGCTGGGGGAAGCGTACGGCCTCAGCCTGCAACGGGACGCAGACGATGCATGTCACGATGCCATGTCCGAGGTGCTCCGCCGCACGTGCGAGGATTGCGGCTTTCCGTTCCACGTAGTGGAGGCCGCCTGCGACGAGGCCGGCACGCCGTGCGCCCACAGGTTCCTGGTGCCCGCCCCCATGGGCACGCAACGCTACGTTCGGTGCCCGGATTGCGGTTACGCAGGCACCCGCGAGAGCGCCCGACTACCCGAGGCGGAGCTGTCCCCTCCGGCGGAGGCGCCGCAGCCCCGGGAGGTTGAGACCCCCGGACGGACCTCCGTGCACGCCGTCAGCCGATTCCTGGATGCGGAGCCCCGCGACCTGCTCAAGACCATCCTCTACGTGGCCGATGCCCGGCCGGTGGCCGCGCTGGTGCGGGGCGACCACAAAGTGAACGAGGGTAAGCTGAAGCGGGCGCTCGGGGCGGAGGAACTGACCCTGGCGGACGGCAGGGTAGTGGAGAAAATAACCACGGCCCCGGTCGGCTTCGCGGGACCGACGGGGCTGAACGAAGTTCAACTGGTCGCCGACTACGCGGTGGCTTCCATGAACAGCGCCATCACGGGCGCCAACAAGAACGACGCGCACCTGGTGGGCGTGGTGCCCGGACGGGATTTCCAGCCGGACGTGCTGGCGGACGTTCGATTCGCCGAGGCCGATGACCACTGCTGGCAATGCGGCTCACCCCTGGGCATGTTCGACGGCATCGAAGTGGCGACCATCGAAGACCTGGGAACCCGGCCCGCAGAAGCCGCCGGTCTCGGGTGCGCGGTCGCAGCCGGCGGCGAAGAGGCCCCCCGGATGGTTTACCACTCGGTTTCCCTGGCCGCCGCGCTGGCCGCCATGGTGGAGACAGGCGCCGAGGGGAAGAGTATCCACTGGCCCCCGGAGATGGCGCCTTTCCAGGTGGTCGTGATGCCGCTGGACATGGCGGACGAGGAGATCACCGCCGCCGCGGAGGAGGCGTACGACCTCCTGCGCAAGGAAGGGCTCGCGGCCCTGCTGGACGATCGCGAGGAGCGCCCTGGAGTCAAGTTCAACGATGCCCGGTTGATTGGATTCCCGCTCCGGGTGGTGGTGGGCAGGGGTGTGCGCCGCAGCGGCCGGCTCGAACTCCAGGTTCGGGGAGCAAAGGCGCAAACGGACGTCTGCCCCGACCGGATTGTGGAAGCGGTGCGACAGAGACTCGAAGAGATGTCCCGGCGCTTTGAGCCGGTTCGCGCAGAAGCCACGCAATGACCAGTCCTGCAGGAGCTGCACGTGGGGGCCCCAAAAAAACCAGAGGCGGTTAACCTGATCTGCGCCGTGCTGGCTGCACGTGAGCCCTGGCTCGCCGCTGGCAAGGAGCGGCTGGAGAAGGCATTCGGCCCTGTCGATCTGCAAAGCGATGCATGGCCTTTCGACTTCACCCGGTATTACGCGGAAGAGATGGGACATCCGCTGCTGCGGCGCATATACAGCTTCCAGGAGTTGATAAGACCGGAGAACCTGGTCGCCGCCAAGCACACCACCAACCGCCTGGAGAAGGAGATGGCCCGTCAGCTCGAGGATGCCCCGGCTCGGCCGGTGAACCTGGACCCCGGTTACGTGAGCCTCTCCAAACTGGTGTTGGCGACCACCAAGGACCATGGTCATCGCCTGTACCTGGGAAGCGGCGTCTACGGAGAGGTAACGCTGAGCTGGCAGGGGGGAGACTTTGAACCCCGCGACTGGACCTATCCGGACTACTGCACAGAGCACTACCGGGAGTTTTTCCGGGAGGTCCGCCGCGCCTATCACGAGAAGCTGAATGACCTCAGGAGGTAGCCAGGCGCAGATGGAACGAACTGTGGTGTTTCTGAAGCCTGACGCCGTGCGCCGCAGGCTCATCGGACGAATCATCCACCGCTTCGAGCGCAAAGGCTTCAGCATTATCGGACTGAAGATGCTGCGTCTCACAGAGGAGTTCGTGCGCCGGCACTACGGCGCCCACGAGGGAAAGGAGTTCTACGAACCCCTGGTCCGCTACGTGACCTCCGGACCGGTGGTGGCGATGGTTCTGGAGGGCAAGAACGCCGTGGAGGTCGTTCGGCGCATGATGGGTGAGACCTTCGGCAGCGAATCTCCGCCCGGCTCGATACGGGGCGACTACGCGCTGAGCAACCGTTTCAACCTGATTCACGGCAGCGACAGCCCACAGGCCGCCCGCGAAGAGATGGCGAAGTTCTTCAGCCCGGATGAACTCTCCCCGTGCCCCGAGGAAGCCACCCGGTGGATTTACGACCAGAGCGGCCCCGAACCGGTCTGAAACCGAGACTTCAGCACAAGGCGGTAAGGAGTTGATCCATGTCCGAACTTAAACGTCTCAACGGCGGACGGGCAACGGCACTCGCGGCGTTCAGCGTGATCCTGGCGACCGCAGCATTGCTGGCCGTCACCGCGGGCTGTGAAAGCGAGCCGGAGCTCGCTTCCCCCCCGCCGCGCTCGGCCGGCGTGCCCTCCCTGGAGGAGGTCAGGACGCAGTTGATCCGCAACAGCCAGAGATGGAGTTCGCTGGAGGCTGAGTGCACGCTCGTGCTGCGCAGTGCCAGCATCCAGAGACGCGGCGGCATCGACCAGCTCCGAGGCGGCAAACTGCGCATTCAGAAACCCGACCGACCCGACCAGGTTCCCTACTCCATGATCAACCTGACGGTTCCCGACAGCGCTTCGCCCAGGGTCCAACTGGTCGGCGACGGGCAGCGATATTCCATGCTCATCTACGGAGAGCAGACCTCCGGGCAATACGGCGAGCCGCTTCCGGAGCATGTCCGCGTTCCGCTGATGCCCGACGACCTCGTGGACGCCTTCGACTGGCTCGGCCTGTTCCACGGCAGGGGCCAGGTGGTGCGGCTCTCTTTGCTGCCCGGCAGCTACTGCATCGACTCCCTGCGGTACGTGGAGGACCGCAGGGCCCCGCTGGTCGCCTCCAACACGCTGTTCTTCACGCTGGGCAGCACCCAGCCGCAGATACTGCGCAAGTACCGCCCGGACCGCTCCCTCCGCGTGGAGATCAGGTTCGGCCAGGTCGAGATGGTCAAGGGTCCGGAGAATGAGGCCGTCAGCATCCCCACCCGGGTCTTTCTGCTCTACAGCAGGGGCGGCACCGTCGCTCGCCTGACGCTCCATGAGGTCGAACTGAACAAGGACCTGCCGGAGAAGCTGTTCCAGGTCTCGCCGTAAGCCGCCGGCACGGCCGGTCGGCAGTCACAATATATAGCGCGTCTGTTCCTCGTCCTCCACCAGCTCCGCCAGCCGCGTGCCCACGTAACCCTGGTCCACCACGACCCTGGTCGGCGCGATTTCCGGGGCCTCGAAGCTCAGCTCCTCCAGCAGCTTCTCCATCACGGTCTGCAGCCGCCGGGCGCCGGTGCTCTGGGTGGTGCGGTTGATCCGTTCGGCGTACTCGGCCAGGCGCTCGACCGCCCCGTCGGTGAACTCCAGCTCGACCCCCTCGGTCTCCAGGAGTGCCCGGTACTGCTTCGTCAGGGCATTGCGCGGCTCGCGGAGGATCCGCACGAAGTCGTCCTTGGTCAGGTCGCTGAGTTCCACCCGGATGGGGAACCGCCCCTGCAGCTCCGGGATCAGGTCGCTCGGTTTCGCCACGTTGAATGCGCCGGCCGCGATGAACAGGATGTGGTCGGTGTTCACCATCCCGTAGCGGGTGGGCACCGTGCAACCTTCAATCATGGGCAGCAGGTCCCGCTGCACCCCCTCGCGGCTCACGTCCGGTCCCCGGCCTGACTCCCCGCCCGTGCTGGCGATCTTGTCCAGCTCGTCCACGAATATGATCCCGCTGTTTTCGGCCCTCCACAGCGCCTTGCGGGCCAGCGTCTGGCGGTCCAGCAGCTTCTCGCTCTCCTGGTGGACGAGCACATCGCGGGCCTCCTGCACGGCCATGCGTCGGTTTTCGGTGCGGCCGGGCAGCATCTCCTCCAGGAAGCTCTGCATGTCCACCCCCATCTCTTCGCCGCCCATCACCATGCCCTGCACCACCTGGGGTTTCTCGGTGACCTGGATCTCGATCTCCCGCTCGTCCAGCTTCCCCTCCCGGAGCATTCCGCGCAGGCGCTCCCGTGCGCGGGCCTGTTGCTCCCGCTTCTCCTCGTCGTCGATGCCTCCGGTGGGGGGTTCGTACAGGTAATCCAGCAGGCGTTCCTCCGCGTTCTGCTCCGCCTGCGGCCGCACCTGCTCCATCATCTCCTCCCGTACCATGTTGTGGGAGAGCTGCACCAGCTCCCTCACCATGTTTTCCACGTCCCGGCCGTGGTATCCCACCTCCGTGTAATGGGAAGCCTCCACCTTGACGAACGGCGCGTTCGCCAGCCCCGCCAGCCGGCGGGCGATCTCCGTCTTGCCCACGCCGGTGGGGCCGATCATGATGATGTTCTTGGGCAGGACTTCCCGCTGCATCTCCCCGCTGACCTGCTGGCGGCGCCAGCGGTTCCGTAGCGCAATGGCCACGGCCCGCTTGGCGTCGTCCTGGCCCACGATGTACTGGTCCAGCTGCTGGACGATGGCGCGGGGTGTCAGTCCCTTCACGGCAGGGCCTCCACGTGAATGTGTCGGTTGGTGTAAACGCATATACCGGCTGCGATCCCCAGCGATTTCTCCACGATGGTCGCCGCGTCCAGCTCCGTGTCCCCCAGCAGGGCTCGGGCGGCCGCCAGGGCCATCGGCCCCCCCGATCCCACCGCGATGATGCCGTCGTCCGGCTCCACCACCTCGCCGTTGCCCGTTATCAGCAGGCTGTGCTGCAGGTCCACCGCGGCCAGCAGGCACTGCAGAGGCCGCAGCATCTTGTCCGTGCGCCACTCTTTCACCAGCTCGTGGGCACTCCGCAGCAGGTTTCCCTGGTAGCTTTCCAGCTTCCCGCTGAAACGGTCCAGCAGCGCAAACGCATCGCCCGCGGCGCCGGCAAAGCCCACGATCACCTTCTCCTGGTGCAGGCGGCGGATCTTGCACGCCGTCGCCTTCAGCACCGTCTCGTTCAGCGTCACCTGTCCGTCCCCGCCCACGGCCACCTCCCCGTCGCGTCGCACGGACAGGATGGTCGTGCTGCGGGCGCGTTCCATCTCGCCTTCTCTCTGTGCCATGGACTCGTCCCCCGATTCGGGTAGAAGGGCCATTATGTTCCCTGCGTCCTGCATTTGCAAACCGGCTGCCCCGGCAGGCTCAGGGGAGCCGTTCACGCCGGCGGCGGTCCCGCGCCGAGATGGCAATTGTGGACGAACACGGACGGAGAGGGACATTCAACGGCCGTGCGCAGCGGAGGCGTCCGCCGCGGCAGGCCGCGCGGAGCGGCCTCTGCCGGGAGAGCTACGGAGCCCTCCGGCCCCAGCACTCCACCGTGCCCGACATGGTGGAGAGGTACAGCCTGCCCTCCCCGGCGCACATGCCGTCGAAGACCGGCGGGCTCTCCAGCTCGCAGGAGGCCAGCGCCTGCCCGGTCTCGGCCGAGACGGTCCACAGCAGGCCGCCCTTCCGACCTCGCCATGCGGCGTCCTGCGCCGACAGGTGGGCCTGCGTGTCCTCATCGCGCAGGTTCCGCAAGGCCTCCTCCTCGTTTACCAGGTCGGGTGGGCCGGCCACGAAGAGGCGGTCCTGTGCCAGTACCATGGCCCGGACCAGAAGGGGAAGCTTCTCGGTCCAGCGGTATGCCGGGTGGGGCATTTCGGTTACGGATCGCCAGCCCATCTTGTCGCAGATGCGCCGGGGAGGTATCTGCTCGGTGACGATCTCCGGCGCCCGGTCGGTGGCGTAGAGCTGGTACTCCATCGGCGTGGTCCAGCGATAGTAGCGCGGCTCGGCCCCGAAGGAGTATATCCGGGATTCACCCACGCTCATGATCCGTCCGGCCGGAGCGAACCGCCCGGAGAAACCGTGCAGCCCGCCGCCGGCCAGGTACCACCTGCCGTAGAGCCAGAACGGCCGGTGGAACCACGTATCGTCCAGGAAACCCAGGGGCGAGAACAGGTGGGCGTCCTCGCCCTGCTGTTCTTTGGCATTCTTCACCCGCACGTCGAGCCGGCGCCCGTTCATGTCGAAGACCTGCGCCCGCATGTAGATGTGACGGCCGTCGCTGGACAGGATGTCCGGCAGAGCGGTGGGCATGTTGCACCGGCTGACCTTGTCCTGCAGGTTCCCGCGCGTGTCGGGGTCGCGTGCGTCCAGGACCCGTTCGGCCAGTTTTCGCCCGGTCTTCGGGTCAAGCTTCAGGAACCGCAACCCGCCGTCCAGGAACATGGACCGCCCGGCCACGCAGCAGAGCACCGGTCTGTCCACGCCCTGCTCCGGCCCCTCGAGCACCAGGACACTGCCGTGCACGGGCCAGACGGATTCGATCTGACCGTAGGAGGGCAGCCGTCGGTCCCGGGGAGCGGCCCGGAATTTCCAGACCAGCTCCCCGTCCGCCGCGCGGAGGCAGTACACGTGCCCGTCCGCGCAGCCAAACAGGACGTGACCCCGCCAGAGCGTGGGCGGTGAGTCCACCCGGCCTCCCGCCGTAAAGTGCCAGAGTTCCTCGCCCGTCTCGGCGTCCAGGGCATGTACCGTGTGCTCGTCGGTCGACGCCACGTAGAGCCGTCCCGCTGCCAGCGTCGGGGCGGTCAGCCGCCCTCCGGGCTCGGCGGTCCATTGCCGGGCCGGCTCAGCGGGCACGGCCCCCGGGGTGGTGCCCGAACGCGCAGGGTCGTGGCGATAAGTGGGCCAGTCGGCGGGGCGGGCGGTCTCTTGCCGTACCTCCCCGTAGGCCGGACCACGGACCAAGCTCGGCGACGTGTTTGGTGTTTCACGGCCGGCTTCTTTCTCCGGCGCCAGGGCGCAGAACCCGGTCAGTTTCGACTCGGCGAAACAGACGCAGGGGTGCGGGGTGGAGTAGAGCAGGCCGTTGGCGGGCATGATGCCGTATATGCAGCCACCGCGGACCCAGTGGTGCACCATCCAGTGCTCGGTCCGGGGGTCGATGAACTCGACGCCGGTCCGCCCCATCAGCAGGTAACGCTCGGTGGCCTTGTTGCGGTAGCACCGGTGGTGGAAGAAGTCGATGTCGGCGTCACAGGGGAACTTCTGCAGCACCTCCCCGGTGCGCAGGGCCCGCGCCACGAGCGTCCCCGGCCTGCGGCTGGAGACGAGGTCGTCGGTCCACACCTTGCCGCCGATGGCGAATATGTCCCCTGCGGTGCAGTAGCCGTACCCCGGGTGGTCGCTGCTCCAGAGGGCCTCACCCGTCTCGGCCGAGAGGGCCGCCATTTCCTTCGTGCCGCCGTGGAACAGCACCACGCCGTCCTGCACCACAAGCGTGGGCGACATGCAGGTGCGCATCTCGTCGTCGTGCGGCGTCGGCTCCGAGCGCCATCTTTCCCGGCCGTCGGCCCGGCGCCGACAGACCACGCACCGGCCGTCGTAGAGGTAGACCCCGTCCGCATCTGCCGCCAGGGTCAGCGGGGCGATGGGCGTGTCGATTGACCACAGCACGTGGCCCGTCACCGCATCCACGGCTATCACCCGTCGTTCCGCGTCCTGCCAGGTAGCCGTGCGTCCGAACGCCTCCAGCTCCACCACGTCATTGTAGGTGTCCAGATGCTCGTCTCGCTCCAAGAGACTTTCGCCGCAGACCACGAAGAGAACGCCGTCCGAGAGGATGAACTCCTCCGCCGGGGCGGTGCCGCGGAAGGTGTGCAGCGTCTCGCCCGTCCGGGCGTCGAGGGCACTGACCGGTGCGTCCAGGCCAGGGATGACGTACGCCCGGTCCTCCGTGGCCACCAGCCGCCTGGTCAGGGACAGGGGGCCGCTCTTGTTGGGCCACAGGTGCCGCCACCACTCCGGCAACTCCCGCTGCCACAGGATGGTTCCGTTCTGGGCGTCGCGAGCGGTGAGCTTCCATCGGGGCGGCAGCGAGATGGACAGCTTCGAACCCTCGTCCATGATGTAGAAGACCCGGCCGCCGGCGGAGACCATCGAACTGAGGCTGGCCATGTGGTCGTGGTGGCGTGCCCACTTAGGACTGCCGGTCCAGCGCAGCCGCCGCGGCGGCTCGACCACCGTGTCGCTCGATACGGCATTGTTCGTGGCATCGTAGAGGAAATGCGTCCACTCGTCGGTGTCTTCCCGGGGCGGCTTGACCAGTTTCTTCCAGGAACCGTCGCGCCGCACGAAGGCCACTCCCCGCGGCGCGAGCACGCGAAGCATCTCCTCCTCGGAAGGTCCCGGTGCATCCTGCACGATCAGCAGGTTCACCAGGTTTTCCACGTAGGGCAGGGACCGGCCGTCCCATCGATCCGCCGCGGCGCGGCCGTACACCCTGGCAGAGCGCAGACGCCGTCTGGCCGCCTCCACATCAACGGGGTCCGTGTCCAAAGCGTGAACAGTTCGGCCCTCTTCGCCGGCGAACGCTGCCGTGAGCCGGCCCTCCCCGCACCCCACGTGCACGATGAGTCCGCCTCGAAGGTCCGCCTCCCGGACCATCTTCCGGGCCAGGACCGCGGGTGAGTCGGCATCCCATCGGACGGCCTCCCCGCGCAGGGGCGCCGGGATCAGAGCGAGCAAAACGAAGAGTGTGGATCGGAGCGGGAACGCACGAGGCTTCATCTTCTGGGGTGCCTCCGGTGGATGAAATGTGCTCGCCGCGACCGGCGCAGCGTGGGTCCTCACCAGGCAGCCAGGATAGCCTAACGCCCGACTTATGCGTCCACAAGTGCGCCGTGCCGATATCCCGAACAATCCGTCAGGATGCCGCCTCTGACGCCGCCGCGGGCGGTTCGACCGGCTGAAAGACGGGGAGGTCGAATTCGGCCGAGAAGCCCCACGGGAAGGACTTCGCCTTCACCAGCAGCGTCCAGGTGATGCACTCGGTCGGCTCCACCGATGTGGCCGGGGCGCCCTCGGGGACCTCGATGACCACCGGCAGCAGGGCGGCCCCCGTGCGGTCCGCCTTCGCCTCCCCGGCGGGTTCCAGTTCCCGCCTATAGATGCACCATCCGCGCCAGGAGGCGGCCCGGAAGGTCGGCCCCCCTTCGGCGGTCTGCTCGGCATTTCGGAACAACTCCTCGGCGCGTGCCCGCTCGTCGGTGCCTTCCCGAGCGGGCATGTAGCAGCGCAGCTCCAGTGCCCACCTTCCCGCCTTAAAAGGCTTCGCCGTGCGGACGGCCGCGGAGGTTCTCCCGCCGGGTTGCACGGGCACCTCTTCCAGGTACAGCGCGGGCGACCCGTGGACCAGTTGCCGTAAGGTCATCAGGAACGCCCTCCCCAGCATCCAGAGCGCGACCACCCCGAAAAGTCCGATGAAAAGCCACGCCGGCAGGGGCGCACCCTCCGATCCCATCAGGATCACGAAGACCGAGAGGAAAACGGTCAGCCAGAGACCGAATATCCAGAAGAAGGCGATCTCTTTCAGGTTCGAGGCCTTGACCTCCCCCCGACTCCAGTCCTCGCGCACCCGCCAGGGCTCGCCCGGGGTTAACTCCTCCACCTCTTCCAGTCGCTCGTATTCGCGCAACCCCCAGACGCCGAGCCCCAGTACGACCAATCCTCCCGCCAGGAACACGATCCCGAACGGGATCAGCGCGTACATCCAGGGATCGCTCTCCCGGAACAGGACGGCCTGCGACGGATCATCGGGATTGACGTAGGCATGGAACGGCTCGCCCGCGTCGTGCTGCCTTTTCAGCTCCTCATACCGACGGCGATGGATCTCGTAATCGTTGGAGGACCCGCCCATGATGGCGACGCGACTTTCGGTGTAGCTCTCACCGCCGAATTCGTACTCGTACACCGCTTCCACGCTGTAGGTTATGCTGTCGCCATTCGAGTGGCTCTCGAACTCCACGGACTTGATGGCCGCGGGGACGGCCTGCCAGGACCGCGCCGCTCCGTGGGTCCGCCAGCAACGGCCGGCATGGACGAGCGTGCCGACGCCGACCCCGATGAACGGCAGCGCGAACAACAGGATGCCCCAGGGCACCCACCGCGGTCACTCTTTACGCTCCCGGCGCATGTCGGCCTCCCCGGTGCGTGGAGAACTGATCCCGGCAACCCAGGGCGCATCATAACCCCGCGGCCGGGCTTGGGCAACGAGACATATCCGGGCTCGATGTCTCAGACGGTGACTACCACTTCACCGCCATCACCAGCCGCAGACCGCGCTTCTTATACCCCTCACCGGTCGGTTCAAGCATTCATTCACCGCAGCGGCAGAAGCCCGGCGCATTGCTGCGGACCATGCGGACGGGGTGTTGATTGCCTTGTGGCATCGCCGAGAAGGATGCATACTACACGGGCCGTGGCCCGGTGTTTTTTCTGACGGGAGACGCAACGTGAGCGAGGGAGCGAACAAGCATCGCCGGCTGCCGGTTATTCCCGCTGCCGACCGCCGCCTGCGGACCATCATCGTGTGAAACCACCACGGCGGCTGGCTGTACAATGACTACGTCGGCGGGCGACACCAGATCTCGCTGGGACTGATCCGCCACATGGAGGAAGCGCCGGGCTCGCCCGTGCCGCCGGGGGATAGAGCTGTGTGCGCTCTCAACAGCGTAGGAGAGACAGTGACGGTCAGCGCCAAAGACCGGGAAGTACTGAGGGGGCTGGGCCGACAGGTCGCCGAGATCGCGGCCCTGCCGGTCCAGCAGGAAACCAGGCAGCTCTGGAAGGCCCTGAACGGCCTGGAGCCGGTGCGGCCCACGGTCGCCATCGACCAGATCCCGTGGAACGAGATGAACGTTGGCGATGAGCTGACCCTCCGCACCGAGGACGAGCTTTGCCGCCGGATGGAGGCGGGCCTGCGGCGGACCCTCTACCGGTGGTGGCACATGCGGGCGGACATGGTCGTGGAGCCGGTCATCGACGTCGGCAAGGTCGTCCGCGGGCGCGGCTTCGGCATCGGCGTGGTCGAAGAGCGCGCGGTGACCGATCCCACCAGCGCCGTGATGGGGCATCATTACAAGGACCAGATCCGCGACGAAAAGGACATCGATAAGATCCAGGACCCCGACCCGGAGCTGGACCGGGAGGCCACCGCGCGCATCGAGGAGACGGCCCACGAGGTCTTCGACGGCATTCTGACCGTGCGCATGCAGGGGGTGCGGCCGGTGTTTGCGCCGCTGGACCGGATAGTCACCTGGCGCGGTGCGCAGAACGTGATATACGACATGGCCGCCCGGCCCGATTTCATGCACCGGATCATCGAGAGGACCTCGCAGGCCAGCCAGGTTCTGCTCGACCGGCTGGAGGAGCGCGGCCTGCTGGGGCTGCCGCAGAGCTGGATTCACTGCACCGGCGCGTTCACGGACGAACTGCCGGCCCCGGGATTCGACCCGCAGCGCCCCCGGGCGAAAGACCTGTGGACTTTCGGCATGTCGCAGATATTCTCCGCCGTCTCCCCGACCATGCACGAGGAGTTCGAGCTGCCCCACATGTCGGAATGGTTCTCGCGCTTCGGCCTCGCCTACTACGGGTGTTGCGAGCCGCTGGATGACAAGGTGGAGATGATCCGGAAGATGCCCAACGTGCGGAAGGTCTCGATGAGCCCCTGGGTGGACCAGGAGCGGGGGGCACGGGGCCTGGGCGGGGACTTCGTCTTCTCCCGCAAACCCAACCCGGCCTTCCTCGCCCGGCCCCGCTGGGACCCGGAGGCGGTGGAAAGGGACCTGCGTGAGACGGTGGACGTCTGCGCGCGCCACGACTGCCCGGTCGAGCTGATACTGAAGGACATCAGCACGGTATCCTACGAGCCGCAGCGGCTCTGGGAGTGGGTGGACGTGGCCATGCGGGTGGCGCGAGGGTAGGGCGAACCACGAAAACCGCCGGCGACGTCAACCGGGGGGATTGTCCGGGTCCGTAATGACGTACGGAATGGCGGGCAGGACGCCGAGCTCGTTTCTGCGGACCTGGACCTCCGGATCATCGGGGCTCTGCCCTCTGTTGGGCACCGCGATCTCGGCGGTCACCCCCAGCAGGATGTTGTTGGCGTAACCAACGGGAGGCGCGTCGGAGTCGGCCCGCAACTCGAACGAGAGCTCGCCCTCCCCGAGCTCTACGTTCGACACCGAGATGCCCTCCGGCGCCTCGACCGGCTTGAGGAATATCCGGCGGATGCGCGGGTTGCGCGGGACGCCCAGCCGCACCTGTGTGGCACCCGCTGAGGGGACCCGCACGGGCGGCCGGCCCTCCAGCCCCGCGGGGAAGGTGCGCCACATCCTCCGGTTGACATTGACCAGGAACTCCTCAGTCGGCACCAGATGCCGCCACAGGAACGCCTGCATCACGTCCTCGCAAGGGGTCGCCGGGCGCCGGACGGTCTCGCCGTTGATACGTGCGCGGCCTTCCAGTTCCAGGGGGAAAAGCCCTTCCTCCGCGTTCCACCTGGCCCTCAAGGTCATGTGGACCCTGTCCCGCCCGGCAGGCACCCGGCCGCCCTCCAGCGAGAAACCGGACGATGCGTCAACGGGCATCACTTCGATCTCGCCCGCGAAACCGTCCTTGCGCAGAACGTGCACCGTAATGGGTGCAACGGCCCCGGGCCTGAGGCTGACACAGGAGGGGCTCACCCGCAGCGTGAAGTCCGGCCGCGGCCGGGAAATGCGCAGGCGATAGGCATAGGCCGCGCCGCCGTGCCCACGAGCGTCCGTCACCTGCACCCGGCAGGCACCGTCCGAGGCCAGGCGCGCCGTCAGGTAGGAATCGGCGTGATGCGTGAGTATGCCCATATCGGTGTGGAGATGGCCTTCCTTGCGCACGTAGTCGTCATTCGAGGCCACGACCTGTCCTGAAGGGTCCGTCACCCGCACCAGCGAATCCAGCGGGGAGTGCAGCCGACGGGCCACCACTTCCACCGCCACCTTGTCTGCGGCACGGCCTTCGAACTCGAATACATCTACGTCCCCGGGGCGGCCGATACGCCCGTTGACGATTATTGGAAGGCTGATGCGCTCGGCGCTTTCCTTGCCGTCGTTGGGCTCGGTCTCGACCGTTTCCGGCAGGGTGTCCACCGCATAGACGATTTCGTTGGGCAGGTGCCCGTTGTGCTGCAGGGCGGTGCGCCGCACGGAGGGGAGGCCCGGCCGCGTGTCCAGCGGCAGTCGCCTGTTGCCCAGGTTCCACCCCTCGACGGCAGCCGCGGCCTCGCCCCCGGCCCGACCGCCCAACGGAAACACCGCCGTCACGAAGGGGTTCTCGGCGATGGATATCCGGTAGACGAAATCCTCCCGGCCCCGGTAGATGGCGTCGCGGATTTCCAGTTCGTACTCGCCGGTCCCGGGGACCTTGAACAGCAGGACAGGATCGGGATCAAATCGCCAGTCATCGGCGTAGGCCACCTGCCGGCCCGCCGCATCGTAGAGGGTCAGTGTGGCCTGGAACCACCCGGGCACGGCGTCGGCCAGGAACGGGACCAGGCGGCGGGCGGCCGCCTCGATCACCAGCCGCTGGCCGGCCCTCGCCCGGAAGAGCAGCCGGTCCACGTCTCCCGGCAGCATCTGGCCGTTCACCAGCACGGGCGGCTCGAGCGGGGGATCGGGCGGCAGGTAGAGGGACTGCTCCGGATCGTTCGGCTCCCGCTCCTCCACCTCCGGCAATGTGCCCACCTGGAAGGGCATCGGGTTGGTCAGGCCAAGCCGCGTGCCGAGCCTGAGCTCCCGGTCCCCGGCCGGCGCATCCGGGTCAACGCTAACCTCCACCAGCACGACTTCGCTGAGCTGAGAGTTCGGCTGCCTCCTGCTGGTGAACTGCCGGTCCAGGAACTGATCGTGCAGGTGCTGCAGTTGGCGCAGGTCCATGTCCTCCAGACCGCGCAGCATCGGATGCTCCGGCAGCTCCACGGGCTCCCCGTCTTCCGCGGAGTCGCTCGGCCGGTTGTTCCCGCGTGCCAGCAGGAAACGTGGCACCTGCACGGCCTGGCCCTTCTGCGCCAGTTCGGCCACGCGCTTCTGCCGCAGCCCGGCCAGGCGTCGGAGCAGCTCTCGGCGCTGCTCACCGTTCAAGTTCATGCGCAGGGCGTAGTGTTTGACGACCTCGCCCCGGACGCCTTCACCGGACACATAGATGTCCGTTGCCCCCCGCAGGAACTGGCCGCCAACCGTGACTTCGAACGTCGTCCCCTTCTGTCCACCGGCGGGATAGACGTAGCCGATGTGTGGATACCGCTCGGCGGCTGAGGCCGGGCCGACCGCACCCAGGCCGATCACCAGCAGCAACAGGTACTTGATTGCGCGCATAGTTGCGCCCCCGGGTCACATGATCTCGGTCAGCATGCCGCCGCTTTCTTCGCCGGCCTCGCCGGCCGGAAGTACCTGCAGGTCCAGCCCCCTCGGGTTGGGCAGCGCCCCGTCGGGATCGATGCCCAGCTTCACGTAAATACTGCGGATCAGGTCGCGCGGATAGACGGGCCGCTCCACCACCTTCTCCGCGCGGGCATCGGAGGCGCCGACCACGCGGCCGCCCTTGAACCCCCCGCCCGCGAGCACTGCGCAGAAGCACTGGCCGTAGTGGTTGCGGCCGCCGTTCCAGGGCGGGTCCCACATCACTTTCGGGGTGCGGCCGAACTCCCCGCTCCACCACACGATGGTGCTGTCCAGCAGACCGCGATCCGCCAGGTCCTGCAGCAGCGTGGCCACGCCCTGGTCCAGCTCGGGCAGCTTTTGCTGCATGATCTGAAAGTGTCTTTTGTGGGTGTCCCAGCCCCTGTAGTTGATGGTCACGTAGGGCACACCGTGCTCGACCAGCCTCCGGGCCATCAGGCAGGACTGGCCGAATGTGTTGCGCCCGTAGCGATCCCGCATCTGGTCCCCCTCCTCGGAGAGGTCGAAGAGCTTGCGGGCATCCCCGAACATCATGTCGTAGGCTTCCTGCTGGCACCGATCGTGGAGCTCCAGTTGCGGGTCGGCCCGCATGGCCTTGCCCAGCGTGTCCAGTGCCTGCAGCAGTTGACGCCTGCTCTGCTGCCTTTGATCGGAGATGCCTGGGGCGACGATGCCTTCGACGGCGAACGGCGTGCGGTTGGGGTCGCCGCCGGTGGCGAACGGCTTGTACTTCTGCCCCAGGAAACCGGCCTCGGAGAAGCGCCCCTGCGGTTGGGTCAGCACGATGTAGGGCGGCACAATTCCGTCGTAGCCGCTGTCGTAGCCTTTGAGCATGGAGACGACCGCTCCCACGCACGGGAAGACCAGCCTGCCGGGCTGGCGGCCGGTCTGCACCAGGTAGGAGGCCGTCTCGTGCGCGTTGATGCCGTGCGTCATGCTGCGGATGATGGCGTACTTGTCGGCCTGCTGCGCCAGCAAGGGCAGGGCGGCATTGACCTCGATGCCGTCGACGTTGGTGGGGATGGCCTCGCCGAGCGACCCGCAGTAATCCTCACCCGCGTTCGGTTTGGGGTCGAACGTATCGAGGTGCGCCGGCCCACCCCACATCCAGATCTGGATGACTGAACCGGCCGATGGGGCCTGTGCCGCCCTCGCGGTCCGCCCGGTCAGTGTCCCGGCCAGCGTCAGGCCGGCCGTGCCGGCAAGCATGTGCCTCAGGGCCTCGCGCCGCGTCATCCGGCCGCCGTCGGGATTTGATTTCATAATGTGTCACCTCGTCTGCCAGGTCATCCGGCCGCCCCCTGGAGCACTAAGGCGGGGACGCCTCACCTACCCATCTTCAAAACGCCGCCATTGCGTTTGCGGACAGTTCAGTGTCTGTAGAGGAACTCCTTGCTGTTAACCAGCGCCCAGATCAGGTCTTCGACGGCCTGATTGTTGTTCACACCCGGCTTTCTGAAATACTCCTGCGCCGCGGACAGCTCGGCCGGCGTGGGGGGTCGGGACAGCACGGTCGCGTAGAGCAGGCGGATCGTGCGCGGCAGGTCCCTCTGGGACATCCGGACCAGGCCACGCAGCCACCACTTACCGCTGATCTTCTCCCGGATGTGCGAGGAGTTCAGCAGGTGCATCTCCTGCCCCGACGTGGGCCTGTCGTCTCGCTCGGAGACCAGCCCGGTGTCGCGCGCGGGGCGGCCGAACATCTCCAGGAACTGGCTGGTGATGCTGCCATCGGCCAGGGCGATGGTGGGCTGACGCTCCGGTACGAACGTGAACGGCTCCGGTATCATGCTCGAGTACGTCTCACCGTCCCGGGCGATCTTGCACAATGCGTCGATCAGCACCTCGGCGTCCAGGCGGCGCAGCCGGTAGTGCGCGAAGAGCCTCCCGGCCTCCGGATGCTCGCTTTGCGGGATCGAGGACTGCTGGTAGGTCCGGGAGTTGAGAATCAACCGGTAGATGTGCCGGAGGTCATGGTCGACCCGGACCAGCTCTTTTGCCAGGTAGGCCAGCAACTCCGGGTTGACGGGCGGATTGTCGGGCCGGATGTCGTCCGGCTCGTGGATGATCCCCCGGCCCATCAGCCAGGCCCAGATGTGGTTGACGACGCTGCGGGCGAACCATGGGTTGCCGTCCGCAATCAGCCAGTCGGCGAAGACCTCGCGCGGGTCCTCCCCCGCCGAGATGCGCACGGTGGTTCCATCCGGAAACATCGCGTCAAGCGGACCGGCCGGCGCGGGATCGAGGTAGACTACCTCTTCCTTCCACTCGGCGGTCCCTTTGTAGGCGATCCGGGAGAAGAAGGCCGCAAACCCGTCCCGGCGGTCCTCCGGCCAGTTCTCGATGCGCGTGCCCATGAAGGTCAATGCCACCGCCCCGGCAATGGTGGAAGGCTCGTGGCCCTGCATGGCGCGGTAGAAGTTGACCGGCGGGACCCGGAAATTGCTGCCGCTGGAGGTCAGAAGCTCCCGCGCGAATTGGTCATAGGGCTTGTTTTTCCGGATGCAATCCCGTATCCAGCGGTGGTAGGCCTGCACCGCATTCGGCCACAGGTTGATGGGAAACTCGGCCTTGACGCGCAGCACGTCCCCCCACTTCAGGGACCAGTAGTCGGCGAATTCCTCGCTTTGAAGAAGCCCCTCGATGAGCAGGGCGCGCTTATTGGGCCTGCGGTCCTGCAGGAAGTCCCGCACCTGGGCGGGAGTGGGCAGCGTGCCCGTGACGTCGATGAAAACGCGCCTGAGGAAGACGGGGTCCGAGCAGAGATTCGCGGGCCGGATGCCGCGCCTGCGCAGTGAGCCGAGCACGAGGGTGTCAATGCGGTTGGCCGGTTGGAACCCCGCCTCGCGCTCGTAGGCGGGCTCAATGACCGAGCCGGCCCCCTGGAACGCCACACTCAGCCCCAAAAGGACGATGCACAGCAGGAGTTTCCTCATCCGCTCTGATCCCCGCTGAAGCAAGACCCGACGCGGCGTCGAGCGTACCTGTGATTCTACCGCGGCTCAGAGCCTTTGTCCACAAAAAAGATGTGCCCTATTGTGCCACCCCGCCCCAGAGTCATTGACAAGTCCGACCTGACGCATGCTCCATGGCAACTCAGGCCCGGCATCAACCGTGGAGCTCAGCCGCCCGCGGCTGAGAGTCCACACAGGCGGGGGCGCCCGTGCGATACGCTTAACTGGGCTTCGTGAGCATTCCAGCCATCCGAGGACGAAGGCAAAGACGGGCGTGCGGGGTGGGCAACCACACCGAGAATTCGATCGTTGAATGGCCCTGGCCGCGCCCTGAAAGCCTTGAAAAGCAGACCTCGAGGTCGTAGGATTTGCGCGGCGCACCAGCGGGCCGAGCGACCGCCGCCCCAGGCACATCGGGCGGACTGTTGCCACAGTTGTCGGGTGACTACAGATGGAGAAAGACGATGGCTGAAGGCCCTGTGTTCGCTCCGTACCGAGCGCGGGAGTTCCACGTGAGGGGGTCTTTCTGTGACGGTGAGGAGTGTGCCGTTGATCCGGAGCTGTCCGCCTTGCAGTTTCGGGTCAAGGAAGTCTTCGGTACGTCGGCGAAGGTGGTCGTGGGCGAGCGTTATGTCGTTCGGGGAGAATACTGCCTTCCCGGCGCCGTGCCGTACGCCATTTCCATTGCCGTCTTCAGCAAGGCCTTTGGCGCCACCGCCCACCTGTCCCCCGGAGAGGGTCAGTTCGAGACCAGCGCCGAAATCCTCAAATTCACAGACAGCGCGCCCAGCGCGCTCGGGATAGTTGTGGCGAGCGAAAAAACCGGCAAGTGCGATATCGTCCGCTGGCTCATGTTGAAGGCACAGCATTGACGCACGTCCGGACTTCCCCGCGGCAGCAGGATCGCTGCTCCCCGTGTCAGTTCGTCGGGCCAGCGGTCTCGAAGTTACTGAGACCTAAGTCGTGCGATTCTGGGTATGAAAAAAAGCCTCCTGGGTGATAAAATGGT
>CAZNGS010000073.1:0-20990 GCA_964572825.1 uncultured candidatus Brocadiaceae bacterium
CGGGGGCGGTGGAGGGGGCGGATGGTGAAGCACGACCGTCGTCTCGGACGCGCTACTTCAGCAGGGCGGTGCTGAAGTACCTCTCGGCCCGATCGGGCAGGACGGTGGCGACGTTGCCCTCGACCCGCCCGGCGATCTGGCGGGCCGCCCATACGTTGGCGCCCGACGAGATGCCGACCAGCAGCCCGTGGTCGCGGCCCAGCTCGCGGGTGGTCTCGATGGCGTCTTCGTCGGTCACCTCGATCACCTCGTCCACCAGAGAGACGTCCAGCACCCCGGGCACGAACCCGTCGCCTATTCCCTGGATCTGGTGCAGGCCGGGCTCGTGTCCGAGCAGGGCCGATACGTTCTTCGGCTCGACGGCGACCACCAGCGTGTCGGGCCGATGTTCCCGCAGGAACTTTCCGACCCCCTGCAGGGTCCCGCCGCTGCCGACGCCGGCGACGAAGGCCCCGATCTGGCCCCCCATCTGTCGCCACAGCTCGCGGGCGGTTTCCTCGTAGTGGACCCGGGGGTTGTCCGGGTTCTCGAACTGCTGGGGCACGAAGACCCGGTCGTCTTCCGCCGCCATCTGCTCCGTTCGTCGGACCGCGCCGGCGATGCCTTCCTCGTCCGGGGTCAGCACCAGCTCCGCGCCCAGTGCCTTGATGAGCTTCTTCCGCTCGTCGCTCATCCCGGCGGGCATGACGACGCGCACGCGGTAGCCCTTCAGACGCCCCACGAGGGCCAGGCCAATGCCGGTGTTGCCGGAGCTGGGCTCAACGATGATGGAGTCCGCGCGGAGTCGGCCGTCCCGCTCCGCGCCTTCAATCATGGCCAGTGCGACGCGGTCCTTGATGCTACCCCCGGGGTTCAGAAACTCCGCTTTCGCGAAAAGGCGCCCCCCGGGCAGGCGAATCAGGGGCGTGTTCCCCACCAAATCCAGCACGTTGTCCGTGAGCATGTGTCTCTTTCTCGCTCGCCTCCGGGTGTGTCGCGCTCCCCCGTGGCCCATACAGCGGGCGGGGAGACGCAGGGAAACCGCAGCATACCACACCGCCCCGCCCGCGGACAAGCGGCGCGGGAAGCTTGATTTTGGAAAGCCATCACCTATTATAATGCTCTGCTGGTACGATGGAATTCCGGGCGTGCGCGCACGCCGCCGTGTGGCACCGCGGGCACGTACCGGTGGAATGGAATGGTCCCGGGAGACTGCGATGCAGATCGGTGTGGCCTACTATCCCGAGCACTGGCCCGAGCAGCGGTGGGCCGAGGATGCCCGGCTGATACGGAAAACGGGGATAGAGGTCGTGCGCGTGGGCGAGTTCGCCTGGTCACGCCTTGAGCCGCGACGCGGCCGTTACGATATGGACTGGCTGGAACGGGCCATCGAGGTGCTGGACAGCGAAGAGCTGAGGGTCATCCTCTGCACGCCTACCGCCGCGCCACCCTCATGGCTGTTCGACCGGCATCCCACCATGCTGCCCGAAGATCGCGACGGCAGACGCTGGCATCCCGGCAGCCGGCGGCACGTCTGTCTGAACAACCGCCCTTTCCGTCGCTACGTCCTGCGCATCGTCCGGGAAATGGCGAGAACTTTCGGGAACAAGCCCCAGGTCTATGCGTGGCAGATCGACAACGAACTGGGCTGCCACGCAAGCGGAAGGTGCTACTGCGATGACTGCGAACAGGCCTTCCGGGAGTGGCTGAAGCGGCGCTACGGGACCATCGAGCGACTGAACAACCTGTGGGGCACCGCTTTCTGGAGCCAGGAGGTCAACGACTGGCATTTCATCCCCGCCCCCCGCCGCACGCCCGCCGGGGCCCATCCCTCGCTGGCCCTCGACTACGAGCGGTTCACCTCCGCGACCATCCGCGATTTCGTCAAGGAGCAGCGGGAGATCATCGAGGAGTACTCCGGCGGGACAAAACCGATCACCACCAACAGTCTGGGGCTGACCACGGACCAGGTCAACCAGTTCTCGATGGGCTCCGTGGTGAACGTGGCCTCCTGCGACAACTACCCCGTGGCCTCCGAAAACGTGGACGGCGTGGCCCTGCAACTGGACCTGACCCGCGCCATGAAGCGGCGAGCGTTCTGGGTGCTGGAGCAGCAGGCCGGCCCCACCCTGATTCCCGCCAGGCATCGGCTGCCCGAACCGGGCCAGCTCAGGCTGTGGTCGTTCCAGACCGCCGCCCGCGGCGCCGAACTCGTCAGCTATTTCCGGTGGCGCACCTGCGCAACGGGCCAGGAGATGCACTGGTACGGTCTGCTGGACGCCGGCGGCACCCGGCGGCGACGTTACGACGAACTGGCGGCCGCCATCCGGGAACTGAAGGAAAAGGCCCATCTGTGGGAAGGCCTGCTGCCGACGGCCAGGGTCGCGCTCCTGCTGGATTACGACTGCATGTGGGCGCTGCGGGCCGACGATATGGGAGCGGGTCTGGACTACCGGGAGCATTTTCAGACCCTCTACAGCCTTTTGCGACGCGAGGGGGTGGGGCTGGACATCGTCCCGCACGACCGGGAGCTGGACGACTATGCCCTCGTCATTGCCCCCATGCAGATCATCGCGCGGGGGCGGATGGGGGCACGCTGGCATCGCTTCGTCACCGGCGGGGGGAGCCTCCTGGTGACGGCTCCGGCCGGCTACCGCACGGAGCACAATACCTGGTTCATGAGCCCGCCCCCGGGACCGTTCGCCTCCGTGCTCGGGGTGGAGGTGACCGAGCACGACATTCTCAACGACCCGGGCGAGAACCACATACTGATGGACGATCGGCGCTACCCGGTGCGGGGGCTGGCCTGCCTGTTGGAGTCCGATTCGGCGGACGTTCTGGGCGAGTACACAGATGGATTCTACGCCGGAGTCCCGGCCGTCACCCGCCGCGCCGTCGGCGACGGGTCGGCATACTTCGTGGGGGCGGTCTCCAACGAGGGGCTCTACGACCACATGTTGCGCGCGGCCCTGGAACAGGTGGGCATCGGGCCTCATCCCTGGGCATCGGAGACGCTGGAGGTAGTGGCCCTGAATGTGCCGCCGAACAGTCCCGACCTGACGTTTGTGCTCAATCACGGGGGCGAAGAATGCCGCCTGGAGGTCCCGGAGGGAACGACGCTGCGGGACCTGCTGACGGATGAAGCGTTCTCCGATGAAGTTCCTCTGGACGGCTACGGAGTGCGGTTGCTGGAGGGCTGAACGCTCCGGCGCGCCGCTCCGCTTCTCCGCGCGCTGCCCGGCCAATGGCCGCCCAAATCCCTTCTTTCGCTTGGGGAAAGCCCTGGTCCGATGAGCGTCGGCGAGAGCTTCGAAGAGCTGGTCCGGGTCATGCACACACTCCGGCGGGAGTGTCCGTGGGACAGGGTCCAGACATACGAAACCCTCCGCACTTACCTGCTCGAGGAGACCTATGAGGTGCTGCACGCCCTGGACGAACGTGACTACCAGGAGCTGCGCGAGGAACTGGGCGACCTGCTGCTCCAGATCGTATTCCAGGCAGAGATCGCCCGGGAGGGCGGCCTGTTCGACGTAGGAGACGTCGTCAGGCTCATCACGGAGAAACTGCGGCGCCGCCATCCGCACGTGTTCGCCGAGGTCTCCGCCGAAACGCCCGACGAGGTCGTCCGCCGCTGGGAAAGGATCAAAACGGACGTGGAACAGAAGCCGTCCGTGCTGGACGGCGTCCCGCGCGAACTGCCCGGACTGCTGAAGGCGACCCGCATCCTGGAGAAGCTGCGGCAGACCGGCATTGACGTGCTGCCGCCCGGGGGCGCCCTGGAGCTGGCGCGCGAGTATATAGGCGGGGCGGGCGCGGGCGACGGCACGGAGAATGCCGCCGCAATGCTGTGCCTGGCGGCGGCCGCGCTCGCCCGTGACAGGGACGTCAACCCGGAGGATGCGCTGCGGCGGGCCCTGGGCCGACTGCGTTCGGCCTTCCGGGAGGAGGAGCAGGCCCTGCGGCAAGAGGGCCGCCGGCTTCAAGACCTGTCGCCTCAGGAGAGGGTCCGCCTGGCCGAGCGCTTGAGAACCGCAGTTCGAAAAGGGGATCAATGAACGCCATCTTGCTGGCAGCCGGCTACGGGACGCGCCTCTATCCCCTG
Source organism: uncultured candidatus Brocadiaceae bacterium (assembly GCA_964572825.1). Classification (GTDB taxonomy): domain Bacteria; phylum Planctomycetota; class Brocadiia; order SM23-32; family SM23-32; genus CAYVBE01. The sequence continues at coordinate 4,082 of CAZNGS010000073.1, forward strand.
ACCAGAGATCGGGCCAAACCGCTTCTGGAGGTCGGCGGGCGGCCGCTGATCGACCACCTGATCGATCAACTGGAGACCATCCCGGAAATCGAACGGCTGCTGCTGGTCAGCAACGACCGTTTCGTGGGCGATTTCGAGGCGTGGGCCGCCGACCGCACCATCCCTGTCCCCCTCCGCATCCTCAACGATGGATCCACCTGCAACGAGAACCGGCGGGGAGCCGTGTGGGACATACGGTTCGCCCTCGAGCGGGCCGACGCGGTCGGGCAGCCGGCTTACGTTCTGGCCACCGACAACCTGCCCCGCTTCAACCTGGCCGACGTCGTCGATCTTCACCGCCGCAGGAGTGCCAGCGCCGTTTTCGCATGTCCCGAGAGTCCGGAGCGACTTAAAAGCAGTGGAGTGGCTGAGCTCGACCAGGAGGGGCGCATCATCGCCTTCCAGGAGAAACCCCGCAGTCCACGGGGGCGGTTCCGCGTGCCTCCGTTCTATGTATACAGCGCCGAGGCAACGGGCCTGGTCGACAGGTTTCTGGCGGAAGGCAACAACCCGGATGCACCGGGTCACCTGCTGGCCTGGCTGGTGGAGCGAGTGCCAGTTTACGCACTCAGGCGTCCGGAGGGCACTTACGACGTGGGGACGCTGGAAAGCTACCGTGCGGTGTGCCGGGAGTTCGAGGAGCGCGGGTGAAAGAGCGCCTGCGCACGCTTGACGGGAGAGGCTGCGGTCGGTATTCTGGAAGGTCTTTGATCCTGCCCCGTGCAGTTCCACCTGGCCCTTTTTGCGACGCGCCTTTCGGGAGGAAGAGATGTTACGGAACAGCCGCGAACTGAGAGCCGTCATGGAGGCATTCTATCCCTTCGACGAAGACGGGGAGCTGCTGCCCCTGGAGCAGCGCTACACCTTGCTGGCCTCCAACGCGAACTTCGATCTGCCGGTACAGCTCCGGGGTTTCGCCCAGGCATCGGCGGCGTTCGAGGGCAGCCCCCAGATCATCCAGATCAGCTATACGGCCGCCGACCAGACCGGCACGAACCCGAAAAAGCTGCCGCCGATCGAGGGCGTGGAGAGGACTTCCGAGACCCGGCCCGCCGCCGTCGGAGCCCAGAGAGCCAGGATCATGCTGGACTGGTACACCGATGACTACGGGGCCGATCTGGTCTGGATGAGCCTCGACCATTTCACCTCGCCCAAGTTTGACCTGGACAGCTATGCCGACCCTCACGGCAGCGGTGGTATTTATGAGCCGGTGGCGCGGGCGCTGCTGGAGCAGGCGGCCGAGGCCCTGGACATCGAGGTGTCCTCGGAGGAAATGCAAGCTTACCTGAACTACCTGACCGGAGAGGAGTTCGGGGAATATGCCAGGGATTTCTTCGGCGCGGTCAACCTGAGCCGGGCCGCCTGGGTCATGATCGACACGGGCGACACGCCCCAGGTGGTCAACCTGGCCAGCACCAAGTGGATGGTGGACACCGTGCGGGCGGGGCTGGACATGTCCGACGTGATCATCGAGGCCGAGTTCAGCGCCACGGGCAGCAGCGGCGAAGAAGAAAGCTACGCCTACTGGCCGGACCCGGATAATCCCGCCGATGCCCCCAGGATGACCGAAAAAGAGCAGGAGACCTTCCTGAAACGGCTCACCACGTTTGTCAAAATGACCGCCGCCGATGCGATCGCCTACGAGGTGGGCAGCAAGCACGCGGCGAAGGCCGGCGAGCAGTTCGCCATCGACATCGGCAAACTGAAGGCCGCCCAGGTGGCACTGCGGGAGACAATGGGCCGCACAATCGCCTACGCGGGACACGGCGGCACCGGCTTCAAGTGGGAAGGCAACCTGATCGGCCCGGTGTTCAAGCGCAACATCAACACCCAGCATCTCTACGCCGGCACGATGTCCCAGCTCAAGTGGATAGACCGGTACCGCGAGGCCATCGAAAGCCGGGTGAAGAAGGCCGTGGGACGCGGACGCAAGATTGCCGAAGTAGAGGCCGCGGCCCACAGCGCCATAGGCCTGCTGAAGGAATGCCGCACCTGGCGGACCGGACCAAAGTTCCGGGAAGTCCTCGGTAAGGTCGGCGCCAGGAAGGTTACTTTCCGCGAGAGCAACGCCAAGGAGTAGGAAGTCTCCGACCTCCATCGTCTTGAGGGGCGCCGCCGGCGCCCCTTTTTTCTCCGGTTGCATCGGCCGGCCGGCCGGTTCTACACTATGGTCGGAAAAGGTGCGGGAGGAGTCCTCATGCGCAGTGTCCGTCAGCATGTCAGCCATGTAACGGCCGGCCTCGCGCTCTGGCTTGCCGTGCTTTGCCCCACCGGTTGCTCGTTGATGGCTCCCGCGCGCTCACCGCTGGCAGAGACTGAGCGGGGCGAGCTGCGCCTGAACTGGCGGGCGCGCCGCCACCTGCGCGTGCTCGATCACCGCTGCCGCCTCGACCCCGAAGGTCGCCTGGTGGTCTCCGTGTCTCTGGCGAATTTCACTGACGCGCCCTTCCGCGCCAGGGTCCGGGTTAGTTTCCGTGGCCCGTCCGGCGAACCGGAGGTAAAACCCATCCCGGTCCAGGAGTGCAGATTTCCCCCCGGCCGGAGGCGGATGGAATGGACCTCGTACGCGAAGAACGTCAGCAGCTACGTGGTTCTGATCAGCGGCACCGGGCTCCTGCCCTGGTGAGAGCGCGGCGCGTCAGAATTCCATCTTTCCCAGCGCCCGAGCACCCGCCAGCATGGGCAGGAGCGTCGCGGCGGTCGACAGAATAAAGACCACGAAAAGGCCTCCCGCGATGGCCCACCGCAGCACGGGGGCGGGGAACCGTTCCACCATGTAGAAATGAAGCGGGATCGCCACCGGCACCAGCGCGGCGGTTATGAACCCGATGCTGCAGATCAGGTTCAGCGTTCCCCCGAAGCTGCTCACCACTTTGGCCGGATTGTCGGTGTGGAGCCTGGGGAAGCACGCGCCCAGCCCCAGCGCCAGCCCGTTCAGACCGCAGCATATGCAGAGAACGATCACCAGATGCACCAGCGTTACCCACAGAGGCAGCCGCAGTATGGCGTCGCTCAACGCGATCAGGCCGCCGCTGACCGCATATGTGCCCATCACCATGAAGGCGAACTTCGCCCAGAGCAGCGACTTCCGGTTCAGAGGCAGCAGGCCGAGCAGCCATATGCGCCGTCCCTCCAGGCTGAGCTGCGGAAAGACAAACCGGCTGGTCAGCGTCGCCAGGGTCAGGCTCGTGGCACCCAGGTTCATCAGGGCGATCAGGCTGTGCCACTGCGCGGCCAGCTCCTGCACGTTGAAGCGGGGCAGGTTCAGGATGTAGAGGCCCAGCAGGCCAAAGAACAGCAGGAATTGAGACCACTGGGCGGGATCCCGCAGAAAGGTTTTCAGGTCTTTGAGAATCAGACATCTCAGCCGGACCGGCACGAAGAAAACCGCTTTTCCCACCGCCTCGGCCAGCAGTCCCGACCAACGCCACCGCCTCCGGGAGGGTGCCGCTCGGGCTCTGAGCCAACTGGGCCGGTAGAGGTAAAACGCCAGGCGGTAGACAACGATGCCGAAAAAGAGCACGTTGGACAAAAGGAGAGCGCTCAGATACGTCGCCTCCCGGAGCTGACCCCGCGAGGCGTCGAGGATTCCCTGGCTGACCCAGTGGCTGGGTAGCGCCCAGTGCTGACAGAAGGCAATTCGATTCATCACCGACCGGATGGTATGTTCACCCAACGCCTGATCCTGTAGCTGCCCCACCAGTGGCGCAAACCACAGTGCCGCCAGCCCGATCAGCCCCACGCACACCGCCACCAGCGCCTTCCGACTCCCCCGGGGCATCAGCACGCCCACGATCAGGGCAAAGAAGGCCCCCAGCTCCGTAGCCAGGCAGATCAGCAGCGCGGCAAGCCCCAGCGCGAACAGGTGGTAATACCAGGGCGCCGGGAACACCACCCCGTACGCGATCACCAGCGGAAGCACCATGGTGAAAATAGCCCAGATGCTGAAAACCAGTGAGTCAGCCCCGCGGTAGGCAAACGTGTTGGCCGCGGTCGTGGGAAGCGCGAGGAGGAACTCCGTCTCATCGCTGCGATACAGTGACGTGTAGGCGATGATGCCGTCGCTGAGCGTCATCATCACCAGGAGCGAGGCGAACAGGAAGGCGAAGAGGTAGTCCAGTATCCGGGCGCTGATGCCCGGGAAGTTACGGTGAAGATAGCCGAAAAGGTCGAGGAAGACGACCAGCATGAACAACCAGAACAGGCCGGCCAGCGCCGCCACCACTGCGGCGCGCAGTCTGGAGCCCCGCAGGAAATCCGCCCCGGAGCGGCGCACCATCCTGGCCCTGGCGCCTACCAGCAGGAACAGCTCACGCACCATTGCCCTCCGGCTCAGTTCTCCGCGGTAAGCCTCAGAAAGGCGTCCTCCAGGCGTTCGTTCGTCCGGGCGGCCCGATATATGGCATCCAGATCCCCAACGGTCACCAGCCGACCGCGCCGGATGATGCCCACCCGGTCGGCGGTCTCCTCCGCCACGGCCAGGGTATGGGTGGACATGAACACCGTGACGCCGGCGGCGGTCTGCCGGCGAAGGATTCGTTTGAGCGTGTTGGCGCCCTTGGGGTCCAGACCGACCAGGGGTTCGTCGATCACGATGACCTGCGGATCATGCAGCCATGCGGCGGAGATCACCACGCGCTGCTTCATCCCGTGGGAGTAAGACTCGCCCGCCTCGTCCAGGAAATCGCCCATTTCGAAGAGCTCCGACAGCCGCCCGATGCCTTCCTGGATCGCCTCGGGCTCCATGCCGTACATGTTGCCCACGAACTTGAGGAACTCACGGCCCGTGAGCTTCTCGTACAGAAAAGGCTGGTCGGGCACGTAGCTCAAAAGGCGCCTGACGGCCAGCGGCTCCGCCTGCACGTCGTGGCCGCAGACGATGGCGCGCCCCTCGTCCGGCCGGAGAAGCCCCGTAATCAGCTTGATTGTCGTGGTCTTGCCCGCCCCGTTCGGACCCAGAAAGACGAAAAGCTCCCCCGGCTCCACCGTCAGATCGACGTGATCCACGGCCAGCATGTCGCCGAACCGCCTGGTCAGGCCGCACAGCTCGATCATCGCCCTCCCTCCGTAAGCGCATCATGACACGCCTCAAAGACCATCTCCGGCGTGATGGCGTCCATGCACCGATGGTCCCGCGGACAGACCTTGAGCTGGCATGGCCCGCAGTCCACGTCCAGGCGAACCACGCGGTCATGCGGCAGCGAGCTGGTGGAATAGGCGGGATCGGTGGGGCCCATCACGCAAACGGTGGGAATGCCCAGTGCCACTCCGTAGTGGCGCGGTCCGGAATCGGTGGTGACCAGCAGCTTGCTTCGCGCTACCACGCACTTCAGCAGGTGCAGGTCGATCCCCGAAGATACCAGGCTGACCGTGGGGACGGGTGAACGGCGGCGGATGTCCTCGACGGTCTCCTTCTCGGCAGCGCCCCCGATCAGCGCGATCCGGGCGCCGAAGGCATCCTGGAGAAGCCCCGCCAGGCGGGCGAAATGCTCTTTGGGCCATCGTTTGGAGGGACCGTATCCCGCGCCCGGATGCAGCAGGAACAACCGCTCGGCCGTCTCTACCCCGTGCTGGCGCAGGACGGCGTCGGCCCGGGCCGCGTCTTCAGGCCCGAAAGGCAGCTCCATGCGCCGGCCCGCGGCCGGCAGCCCCACGTGCCCACACAGCAACAGGTAATAATCCACCATGTAGGTGGGTTTGAACCGCCCATCCTCCGAGGGGCGCGGCACGGCGTCCGTCAGGAGCATCGAGCGGCAGTCGCGCCGGTAGCCGACACGCCGTCGCACCCCTGCCAGCCGGAACATGAGGGCAGAGCTGAACGAATTCGGCAGAAGCAGGCCCAGACCATAGTCCCGTCCGCGGAGCGTGCGGACGCACCGCAGGAACTCGCCCGCCGCGCGGCCCGCCCCCGCCCGGTAGATGATCTGCTCGTCGAACCACGGGGCACCGCGCAGTATCGGCGCGACCCGGCGACGCACCACCACCGCCAGGTGCGCGTGCGGCAGGCCCTGCCGCACGGCCCGGAAAGTCGGCGTGGCCATCACCACGTCCCCCACCCAGTTCGGCGCCCGGATGGAGGCGTTCTCAGCCCTGGGTAAATGCTCCGCCATTGCTTGATCGGCTCTCGGCATTGAGCGAATGCGCCCGATGGCATATTATAGCCGGGCGACGGCGTCTCCTTCACATGGCGGCGCTGGAGGTCGGGTTCCAGATTATGGCGGGAGGATAGCGATGAAGATTGCCGTCAACGGTGCGGCGGGAGCGATGGGCAGACGCGTTGTCGGGGTTGTCGCCGGAGCCGACGACTGCCGCCTGGTGGCGGCGCTGGAGCGTTCGGGGCACCCTGAACTGGGCCGAGACGCCGGCATGGTCGCCGGACAGGGCGAACTGGGCGTGCCCATCGCGGAGGAGCTGGCCGTGGAGGCGGACGTCCTGATCGACTTCAGCTCTCCGGAGGCGACGGTTGCCAGGGCCCGTGAATGCGCCGATGCCGGGACGGCCGTGGTCGTCGGAACCACCGGGCTGTCCGATGACCAACTGGCGGAGCTCAGCGGACACCTCGCGGAGCGCGTTCCGGTCCTGATCGCCTCGAACATGTCGGTGGGGATAAACCTTCTTTTCCGGCTCATCCAGAGGGTCGCCCGGGCCCTGCCGGCCGGATACGATGTCGAGATCGTCGAGGCACATCACCGGCGCAAAAAGGATGCCCCCAGCGGCACGGCCCTGGAGATGGCCCGGCAGCTCTGCGACGCGCTCGACAGGCCAGAGGACGTCCTCCTCTACGGCCGCAGAGGCGCCGTGGGGCCCCGAAAGCCCTCCGAGATCGGCATCCACTCCGTTCGCGGCGGGGACATCGTCGGAGACCACACCGTCATCTTCGCCGGTGAGGGAGAACGCCTCGAACTGACCCACCGCGCCGGCAGCCGGGACATCTTCGCCAGGGGGGCGCTTCAGGCGGCAAGGTTCCTGGTGGGCAAGCCCGCCGGGCTTTACTCGATGGCCGACGTGCTGGGATGAACCGCGCCCCGGCCCCCGAATCAGGTACCCTGCAGCGCCATGAGCGCGACGATTACCACGACGATGACGAAAGCAATGATCAGCACGTACTCCAGCACGCTCTGGCCGCTTCGCGACCGGAGCGCATCGTGCACGTTGCCCATGGACAACCTCCCCTTAAGTGACAAAGTGGCCACAACAGAGGCTACAGGCCAGGGCGCACCCTGTCAACCCCTCGCCGCGCCGGCGCTTTGACACGGCCCCGCCGGCAGGATAAGCTTTCGGCCCCGCTCACGTCAGTAACCCGGAGACCACGGTGGCAAAGATCGTCATAATCGGTGCCGGCAGCGGATTCGGCAGCCGGCTTTCCATCGACATACTGGCCCACGAGACGCTGCAGGATTTGACCATCGCCCTGTGCGACACCAACGAGGAGCGCCTGAGCGGCGTTGCCGACTACGTCGGCCGCGCCGTCAAAGGACACGGCCTCCCGGCGCAGGTGCAGAGCGGCACCGAGAGGGAGGCACTGCTAGCCGACGCCGACGTGGTCATCACCTCCGTCTCGGTGGGCGGGGGCGCCTACTGGGGCGAGCCGTTCGCCTCCGAGATCCTGATCCCCCGCAGGTACGGTGTGGATCAGCGCGTTGGCGACACCGTGGGCCCGGGCGGAGTCTTTCGCTTCCTGCGCACCGGGCCGGTCCAGTTGGAATTCTGCCGCGACATGGAAAGGCTCTGCCCGGACGCCCTCATGCTGAACTACACCAACCCCATGGCGATGCTCACCTGGCTGCACAGCGTGGGATCGTCCATCCACAACGTGGGCCTGTGCCACAGCGTGCAGGGGACGACGCGGAAGCTGGCCCGGTGGATCGGGGCGCCGTACGAGGGGGTGAGCTACCTGGTGGCCGGCATCAACCACCAGAGCTGGGTGCTGCGGTTCCGGCACGACGGTCAGGACGCATACCCCCGCCTGCGGGAAGCCATCGAAGACCCGGAGGTCTACTCTTCCGATCCGGTCCGCTGCGAGATGATGAAGCACTTCGGTTATTTCGTCACTGAAAGCAGCGGGCACAACTCCGAGTACGTGCCCTATTTCCGGCGTACGCCCGAACTGCGCAAACGTTACGGTCTGGACCAGATGGAGGTGCGCATGGAGCCGCGCCGCCGCCGCGCCTGGATGGCGGACACAGGGGCCAGCCTGGACAGAGGCGCAGCCGTGCCCGAACTGAAGCGGTCGCACGAGTACGCCAGCGATATCATAGAGGCATACCTTCTGAACCGGCCGTTCCGCTTCAACGGCAACATGATGAACCACGGTCTGATCGGCAACCTGCCCCCGGGCTGCTGCGTGGAGGTGCCGTGCATGGTGGACGCCGAGGGGGTGCATGCCTGCCACGTGGGCGACCTGCCGCCCCAATGCGCCGCCATCAACCGCACCAACATCGCCGTGCAGGAGATGGCCGTCAGGGCGGTGCTGGACCGTGACCGTGAAGCCGCGTTCCACGCCGTCGCGCTCGACCCCCTGACCTCGTCGGGCCTGCGGCTGGACGAAATCCGCGCCATGTTCGAGGAGATGTGGGAGGCGGAAAAGCACCTGCTCCAGTACTTCGACTGACTGCCGACGCCGACGAGGCGGAGAGGCGACGCAGGAGGCGGCGCAGGAGGTGGGGTGTCGTTGAATTCGTGCGTCCGGACATCTGCCCGAAAAGGCATCTTGCGCACACTCCGGCAAGGGACCACGGGATGCAGCAGTTCTTCCATTATGCATTCGTCGCGGGCGTGCTCGTGGCGATGTCCATCCGCTGGCATTACGGGTTCCAGTACCGACGGGCGGATTGGGAGTCCGCCCACACGACGGCGCTGGCGCCGGCAGAGGCCGTGTTGATGGGTCTCTGGGGGGCCTCCCTGGCCTCTGCGCCCGTGTACGTGTTTTCACCCTGGCTGGATTTCGCGGACTACCCACTGCCGAACTGGACCGGCTGGCCGGGCCTCGCCGTGTTCGCCGTCGCCGTCTGGGTGCTGTGGCGGGCGCATCGCGATCTGGGTCCGCACTGGTCGCCGCGTCTGGAGGTGCGCCGGGACCACAAACTGGTGACCGAAGGAGTCTACAACCGTGTCCGTCATCCCATGTACGCCGCCCACTGGCTTTGGGGAGTGGCCCAGGCGCTGCTTCTGCACAACTGGATCGCCGGCCTGAGCGGCCTGGTTTTCTTCGCGGCGTTTTACTTCGTGCGGGTGCGTCGCGAAGAGCGCATGCTGCTCCGCCACTTCGGTGAGCAGTATCGCTCCTATATGCGCCGCAGCGGCCGGGTCATCCCCAGGCTGCGTCGGCTCCCAGAGGGAACGCAACGGCCCCCCTCCGGGCCGTGACCCCAGCATCCCCATTCGTGATGCCCATGGCAAGTTTCGATCCAGCTCGGACCGCCGCCGCCCAGTATACACCGGGCAACGGGGCCGCGCTTTCATATTTTCATTGCGAGCCCCGGTGAATTGATTTCGTCTTTGCGATCACCGTCCGCACAGGGCAGTGTCACGGACCGCAAGGCCCTGGGCCCGGTCCAGCGCCTGTTCCCGCTCAGACGGCGGCCAAGGCCTGCTCCAGGTCGCGGCAGATATCTTCTGCCTCTTCTATACCCGCAGAGAGCCGCACCATGTTGTCCCGAATGCCCAGGGCCTGACGCTTTTCCCGCGGCATGTTCCAGTAACCCATGACGGCCACCGGCTCCACCAGGGTCTCTGTGCCGCCCAGGCTGGGGGCGATCCGGCAGAGGGAGAGGGCGTCGATGAAACGCCGGGCTTCGTCCAGACCACCTTCCACGAAGAAGGTGACCACCCCGCCGAAACCGGCCATCAGCCGACGCGCCAGATCGCAGTCCGGATGGGATTCCAGGCCGGGATAGAGCACGCCCTCCACGGCGGGATGGTCCTCCAGGAAGCGGGCGACCGCCAGCCCGTTGGCGTTGTGGCGCTCCACGCGCAGGGCCAGTGTTTTCAAGCCCCGGTCGAGCAGGAAGGCGGTATGGGGATCGCAGACGGCGCCGTGTGTCTGGTGGAACTGCGAAAACGGCTCCAGGAGTTCGGCGGGGCCGGCCACCGCCCCGGCCACCAGGTCATTGTGGCCGCCCAGGTATTTTGTGGCGGAGTGCATCACCAGGTCAACGCCCAGGTCCAGCGGGCGCAGGTTGACGGGCGTGGCGAAGGTGCTGTCCGCCACGGTCAGGACGCCTCGCTCCCGGCCCAGCTCGGCCAGCCCCTCCAGGTCCACCACCCGCAGGCCCGGGTTGGTGGGCGTCTCGGTGAAGGCCAGGCGCGTCTGCGGCGTCAGGGCCCGGCGAATGGCCTCCAGATCGGGCTCCACCACGTCCGTGCGGATGTGGAACTTGGGCAGCACCTCGGTGGCGAAATCGCGCGTTCTCTTGTAGCAGTCGCGCGTGATGACCAGGTGATCGCCCGCCCGCAACGATTGGAAAAAAAGCGTGGTGACCGCGGCCATTCCGCTGGCAAAAAGCTGCGCCGCCTCGGCGCCCTCCAGGGCGGCCAGCCTGGCCTCGGCCGCGATCACCGTGGGATTTCCCATGCGGCTGTACTCCGGCTGACGGCGTTCCGACCGGCCCTCCACCAACTCTATGAGCTCTTCGGTCGACTCGAACGTGAACGGAGCCGAGTGAACCACCGGAGGCGTCATCGACCAGCAGGGATGCGGACGCTGCACACCCGCGTGGACACAGTCGGTTGAGTTGGCGCGTCGGCGCGCCATGTCGGTGCTCCCTGGGGCGGTCAGGGCGTGGAGAAGCGGCGTTCAAGCCGCTCGGTCAGTCGCTCTGCCTCCCCCGCAACGAACTCCGAGAAGTCCAATCCATCGGCGTGGCCGCCTTGCTCGTAGTCTGTTACCAGCCAGGCGACCGCCTCGGCCGCCCTGCTGGCCGGTATGGCCGGATGCAGCCGCCGGGACAGCCCCGGACCCCGGCCGTTCTCGCCGCCTGCCAGGAGTTGAAAGGACGGGGTCCGGGTGCCGTCGAAACGCTTTACCCTTCCCACCAGCCCGATGTCGGCAACCCCGGCATGGGTGCATCCATTGGGGCAGCCGCTGATGCATATGCTCAGGTCCTTGTGCCCCGGCAGGGCCTTGCGGATTTCGGTCTCGGCGGCCCGGGAGTCGGCCAGGCCGTTGCTGCACCACGTGCTACCCGGGCAGGAGATGACCCGGGTTCCGTCCTGCAATCCTTCCAGCGCCGGATCGAGCGCGGGCCTTTCGTCGGCGTAAAGGCACAGGTCGTGGACGAGCCCGAGGCGCATGACGCCTCCCGCGCCATCCGCGGCGTCTGCCACCGCGCGGGCAGCCTGCGGGTCGATATCCCCCAGGGGCAGGTGAAGCCTGACCGATTTCTTTTTTCCGTTTTCGGTTCTACGGAAAGGCGGCACGGGCCAATCCCGCTCCTCTCTTTCCCGGCGGAACAGGGAATCCAGTCGATGGCGGAACGCACCGTCGCCCATGCGCTCTCGCACGTGTCGGAAGCGGGCCCGGGCGCGGTTCTCGCGGTCGCCCTCTGCGTTGAACATCCTGAGCGCCGCAATGGTGAGCGGGACAATATCCGCCGGGTCAAGGTCGCCGTAGAGTCGGATGCCCGTGGCGGGGCGCGGGCCCAGGGACCCCGCTCCCAGGGCCGTGATTTGCTGCCTGTCGGCCACGAAGGCCAGGCAGTTGACCCATGGCGCGGTGCAGAGGTCGGGGCATCCCGTGATGTTGATCTTGAACTTGCGCGGCAGGTCCCTGATCCAGGGCAGAGAGCCGGCCGAGGACCGGATGGCGTCGACTATGGGGCCCGTCTCGAGGGCACCGTTCACCAGCCCGCTGTCGGGGCAGACCGTGATGTTGCGCAGGCTGTCGCCACAGGCGGCCGAGGCGGTGAGACCCGCATCGGCTATCCCCTGCTGCACGGCCGGCACGTCCTCTGGCCTCACGCCGTGAAGCTGGATGTCCTGTCGGGTGGTGATGTGCAGCGGATAGTCCGGCGTATAACGCACCGCCAGGTCGGCCACGGCGCGCCACTGCGCGGTGGTTATCCTGCCGCCGGGCACCTTGATGCGCTGCATGAAGAAGCCTTCCTGGCGCTGGGGGTAGAGCCCCGCCAGCCGTGCCGCGCCGGGCGCCTCCGGCACCTCGTCCACGGGAAAGATGTGCTTTGGTTTTGCCACGCCCACTTCTCCCTCGAGCGGATCGCTAAATCTGGTAGTCGCCCTTGAGGGGGCGGGTGTGGATGCCGCACTCTCCGCCGCATTTGCTGGTGCCGATCCAGCGTCCCGCCCGTTCGTCGCCGCCGGCCACGATCTGGGTGCAGGGCTCGCAGCCCAGCGAGCGGTATCCCCGGGCGTAGAGCGGGTCGACCGGCACCTGGTTTATGGCCAGGTATTGCCACACCTCCCGCTCCTTCCAGATGAGGATTGGATTGAGCTTGATGAGGCCCTCGTCGCGCTCCTCCACCTCGTCGAAGTCCGTGCGGGTGCGCCCCTCCGTGCAGCGCAGGCCGGTCACCCAGCACCGCACGTCCATTTCTTCAATGGCCCGGCGGGTGGGCTTAACCTTCAGTATGTCGCAGCATCGGTCGGGGTCGGTCTCGTGGAGGTCCGGCGGCAGCGGCTCATCGTTTTGATAGATGCGCAGTTCCGGATACCGTTTCACGATTTTCCTCATGAATCGCCTGGTGGCGTCCGGTTTGAACCGGGTGGTGACGATGAACCCCGGGATGTCCGGGCTCACCTGCTTGGCGAGGTCCCAGACCACGCAGGAGTCCTTTCCCAGGCTGTTGGCCACGACAAGCTTTTCTCCGTACAGGCGAAAGGCCTGTTCGATCAACGAAAGGGCACGCTCAACCTTCTCGGCGAAGTTGAGCCCCTCCACGAGCTTCTCCAGGTCCTGGTCGGTGGCGGCCAGGGACATGCTCGTTACCTCCTTGGTGTTACGCGGGCGCGGGCGACGACTGAAGGGGTCGGAAGCCCGTCCGTAAAATCATATAAGCAGATATGATTCACCTCTTCCCACGAGCTCCTCCCTCTTTGACAAGCAGAATAGCACGTTGCATGCGCGCTTAGTCTGTCATCAAAACCACAGCGACCTAGTAGGAATAATACCGGATTGGGGCGCGAGTGTCAAGGACAGTTTTCCGTTTTTTTGCCGGCAGTTCCTCAGGAACCGTGACGTCGCACGTAGATGCTTCGCGCCATCTGCTCGTCTACGGCGAACTCCGACTCGCCCATGCGCAGGAGGAAGGAGGGGAAGCGCTGCTTCACAACGACGGACGTTCCGGGCAGCGCCCCGATGGACATGAGTTTGCGCAGGTCGTAGGTATCGTCGGTGCGCAGATAGGCGATCACGGCCTCCTCGCCGGCTTCTGCTTCCGCCAGCGGCACGATGAGCTGACCGGGCTCCCTCTCCATCCTCCGGCAGCACTCTCCGGGCGGGATGGGACGGCCGTGGGGGCAGTGGCCTGGATGACCCAGCATGGTGCACACCTTCTCCTCCAGGCCGGCGTGGAGCCCGTGCTCGAACTTGCACCCGGCGGCGTGTATCTGGTCCTCGCCCCCGTCCAGGATGTCGGAGAGCAATCGCTCAGCCAGGCGGTGCCTTCGAATGCAGCGTTCGGCCTCTCGACGGCCGGACTCGGTCAGGTAGACTCTTTGCGCCCGTACCTGGACCAGGTGCTCCCGCTGCAGCAGCGTCATGGCCTCATCGGGCAGCGCGGCGCTGCCGACCTCCTCGCGCTTCTCCTCGAGCGCCACCCAGAGGTGCTCCAGCACTTCTTCCGCCTTGTCGGTCAGCACAGAGGCCATTTCTCCCCTTTCTGGCGCCGCCCGGCACGCGCCGGCGCCGGCAATTCGAAACCGCAGTTGGGGCAGCGGACCAGGCCGCAGCGCCCCTTCAGCGGACATCCCCCGCATGCGGACACGGCGTCGCCGATGGCGAATCGCAGCCCGCACAGGGTGCAGCGCACCGTGGTCTGCGTGCTCGCATCCATCACAGAGTCGCCCCCATCAGAAGCAGTGTCCTGGACAGCACGAAGGCCGTCCCAAAGGCCACGCCCACCACGCCGACGGCCACCAGGACGCCGGTCTTCCAGCCCCGTTCCTTCACGGTCATCAGAAACTGGGCGATGCAGGGCATGAACAGCGTCAGCGCCACGGTCGCCACGACGAGCTGGGCGCCCGTCAGCGAGCCGCCCTTGCTCAGGTCGTACAGGCCGGCCACCCCGTAATCGCGCCGGAAGAATCCGAACAAAAACACCCTGGCTGCCTCGGCCGGAAGCCCGATCCAGCGCACCGGATACTCCAGCGCCCCGACAGTCAGGCCGAACAGACCGGTCAGCCTGCCCAGCCAGATCAGCACGCTCGCCAGCAGGAACAGGGGCAGCACTTCCTGGAAGTACCACGTCACCCGCGCGAACGTCTTAACTTACCACGTTGGAAAGTTTCGGCAGTCGGAGCGGCGGCACCTCGACGTAGAACGGCTCCGCCCGGCCCGGCATGAAGCGCGAGGCCAGCACGCCGACGCCCAGGTACACCCCCCCGACGACCCCCAGCCAGATCAGCAGGGCACCCGGCATCGGGCTGAGCAGGGCCATAATGACGGCAAGCTGCGCCGAGCAGGGCACGGCCAGCGACAGCAGCAGGATGGCGATCAGGCGTTCCCGCTTGCCGGGCAGCATCCGGGTGACCATCGTGGCCATGGTGTCGCAGCCCAGCCCCAGCACCATCGGAATGACCGCCCGACCGCTGAGGCCCATCTTCTTGAACGTCCGGTCCAGCAGCAGCGCCAGCCGCGGCAGATAGCCCACGTCCTCGATGAGTGCGAAGACCAGGAAGAACAGTGTGACCACGGGAAGAATGATGGCCACCGCATAGCGCAGCCCCAGGGTCAGGACCCCGTATTCCCCACCAGCACGTCCTGCATCACCGCCCAGGAAATGATCCCCTCCACCGCCCGGATCAGGAACGGGTTTATCCAGGTCTCGAAGAGGGTGCCCTCCAGGAAGTCCACCACCGTTCCGGCCCCGAACACCCCCACGAACCGGTACAGACACAGGTAGAGAACCACCAGCAGGATGGGCACTCCCGTCAGGGGCCGCACCAGCAGGTCGCTCAAGCGGTCCAGGAAGGTCTTTCGCTCCTCGCCTTCGCGGCAGACCACGCGGCCATGTATCGCTCGTGCCCACTCGGCTCGCCGCAGGCCGATCAGGTACTCGACCGGCTCGGGTGCCTGGCCGCGCGCGGCGTCCAGGGCTTTCTTCAGACGGGGCCAGCTCTCGCGTCCTTCTTCCGGACCGCGCTCAACGTCTCCTCGTCCCCCTGCAGGAGCAACAGCGAAACGCAACGGCGGTCCACCCGGTACTGACCCTCCAGCAGGGCAAGCAGCTCGCTCACGTGCTCTTCAAGGGCTACGCCGCGCAGACGCCCGTAGGTGAACTGCCGGGGCGATTGTGCCGCGCCGGCTCCGGCGATCGTGCGACGCAGCTCCTCCACCCCGGAACCCGATACCCCCACGGTGCCCACCACCGGCACGTGCAGCTCTTCGTGCAGCGCGTCCAGGTCAACCCGCAGCCCCCTGGCCTCTGCCTCGTCCAGCATGTTGACTACCAGGATCAGGGGCAGGCCCGCTTCCATGAGCTGGAAGGTCATGGGGAGCATTCGCCCCAGGCTCTTCGCGTCCACCACGTGCAGTACCACATCGACACCCTCGTCCAGCACTATCCGCCGTGCCACCCGCTCCTCCTCGGAGAGGGATAGCAGGGAGTACATGCCGGGCGTGTCCACGACCTCATACTTCCGGTCGCTGATGCGTCCTGCGCCGCGCGCGACTTCCACGGTGGTGCCCGGGTAGTTCGACACGGTGACGTACGTCCCGGTCAGGTTCGAGAACAGCACACTCTTGCCCACGTTGGGACTTCCGACGAGCGCGATCTTGCCGGTCAGCGGCTCCTGCACCGTGGCCGCCGACGGCGCGGGTCCGCCCGTATCCTGGGTGAAGACTGTCTGTCGGGGCATGCCTGACCGACCTCCTGCCAGCTTCCGGATTGGGCGATTCCCCCGGCGAGAACCTGCCCACCCGCCAAGATATATCATAGAACCGCAATAGGATATTGTCAAAGGGCTGCTCCCCGGACCGGCCCTTTTCCCGGCCTGTCGGGAGCCCCCTGCGCGGCTTTAACAGGCTCTGCCGGGACGGTGTGCGGCTTTTCCTTGCCATCCCGCCCGGTTGAGGTTGACGGGGAGTGTCCGGGCCACTAAAATACTATTAGACGAGTCGGGTTAAAGAGGTGACGGGAAGTTGAAACTCTCCACGCGGACAAGATACGGCACGCGCGCCCTGGTGGAGCTGGCGCTGGCGCCTCCGGGCGCTCCCCTGTCGCTCCGCCAGATAGGGGAGCGTCAGAGGATGTCCCCGAAGTACCTGGAGCAGATCGTCATCCCGCTCCGGGAGGCGGGGGTCGTGGAATCCGTCCGCGGACCCAACGGGGGCTACACGCTGGCGCGGCCTCCGGAACAGATCGGGCTGGTCGAGGTGTATCGCCTCCTGGAGGGTTCGCCCGCCCCGGTGGACTGCGTGGAACCGGGCGGCTCTTGCCCCATGCAACAGGTCTGTGCCTCGCGCAGCACCTGGCTGAAGATCAAGGATTCCATCGAACGCGTTTTGCGCAGCAAGACTCTGGCTGACCTGGCCGACGAGAGCAGGCGCAGGAGAACCGCCGCTTCACGGATGTATCACATCTGAGCCGGCCCGGTCGCCCGGAGACACCTTTTGCTCGAACGGAAAAAGCGATGACCAACATCTACGACGACATCACCGAGACGATCGGCCGCACCCCGCTGGTCAGGCTCAACC
>CAZNGS010000074.1:0-5771 GCA_964572825.1 uncultured candidatus Brocadiaceae bacterium
GACCCAGGAAGAGTACTATCTCAAGTTCAAGGAAGCCGTCCGCGAGACCGGCTACGGTGGCCTGCTGGTCGGCTCCTGCTGGCAGGCGTCCGACTGGATAGGGCACCTTTACAACATCTGCCTCGACGCGCAGGTGGGCATGATTGACCGGCACAACTACGGCCGGGACCACATCGACAAGCCCGCCGTCGGGCTGCTGAGCGCCGGTTTCCAGCAGGTGACCGGCCGCCCGTTCAACTTCTCCGAGTGGGGTGGCAGCTCCCGCGTGGGCTACAACATCACGACGCCGATCATGGCGGTCTACGGCATGGGCCTGCAGGGCTGGGACGGCTCCCAGCAGTTCGCCTGGGACCACGACGGCGTGCTGCCACACGATTCCACCAACATCAACAACTCCACCAACCCCTTCGACAACTTGGCCCAGTACATCACGCTGGGGCGGATGTTGCACCGGGGCGACGTGCGCCAGGGCGAGGTGGCCGGGCTGCGGCGGGTCAGCCTGCCCGCGCTGAAGCAAACCGGCGACGTCGGCTTCTACGAGCAGTTCAGCCTGCTGGGCAACGCCAACCACAAAAGCTTTGAGGCCGCCGTGCCCCAGGAGTCACTCGCCGTGGGGCGGGTGCTTCTGGACTTCGTCGACGGCCCGGTCCAGCAGCCGGTCGTGGACAGGAGTTCCGATTACATTGACCGCCGCAACGGCGTGGTGCGCTCAAACACCGGCCAACTGGTCTGGGACACCTCCGGCCGGGGCTGGTTCAGCGTAGATACACCGGGCACGCAGGCCGTGGTCGGCAACAGCGGCGGAGAGGTCCACAATCTGGAAGACGTGACCATGGCCCCGCAGGGGACTTACGCCAGCGTATACGTCACTGCCCTGGAGAGAGAAGCCACCCTGGCGACCGGCAGCCGCCTGCTGGTGACCGCCCTCGGCCGGGCCGTCCCCGAGGGCCTGCGTTTCGACGAGTTCGCCTACACACCCATGGAAATGCCGGAGGACTGGCAGTCCGCACCCCTGGTGCTCGAACCGGTCCGGGCCCGCATTGCCATCCGGCGGACGGGCAAGGTCACCGTCACGCCCCTCGACCAGAACGGCAGGAGAACCCCGGACCTTGAGCCGCTGCCGGTTCGCCGCCGTGGAGGGGCCATCGAGTTCGATATCGACACCGCCGACACCCGCAGCGTGTATTTCCTGGTCGAGTTCGACGGTTGAACGAGCAACAAGCAGAGGAGACTCTAAACTCATGCGACGCGCGTTGATTTTCACAGCGCTGCTGTGCCTGACGTCGGTTGGGCTGCTCTGCGCAGCCCAGCCGGCGGGAGAATTACCCGAATGGGCGGCAAAAACGATCCCCCGCGCCGAGGACTATGAACGGGAGCGGGCGGACGCCGATTACGCGGAAAAGGTGCGCCCCAACCTGCCCGAAGAGCCACTGGCGGAGCCCGCCGAGCCCCGGCGGCTGCTGGTGTTCTACAATGTGCGCAACTACCGCCACACCTCCGAGGTGCTGCTGCGCAAGGCCCTGCCGGAGATAGGCCGCAAGACGGGGGCTTACACCGCCGTGGTCACCGACAAAGTGGCCGTGTTCACCCCCGAGCGCCTGGCGGAGTTCGACGCCATATTCCTCAACCAGGTCAACAACGTCAACCAGCTCGGCGTCCCCGACGAGGACGGCTGCCGCGCGGCGGTGGAGTTCGTCCGCAAGGGCGGTGGACTGGCCGCCAACCATGCATCCATCGTGGCCTTCGCCCGGGTGCCCGAATGGCCGGAACTTATCGGCGGACGCTTCGGCAACCATCCCTTCGGAGGCAAAACCGTCACCCTGCGGAACGAAGTCCCCGGCAGCCCCTTCACGACCGCTTTCGGGGACGAACCTTTCGAGTACCTGGACGAAATCTTCATCATACGCGACCCGTATTCCCGCAAAAGGCAACGCGTGCTGCTCAGCGTCGATTGGGAGGCATCGCCCGAAGCACGGGCTGTCCAGGCCCGCTTTCGCCAAGAGGGGAAGAAGGGATTCCGCGAGGACAACGACTACGCCGTCAGTTGGATCAAGACCTACGGGAAGGGGCGCGTCTTCTACACCAGCCTCGGCCATGAGCACGCGACCATCGCCGACCCCCGCTACCTGACGCACCTGCTGGCGGGCATCCAGTACGCCCTGGGCGACCTGCCCGCACCAGGCCCCGAGGCCAAGTAACGCCGTGCTCCGGGGCACGTTTCCGCCGGGCCATGCATCCGGCAACGCCATCGGTTACTTTTCCTGGGGAGTTCGCGAAGATGACAGCCACCGGCCGCGGCGCCAACCGCGGTGAAGCCGCCCGCCATGAAACAGAAATGCAGGCCATCCGCCCCCTGTTGCTCGGCGAGTGGGCGGACATCTGCGTCAAACGTGACGGTGAGGATTACTACCTTACGCAGTCCAGCGGAGAGTTCAAACCGGCGATGCTGATGTGGCACTCGCGTGACCTGATCCGCTGGGAGCCGCTCAGCTACGCCGTCCCGGAATTCGATGGCCAGGTCTGGACGACCGACCTGGTGAAAGACGAAGGCCGGTGGCGGGGCCATTTTCTGTCCGACTGGAAATGCAACCACGTTGTCGAGGCCGAGACCCCGGCCGGCCCCTGGAGCCGGCCGCGCGACTGGGACGTCCACGCCGATACGATCATCGCCCACGGGCCGAATGGCGAGCGCTATGCCTACCACAACGGTAAGACGGCCAGCAAACTCGGCCCCGGCCTGACGGTGGAGCAGGGACCGGTCAAGGTCTACGAAGGCCAGCCGATTCCGGAGGATTACCCTGTCGAGTGCTTCTGCCTGGAGGCTCCCAAGATGCTCTACCGCGAGGGGTGGTGGCACTTCATGAACGCCCAGGGAGGAACGTTCGGCCCCTCCACGAGCCATATGATTGTCAGCGCCCGCTCCCGAGACCCCTTTGGACCTTTCGAGAACAGCCCCTACAATCCCATCGCCCACACGGTGTCGCCCGAGGACCCCTGGTGGAGCATCGGGCACGGCGAACTGGTGGACACACCCGACGGTCACTGGTTCTGTATCTTCCACGGCTATCCGCAGCACAACCGCTGGATTGGCCGGTCCACCTTGATCGCGCCGGTGGAGTGGACCACCGACGGCTGGTACCGCTTCGCAACCGAGTGGCCGGCTGCCTACGACAGGCCCTTCCAAATAGACTTGCCGCTGTCGGACGACTTCACGGCCAACGCCCTGGGGTTGCAATGGCAGAGCTTCGGGCCTTTTGACCCCACGCGCTACCGCGTGGGCGACGGCGAACTGAGGGTGAAAGCCCCGAAGGAGCCCTTTCTGTCCCGGCGCGGCCACGCGGTCCGCCGGGTCGGTGACCCCTCTGTGGTCAACCCCGGAACCTCCTCGCCGCTCACGATTCAGCCACGCGATCTGGCCTATGAGGTGACCGTGGAAGTCGAAGCCCGCGGCGGGGCCCGCGCCGGACTGGGGCTGTTCACCCGCGAGAACGAATACATCGGGGAGTTCGTGGACGCTGAAGGTTCGATCGAGCGGGAGCAGATGCATTACCGCAAATACGTTTACTCCGGACGCCCGCAGCCCTCAGACTCCCCGCGCGTTCGCCTGCGCATCGTCCAGAACCAGGGCGACGCGGGGTTCTTCTATTACCGGGACGGGGCGTGGCGCCGGATAACCCCGGGCGTGATTGCTACCATGAACCAGCCGCAACCCTACCCCGTCCGCCCCGCGCTGTTCGTCGTCGGCGAAGACGGCGAGGGCGTGTTCCGCAACTTCACCTATCGGCCCCTCCCCACCAACTGGCCGGGAGAAATCCAATGAGCGCCCTGCCACGTAACCGCGTTGGAACATACGCCGGCACGGGACGATACAAAGCCCTGACCCGGGCCGGATGCGGGTACGCGTTTGCCCCCCTTCTGCTGGCGGTCTTCCTCTTCGGCGCACATGCACAGGCCCCGGCAGACCGCCCCGCCTTCGCGGAGAGAATCATCCAACAGGCGGATGTGACGGGTGGCCTGCTCGTCCACCTGGGCGGCGATCCCGCCCTGACCGCTGCCCTGCGCCTTGACGAACGCTTCGTCGTCCAGGGCCTGGAAACAGACCCGCAGAGGGTGTGCAGGGCGCGGGAAATCATCCAGGCCGTCGGGGCATACGGGCCGGTCAGCGTCCGCCATCTGACCGGGAACCGCCTGCCTTATCTCGACCGGCTGGTCAACCTGCTGGTGGTCAGCGATGAGCTGGGCGTCGCCCGCGAAGAAATGGAGCGCGTTCTGGCGCCGGGGGGCGCCCTGGTGCGCGCCAACCGGGGACCGAACGGGTCAGATGAGGTCTGGGTGAAGCCCTGGCCCGACAGCCTGGACCAGTGGCCCCATCACCTGCATTCTCCGAATAACAATGCGGTATCGAGGGATACCGAGGTCGCGCTGCCAAAGGGCGCCCAGTGGCTGGCCGGGCCGCTCTGGTCGCGTTTCGGCCAGATGGCCAACAGTGTGGACGCCATGGTCGTCGCCGGCGGCCGGGTGTTTCACACCGACGACCTGGCACCGCGGGCATCCCTGTTCTTCCCGCCGGAGCAGTACCTGATTGCCCGCAACGCCTTCAACGGCAAGGAACTGTGGCGGCGACCGCTCGGCGAATGGCGAACCGACACCATCTACAAGAAAAGCTTTCCGACAGTTCTGCATCGAAGGCTGGCGGCCGTGGGCGACGAGGTCTACGTGACGCTCGGGCTCAACGAGCCCGTCAGTGTGCTGGACGCGACCACCGGCAGGACGCTGCGCGCGCTGGCCGGCACTGAAAAGGCGGAGGAAATCCTGACCGTTGGAGACCTGCTGTTCTTCACGCGCAACACGGACCCCGTGGAACTGTCGAAGGAATTCTACACCCTGCACGAACCTCGGACACGCCACATTGTAGCCCTCGACCGTCGGACCGGTACCGTGCGGTGGCAACGAGAAGGCTCCGTGACCCAGATGACGCTGACCATCGAGGAGGGCCGCGTGTTCTATCACGATGGCCGGAATATCCGCGCCCTCGACGGGGAAAGCGGCCAACAGTTGTGGACTTCGGATACCGCTATTCCCCTTCCGGAGAAGATTCCCGCATGGTATGGCGCGACCCTGGTCGCCGTTGGAAACCGGGTTCTATTCACGGCCGGCCCGGAGGATCTGGGCAGTCTTTGGGAAACCACCGGCATCAATCCACTTTACGCCTTCGATGCGGCGACCGGCGAACAGGTCTGGACCGTAGAACACCCCGCCACCGCTTACAAGTCGCCCAAAGACGTCTTCGTCATCGGCGGAAACGTCATGTTCACCCACAACAGCGTGGGAATGGTCTGGAAGAACCGTCCCGAAGCCGGCCCGCCGACCACCTGGGAAACCTTTGTGCACGACTTGAAGAGTGGTGAACTGGTCAAGGTCATCCCGCCGGACGTCCCGTTCGCCCGCCAGCACCATCGCTGCTATCGCGGCAAAGCGACCGAGCGCTTTCTGCTGAGCTCGGTGCGCGGTATTGATTTGCTGGATATATCCAACGGCGAATGGTCCATGAACAACTGGGTGCGGTCCGGCTGTAACATCGGGTTCACCCCCGCCTGCGGCCTGCTGTATTTCACGCCACATGCCTGTCAGTGTTATCAACAGATGCTGATCAAGGGCTTCTGGGCGCTGCGCGGGGAGAGCGCCCTCCCAACCGATGTCCCGTCTCCGACCAACCGCCTCGTTCGGGGCGACCGATCCTTCAAGCCGGACGACGATCCGCCGTCGGCCGC
>CAZNGS010000074.1:5871-20934 GCA_964572825.1 uncultured candidatus Brocadiaceae bacterium
GCCTCGTTCGGGGCGACCGATCCTTCAAGCCGGACGACGATCCGCCGTCGGCCGCGTCTTCGTGGCGCTCAGGGATCAGCACACCATACAGGCGCTGGACTCCGGGAGCGGGAAGAAACTCTGGCGTTTTACCGCCGAAGGCCCCATTGATTCGCCGCCTACGCTGGACCGCGGCCGCGTCCTGTTCGGTTCGCGTGATGGCCGGCTGTACGCGTTGCGCGCCGATACCGGCGCATTGCTGTGGAAATACCGGGCCGCGCCCACCGCCACACAGATGATGGACCACGGCGGGCTGGAATCGGTCTGGCCGCTCCACGGATCGGTTCTGGTGATCAACGACACGGTTTACGCCGTAGCGGGGAGGTCCCGTCACCTGGACGGCGGCTTGCGGATGGTTGTCCTGGACGCCGAAACCGGCGAGCCAATCGCGGAGCACGTCCTGGAACGTTTCCACCCGGACACGAACGAGATGTTCAACGACTGGGACACTGTCGGCCTGCCCGACATACTCAGCAGCGACGGCCGTAACGTGTACATGCGGTCCCTCGTGTTGGACCTCCAGGGCCGCCCACGGCAGCCGAAAGCCCCCCGAAGCCGCCTGCCGCTCAGGAACCTCACCAGGGTGCCCTCGCCGGAAGAGTTGAATCTGCACATCGTCCCGGGCAACGGTTTTTTGGACGGCTCCTGCTTTTCACGCCTCCTGTGGAACTACGGCGACACCCACCGGCGGGCCGGGCGATGGCAGGACGTACCCTCCGGACAGATGCTGGTGGTGGACGGTGAATCGGTCTACGGGTACGGACCCAAACAGGGATATGGGAGTCCCCTGCACTCGAGGAACTATCGCCTGTTCCGCTCCCCTCACCTGCCGGAAACAGAGGGCCAGGGGGGGCAACGCCAGTTCAAGAGCGACTGGGAAATAGATGCTCCCCTTTACACCCGTGCGCTGGTAAAGACGGAGGACGTCCTCGTCGCGGCGGGGCCTCTTAACCCTCTGGATGAGGGCAAGCCGCGTGTCGTGTATTCTCAAGCCAAGCAGGAAAAACGCGAAGAGGCCCTCGTGGCGCTCGAACACTGGCACGGGAAGCACGGAGCGAAACTGCTTTTGCTGGACCCCGAAACCGGCAGCCTCTTCAGGGAGTTGCATATCGACAGCTTGCCCGTTTGGGACGGTCTGGCCGCGGCGGACGGTGCGCTGTACCTGGCCTGCGAAGACGGAAGCCTGATCTGCTACGGAGAGCCGCAATGAGGAATTCATAGGGAGGAGCAAGAATGAACACGACGCGTAGAATCTGTGAGTGTGGCTTTGTTGCTGCTACGTGGCTTTTGCTCTTCGCCCCCGGAGTCTGTGCTCGGGCGGGGGAGGTGATCCGTCCGGACCTTGACGGACCCCTGCACGATGCGGCGGTGACCCGCCGGCCGCTGGAGATCGTGCGCGCCGAGGGTCTGCCCGTGGACAACGAGACTACGGCGGGCGGGCAGCGGTGGCAGACCAGGATGCCCCTGCGGCCGCTGATGGACACTCCGCTCCGCGACGTGAGCGTCTGCCGCGGACCGCAGGGGGCCTACTACATGACAGGTACCCGCGGCGTCGCACGGCCTGACGGGACGATGGACTTCCAGAACGACCGGACCATCCGGCTCTGGAAGTCACAGGATATGGTGAACTGGGAACCGCTCGGCGTGGTCTGGAACCTGAAGACTCATCCCGACATCTGGAAACGCTGGCAGCGGACCTACCGTATCCCGGCCGAACGGCCGGAGGGCCCGCGCGCCTGGGGCATCCGCGCGCCCGAGGTCCATTGCGCGAAGGACACCTTCTGGATCGCCTTCTCCATGAACGGCAGGGGCACCGGGTTGCTCCGAAGCACAACCGGCGAGGCGAAAGGACCCTACGAGTTCATCGGCCAGATCACTACTCTCGGCGACGACCCGTCGCTGTTCGAGGACGACGACGGCACGGTGTACTGGCTCTACGACGGCGGATGGATCGCCCGGATGAAAGAGGACATGAGCGGCCTGGCGGAGCGGCCGCGCCTGCTGCAACCGAAAACGGTCGGCACACTGACTGATTACCCACGCGAGGTGGGTTCCGACGGGGCCTTCATGTTCAAGGTGGACGGCACGTACCACCTGGTCTGCGCCGACTATACCGAAAGGCTGGGCGGTGAGAGCGCCTGCTACGACACCTTCGTCGCCGTCGCGGACGACGTCTACGGCCCCTACAGCATACGCTACATGATCATCCCCCACGGCGGGCAGACGACGGTGTTCCGGGACGCTGAGGGACGGCTTTACGGAACGTTCTGCGCGCGCGACGAGTTCGCAGTATTCCGGGACCGCGCGGCCATCGTGCCGCTCGTAAAGGATAACTTCCTGGGCCACGCCAACAAGCGGGGCTGGGTCATCACCGAAGGCGGGACGGTGGGCAGCCTGCAGCCGATCGAGCTGCCCGGCGACTACGGGGGACTGCGCGACCCCCACATCCTGCTCGCCCCCGATGGGAACTACTACCTGACCGGGACCACGGAGCGACAGATCGTCCGCTGCGGCGCCGTCCGACTGTGGAGGTCGCCCGACCTGAAGACCTGGGAGACGGTGGGGGACGAGCACGGGGCGGTCTGGTACTGCGACCAGGCCGAGTGGTCCGCCAGGTGGATCCAGCTCCCCGGCCGCCCCGATCATCCCAGGGTGCGCGACCTCTGGGGGCCGGACATATGTCACCTGAAGGGCACTTACTACATCCCCTTCGGCATGTTCAGCAACGGCGCCGGGGTGCTCAAAAGCACCAGCGGCCGGGCCGAGGGCCCCTACGCGTGCATCGCCGGGCCGCTGAACTGGACGGCCGACGTGGCGCTCTTCGAGGATGACCCTTCGACAGGCTCAGGGCAGGGCGGCACCGTGTACATGATCCTCGGGTTCGGCGTGATGCGGATCGCCGTTATGAACGAGGACCTTACGGGCTTCAAGGAAGGGCCGAGGCCCATCGGGCCGGCCAACGGCTCGCGATTCGGTTACGAGGGCGTGTACATGGACAAGATGAACGGCAGGTATGTGCTGTTTTACACCGACTGGCACGGCGAGCCGCCCGACGTGGTGCACCTGGGCTCGAAGGAGCGCTACCACAACTGGGGCACCTACGATTTCATGTACTGCTCCGCGGACGATCCCCTGGGGCCCTACTCCAGGCCCCGGCTGGCCGTGCCCCACGGGGGCGCCTCCAGCGTGTTCAAAGACAAACAGGGCTACTGGTGGGCCACCATGTTCGGCACCGACCGGACGGCTCCCTTCAGCGCCAGGCTGGGCCTTGTGCCCCTCGGGCTGGAAAACCGCGACGGCGAACTGATCATCCACGTCGAGCAGAATCCGGACGAGCACCAGCGCGACATCATGCAGGTGGACGAATAGACCGGCAGGCGAGGAATCCATTGAAGAAATGCCTCTCGTTTACGAGGTTTGTCTTGATACCAACGGACCGAACCCGGCCCTCTGGCCCGCCCATGACCTCAAACATCTGGATGAGGCCGTCTACCAGGCACCCCATTAACAGCTCCCCCAACGGAAGGGAGGAACAACGAGCCATGTTGAGCACGCAAGCTGTAAGGCCCTGGCTGCCCGGTCTCGCGCTCGTGTTGCTGGCCGGCTCTCTGCTGGCCGCCGAGTCGGATTTTCGCCTCGACAGGGTGCGCATCCGGCCGCGGCCGGGACTGACACGTGTCGAAGGGTGGCGAATCGCCGGGTCCAACACCGGTCCCACGCGGCATTTCGTGGAGTTGGCGGCGGTGGACGCGTCCGTCGGTGAGGACGGATGGGTTGAGGTGGCGATACCGTCGGACGAGGTGTATCGGTACGTGAAGGTACAGGCCCTGGGCGATAGGAGGCTCGCCCTTGCGGAGGTCGAGTTCCACAACAGAGACGGGAAGCTGGAGGGAACGCCCTTCGGCACGGCGGGCGAGGAGGCCCCCGACGCGTGGAAGGCCGCCCTGGACGGGGACCCGACGACGGTCTTCGAGTCGCCCATCGAGAATGCCTACGCGGGTCTCGATCTGGGAGGGGAGGCCCAGTGCCCGGCGCCCCGTTTGCGGCCCCGCTGCGGGGTGTACGCGGAGCCTCAGCAGGTGGAGCTGAGCGTCTGGCCCCACGGCCCGACCATCCGATACACCGTGGATGGCTCGACGCCCACGGAGACGCACGGCACGGTGCACGCGGGCCCCTTCACGGTGGACCGCAGCCTGGGCATTGCGGCCATCTCATACCAGCAGGGCCGTGCGCCCAGCCGGATGCTCATCGGCGCTTACGCCATCGGCCCTCGCGTGGCGCAACTGCCCCTGGTCACCTCCTACCACATCGGCAACAGCCTGACCGACACCGTCGTGGCCTGGATGGAGCCGCTGAGCTGGAGCGGGGGGAAGAACTACCGGTTCCTGCGCAAGACCATCCCCGGATGCGGCCTGGAGGGCAACTGGAACAGCAACGGCCGCGGCTTCGGGGACAGCGACTACCAGAAAGTGCTGGCCGACGGCGTGGACCATCTTTTCCTTCAGGTCTTGCCCAACCCGCCGGGGCTGGAGAGCGACGGACGGGCCGGGATCAATTTCATGCAACTGGCCCAGCGGGGCAACCCCGAGGTGCAGGTCTGGCTCTATGCCCAGTGGCCCTCTCAGGAAGGCTGGGAGCGGGACGCGCACTGCGTCGGCGCCGCCTGGATGAAGCCGCAATGGTATCCGTCCAACCGAAATCCCAAAAACTGGGACGAGGCCATGCTCAACAAGATGGAGTACTATCGGGCCACGCTGAAGATATGGAACGAAAGCAATGGCGGCGAACCCGCCCGGCTCTGCCCCGGCGGACCCGCGCTGCTGGCCCTCAAGCGCGAGATAGAGGCGGGCGAGGTGCCCGGCATCACCGACTTTGGCGAGATGTTTGCCGACGGTCTGCACATGTCGCGCAGGGGCGCCTACTTGATATCGCTGGTGCATTATGCTTGCATCTACGGGGAAAATCCCCGCGGCCGGGTGACGCACGGGGGCAGCGGCCTCACGGCGGAGCAGGCGGACCTCTTCAAGCGCATTGCCTGGGACGCGGTCACCGCGGAGCCGCTCTCCGGCGTGATGGAGCCGGACGAATGAGAACCGGATTGCCGTGAACGGACGAAAGAACCGGGACTGGGGGAGGAGCAGATGGCTGAGCAAGGGCGTGTGGTGTTCGCATTGCTGGCAAGCGCACTTTTTCTGGCGCTCTGCTTCGGACCGGCCTGGGCGGCGGGACGCGGGCGGGAGGCGTCCTGGACGGTGGTCGGCTCCGACCGGATGAGCGTCGGCGTGCTGCGGGGCGAGGCCCCGGTCTTCATCCTCGACGGCAACCTCACGGGACCCGGCTGGAAAGGAGGGCGTCTGCACAACCTCGCACGGGTCGAGGGGGAGAAGAGACTATTCCAGGAGAAGGATGTGGGGTTCTACGAAAGGTGGTGGGACAAGGAGCCCATGCCCGGCCGCTGCGACGTCCGCTACGAACTGTCGCAGGCCGGTCCCGGGAGATTCCGCATGCGCTACGAGTGCGTCCCCGATTCCGACACCACTTTCGGTCCGCCGAAGAACATGGGCGAAAAAAGCGTGACCATCGGCCCGGTGCTCGGACCGGAGCCGTATTTCGAGGGAGGGAAATGTACCTTCACCTTCCTCGACGGCAGGACGCAGCAGCGGCCCCTGCCGGTGCCGAGGGGCCATTACGAGAACGTCGCGTCGGTGACGTTGAGGACTCCCGGCGGGGAGGTGACCCGAATGGTCTTCGATCCGCCCCTGTTCGTGCATTGCGACCACAACGAGCTGCGCTGTTTCTCGGGGAACAATACGGCAGTCGCGGCGGGCGAGACCTTTACCCAGGAGATCGCTCTCGAGCTGCCGCACGCAGCGGATTTCGAGCCGGGCAACCGGCTGGTGGACATGTCCGACTGGTTTTCGCTGGACATGGAGGAAGTTGAGGACTTCGCGAGCCCCAGCATGCTGGGCATGAGGAACTGGCTTGACAAGCCGGCCGGCCGGCACGGCTACTGCCGGGTGGAGGGCAAGAACTTCGTCTTCGAGGATGGCACGCCGGTGAACTTCTGGGGCGTCAACCAGTGTAACCGGGGTGTCTGCCCCGAGCCGGAACAGGCCGTGCAGTGGGCGGACAAGTGGGCCAAGCACGGCGTCAACCTGGTGCGGATGCACAAGTTCATCGGCCACGGCTGGAAGGACTCGGGCATCCACGATAACGACGATACGCAGAAGCTCGACGAGGAGATGGCACGGCGATGGGACAACTACAACGCGCTGCTGGCCGAGCGCGGCGTCTACACCGGCTGGTCCCAGTTCTACGGTCTGAAGCTCACTCCCGCCGACAAAGACCGGGTCTGGGCCTACGACGAGATCATGGAAACGACGCAGGGACCGCCGTGGTACCACGCCACCACCATCGGCCTGGTGAACTTCGCGCCTGACCTGCAGGACCTGCACATCTCCATCCTGCAGAACCTGCTCAACCGGGTGAACACCGTCACGGGCAAACGCTACGCCGACAGTCCCTCGCTGGCCTACATCGAGATACAGAACGAAGACGACATCTTCTTCGGCTACACGGCGCTTGTGAACCAGTGCCCCACCTACAAGAAGTACGTGGACAGGGAATTCTCCAAATGGCTGCTGGAGAAGTACGGCAGCCGGGACGAGTTGAAGGATGCCTGGGGCGATGCGCTGGGCGAGAATGAGAGCCCGGCCGCCGGTACCGTGGCGGCGTTCGTCGATCGCTGGCGCTACGGCGGCGACGACTCGCCCCGGATACAGGATGCCTACGCCTTTCTCTACAAGTGCCAGGACGAATACTACAAGCGCGTGGTCAAGGCCATCCGGGAGACCGGCTACAGGGGGGCCATCTGCGGCTCCTGCTGGCAGGCGCAGACCTTCCTGGGCCATCTCTACAACGTGCGTTCGGACCGCGAGGTGGGCTTCATCGATCGCCACAACTACGGCGGCGGCGACATGCTGCGCAGCCCCGGCCGCAGCCTGCTGAGCGCCGGCATGCAGCAGGTGGCCGACCGGCCCTTTGCCCTTTCCGAATGGGCGGGCGGCGGCGTGTACAACGGCATGGAGATGGTGCCGGTCATCGGCTTCATCGGCATGGGTGTGCAGGGGTGGGACATGTCAGCCCACTTCGCCAGCGGCGCCCCCGGAATCGGCAGAAACGTCTGCGACCGGTTTATGAGCCTCAGCCAGTATCCGGCCGTGGCGCGGGCCCTGTATCGGGGCGATCTGGTGGAGACCGACCATGTGGCCGTGCGCCGTGTCAGCATCCCGGCGATGGCGGACAACTCCATCGGCTTCTCGGAAAACTTCAGCCTCCTGGGCGGGGCCAACATCAAGGAGTTCTCCTCGGTGGTGCCGCAGGAGTCCCTCGGTGTCGGTCCGGTGGTGCTGGAGTTCGTGGACGGACCGGTCAGCGACCCGGTCGAGCTCCGCGTGGATCAGTTCATTGACCGCACCCGCCGGGTGCTGCGCTCCGCCTCCGGGCAGGTGCGGTGGGACTATTCCGGGCGGGGGTACTTCACCCTGGACACACCCGGCACCCAGGGCCTCGTCGGCTTCGGCGGCGGGACGGAACACGGCCTCGGCGATGTGACGCTAGAGGTTGAGAACCCGCTCGCGTTCATCTACATCAGCGCGAAAGGCCCCGACGAGACCATCGCCGACGGCTCCTCCCTGGTCATCACCACGGTCGGCCGCATGTTCCGCGAGGGTAGCGTGATGGACGAGGTCACGATGGAGGCCGTCCGGCGGCCGGACAACCCGGAAGCCGCCCGGCAGCTCATCGAACCCGTGGTTGCCACCATTGAGCTGAAGCGGGATGATGACTGCCGCGTGTTCGCGCTGGACCATGGCGGCCGTCTGGGCGACCCCGTGACCCAGGTGCCGGTGCAGGAGACCGCCGACGGCTGCCGGTTCACCCTTGACGGGGGACGGTACGACACGATGTACTACATCGTGCAATTCCGGTGAGAACGCCGGAGCTCGTCGAGCAACTTCCTCAGCGGGGAGGGTGTTTTGTGAACAGGTGCCTGGTTGTCTGTGCCGTTCTTGCGATGGCGTTCTTCTGTCCGGTCAACGCGGCTGAAGAGTCGCGCATCCACTACTTCGGCAACAGCCTGACCGACCAGGTGCGCTACGAGAGCTTCAAGAAGTTGTGCGACGGGTCGGGCCATCCTATTGACTGGAAGCGCGAGATGGCACCGGGCGTGCCGGTCACCTGGCACTGGGACCAGAAGCCCAAATGGGAGAAGAAGCTGACCGAGGAAGAGTGGGACGTGGTGACGTTGCAGCCTTTCCAGAACTTCGAGGTCGAGTACGAAGCCTGCGAGAAGTTCGCCCGGTTCCTGAAGGAGAAACAGCCGGATGTCCGGCTCTACATATATGCCCAATGGCAGGCGCGCCGCTCGGGCGACTGGCTCGGCGATTTCCTGCGGACAAGTGAAGTCGTCACCGACAAGGGCTGGACCGGGGGTTGCCGCAAGAGGACCGGGGAGGAGTTCTGGCTCGAAAACGTGGCGCGGGACGCTGAAAAAGCGGGGAGCACCGTCAGAGTCGAGCGCAGCCTGAAGAACCAGTACGAGCTGACCGTGCAGGGACTGAACGCGCGCGTGCCGATGAAGAACCCGGTCCGGCTCATCCCCGTCGGGCACGTGCTGGAGCTTCTGAGCAGCAAGATGCGCGCCGGCCTGGTGCCGGACTACAACTCCCCGTACCAGTTCTACGCCGACGGTATCCACCTCCACAACGTCGGCTGCTACATCGTGGCCTGCACCTTCTACGCCACCATCTTCGGGACCAGCCCCGTGGGTCTGCCGGTCGGTGAATACCAGGGGGGACCCCACTACCACGGCCACTCGGAGCACATCAGCCCCGAGCTTGCCCGGGTGATCCAGGAGACGGTCTGGGAGGTGGTGGCCGGCCATCCCCTCACCGGCGTGACCGCCGACCGGCCGG
Organism: uncultured candidatus Brocadiaceae bacterium; assembly: GCA_964572825.1. Taxonomy (GTDB): domain Bacteria; phylum Planctomycetota; class Brocadiia; order SM23-32; family SM23-32; genus CAYVBE01. Next base: position 14,886 of record CAZNGS010000074.1, read on the forward strand.
TCACCGTAGCCACCGCCTCGCTCCAGCCCGCCGTCCAGGGCGAGCCTTACCGGTTCCGGCTCTACGGCGCGTTCGGGGAGGCGCCCCGTTCCTGGAGCGTCGCCTCGGGCGAACTGCCGGCCGACCTGAGCCTGAGCGAGGACGGCCTGATCTCCGGAACCCCCGCCGCCGGGCCGGGGGAGACCACCGTCACCTTTGCGGTCGCCGATGCGAATGGAAAGGCCAGCGAGAGGGAACTACGCCTGGCCATCGAACCTGACACTACCCCGGAAATCACGAGTGCGACGAAACTGGCGGGCCGCCGGTTGGGTGAGTACTTCAAGGCCAGGCTCACGGCAGAAGGGGGCAACGACGCCCTGCAGTGGGCCGCAGTCAAGCGCGACGGTGGCCTCCCACCCGGACTGATGCTCCATCCAGACGGCACCATCAGCGGCTCGAACGGGCAGGAGGGAGAGCACACGTTCGAGTTGAGTGTGACCGACAGCGATCGGGGCGAGCCGGAGAGCGACACCGCCACGTTCACCCTGCAGGTTGGCCCGCCCGGCGGCGGGGTCTTCCGCGTGCGGACCGTGCCGGAGGACACGAAGGTCAAGGCGGACGGCGTGCTCGACGAGCCGTTCTGGGACGTGAGGGAGCCGATCGAGAAGCTGGTGGTGGGCGAACAGACCAACGTGAGAGCCTTCTTCGACATCGTCCGTAAAGGCGGCGCGATGTACGTGGCGGTCAGGGTCACCGATGCCGACCGGCACGTGAAACTCGGTGATCCGCCCGAAGAGAACCTGCCTTACGGCGACTCGATCGAGCTGTTCCTCGATGTCCTGAACAACCGTCAGGAGGTCTATAACTACGACGACCGGCGGATCGGCATCGCCCCGACCGACCGCTGGTACCGCCCGCTCCTCGTGGCGCCGATGACTTTCGGGCACTCCGGAAAGTGCGTCGAGACCGAAGACGGCTACACGGCCGAGTTCTGGCTGCACTTCTGGGCCCTGAACTTCCGCAACCGCAACTACCCGGCCGTGATGGGCTTTGATATCGCCGTCAACGACGATGACGACGGCGACGGCCGCGACAGCCAGGTGGTCTGGCAGGGCACGGCGGAGAACCACAGGGTGCCGAAGTTCGGCACCATCATCCTGGAACCGGAACCCAAAATAGAGTAGACCATAACGGATGCCGCCGTTGCCTGCCGCAAGGAAATGCGCATCAACCGCCCGGTCCCGCCACGAGACCCGACGGACAACTCCCAACTGGCAACTTCCAACCGACAACTCCTAACTGGCAACTCACAACCGACAACTCACAGCTGAGAAGGAGCTTAAGCGAGATGTCACGACCAAACATACTGCTTTGCCTGGCGGACGACGCCGGGATGCACATGGGCGCTTACGGCTGCAACTGGGTGACGACGCCGGGGTTTGACCGCGTGGCGCGCGAGGGCGCGCTGTTCAACCACGCCTATACCCCCAACGCCAAGTGCGCCCCCTCGCGCGCGGCCATCCTGACCGGCCGCAACTCCTGGCAGCTCGAGGAGGCCTGCAACCACTGCAACTTCTGGCCCGCGAAGTTCTCCTCCTACGCGGAGGCATTGGGCGAGCACGGATACCACGTGGGGCACACCGCCAAGGGCTGGGCCCCCGGCGATCCGGGCGAGGTGGACGGCAAGCCGCGCGAGCTGACCGGCCCCGGCTGGGACGAAAAGGAACTCGACCCGCCCACGCCCGACATATCAAGCTGCGACTACGCGGAGAACTTCCGCGACTTCCTGGACGACCGGCCCGAGGGCGCGCCTTTCTGCTTCTGGTTCGGCTGTACCGAACCGCATCGCGCGTATGAATACGGCTCCGGCGCGCGCCTGGGGCGGCACAGCACCGATGAGATCGAGCGCGTGCCCGGCATCTGGCCGGACAACGAGACGGTGCGCAACGACCTGCTGGACTACGGCTTCGAGATCGAGCACTTCGATCGGCACATCCAGAAGATGCTGGACATCCTGGAGGGGCGCGGCGAGCTGGACAACACCCTCGTCGTCGTCACCTCCGACAACGGCATGCCCTTCCCGCGCGCCAAGGGGCAGGAATACGAATACAGCAACCACCTGCCCATGGCCATCATGTGGCGGGACGGCCTGACGAACCCCGGTCGCGAGGTGGACGATTACGTGAGCTTCATTGACCTGGCGCCTACGTTCCTGGATCTGACGGGCCTGACCGCCGAGGAGGCCGGCATGCAGCCCATCACCGGGCGCAGCCTGCTGCCGCTGCTGCGGTCCGAGGATTCCGGGCGCATTGACCCGGAGCGGGACCACGTGTTGATCGGCAAAGAGCGCCACGATTGTGGCCGCCCGAACAATGTCGGCTACCCCATCCGGGGCATATTCAAGGAGGGCTGGCTGTATCTGCGCAACTACGAACCGGGCCGCTGGCCGGCCGGCAATCCGGAGGCGGGCTACCTGAACTGCGACGGCAGCCCCACCAAGACGGAGATTCTGAAGACGCGCAAAGACCCCGAGCGGCGGCACTTCTGGGAACTTTCCTTCGGAAAGCGGCCGTCGGAGGAACTCTACCACGTGGCCGAGGATCCGGACTGCCTGGAGAATCTGGCGGACGACCCCGCGCAGGCCGAGCGGAAGGACGCGCTGCGCAGCCAGATGGAGCGGGAGCTGAAGAAGCAGGGCGACCCGCGCATGGAGGGCCGGGGCGAGGTGTTTGAGGGGTACCCCTTCTGCAATGAGTGGCTGAACGGTTTCTACGAACGCTTCATGCGGCGCGAGGAGACCGGAGAGGATATCTCGCCCGGCTGGATTTCCGAGGACGATATCGAGCCGGCCGAGGAGTTTGTGGAGGGCGACGGCGTCGAGTAGCCGCCGAAGGGGCGGTTTTTAATCATGCCGCAACCTTTGCCGTGGGCTGTCCGCCTGACGAACCACGTCTCACCTTGCACAGAACGCCGTTCGCGGGTATTTTACACGTGTCACCACTTACGCGCGTTTGACTGATCTCGGAAACGGAGAGGCACGGATGAGAGGTAAGGCCGGAGGATTGCTGGCGCTTGGCATGGTGTTGCTGACGGCCTGTGCTTTGCGGGGAACGGCCGCGCAGAGCGACTGGACGGTGGTGGGCACGGACCGCATGTCCCTGTGCGTTCTGGAGAATGACGTTCCGCGCTACGAGCTGGAGTTCCGGGTCATCGCAAAGGGCTGGATGGCCCGCCCGCGGCTCAACCGGATGCCCGCCGTGGAAAACGGGGAGGTCCGTGTGTACGAACAGGACGGCATCGCCTTCTACCGGGGCTGGGCCAACCAGCCCACGGGCGGCACGATTGACCTGCGCCAGGAGGTGCGCAAGGTCGGGCCGGATACCATCCAGTTGAAGTACGCGTCTCAGCCGGAAGTGGACACGCAGTATTCCTTCCCGAACCGGGGCGTCGGCATCGGCCCGGTCATCGGGATGACCCCTTACTTCGTGGACGGAACATGCACGGTTCATTTCGCGGACGGCAGTACCGAGACACTGCCGTATCCGACCCCTCCCAGGTGGGGAAAGGGCAACATAGAGCAGATCGTCATGCGGACGGCCGACGGCGAAGTGACGCGGCTCTCCTTTGAGCCGGACGTGTTTCTCCATTCGGACCACTCCGAGGTGCGTCTGTTCGCCGATCCGGAAAAGGAGACCCCGGCCGGCGGGACCATGACCCAGGTCATCAACATCGAACTGCCCGGCCTTACGGCCTTCGAGCCCCGCAACCGCTGGATTGACACCTCGGACTGGATGACCTACGGGCACGAGGAGGACTTCAGCCCGGGCAGCGTGATCGGCGTCGAGGACTGGCTGGACAAACCGGCCGGCTCGCACGGCTGGCTCCAGATGGACGGCGACGAATTCGTCTTCGAGGACGGCACGCCGGTCAAGTTCTTCGCCACCAACATCTCCTGGGACGACATGGCCTGCCCGCCGGAGGAGGCCGACCAATGGAACGACAAGTGGGCCAAGCACGGCGTGAACCTCGTGCGCCTGCACAAGTTCATCAACCACGGCTGGGCGGGCATCCTGACGCCCGAGGACCACATGGTGCCCGATCCGGAGAAGATCAAGCTCTTCGACTACTACCACGCCTCGGCCAGGGAGCGCGGCGTCTACACCAGTTGGTCGGCGGTCTTCCACATGAAGCTGACGCCGGCCGACGAAGAGCGCGTGCGGCACTACGACGAAGTGATGGCGGCCGACAGGCAGGGCGACGTGCTGGGGCTGATCAACATCGCTCCGGACATCCAGGACCTGCTGATCAAGCAGACGCTCAATCTGCTGACCCGCGAGAACACCGTGACGGGCATCCGATACGCCGACGATCCGGCGCTGGCCTACATCGAGTTGCACAACGAGGACGACATCTTCATGATGAGGCCGGACAGCTACCGGAAACGGTGGCCGCAGTACTGGGACTGGTTCACCGAGCGCTTCTGCGCGTATCTGGAAGAGAAATACGGCAGCCAGCAGGCGCTGGAACAGGCATGGGGCAGCTCCTACCCCCGACGCAAGAGCCTGGCCGCGGCCGACATCGAGCCGGCGTATGACGCCTGGCAGATCAACCAGGGCAACGCAACGCCGCGCATGGTTGACACGATGCACTTCATGTACACCGAGCAGTTGGCCTTCTACAGGCGCTTCAAGCAGGCCATCCGGGAGGCCGGTTACCAGGGCGCCATCTGCGGTAGCTGCTGGCAGGCGTCCTGCTGGCTGGGACACCTCTACAACACGCTGACCGATTACGAGGTGGGCTTCATCGACCGGCACAACTACTCCGCGACGCCCCTGAACCGGCCGGGCGCCGGCAACATGAGCGTCGGTTTCCAGCAGGTCAAGGACCGCCCCTTCAACTTCTCCGAATGGGGCGGCGGACCCGTGGCCGTGCCCACCGTGGCCGTTTACGGCCTGGGCCTGCAAGGGTGGGACGCCTCCTGCCAGTTCTCCAGCAAGATTCCGGGCATCTACAACGAGAGGCAACGCGGGGTCAACGGCAACTGCGAGGATTTCATCCAGATCGGCCAGTACCCGGCCCTCTCGCGCATGGTCTATCGCGGGGACGTGGAAGAAGGGGACGTCGTAGCCAAACGGCGGATCAGCATCCCCGGCCTGTTCAAGGGCGACGTGGGCTTCTACGAGCACTTCACCTTGCTCGGCGGCGGCGCCAACACCAAGGAGTTCTCCTCCGTCGTCCCGCAGTCCGCATTGATGGCCGGCCGCGTGGTGCTGGAATACATCAACGCACCCGTGCCGGAGAACCCCGTGCTGGAGAACGTGGCCCCCTACCTGGACGAGGAGAGCGGAACCGTCCGCTCCACGACCGGCCAACTGCTCTGGGACCACTCCGGACGCGGCTTCTATACCGTGAACACCCCGGGCACCCAGGCGGTCATCGGCTACGCCGGCGGCCGGACGATTGACCTGGAGGACGTGACCATCCGCGACGCCACGGATACGGAGCTGAAACTCTATGTCAGCGCCCTGGCGAAGGACGCGTCCATAAAGGACGCCGACCGCCTGCTGATCACCGCCTTCGGCCGCGACGCCAACACGGGCATGGTGTTCGATGAATTCAGCGACCGGCCCCTGGAGGGTGGCAGTGCGCCGCTGCTTCTGGAGCCGGTCCGCGCCACGATCACCATCAAGGGCCGGAACGTGAAGGCCGTCCGCCCCCTGGACCACGGCGGCCGCCTGCGTCAGGGCGCCGGTCCCCTGAAGGTCCGGAACGGGGCGTTTACCATTGATGGCAAAGATAGCCAGACGGTGTACTACCTCGTGGAGATGAGATAGGAGCCCGCAAGATTCGGCTTGAGAGACCTCGGGCGTGGACACTGCCATGCTCAAGGCTAAGTTGTGGTTTCTCTACGGTAGATGAGAAATCTCGGCAAAGATGGCTCACAAGGGTCCCCACAAAAAGCAGGTGTAAACATGACCGCAAAGGCAATCATCAGTACAGTAGCCATAGTCACTCTAACTGCTCTGGCTTTGACGGCTGAGGGGGCTGAGATCATCCGGCCCGAAATCGG
>CAZNGS010000075.1:0-20867 GCA_964572825.1 uncultured candidatus Brocadiaceae bacterium
CGCGGGGGGGGGTACACTATGCTGGTAGCGTAGGCAACGACGGTAAACACTTACGAATAGAGAATAAGGAGGCCTAACGATGAACGCGCCTCAACTGAACATGGTTGTACTGTTCCTGTTGCTGTTCAACGGTTTCTGCCTGGCGGAAAATGCCGTCACACCCGGAGAGCTGGATGTTGACCCCCCGACCCTGATCGGGCTGGGTTTCGAATGGTGGGTCTCCGGCGATGACAATGAGAATGCGGCACTGCAGGTGGAATACCGAAGGCAGGGCGCCCGGGACTGGGAACCGGCGCTCGCGCCCGTTTACCATCGCGGCCGTTCGGTTAAGAGTTTCGCGTTCAGCGCCTTCGTGGACAGCCACTTCGCCGGCAGTATCATCGACCTGGAGGCGGACACGCCCTACGAAGTGCGCCTGACCCTCAGCGACCCCGACGGGGTGCGGGGTGAAGGCGTGCGCGTCTTCCGGGCCCGCACGCGCAAGGTGCCCGAGCCCTATGAAGGCGGTCGGAAACTGGAGGTCTTCCCCGACGGCTCCGGCCTCAGTTTGGAAAGTGTTCTACCCCGGTTGCGACCGGGCGACTGTGTGCTGATGCACGCTGGCGAATACACGCCGCCACCCTTCGAGGCCCCACCCAGCCCGGAGTCCACTGGCGGGACAAAGGCCCAGCCGTGGAAGGGGCAGGTCCGCCACGTTTATCCCCCGGGTTACAAGGGCGAGAAAAAGGAGCCGAACTTCCCCAGCCTGATGGAAGCCTACCACGGTGCCAAATGGCTGTACGACGTGCAGTTCATGATGGTGCCCGGCGGCGTGCAGCCGGGCGATACCATTCTGCTCCATGCCGGCCATTACCAGACGCAGCGGCTCAACTACCGCTACCTACTCTCCATGTGGCAACACGGAACCTATCGCTTCACCCGGAAGGGAACGGCCGAGAAGCCTATTACGATCAAGGCCGCCGGGGACGGCCCTGTGATCCTGGACGGGGGCGGCGCCTACCGCATGCTGGACTTTCTGGGCGGTGAGCACCACATCGTCGAGGGACTCACGATCCAGAACGCGTTTATCGGCTTCCACGTCGGCGCCCCGGAGAAAGGGCTGCAGGCGGAGGGCCTGGCCATCCAGGACTGTGAGATAAAGGACGTGCGGGCCGCCATACTGGGCAGCGAAGGATCCGACATTCGCATTGTCGATACGAGCATCCAGGAGGGCGCGTTTCCCGATCGCCGGGAGGGAACTTATCTGGTTACCGCAGACGGTACATCGGCGAAGCCAATCGCGATCACGGCCTTCGGCGACGGCGAGGTCGTTATAGACGGCGGGGATAATTCCGTGCTCTTCGACGTGATGGCTGCCGACCATCTGATCCTCCAAGACCTGACTTTCCGCAACACCTTCACGGCGGTCCACGCCGGACGCCGGGGCGGGCAAGGCGGCAGCAGGGGACTGACCGTGAAGAACTGCCGGTTTGAAGACATTCAAAACGGGGTATTCGGCCTGGCGGGGGGATGCCGGAGTTTCACCATTCTCGACAACGTCTTCCTGGGACGTCAGGGCGGGGGCAACCCCGGCGGCTATGCCGTCAACCTGTGCGGCGCCGGGCACGCCGTGGGCTACAATTACAGCGCGCACTTCTGGGACCACCTCAACGTCTCCACCAGCAGCACGCCCCTGGAAGGGAATCGGGCCTGGAGCATGGATTTCTACAACAACGCGTGCGTTCGCGCCCGCGACAACATGTTCGAGGCCGACGGCACGATGTGGAACACCCGGTTCATGCGCAACCTCTGCGCCTATTCCAACTCCTTCGCATTCTCCAGCCAGCCGACCCTGGTGGGTCCTTCGTATTACATCCGGAACATCCTCTACCGGGGCGGCGGGTTCAAGTTCGTCATGGGCACCCGCGGCGCCTATGCTTACCACAACACGTTGATTGGCAGATCGGGCATTGTGAAGAACAAGGCGAACAACCTGTTCATGGAGCAGGACGAGCCGCGCGAGATCGGCTTCGAGACGTTCGAGAACGTGCCCGAGCCCGACTGGGAGAATTACCCGCGGGAATCCGTACCGGTTGATGTCTGCGATCTGGGTTTTTCCCTTGTTGAAGGCAGCCCGGCCATCGACGGGGGCACCGTGATCCCCGGCCTGAACGAGGACTACGCCGGCGAAGCGCCGGACCTCGGTGCACTGGAGAAGGGCAAGCCGGTGCCGCACTATGGGCCCCGCACGCAGCAGGTGCGCGCCCGGTGAGGGGCCTGGAAGTGAAATCCTCGCCGGGTTACATCGAGGTGGAGCTGGTGGGTGGAGATGCAGGGGAAGGGCCTCCGGGGATAAAGTTCACGCTGCTGCCAGCGGAAGAGGCCGGCCCTTTCAGTGACCATGTGGGACTTGAGGTTGCGACCGATCGCGGCACGACAAACGCGGCGGTGGAATGCTACGGAATTCGCTCCGGGTAAGCTGTGCTGATGGCCCGGGCCTTTTCCCAATCCAATTGCTTTCGGACACAAGTCAAGGGCGAGAATCGAGCATCTGCGGGGCCTTCTCCCCCGGCTGGAAGACCCACAATGGAACCGGCTCGGAGACGTTCCCGGCGGCGTCATAGACCTGGATATCCACCTCGCGCTCATCCGGCACGGAGTCCCAAACCTCGGGACCAACGGTCTCCTGTTTGGCCGCCTTGTCCAGTCCGAGGTACTCGCTTCAGGCCCGATCGTCCTTTCTCTCGCCGCCCTTCCGCAGTCGCAGCACACAGGCCCCCGGCTCTTCTTTTTCGCTGAATGATAGATCCCCATAGTACCCGAAGGGTGAGAAACCGAAGCCAGGCGTGGCCTCCACGACGGGATATTCTTCAACTATTTCGCCTCCGTCGGGCCGGGTCTCCCGGACCATGATGCCCACCGTGTCCTGATCAGTCTCCACCCACACGATCCGGAGCGCCGCATGCTCGCTCCGCTGCCCCGTCAGATCCAACCATGCCGCGGCAACGACGGGGGATTCGGATATTCCCCTTGTCAGGACCTCGCGCCTGGCGAAGTAAAGCTGCCTTATCTGTCTGGTCTCCAGTCCTGAGGGAGCGCCCTGGGTTCCTCGACGCCAGTAGGCGGTGTTGTAGTAGCTGGGCGTGGTCTCAGAGTCCAGCACACCGCCCTCCACGATTCCCTGCAGGTACACGGCCGTGTTCTGGTATCGAAGACACGCCGCCTCGCGTTCGTCCGCCGTCGGCCACCACCACCAGACAGCTCCGGCAGGAAGCCCGCCCACGATCAGCAGGGCCAGCATGACGCGTCTGAGAGTCCGCATGTGCTCACCTCGCTCGTGCAGAGTCAACCGTACGCAACCGCCTGCGCCGAAAGCCCTCCGGCCGGGAATCAGTCTTCGGGCTCAGCGGCGCTTTCATCCGGGGATGGTCGCTCCACGCTGACGGGCACGAAGCGCGAAACGCGCCCTTTGCGGTCGTAGACCGCTATCTCCACCTCCCGCTCGCCGGGCTCGGAGACCCAGAGCCGCGGTCGCGGAGTAATCCACCGTTGCTCCCAGGGCAGTTCCATGAACTGAGCCCATTCGTGGTCGTTCTTCCGCTGGTTGCCCGTCCTTATGCGCACAAAGTGGCGGTCGCGTTCGCCCACCCGAACGGGGAGGTTCTTAAAAGGCATTGATCCGCGATCCCCCCGGAAGCCCTGCATGGAGGCGGCCACGAGCGGGTACTTCTCGGTGATCTCGGCTCCCCCCGGCCAGCACTCCCGGACGATAATGCCCTCAGTATCCCCGTCGCTTTCCAGCCACTTCAACCAGAGGATCGCTTCGTGTCCAGCCTTCCACGATGGCCACCGGAATGAAAGCCGGGCCAGGATCATCTGCGGGATGGGCCCGACGCGACGGGTGCGCACCCGCCTCAGCGCGTCCCAGGCCCTCTCCTCTTCCTCCTTCTCGAAGGACCATGGGGCGACCCGGGGGGTGGGAACGCCGAAGCTCACCAGAACCTGGTTCCATCTGGGGGTGGGTCCACAAAGATTATACCCGCCTCCCCGGAGATCAACCCGGAGATAGCCGGCGGAGTACACCCCCATTCCAGGCATTCCAACTCCCAGTGCTTGAGCAGACGGGACCGGGCCAAGAAGACGCCTTTGCCGATCAAGCCACATGCGACCAGGGCAACGATCGCAACGATCAATCCTTTGAGCCTGCCAAGAGCCATATTGCGCCGTCCCTCCTGCAGGATTAGCCGACTGCCAAATCACCCCGTATCAGCGAAACTCGTGGGGGCAGGGGCTGTCCGGGTCTTCGCCCAGTGCCCTATTTTTGATCCGCACCTTGTGAGTCTTGAGATGCGTGTAAGCTGCTTCCACGTCGGGAAACCCGTTGTTGCCGTCCACTCCATACGCCTCTGACCGATACCAGGCATAATCGTCCCACCCTATATCCCATTCATACTTCTTCCAGAAGATCCAATGCGCTTTGCATACGCATTTACCCCAGGCCACGATCGCGTAGATCTGGTAGTCGTGTCCTTCCTTCAAGATCTCATTCCACCAGGCTACGACATGCGCGGCGTCAACGGGAATGGTCTTGCCTCCGAGGGGCGAGTTCGGAATAGCCTCAAGCATTCCCACCAAATTATCCACGCCCCTCGCCGCAGTCATGGCCCTGTCCACGCTTTTGGGGCCGTTCTGCCACCCTGTTATCTTGTAGCCCACCACCTGACACTTCAGCTTCGTGCCTACGTCCTCAGGGCCTTTGCATTCGGCCCTGAGACCAAGTGGGTCTGTCCGGAGCGAGGGGTTATCCCCAGCATAGCCATAAAGCAACAACCGGTCCGAGTACCCCGCCGGGTCGCGGCTGATGAAACGGCCCAGGGCCGGGTCATAGTAGCGGTTGCGATACTGCATGAGATCCGACTCGAGGTCGAGACGCCTGGCAGTGAAAGTATACGGGTTCTCCACATCGCTCGTCCCATCAGCATCGCCGCTGAAGTCGGCATCCAGCACGGTCGCCGCGCCGTAACTGTCATACCTCATCCTTTCGATCACGTTTTCGTCGGCGTCGCTCAGGGCGTAGATGCTGTACAGCGTATTGCTATGGTAATACACCACCTCGTCATCATCGGCGAAGTCGTCGTCGCCGTTCAGGTCCCTCTCCTGCACGGCCACGGCGTCGATGTAACCCGTGGTGTAGGTGTACCGCGCCACCAGGTCGCCCGAGCCATCCCGCTCCTCCAGGCATTGCCAGTCGGACTTTCCGCCCCAGAGGAAACGCGTGGTGCCGTTGAGGTCGCCCTTGTTGGTGACTACTTTCAGTATCCTTCTATTCTTTCCATCATACCGGTATTCGGCCACGGTGTTCCAGTTGCCGCTCTGTTTCTCCTGGACCTCGATCAGCCGATTCCGGTAGTCCCAACTGTACTTGTGGTCGCCGTCGCCGCGCGGTCCGGGGTAGCCACCCAGGCCCATCTCCCCAACGAAGATGTCGAGCGAGCCATTCCCGTCGAAGTCCGCCAGGGCCAGGCTGTGGGGATGAAACAGGTCGCCGGCCAGCTCGGTGGCCCGCCAGTCGGGCGCGCGCAGCCAGACCAACCGGCCCTCGTCGCATTCGCCTTCGGACAGCACAATGTCCGGTCGACCGTCTCCGGCCAGGTCTCCCACCGCCACGCAGGTACGGGGGTCGAGGCCGCCCGGCAGTTCGGTGCGCTCCCAACCGTCGGGGGTGCGCTTGAAGACGTTTGGTCCCGCTACCACCTCGTTCTCGCCGTCGCCGTCCAGGTCTGCGACCCACAGCCCCTCGACCTCCAGCTCCTGGGCGATCAGGTGACAGCAGCTCTCGGGCCACGGCGCGACGGTGGGATCGTCCGGGATGTCGAAGTAGCCGACCACCCTTACGCCCTGGGAGGCGAAGACGATCTCGATCTGTCCATCCCCGTCAACGTCCCCGAGGGCCTGGTTGTGGTATTTCCGGAAGGAGCTGGTGATGACGCGCTTCGTCCAGCGGCGGCGTGGCGTCTCCGGGCTCTCAAACCAGTACAGCTCGGTGTTGGTCTGACCTTCCTCGAAGTCCTCGGGGTTGCCCGCCACGATGTCGAGCCGGCCGTCGCCGGTGATGTCCACCAGCACGCCTCCGGCTTCCAGATGTGCGGTGGCGATGACGTGACGTTCCCACCCGGGGTTCTCGTACCAGACCACGTTGTCGGTGCCGTACTTGTCGCCCACCACGACGTCGTTGCGCCCGTCGCCGTCGATGTCCCCGATCAGGCAGACGTCGTTGTGTGTGCCGGCCGGGGCGTCGTCGATCACGGTGTGTTCAAAGAGCAGCGGTTTCACGATCGGCCCCCCTCTGGCGTCAGTCGCTCAGTGTCTTCAGCGCGTATTCGCCGGCGCGGTCCACGTAGCCGCGCCCCTCCTCGACGGCCGCCCGGATGCTGTCCGCGGCGGGCCTTGCCCGGTCGCCCAGGCTCTGCAGCACGTTGATGGCGTGCAGCACCACCCTGTCGTCCTCCTCCGAGAGCGCCTTCTGCAGGGCCGGCAGGCCCAGGTCGGTCCTGCCCAGCCGGCAGAGCGCCTCGGCGGCGGCCACGCGCACGCTCGGCGACTGGTCGCCCAGCGCCTGTTGCAGGGCAGGGGCCGCGCTCTTCGCCCCTTTACCCAGGACGGCGCAACCGGTGGCCGCCCAGTATCGGGCGGCGCTGTCGGGGTCCCTGAGCCGGCTGCTGAGTTCGGGCAGAGATTCCGGCCGGCCGGCGGAGGCCACCTCGGCGGTCTGCATGATTCTCTCCAGCGGAAAACCGCTCCCGTGACACAGCTCGTAGGCCGTGCATCCCTCATCCGCCGTCCGGCGGAGCATCTCCGCCTCCGGCAGGAAACCCGTATCCCGCACGTTCAGCAGGTGCGCCGCGTTGGCCTCCCGCATGCGCTCCAGCACTGACCGGTGATCCGGGTCGTCGGCCAGGTTGTGCACGTTGTGGGGGTCGGCGGCGCAGTCGTAGAGTTCCTCCGGCGGTTTCGTTTCCCAGAAGCGGCTCTGGACCTCGTTGCACCGGCCCGCGCGGTAGGCTTCCTCCCAGGCCCGCGTGGACCGGGCGCGCCAGAGGTAGTTCAGGTGCTGGCCGTAGATGCGGTGGGGCATGTAGTTGTGGATGTAGAGATAACCTCGGCCGCGCACCGCGCGCATCATGTCGTAGCGTTCGTCCATGCGTCCCCTGAACAGGTGCACGAATTGCCGCGGCTCGTCGGCCTGCCGGCCGAGGAAGGCGTGGCCCTGCATGTAGTTCGGCACTTCCACGCCCGCCAGGCTCAGGACCGTGGGCGCGAGGTCCACGAAGCTGACCGGGCGGTCGAACCGGCTGCCACGCGACGCGGGGGCCAGGTGCTGCCACTTCTCGGGGAAGCGCACGATCATCGGCACCCGCGTGCCGGAGTCGAACAGGTAGCGTTTGCTGCGCGCCAGCACGCCCCCGTGGTCGCCGTAGTAGAAAACGATGGTGTCCTCGGCCAGCCCGCTCTCCTCCAACTCCTCCAGCCGCCGGCCGATCTGGGTGTCCATGCGCTGGATGGCGTCGTAGTACTCCGCCCGGTCGTGTCGCACTTCCGGCAGGTCGGGGTGGTAGGGGGGCAGCGCGACCCCTGCAGGGTCGTGGTCCAGGTGATCGGGGTCGCCGAAGATGCAGTGCTCGTGAGACGCGCCGTAGTTGAAGACGCTGAAGAAGGGCTGTCCCGGCGCGCGCTTGCTGTAGTGGGCTTCCCGGCTGGATTCGTCCCAGGTGCCGGGCGGCTTGCGCGCGTTGTAGTCTTCCTTGGCATTGTTGGAGCAATAATAACCGGCGTCCCGGAGAAACTGGGGGAAAAAGCGCACGAAACCCGGCACCGTGTAGTGGCTGCGCATGTGCTGTGTGCCCAGGCTGGAAGCGTACATGCCCGTGATGATGGTGCAGCGGGCGGGCGCGCAGACCGGGGCGTTGGCGAATGCGTTCTCGTACAGAATGCCTTCCGATGCCAGGCGGTCCAGGTTGGGGGTGGTGGCGAACTCGTCCCCATAGCAGCCCAGCAGGGGGCTGGTGTCCTCGCTGACGAGCCACAGGATGTTGGGCCGCTGGTCTTGCGCCGGGCCGCCGCGGACCGCGCCGCCCAGCAGCAGCGCGCCCAGACCGGCGCCGCCGGCTTTCAGCAGGTCACGTCTCGAAACTCCAGCGTCCATCAAAACGTTCTCCGTTGTGCGGGTGTGGTGTCTGACGGAGCGCTTCTCAAGGGGGCTGCTCAGTTGAGCGCTCCATGCGCTGTTCGATACGGTGATACAGGTAGGCGCCGGCGATCATGAGGGCGCCGAGCACGAAGAACGACACGATGCGATAGACCTGCGCCAGGGCGCCCAGGTCCACCAGGACGACCTTCAGCGCGACGGCACCGAACAGCGCGAGTCCTGTCACGCGGATGGACCGCAGGTTCCGACGGAAGCCCACCACCAGCAGGGCGGAAGCGTACACCGTCCATACCACCGAGACCGACGTGAGGGCCGTCCAGCGTGCGCTTTCGGCGTCCGCAATGGCGCAACTGAAATAGCTGTAGGTCTCCATGCTCAGCAGGAGCGGCAGCCCCATAAGGCCCGCCCAGAACGCCGTCGTGCCGCCCGGGTCCTTTGTCAACGGCGCATCCATGCGCCCCGGCAGAAGGCGATAGGCAAAAGCGGCGATGACGGCCACCAGCCCCGCGGCGAAGCGCACGTTGAGAAACACCAGGTAATCCCCCGGATTCCCGTATCCGTACGAAACCAGCATGAGGACGCCGCCCACGGTCAGGGGCAGCAGGCCCGCCAGCCGGACGGGCCTCGAACGTGTCAGCAGTCCGCAGACCAGCAAGAGTGCCGCGCCCCCGGTCCACGGTGCCGCGCCGACGTGGTGCGCCAGCCAGTCTTTTCCGGCGTTGGAGAGGGCATTCGCCAGCTCCGAATGCACCAGGAGCAGCGCCAGGTACGCGCCGCCTATGACGAGAGCCAGCTTCAGAGTGCGGTCTCCTTCCTCGGCCCGGTGCCGGAAGAACCGGTGAACCAGCGCCGCGGCCGCGCCGGCCAGTGGCACGCAGAACGCGCAGAGGAATGCCTCGTTCCAGAAAGCCACAAAAGGGGTCTCGTGAAGGGGCCAGTGGACGGCCGCAATGCGCATTGCAGACAGCACCAGGACGAGGAAGCCCCCCGCCCTGACCGGCATGTAGCGGAAGCGGTAGCCCAGATAGACCAGGAGGGGCCCCTCCGCCGCCCAGGCGAGCGTGACCGCCCAGCCGTCCAGGTAGAAAGGCGCCGAGACGGTGAAAAAAACCATGGCCAGCCCCACGAAGCCGAATACCGGACGCTTTGCGTCGGGCAGCCGCCTGCCCGCCAGCACCGCCAGCCCCAGGTAGGAGGCCGCCATTCCCAGGGCCACCGAGCCCAGCACGAACTCGTGTTGCTCGTGCAGCATGGTGCAGGCACAGGCAAAGACAAGGGCGGCGTTGGCCAGGGCCACCGCGAAACGCTCGACCCGGATGGGTGTCCGCCGACGGAGGTGGTCCAGGCAGGCCAGCACCAGGAAGAGCGCGTAGAAAACCAGCAGCCACAGCAGGGCGGGCATCCACGCGGCGTCGGCGTAGAACTCGGCGAACCATCCCGCAAAGAGCGCCGCCGTCCCCACGAACGCCAGCACGTCCAGGGCCCGCCAGCGCTTCGAGAGCGTGAGCCCGAGAACCCCCAGGTCCAGCAGCAGCAGGTAGGCGAAAAGCACGTCCCGCCGGTCCTCACCCGTGGACAGCAGCACCGGCGTCAGCAGGCCGCCCAGCACTGCCAGGAAACTGATGGAGAGCGAGTCGTGCGCCACCGCCAGCGCCATGCCCACGAGTGTCACCACGACCATGGCTGCGAATGCCACCGGCTGCGGCACCAGCCGATAGAGGGTGAAGGAGGCGAAAAGCGACAGGTAGAGCAGCGCCAGGCCGCCGCCGATGAGGCCCTGTCCGAAGAAGCGCGATCCCCGGCGCACGAACCGCTCCCCTGTACCGAGCATGACGATTCCCGCCAGGAGGCCCATCAGCACCCGCGTGGTCGGGCCGATCCACTGCTGGTCGAAAGCGTACTTGAGGAAGAATCCGGCGGCCGCGAGCAGCGCCAGCACACCCGCCCAGGTCAGCCACTTCTGGCCGATGGCCTGCTCGATGCCGGCCCAATTGCTCCGGGCCGGTGCCGGCGCGGGCTCCCCGGGCGCCGCAGCCCGTCCCTGTTCCTGCGGCTGAGTCCAGGCGGGCGGTTTGGGGGCGGGTTCCGGGGGTATGGGCGGTGGCGGAGTCGGTTTTGTGGCGGGCTCCTCAGCGGGCTCTGGTTCTGCCTCCGGAGTCCTCGCTTCCAGATGGCCCACTCGGTTAAGAAGAGACCTGATCTCGCGCTGCAGGTCCCTGATCTGCCTCGCGTGGCCGAGCGCCAGTACGAAGGCGATTATTGCCAGCACGCCCCCCACCAGGAGCAGCAGCAGGAGGGCCAACGCCACGAGTACCACGAAAAGCTCCACCGGACTCCCCTCGTGCGGAGGACTGGATCATGCACAACATACCGCCTGGGGGACCGGCGGTCAATTGTGGCCCGAGACCGCCTTCTCCCCGGAGCGCACTGCGGCTCGGACCTTGTGGTTACCAGTATCCCTATGCCCTCCGCGCCGACGAATGCAAACGGCCGTCAGAGGCCGGCCTTTTCCCGCAGCAGGTCGGCCCGGTCGGTGCGCTCCCAGGTGAAGCCCTCTTCGTCGCGGCCGAAGTGCCCGAAGGCGGCTGTCTGCCGGTAGACAGGTCGCAGCAGGTCCAGGTGCCGAATTATGGCGCCGGGCCGGAGGTCGAAACACTCCTGCACGAGATCGGCGATACGCGCCTCGGGCAGGCGGCCGGTGCCTTCGGTGTTCACGTGGATGGCCACCGGCTCGGCAATGCCGATGGCGTAGGCTATCTGGAGCTCACAGACGTCGGCCAGTCCCGCCGCCACCAGGTTCTTGGCCACGTATCTGGCGGCATAGGCGCCGCTGCGGTCCACTTTGCTGGGGTCTTTTCCGCTGAAGCAGCCGCCGCCGTGCCTGCCCCGGCTCCCGTAGGTGTCCACGATTATCTTCCGTCCGGTCAGGCCGCAGTCGCCCCGCGGGCCGCCCACGACGAAGCGTCCTGTGGGGTTGGTGTGATAGGTGATGTCATCCGATGCAAACTTCTCCGGCAGGCAGGGCCGGATCACCTCTTCGATGAAAGCCTCGCGCAACTGCTCCTGGGTGACGTCGGGATCATGCTGAAGGCTGAGCACGATGGTCTCAACGCACACCGGTTCAAGGCCCCGGTAGCGAACGGTGACCTGGGTCTTGCCGTCGGGGCGGAGGAAGGGCAGGGCTCCTGTGCTGCGCACCTGGTGGGCGCGCTGCATGATTCGGTGCGAGAGCATGATGGGCAGCGGCATGAACTCCGGGGTCTCGGTGCATGCGAAGCCCGTCATCATGCCCTGGTCCCCGGCGCCCTGCTCTTTGCCGCATTCCTGGTCGGCGGAAACGCCCATGTCGATGTCGCCGGACTGCCGGCTGACCGCCGTGAGGAAAGAGCAATCGTCGGCGGAGAAACCGTATTCAGGCCTGGTGTAACCCACGTCGCGGATGACCCGGCGGGCGACCTGGCAGTAGTCTATCGAGGCGTCCGCCGTTATCTCCCCCGCGATGACGACCAGCCCCGTTTTCAGCAGGGCCTCACAGGCCACGCGGGCCCGTGGGTCCTGTTGGAGAAGTTCGTCCAGAATGGCGTCGCTGATCTGATCGGCGACTTTGTCGGGGTGTCCTGCGCAGACGGACTCGGCCGTGGAGAGGTATTCCTGCTGGCTCATTTGGCTTCCTCGGGGGGTTGGATGGTTGAGAACGAGGCACTATAGCAGGAACGGGGAGAGCCCGCAAGATGAGAAGGTACAAAATAGTGCGGGTGGGCTGGGGTTGACCCACCCGCAAGAGGGGCTGCTGTCGGGGAGGGGGGCGCTCGCCCGACAGCTCACGACGCTTACTTTTGGGTGGGAGCGTCGTGATAAAGGGTGACAACTGTATGCAAGCAGATAAGCAAGAGAGCCGATGAGCGCAAGCCGTCAGCCCATTTTCCCCCTCAACTCCGCAAAAACCGACCCCATTTTGTCAAAAGGCAGCCCCATACGCTCCTTCACGCCTTCGATTTCATAGTCTAACGCCCGCCCGGGACGATTGCAAACGAATGTGAGGATTTTCGCCGAAAACTCGCGGAAAGACCTCCGGCGGCATCTCAGCGCAGATCGTACTTCTCGATCTTCCGGTACAGCGTCCTCTCGCCGATCGCCAGCAGTTCGGCTGCTTTCTCCCGATTGCCGTCCACCAGCTCCAGCGTGCGTGCGATGTGCATCCGCTCCACTTCCTCCAGGGGCTGCCCCGCCAGGGAGCTGAGGCTGGGCTCCTCGTCCAGATGTCCCGTCTGTTCCAGCATGTACTCCGGCAGGTCGTCCAGCCCCAGTATGTCGTCGGTCGTGCTGACCACCATGTGCTGGATGCAGTTGCGCAGCTCTCGCACGTTGCCCGGCCAGTCGTGGCGGAACAGGGCTTTCTGTGCCTCCTGGCTCACTCCGCGCACCGGTTTGTCGGACAGCTCGGCAAACTCCTCCGTGAACTTGCTGACCAGCAGGGGTATATCGCCCTGGCGCTGGCGGAGCGGCGGCAGGTTGATCGGCATCACGTTCAGGCGGTAGTACAGGTCGTCCCGGAACGTGCCCTCGACCATCTTCTGGCGCAGGTTCTGATGGGTGGCCGCAATGAGACGGACGTCAACGTGGACCGGTTCGTTGCTGCCCACGCGCACGATCTCCCCGTGCTCCAGAACGCGCAGGAGCTTGGTCTGGCTGGCGAGGGCCATGTCCCCGATCTCATCGAGGAAAAGGGTCCCGTGATTGGCGTATTCAAACAGCCCCACACGGGAGCTGGCCGCCCCGGTGAAGGCCCCTTTTTCGTGCCCGAAAAGTTCGCTCTCCAGGAGGGTATCGACCAGCCCGGCGCAGTTGAGGGGCACGAAGCGATTGTGCCGCCGGTCGCTGTTGTAGTGGATGGCCCGGGCCACCAGCTCCTTGCCGCTTCCCGTTTCGCCCTGGATGAGAACCGTGACCTCACTGCGCGCGACCTGGCGGATCTTGCGGAAGACCTTCTGCATGGGCCGGCTGTTGCCCACGATGTTCTGAAAGCCGTAGCGCTCCGCCTGTTCCCGCCGTAGCGCCGCGTGGTCGCGCGCCAGCATCACGTGCTCGGCGGCGCGCTCGACCATGGCGGTCAGCTCTCCGGGGTTGATGGGAGTCTGCAGGTAGTAAAGCGCTCCCTGCTGCATGGCGCCCACCGCCGAAGGCACATCGGATTCAGGAGTGGTGACGATCACCTGGCACTCCGGGTCGGCCTCCTTGGCGGCCCGCAAGACGCCGAGTCCGTCTCCGCTTGCTTCCATGCGCAGAGCGGTTATGACGACGTCGTAGCGGCCGGAACGGACCTCCTCCACTGCTTGCTCGCACTCGGCGACGGAAGTGCAGGCGTGCCCGGCTTCGGCCAGCGTGTTCGCGATGGCCTCCAGGGCCGGTCCGTCCTCCTGGCAGATCAGTATGTTGACATGATCGTCCATGGGTGCATCGCCGCGTCGCCGCGCGAGGCGCGGGTGTCAGGACTTGCCGGCTTCCTTCAGGGCGGCCTTGCGGCTAAGCCTGACGCTGTTGTCGCTGATGCTGAGCACCTTGACCCGTATGGAGTCGCCGACGTCACACACATCCCGCACGTCCCGCACGTAGGAGTCATCCAGTTCGCTGATGTGGCACAGGCCGTCCTTGCCGGGGCCGAGCTCTACGATCGCGCCGAAGTCCTTGATCTCGGTCACGACGCCTTCGTAGATGTCACCTACCCGCAGAGCCTTTCCCAGCCGGCTGATGTAGTCGGCGGCCTCCTCAGCGCGGCCCTCGGCCGTGCTGGAGATGGTGACCGCGCCATCATCCTCGACCTCGATGGTGCAGTCGTATTTCTCCTCCAGCCCCTTGATGGTTTTCCCGCCGGGGCCGATGAGTTTCCCGATGCTGTCCGGGTCGATCTGGACCTTCAGCAGCCTGGGTGCATAGTCAGAGATGTTCTCGCGCGGGCGCTGCAGAGTCTTCAGCATGAGTCTGAGGATGTGGATGCGGGCCTCGCGGGCCTTCTCGATGGCCTGATGGAGCACGTCCATGTCCACGCCCTTGACCTTCAGGTCCATCTGGACCGCGGTTACGCCCTTCTGGGTGCCGGCGATCTTCAGGTCCATGTCCCCGTGGTGATCCTCCGCGCCGGCGATGTCGGTCAGCACGTGTGTCTGTCCGTCCTGCTTGATCAGGCCCATGGCGATGCCCGCCACGGGGTCGTGGATGGGCACGCCGGCGTCCATCAGGCAGAGCGTGCCGCCGCAGACACTGGCCATCGAGGAGGAGCCGTTGGACTCCAGAATGTCGCTGACCAGCCGGATAGTGTAGGGGAACTGTTCGGCGGGGGGCAGCACCGGCCGGAGGGCGCGCTCGGCCAGGTCGCCGTGGCCGATGTCGCGGCGCCTGGGGCCGCGGATGGGGCGGACCTCACCCACGGAGAAGGGCGGGAAGTTGTAGTGGACCATGAATTTCTTCGGCTCTTCGGCCACCAGTGGGTCCAGGATGCGCTGTTCGTCCTGGACCGTGCCCAGCGTGGCGATCACGAGAGCCTGCGTCTCACCGCGGGTAAACAGGGCCGACCCGTGGGTGCGCGGCAGCAGTCCCACCTGGCAGGTGATGGAGCGGACTTCGTCCAGGGCGCGGCCGTCGTAGCGGCGGCCCTGTTCAACGACGTGCTTTCTCATGATCTGATCTTCCAGCCGGTCGAACGCCTCCGCGACCTCGGCGGCCGTGGGCGCCTCCTCGTCCTCGCCGTCGCAGTACTGTTCCACGGCGGCGTCCTGCAGTTGCCTGATCGCGGCGGCACGCTCGAGTTTGTCCGCCGTCGTATGGGCCTGTTCGAACCGATCGTAGTAGTCCGAACGGATCAGATCGAGTGCCCTGCCGACCTGGATGTGAGGCTCCCACTGCCGTTCGGGGCGCCCGCACTTCTCGGCCAGCTCCTGGATCATGGCCAGGATATCGATGTTCACGTCGTGCGCGCAACGCACTGCCGTGATGAGGTCTTCTTCCGGGATGACTTTCGCCTCGCCCTCCAGCATGGCTACCGCATCGGCGGTGCTGCTGACCACCATGTCCAGCTCGCCCTCATCCCGCTGCTCGTGGGTGGGGTTGATGATGAATTCATCCTTCAGCAGGCCCACGCGGCAGGAGGCGACGGGGCCTCGAAAGGGGATGTCGCTGATGGTCAGCGCGGCGGATGCCCCGATCATGGCCAGCAGGTCGGGATCGTTCTCCTGGTCCGCGCTCAGAACCCAGCCGACGACCTGGATTTCTTCGTGGTACCCCTTGGGGAAGAGGGGGCGCAGGGGCCGGTCGATCATCCGACAGGTCAGCGTCTCCTTGGTGGTGGGGCGGCCTTCACGTTTGATGACGCCGCCGGGGAATTGGCCCGCGGCGTACTGCTTTTCCCGGTATTCGACGGTCAGCGGCAGGAAGGGCACGTTGCGCTTATCGGGGCGGGCAACGGCGGTGGTCAACACAACTGAATCGCCGTAACGCACCAGGACTGCTGCATCGGCCTGTTTCGCCAGCTCTCCTGTCTCCAGGCTCAACACTCTGTCCGCAACTCTTCTCTCGACTCTCGCTTTCACCTTCACGACCTCTCAGGTGGGTAGAAGAAACTTCACGTCAACCAGAAGACTCTCGCAGGGGGCTTTGCGCGGAGATGGGTACGTTGCGGCGGGCTGCACGCTCCCCTTCCGCACGGGCGGGAGTAGGCGACAGAACAGGAGAGGGAGGGGCACAACCTGGAACGCTTGCGATCAATCACTCGCCCACAAAGCCACCAGCAGCAACCGTCTGCAAAGTAGTACAACTCAACCCATCTACGTTCATTTCCGCAACTTCAAAGCCTGCACGACGTTGCGATACCGCGTCATGTCTTTGCGCCTGAGGTATTTCAGCAACGCCGAACGTTTGCCGACCATCTGCATCAGCCCCCGACGGGAGTGATGATCCTTGCGGTGCGCCCGCAGGTGATCCGTCAGGCTGCTGATCCGCTCCGTCAGCACCGCGATCTGCACTTCCGGGGACCCCGTGTCGGCATCGTGGCGTTGGAACTGCTCGATCAACTCTGTCTTCGGCTGCTTCTCCATCAGGGGTATACCTGTGTCATCCTCAAGCAACTTGTCCATGGGTTCGCAGGTACACAATGCACTTGCGCACAGCATTATAGTATGCCGAGCGTTCCCGCGCAAGTGTCGCCGAGCGCGCATTGTCCCGGTGGGATGTTCAGGGCCATTCAGTTATCGGCTTTTCACTGTCGTTGTCGGGCCATGGCTGCGCAGGCTTGCTTTCGGCCAGCATGGCCGGAGGGCCGGCGCAGCACTACCTCGTGTGTAGCGCGGGCGCCCCCTCCGGGGGGCTCCTCTGGGTTTTCGGGACCCGTATCCCCGGGGTTCGCGCGCCGGGACGCGCTTCTCCCCGGGCCAAGTACTCTGGTTCTCAACTACGGTTGCGTGTTGCGCGGTTCGTGAAACCGGTGTGGGTACAGCTCCCGCTGAGGCGAGGACGTCTCAACCACCCGGAATAGGTCCGGCGTCTGCCCGCCTGCGGAGGATCCCCGCCGGACCTTTAGAATGCGCCCGGACAGCCAGCAACCCGTCAGCCTTGCGTCGTCGCATGCACGAACAGATGCACATAGCTTGACAGGACGGGCTGTCCGAGGCCAGGCGCCGAGCGGTGCGAACGGAGCGGCCATGCCCGCCTGTGCCGCCGGCGCCCGGACGGTTGAAGGCGCACCGTGGTGCGCTATAATCGTTAAATCCTTGCATGTTGTGCCTTTCCCGCCCGTAACCGGAGCGAGCATCACATGAGCGACGCCGAATACACGCCGGAACAGATCGAGACGCGCTGGCGCGAGTACTGGAACCAGACGGGCCTGTTCGAATGCCCCGACCGCAGCGCCCGGCCCAAGTTCTACTGCCTGGTCATGTTCCCGTATCCGTCCGGCGCGCTGCACGTGGGCCACGGGCGCAACTACATCATGGGGGACGTGGTGGCCCGGCTGCACCGGATGCTCGGATACAACGTGCTCCACCCGATGGGCTGGGACGCCTTCGGCCTGCCGGCCGAGAACGCCGCCATCAAGCACAGCACCCACCCCAGCCGGTACGTGGCGGACAACATCGCCGCCATGAAGGAGCAGATCAACTCGCTGGGCATCGGCTACGACTGGTCCCGCGAGATCAACACCAGCGAGCCGGAGTACTACAAGTGGACCCAGTGGGTCTTCCTGCAGCTCTACAAGAGGGGGCTGGCCTACCGGGAGGACGCCCCCGTCAACTGGTGCCCCGGCTGCCAGACGGCCCTGGCCAACGAGGAGGTGGTGCGGGGTGGGTTCTGCGAGCGTTGCGACAGCAAGGTCACCCAGGAGGAGCTGCCGCAGTGGTTCTTCAAGATCACCGACTACCAGGAGCAGCTTCTGGAAGACCTCGAGCTGCTGGGGGAATGGCCGGAGCGGGTGCGCCGGATGCAGGCGAACTGGATCGGGCGCAGTGAAGGCGCCCTGGTGTATTTCACGGTGAGCGAGACGGGAGACGACCTGCCCTGCTTCACCACGCGGCCGGACACGCTGTGGGGCGTGACTTTCATGTGCCTGGCGCCCGAGCATCCCATCATCCCCGATCTGGTCGCGGGCACGGACCGCGAGGAGGAGGTGATGGAGTTCGTGGCCGAGGCCCACGAGCAGAGCGAGATCGCCCGCGTCTCCGATGCGGTCGAGAAGGCCGGTGTGTTCACGGGATATCACGTGACGAACCCCGTCAACGGGGAGGAAGTCCCCCTGTGGGTCTCCAACTATGCTCTGATGGAATACGGCACCGGCGCCGTGATGGCGGTGCCCGCCCACGACCAGCGGGACTTTGAATTCGCCCGTCAGTACGATATCCCCGTCCGGGTCGTAATCCAGCCGGAGGACGAAGAGCTGGACGGCGAGACCATGCCCGAGGCCCACGAAGGCCCCGGCACGATGGTCGAGAGCGGCCCGTTTGACGGCACGAAAGTGCCCGAGGGCATC
Organism: uncultured candidatus Brocadiaceae bacterium; assembly: GCA_964572825.1. Taxonomy (GTDB): domain Bacteria; phylum Planctomycetota; class Brocadiia; order SM23-32; family SM23-32; genus CAYVBE01. The sequence continues at coordinate 18,195 of CAZNGS010000075.1, forward strand.
CACGAGGTGGTGGCGTACCTGGAGGAGAACGACATGGGCGAGCGGGACGTCAACTACCGCCTCCGGGACTGGCTGATCAGCCGCCAGCGCTACTGGGGCGCGCCCATCCCCATCATCCACTGCGACGAATGCGGGCCCGTGCCCGTGCCGGAGGAGCACCTGCCGGTGGAGCTGCCCGAGGAGGTGGACTTCACCCCCCGCGGCAAGAGCCCGCTGGCCTTCGTGGACGAGTTCCTCTACACCGAGTGCCCCGAGTGCGGCCGGGAGGCCACGCGCGAGACGGACACCATCGCCCAGTGGCTCTGCTCCTGCTGGTATTTCCTGCGCTACGTCTCGCCGCACGACACAGACCGTCCCTTCGCCCCGGAGCTGGTCAACGAGTGGCTGCCGGTGGACATCTACATCGGCGGAGTGGAGCACGCCGTGCTGCACCTGCTGTACTCGCGGTTCATCACCAAGGTTCTTCACGACGCCGGGCACATCGGGTTCACAGAGCCGTTCAAGGCCCTCTTCACCCAGGGGATGATCTGCAAAGAGAGTTACGTCTGCACCCGGTGCGGGAGGATCGTGACCGACGATCCGAACGTGCGCGAGCCCTGCACCTGCGACCTGGACGTCAGCCTGGGGGAACGGCTGGCCCGCGAGATCGAGGTGGTCTCCCGGGTGGAGAAGATGAGCAAGTCGAAGGGGAACGTGGTCACCTTCGACGAGGTGATCCAGCGGTATGGCGCCGACACGCTGCGGCTCTACACGCTGGCCATCGGCCCGCCCGAGCGCGACGCCGAGTGGCAGGACAGTGGCATCGTGGGCTACCACCGGTTCCTGAACCGACTCTGGGGCCTGGTAATCCGCTACGAGGAGGATTTTAAGGCGATCCCGCGCGCGGAGGTGCGGCAGGACGAGCTGGAGGGGTCCTGGAAAGAGGTCCACCGGCTCTGCCACAGGACGATCCGCAGGGTGACCGCGGACGTGCGAGATCGGTGGCACTTCAACACGGCGGCGGCGGCGATCATCAGTTTCATGAACGAGGTGCAGGGGCTGCCGCTGCGGGAGAGCTACCGGGATGCGGAAGGGCGTGAACTGGCCGAGTTCAACGTGTTGCGGTCCGCCCTGGAGACCACGGTGCTGCTGCTGGCGCCGTTCGTGCCGCACGTCTGCGAGGAGCTGTGGACGCGCCTGGGCCATGAACCCAGCGTGTTCGAGCAGCCCTGGCCGGAGTTCGGCCCGGAGCTGGCCAAGGCCGAGCGGATCGAACTGCCCGTCCAGGTCAACGGCAAGGTGCGGGACAAGCTGCTCATCGAGCGTGACGCGGAGGAGGAGGCCGTCCGCCAGGAAGCTCTGCAACTGGGGAACGTGCAGCGCCACGTGGAGGGCAAGAAGGTGCGGAAGATCATCGTGGTGCCGAACCGGATCGTCAACATCGTGGTGGGGTAGGCGCACACAGGAGGCCGAATTGGACTACCGGAAGGTCTCAGAGCTGGTCTCGTTGTTCGAGCAGACGTTCGGCACCCGGGAGGGGCTGCTGTGCGCCCGGGCCCCCGGCCGCGTGAACCTGATCGGCGAGCATACGGACTACAACGGCGGGTTCGTGCTGCCCATGGCCGTCGATCGGGAGGTGCGGGTGTTCTTCCGACCCACCGACGGACCGGTGCGGCTGTGGGCGGAGAACGTGGGCGAATGGGACGAGTTCACGCTGGAGGAGATCGGGCGCAACCCAAAACAGAACTGGGCCAACTACGTGCGCGGCGTGGCGCGGGTTCTGTGGGAGGACGGGTTCGAGCTGCGACCCGTGGAGGGGATCATCTACGGCGACGTGCCCATCGGAGCGGGACTCAGCTCTTCGGCGGCCCTGGAGGTCTCCGTGGCAAAGGCGTTCTGTCGCGCGGCCGGGGTGGAGCCCGAACCGCGTCGGCTGGCCCTTTTGTGCCAGAAGGCCGAGAACGAGTTCGTGGGTGTCAACTGCGGGATCATGGACCAGTTCGTCAGCGTGCATGCGCAACAGGAGCACGCGCTGCTGCTGGATTGCCGCTCCCTGGAGCACGAGCAGGTGCCCCTGGACAGCTCGCGGGTATGCGTGGTGGTCGCGAACACGATGGTTCACCACGAGCTGGGAAGCTCGGCCTACAACGAGCGGCGGGCCTCCTGCGAAGAGGCTGCCCGGCGCATCGGGCAGCAGGTGGACGGTGTGGCGCAGCTCCGGGACGTAACCTCCGAGATGCTCCAGGAGCACGCGAACCTGCTGGACGAAAAGCTGATGAGGCGGGCCCGGCACGTGGTGACCGAGAACGAGCGCACCGAGAGCGCGGCCCGGGCGTTGAAGGCGGGGGATTACGAGCAGTTCGGCCGCCTGATGGACCGGTCGCACGAGAGCCTGCGCGACGATTACGAGGTGAGTTGCGAGGAGCTGGACGTCATGGTGGAGGCCGCGCGCCGCCTGGAAGGCGTCCTGGGTGCGCGCATGGTGGGCGCGGGATTCGGCGGGTGTACGGTCAACCTGGTGGAACTGCAGCGAGGCCGGGAGGTCGCCGAAGCCCTGGCAGATGCCTACCGGCGCAAAACGGAGATTGAGCCGATGGTTCACCGACTCGTGGCGGTAGGCGGAGCGCGGGTGGAGCGGTGCTAAATGGAAGTTCATGCTTCTGCAACATGGCGCTGAGCACCTCTGGAGTGCGG
>CAZNGS010000076.1:0-8440 GCA_964572825.1 uncultured candidatus Brocadiaceae bacterium
CAGTGCATAGGGTTTTATCCGGAATGACGAGCACTCCGGATAAAACCCTATGCATTGCTGCGAAGGCCAGACACATCTTACATGTCGAACCCATCATGACACTATCCTTTCCCTAACTTGGGAAACGGGATGCTAACGCTGGTGCTCGTTGCTCATAGCTTACCGGAGGCTGTGGCCCGTCCAGCAAAGGTCCATGAATGCCCCATGTGGGGGTTGTTCCCTACCCGGCTGACAGCCCATCCTAACGGATTCATTTACTGTTAAGGGGGCGGACGTAGCCTGTCGCACTTGACGCCCGCTTTCAAGGGGCCCCAAGTTTTGCCCCTGTTACGCCACGCGCAATGCTGTACGAGTGCAGGGCCTTTTACCGCTCCACCGCCAGGGAGCGGTATGGGTATCGGAACTTCGAGCTTGTAGCAATCGACGCCGGTGGTGAAGGGGACTTCTGCTATACGAAGGGTGTAACGTCTTTTAGGGCTATGCACATCGCTCTCGTGCATACAACATATAGTATGTGGAAAAGTGGCGCTGCAGGGCATGCCCTGAGGCCGGCAATGGGGAACAGCCATCGCACTCAGGTACTGCAACTGATCCTGAGGTCGGCCTCAGAAGGTCTTCTCAGGTCCTCAGGAGCCTTGGTGATGTGTCATGGGAGCTTCCAAACATCACCTGATAGACCAGCAAATCGAGGGCGGCCAGCCGGATCAGTGCCCTACAACATATGGCACCCACGAGAGCGAAGTGCATAGCCCTAACGTCTTTTTTCATAGAACCACACTTTGCGCTTGCGCCTACTCCATGGCCACCACCAACACCGATCGTATTTCCAGCAGAGCCGCACCCACAGGCATTCCGCGTACTTGCAGTATCCGATGTTAAGGCTACCCTGAAAGCCGCGACAGGAGCACCATACCTGCCGGCTCCAAAGGCCGCAGCGTTTCTTGGGAGCCAGGCCCATCGGATCTGTCCCCTCGCTGGGCGACGAGTTGACGTAGAAGTACAAGTTGCAGAACCCGTCGTATCCAGCCGGATCCTGGCTCATGAAACGGCCCAGGTCCGGATCATAGTAGCGGTGGCGGTATTGCATGAGGTCGGATTCCAGGTCCAGTCGCCGGCCAGTGAAGGTGTAGGGGTTCTCGACATCGCTGATACCGTCGGCGTCGGACGAGAAGTCCGAGTCCAGGACCGTCGCCGCGCCTTTCCGGCGAAGGGCGAAGGGCGAAGGCTGAAGTGCGAAGTAACGACCGCCCCTATGGGGAAGGTCAAAGGGCGAAATTCGAAGCTTGGCCGCCGGGGCGGGGGCGAGGGAACGACTGTCACTGCGGGGAAGGCCGGGCAGGCGGGTTGAGGCGGCGGAGGGTGGTCGCGGTGCGTGTGCCGGAACAGGTGGGATGTGCGCTATTGCCACCGCCATAACGACCCTGATTATAGCACTTGTGGCCCCGATGTCAAGACTTTTTTGCCCCGCATGCCGGGCCGGTTCCGTTGATCCCAGGACTGCGGTCCGGTAGGCTCTGGTGAATCCTTTTCGACTTTCTTCTCCAGGGGAGTCTGCCATCATGGTGCATCGGGCGGTCGTCGTCGGAGCGGGCGCTATCTCGGGGGTCTGGTTCCCCGCATTGAAGGAACAGGATGTCGAGATTGCAGGGGTCGTCGATCTGCGGGAGGACGCGGCAGGGGCCCGGGTCGAGGAGTTCGAGCTGGACGCCGCGGTCTCGCCCGATCTGGAAGCCACGCTGCGGAAGGTGCAGCCGGATTTCGTGGTGGACCTGACGGTGCCCGAGGCGCACTGCGAGGTGACATGCACGGCCCTGGAGGCCGGCTGCCACGTGATCGGTGAGAAGCCGATGGCCTCCGGCATGGACGAGGCCCGCCGGATGGTGGAGACCTCCGAGCGGACGGGCAGTCTCTACATGGTGAGCCAGTCCCGGCGCTACAACGAGAGGCACGATCGCATCCGGCTGACCCTGGAGGCCGGCGGTTTGGGCCGCCCGACCATCGTGAACTGCGCCTTCTACCTGGACCCGCACTTCGGCGGCTTCCGCGACGAGATGGAGAGCCCGCTGATCCTCGACATGGCCATCCACCATTTCGACCTGCTGCGCTTCCTGACAGGGCTGGATCCCTTGAGCGTGTACTGCCACGAGTACAATCCGGCCCACTCCTGGTACGCCGGCGACGCAGCGGCTTCCTGCCTCTTCCAGATGAGCGACGGCGTGATGTTCAACTACCTGGGATGCTGGTGCGGGCAGGGCTGCCGCACGAGCTGGAACGGCGACTGGCGCATCGTGGGGGAGAACGGCACGCTGATCTACGAGCGGGACGAGGCGCCATGGGGGGAGCTGGTGATCATGGGAGACGGAGGCCGCGAGACGCGGGACCTGCAAATCGCGGAATCGCCGCTGGAATATGCCGGCCAGCGGGGCGCCCTGCACGAATTGCTGACCTACCTGGAGACCGGCGAGATGCCGCAGTGCGAATGCCACGACAACATCAAGTCCCTGGCGATGGTGTTCGCCGCCATGGAGAGCTCACGTCGGGGCGAACGCCTCCCGGTGGGATAGACGTGAGATACGCAAGTTGCCTGCGTGCGCACAGCAACGTATGATCGTAAGAGGAGGACCCGCCAAAAGAAAGCGCTGATTGGGCAAGGGGGCATACATGGACACCGAAGGGCCGATGGCGATGTACGGGTGGACGTTCGATTGCGCGTGCGGCAGGACGCACAGCATCGAACCCTCCGACGTGATTTACGAGGCGGATGCGGCGGAGCGGTTGCCCCGGGTCCTCGCGGAAGCGGTCGACGGCCGACGCGTCGCCGTCTTAATGGACGTGCGGACACGGGACGCTGCCGGCGGGGAGGTATGCGGGGCCCTGACTGATGCGGGATGGGAGGTGCTGGCGGTGCTGGTGCGCGACCCCGCGCCGGGCCACTCGCCCGTCTGCGACGACCGCACCAAAAAGAAACTCGAGGACGAGATCGGGCCGGTGGACGCCTTCGTCTCGGTGGGCAGCGGGGTGATCACCGACCTGACCCGATGGATCGCGTGGGAGAGGGGGCAGCGGTTCGTGTGCTTCGCCACTGCCGCCAGCATGAACGGCTACTGCAGCGCCAACGTGGCGCCGGTCGTCAACGGGGTGAAGACGCTGCTCAGGGCGCGACCTCCCCTGGCCGTGGTCTCGACTCCATCCGTCATCCAGGACGCTCCCTACGAGCTGACCACCTCCGGGCTGGGCGACGTGCTGGCGAAGTCGGTCAGCACGACCGACTGGCGGATGAACCAGATCATCTTCGGGGATTACTTCTGCCCCCGCGCGGTGGGCCTGATCGCGGGCCTCGAGCCGCGCTACCTGGAGCACCCGGAGGACGTCCAGGCCGGTCGGCCGGACGCGGTGGAGGCGCTCTTTCAGGCCCTGCTGCTGACGGGCACCGCCATGACGATGGCCGGCACCACCAGCCCCTGCTCCGGCGGGGAGCACGCCGTGAGCCACGCCCTGGACATGGCCGCCATGTCCAGGGAATTGGAGCACGATCTGCACGGACGACAGGTTGGCATCGGCACCATCGTGACCTCCGAGCTCTACCGGCGCGTGCTGGCGGTCGAATCGCCCGCGTTCGTCGAGCCCCAGGAATCCGTGGACCGCAGCTACTGGGGCAACCTGACCGACGTGGTGGCGCCCGAATACGCGGGCAAGATCGATCGTCTGCACCGGGCGGTGGAGGTGCTCTCGCAGGGGGATGCCTGGGATCGGCTCCGTGAGGGCGTGGCGCCGATGACCAGGGCCCCCGAGGTCACGCGCGACTGCCTGCGGCGGGCCGGCGCGGCGTTCCGCGCCGAGGACATCGGCTGCGACCGGGAGCGGCTGCTGGCGGCCTTCATCCATGGTGACGAGATGCGCCCGCGCTTCATGATACTCGACCTGGCGCGATTGCTGGGCATTATGCCGGGCGCGGCGCGGGAGATCGTAGAGACGTGGGCGTGACCGCCGGTTCCCTTGACGGCCTCCTGGCGCGGGTGCATACTCTCACCCTTGGTCGGACCGTGAGACATTCCCCTTTCCAGCGCCGGAGGTGAAGCGATGGCACGCGATGCGCGACCGAACTTCCTGTGGATATCGTTCGAAGACACCAACCCCTACTACGGTTGCTACGGCGACCCCGTGGCGCGCACGCCGAACGTGGACGGCCTCGCGGCGGGGGGCTGCCGCTGGCCGAATGCTTTCTCCACCGCCGGCGTCTGCGCTCCGGCGCGCTCCGCCGTCATCACCGGCATGTACCCCACCTCGATGGGCACACACCACATGCGCACAACCCACACCAACAAGCACGCCCCGGAGCTGCCCACCCCCTACTCGGCCGTGGTGCCCCACTACGTGCGCTGCTTCCCCGAATACCTGCGCGCCGCCGGCTACTACTGCACCAACAACGTAAAGACGGACTACCAGTTCCAGCCGCCCTTCACCGCGTGGGACGAGCTGAGCACGGAGGCGCACTGGCGCAATCGTTCCGACCCCGACCAGCCCTTTTTCGCCGTCTTCAATCCCACCCGGACCCACGAGAGCGGGATGTGGCCGGAGAAATGTCCGGAAATCGCCTTCGATCCCGACGCCATCGAGGTGCCTCCGTACTTCCCCGATACCCCGAAAGTGCGGGAGGCGATGGCCCGGATGTACACCAACATCGAGCACAACGACCGTTACATGGGCGAGTTGCTGGATCAACTCGAGGAGGACGGCCTGGCCGAGAACACCATCGTGTTCCACTGGAGCGACCACGGCCCTATGCCCCGGGGCAAGCGATGGCCCTACGACTCCGGCATTCACATACCCATGATCGTCCGCTGGCCGGGGGGATTGGAACCCGGCAGCGTGCGTGACGACCTGGTGAGCACCATTGATCTGGGACCCACGCTGCTGTCCCTGGCGGGCATCGAGATACCGTGGCACATGCAGGGCCGGGCCTTTCTGGGGCCGCAGGCGGCCCCGCCCCGCGAATGCGTGTTCGCCACGCGCGACCGCTATGACGAGAGCTACGACATGATGCGGGCCGTGCGCGACAAGCGGTTCAAGTATATCCGCAACTACCGTCCCGACCTGCCCTACCTGCTGTGGATCCCGTACCGCAACCATCATCCCATTATGCAGGAGATGTGGCGCCTCCACCTGGCCGGGGAACTGGAGGGGCCGCAGCGGCTCATGTTCCAGTCCCGCCGTCCCGTCGAGGAGCTGTACGACACGCTGGAGGACCCTTACGAAATCGACAACCTGGCCGACGATCCCGCCTACCAGCCGGAGCTGATCCGCATGCGCGAGGCGCTGGAGACGTGGCGGACCGAGGTGGGCGACCTGGGGGAGGTGCCGGAGGCCGAGATGGTCCGACGCTGGTATCCCGACGGCGAGCAGCCCCGGACGGCCGCGCCGGTGTTCATCCCCATCTGCGAGGCGAGCCCCGGCGAGGCGGCGGCCCCGGAGGGCGGCACATTCGAGGGACCGATGGCGCTGCAGCTCTACTGCGCCACCCAGGGGGCCTCCATGGGGTATACCTTCGAAGAAGGCGACGATGCACATTGGCACCTCTACACCCAACCGCTCCGCCTGCCGCCCGGCGAAACGACGCTGCGGGCCAAAGCCATCCGCATCGGTTACGAGGAAAGTGCCGAGAGCGTGGCCACCTTTGTTGTCCAGTAGGGATGAGGGTCCGCTGGAACGGCTTCCGTCGGCGCGATCTTTGTCCTTGCATGGGATGGCTGGTTGGCATAGGCTACGCGGATGATCTCGAGGGCCGGCCCCCGAATTAGCCGCCGATCGGAAGGAGACGAAACATGAGTGAGATGCCCGAGACGGCGCCGCCGGAATGGAACCTGGGCGAGTGGGAGGACGCACTGACCATCCACGTGGGGACGGCCTACGCCTGCCGGGAGTGCGGCAACCTGGTGATGGTCACGCGCGGGGGAGTGGGCGTCCTGGACCTGCGCTGCTGCGGCGAGTGCATGGAGAAGATCAGCCCGGGGTTCGACACGGAGGATGCGGAATGAGACCGAACGGCCCGACGGGACGGGTGTATCGCTGCCCGGTCTGCGGCGCGGAGGTCGCCGTGCTCTCCAGAGATATGGGCGAATTCCGGCCCCGGTGCTGCAGCGTGGAGATGGAACTTGTGCCCCGCCGACTGGTCTTCTATGTCTGCCCGGTCTGCGGCGCCGAGATCGCTATAGTGAAGCCGGGGGAAGGGGAATTCCAACCCCGCTGCTGCAACACGGACATGGCGCGCCAGGCGGCGTAGGGGTTTGCCGCGCTGGCCCGCCTCCAGACGGGGCAGACGAGGACTTCCAGGGAACGGGCACGGTGCAAACTGTGTGTTCGTCCGTTCGCCTGCTGAGCGCAAGAGCTCAGGGACGTCGAAACCGCAGGGGGGACTTTTCCGCCAAGGGGGATTCTCGACCGACGAAACGCCGGCAAAAAGGGGCACCGAGGTAAATCCCATTGAACCTATAGGGTCTCTGCCATACTAAGGGTGCAGATGAACGCCCACATCGAAAGGCATCTGAACATGCGCTTCACAAGGGGCTTTTTCACAGCGGCCGGCCTCATGACCGTTGCATTTCTTACGGGTTGCTCCGTGCCTCCGCGAGCGTACGCTCCTGGAGACGGGCGAGAGGAAGAGGAGTATAGGCACGCTGTGCTTCCCGGCCGACGTGGGTGGCCGACCGCGGATGTCGATCTGCCGGGGCTCGACGATGGCTCCAGCCTCGAGAACTACCTGCAATATGCCGCGCTGAACAACCCCGGCCTCGAGGCCTCGTTTGAGAAATGGAAAGCCGCCCTGGCGCGGGTGCCGCAGGTGACCGCCCTGCCCGAGCCGCAGCTCACGTACAGTCACTTCATCGAGGAGGTGGAGACGCGCGTCGGCCCACAGGAGCGGAAGGTCGCGCTGGTGCAGAGATTCCCCTGGTTCGGCAAGCTCCGTCTGCGCGGCGAGGCGGCGGACGAGCAGGCCCGCGTCACCTGGCAGCGCTTCCAGGCGGACAAACTCAAGCTGTTCCATCGAGTTAAGAGCGCCTACGCGGAGTACTACCACCTGAAACGGGCCGTCGCCATCACGGAGGAGAACCTGACGCTCCTGCGCCACCTGGAACGGGTGGCGCGCACGAAGTTCAGAACGGGTATCGCCTCGCATGCGGACGTGGTTCGAGCCCAGGTGGAGCTGGGCAAGCTGGAGGACCGCCTGCGGGCTCTGCGCGATCTGCGTGGACCGCGCGCGGCGGCTCTGAACGCGGCCCTCGGCAGGCCGGCCGGGGCCGAGCTGCCCTGGCCTGATGACCTGCCTCCGTTGGAGGCAGAAATATCGGACGCGCGGCTCTCCCGACTGGTCAAAACGGCCAACCCCGAGCTGGCGGCGCTCCGATCCGAAATCGCAAAGCATCAACGCAACGTGGAGCTTGCCGGCAGGGAGTATTACCCGGACTTCGGCCTGGGACTGAGCTACATCGACACGGGCGGCGCCCGGATGCCGGGCGTCTCCGACAGCGGCAAGGACCCCCTGGTGTTCATGCTGTCGCTCGAACTTCCCCTCTGGCGGAGCAAGTACCGGGCCGCCGAGGAGCAGGCCCGGTCCAACGTACGGCGCACTCGGAAGACGCTGACCGATCGCATGAATCAGATCGAGTCGGAGGTCAGGTTGACCGCCTACGAACTGAGGGACGCGCGACGTAAGGAGCATCTGTTTCGCAATACGCTCATTCCCAAAGCGACCGAATCGCTGAAAACTACGGAGACGGCCTTCAAGGCCGGGGAAGCCGATTTCCTGTCGTTGCTGGACAGCCAGCGCCAGCTCCTGGCATTCGAGCTCGAGCTGGAGCGGGCACGGGCCGACCAGCTTGCCGCGCTGGGAAAGCTGGAGATGCTGGTCGGGCGAGAACTTGAGGGTGAAGACGCGGAGAAAACCGGCCGGACGGCCGGCGCGGACCAGAACGAAGATTGAGAGCGTGGTTTTAGTGTTGTTTGACTTCCCTTCGGAAGGGAGCAGACGAATGAACAAAGTGACCCTCGCCGTAAGTGTGATCGCCATGCTGACAACTGCCGTCCTGCTGGTCGGGTGCAGCCCAGAGAAACCGGCGGGCATGCAGGAAACTCCCGCCGCCCGGTCCCGGCCCGAGGCGCAGACCATCTCGCAGACGGCCTGCCCGGTGATGGGCGGGAAGATCAACAAGGACATCTACGTGGACCACCAGGGCAAGCGCATCTATTTCTGCTGCCCCGGCTGTCCGGAGAAGTTCAAAGAGAACCCCGAGAAATACCTGGAGAAGCTCGAGGCCACCACGCCGGCCCCGCAGGAGGCGACCGCCAACGAGCTCTGCCCGGTCATGGGAATGAAGGTCAACAAAGACCTCTACGTGGACCACCAGGGCAAGCGCATCTATTTCTGCTGCCCCGGCTGTCCGGA
>CAZNGS010000076.1:8540-20628 GCA_964572825.1 uncultured candidatus Brocadiaceae bacterium
CCAACGAGCTCTGCCCGGTCATGGGAATGAAGGTCAACAAAGACCTCTACGTGGAGTACCAGGGCCGGCGGGTCCACTTCTGCTGCCCCGCGTGCAAGCCCAAGTTCGAAGGGGCTCCGGAGAGGTACACGCACAAACTCTAATCCTGCTCTCCGGAGGGCACAGTCTTTTCCACATTGCTCGGAGGCCCGGTAGGTGATGGACAGCCTGAAGAATATTGCCCGAAAGGCCGGCATCGTCACGGCCGTGCTGGCGGCGATCGTTGCGGGCTACCTGGTGCGGGGTATCCTGCAGAAGCCCTCCGCCGCGCTCGCCGAACAGGATCAGGTTGCTGCCGCAGAGACGGAGCAAGAAACCCAATGGTGGACATGCTCTATGCATCCACAGATCCGCCAGCCGGGCCCCGGCCAATGTCCCATCTGTGGGATGGACTTGATCCCCGTCACCGAAGGAGGTGGCGGCGGCGACGGAGACGCGCCCCGCCTGACCATGTCGGAGGCGGCGCGGCAGCTCGCGGAGATACAGACGAGCCCCGTCCAGCGGATGTACGTCACTCGAGCCGTTCGCATGGTTGGGAAGGTGGACTACGACGAACAGCGCGTCCGCCACATCGCCGCGTGGGTGCCCGGGCGCCTGGACCGCCTTTACGTAGATTTCACCGGGACCCGGGTGCGCAAGGGCGAGCACCTGGTCTACCTCTACAGCCCCGAGCTGATTGCAGCCCAGGAGGAGCTCCTCCAGGCCCTGCAGTCGCTGAAGGAGCTGCAGGGGTCGGAGATGGAGTTCGTTCGGTCGGCCGCCCGGGGCAGCGTCGAGGCCGCCCGGGAGAAACTCCGCCTGTGGGGCCTGACCGAGGAGCAGGTGGCGGAGCTGGAGCGAACGGGCAAACCGCAGGATCACCTGACGATCTACGCTCCCCTCGGAGGGACGGTCATCCATAAGCACGCCCGCGAGGGGATGTACGTGAAGACCGGAGACGAAATCTACACCATCGCCGACCTCTCCACGGTGTGGATCCGCCTGGACGCCTACGAGCCCGACATGAGCTGGGTCCGCTACGGACAGCAGGTGGAGTTCACCGTGGAGGCACTGCCCGGCCGCAAGTTCAACGGGCGCATCTCCTTCGTGGATCCCGTCCTCAATGAGAAGACGCGCACGGTGAAGGTGCGCGTTGACGTGCCGAATCCCGACGGCCGCCTGAAACCCGGCATGTTCGTGCGGGCCGTCGTTGAGTCCACCGTGGCGGAGGGCGGCCACGTGATCCAGCCTGACCTGGCGGGCAAATGGATGTGCCCCATGCACCCGAGCGTGGTGGAGGACGCACCCGGGAATTGCACCATCTGCGGCATGCCCCTGGAAAGCAGCGAGACGCTGCCCTACGTGGACACTTCGGAAGATCATGACCCGCCACTGGCGATACCTGTCACGGCGCCGCTGGTTACGGGCAAACGGGCGGTGGTTTACGTGGAGGTGCCGGACCAGGAGAAGCCGACCTACGAGGGACGGGAGATCGTGCTCGGCCCGCGGGCCGGGGAGTATTACGTGGTGGCCGAAGGTCTGCAGGAGGGTGAGCGCGTGGTTACCCGCGGCACCTTCAAGATCGACAGCGCCCTGCAGATTCAGGCCAAACCCAGCATGATGAGCCCGGAGGATCAGAAGCCGAGCCCTCCGCAGAAGCCGACCGCCCCTGAGGAAGGGGCCACCACTCCCGTGGCGCCGGAGCAGCTCAACCCTCTGATCGCCAACGTCCTGCAGAGCTACTTCAAAGTTCAGGAAGCACTCGCCGGGGACGACGCGGCGGGGGCGTCCGAGGCCGCCGGAGCACTGGCGGGAGAAGTGAGACAGTCCGAGCTTTCCCTGTCCGACGAGGGCGTAAAGGAAGCCTGGGAGGAAGTGGCGCCGACCCTTCAGTCCGCCGCTACGGCTATCTCGGACGCCGACGACATCGAGGCCCGGCGGGAGCGCTTCGCCCGGCTGTCCGAGATTATGCACCAGTTGCTGATGCACTTCGGACCGCCGACTGAGCAGCCGGTTTACGTGCTGCACTGCCCCATGGCGTTCGACAACGAGGGGGCCGACTGGCTGCAGCCGGACAAGGAGACACGAAACCCCTTCTTCGGCTCGAAGATGTTGAAATGCGGCGAGGTCGTCCACGCCCTGCAGCCCCGGGAAAGTGAATCCGGTGATGAGGGTGACCATGAGTGACGACCGCCACGTGGATCCACCACCGCCGTCCGCATCCCCCCTGGACCGGCTGATCCGGTTCTGCCTGGAGAACAAGCTGGTCGTGCTGCTGTTCGTGGTTCTGACCGTCGGGCTGGGCGTGGCCTTCGCGCCCTTCGCCTGGGACCTCCCGGCTTTGCCGCGCAGTCCGGTGCCGGTGGATGCCATCCCAAACATCGGCGAAAACCAGCAGATCGTGTTCACCTCCTGGATGGGCCGCTCCCCCGCGGACGTGGAGGACCAGGTAACCTACCCCCTGACCGTCTCCCTGCTCGGGGTGCCCGGAGTCAAGACCATCCGCAGCTACTCTTTCCTCGGGTTCTCCTCGATCTATGTGGTCTTCAAAGACGACGTCGAATTCTACTGGTCCCGCAGCCGTATCCTGGAGAAGCTGAACAGCCTGCCCGCCGGGGCGCTGCCGGAGGGAGTCCAGCCCGCCCTGGGGCCGGATGCCACCGCGCTGGGACAAATCTTCTGGTACACCCTGGAAGGCCGCGGTCCGGACGGAGAGATCGTCGGCGGATGGGACCTGCAGGAGTTGCGCAGCATTCAGGACTGGAACGTTCGCTACGCCCTCATGTCGGCCGAAGGCGTGTCGGAGGTGGCGTCGGTCGGCGGCTATGAAAAGGAATACCAGATCGACGTGGACCCCGACGCGATGAGGGCCCACCGGGTAACGCTCGGGCAGGTGTTCCAGGCCATCAGGGGTTCGAACATCGACGTGGGCGCCCGCACCATCGAGGTCAACCGGGTGGAGTACATCATCCGGGGCCTCGGCTTCATTGAGAACGTGGAGGACATCCGCAAGACCGTCATCGCGGTCAACGACAACGTTCCCATTCGGGTGGACGACGTGGCGCACGTGACCCTCGGCCCGGCCGGTCGGCGGGGGGCCCTGGACAAAGGCGGCGCCGAGGCCGTGGGAGGTGTCGTGGTGGTGCGGCACGGCTACAACCCGCTGGCGGCCATCAACAACGTTAAGGCAAAGATCGAACAGATCGCCCCGGGGCTGGACATCAAGCCGGTCGTCGACGAGGACACCGTCTCGCGCGGGGCGGTGGAGGGTTTCGCCGGACGCAACGGCTTCCAGGCCTATAACGGGCCGGAGCTGAACGAGGAAGGCTGGATGGAGTGGCTCCGCTCCACAGCCCGCGAGGATTGGCCGGAGTGGGTGAACACCAGCCAGGTCACCATCGTGCCCTTCTACGACAGGACAGGGCTGATCTACGAGACCCTGGGCACCCTCAACTCGGCCCTGACCGAGGAGGTGCTGGTGACCATCATCGTGGTGATCGTCTCGGTGCTTCACCTCCGCAGTTCGCTGCTGATCTCCGGCGCGCTCCCTCTGGCGGTGCTGATGTGCTTTATCGCAATGAAAGCTTTCGGCGTGGACGCCAACATCGTTTCTCTCTCCGGCATCGCCATCGCCATCGGCACCATCGTGGACATGAGCATCATCGTGTGCGAGAACGTGCTGCGGCACCTGGAGGACGCCGAGCGGGGCGAGAGCCGCCTGGAGGTGGTGTTCCGGGCCAGCAGCGAGGTGGGAAGCGCCGTGCTGACGGCGGTCATGACCACCATCATCAGCTTCCTGCCGGTGTTCACCATGACGGGCGCGGAGGGCAAACTCTTCCGCCCCCTGGCCTTCACCAAGACCTTTGCGCTGGTGGGGTCGATCATCGTGGCACTCATGGTCGTGCCTGCCGGTGCGCACGTGCTGTTCACCGGCGGCATCGGCTCCCGCACACTTAAGCGCACCCTCACCGGCGGGCTTGTGCTGGGCGGCGTGGTGATGGGCTGGGCGCTGGCCTGGTGGGCCGGCCTGATAATGATCGCACTGGGCATCTACTATCTGGCGGGCGACCGGCTGCCCTCGGGGTTCAAGAAGGGCGCCACGCTGCTGGCCGGCGCCGTGGCCATTGCTTTCGTTGCCGTCCTGCTGACCGAGCATTGGGCTCCCCTGGGACCGGAGCGGGGGCTGACGCGCAACCTCATCTTCGTGGGCGGACTCATCGGCGGCCTGCTCGGCTTCTTCTACCTGGTGCGTTTCACCTATGCGCCGGTGCTGCGCTGGTGCCTGGAGCACAAGCTGTCGGTGATCGGCGTGACTCTGCTGGTAGTCCTGTTCGGCATCGTCCACGTATGGCTGGGGCCGGGGTCCATCTTCGGGCCGCTGAAGGAGGCGGAAGTCCAGGCCATCGCCGGCCAGGAGGAGATCGACGCGCTGGCCGAAGCGAAACTGGTGGAGAAACGAGAAGATTATCTGCTGTGGACGGACCGCGCACTGCGCATGGACGAATCCAGGTTGCGTGATCTGCTGGGCGACCTGGAGATAGAGAAAGTTGACGAACTGGCCCGGCTCTGGAAGAAGGACAAAGAGCTGCTCGCGCTCAGCCAGATGAACTGGGGAACCGAGGAGCAGACCGGGCCGAGGTACGTGCGGAACCGTTCCGCAGCGACCAAGCTAAAGTGGACTTTCCTCAAGGGATGGGACGGGCTCGGAAAGGAATTCATGCCTCCTCTGGACGAGGGTTCGTTCCTCTGGATGCCCACGACCATGCCTCACGCCTCCATCGGGGAGGCCCTGGACGTGCTCCAGAAGCAGGACATGGCCATCGAGTCCGTGCCGGAGGTGGAGCTGGCGGTGGGCAAGATCGGCCGGGCCCGCACCGCACTGGACCCGGCACCGGTCTCCATGATCGAAACCGTGATCAATTACGTGTCGGAGTATATCACCGACGAAGCCGGCCATCGTGTGAACTTCCGCTACGACGAGGAGCGCGGAGGGTTCGTCCGGGATGAGGACGGAGAGCTCATCCCCGATCCCGACGGGCGGCCCTTCCGGCAGTGGCGGGACGAGATAGAGACGGCCGACGACATCTGGGGCGAAATCGTGGAGGCCGCAGAGATAACCGGCACCACGTCGGCGCCCAGGCTCCAGCCCATCGCCGCGCGGCTGGTCATGCTCCAGAGCGGCATGCGCGCCCCCATGGGCGTCAAAGTGAAGGGCAACTCCCTGGAAGACATAGAATCCACCGCGCTGGACATCGAGCGCCTGCTGAAACAGGTGCCCGCTGTGAAGGCCAACACCGTGGTGGCCGACCGCGTGGTCGGGAAGCCATACCTGGAGATAGAACGCGACCTGGACGCTATATCCCGCTACGGAATGTCGGTCCGAAAGGTTCAGGACGTGATCGAAGTGGCCATCGGCGGCGAGCCCATCACCACCACGGTGGAAGGGCGCGAACGCTATCCGGTACGGGCTCGGTACAAACGGGAGCTGCGGGACAACATCGAGTCCCTGCGCAAAGTGCTGGTGCCGGCGGCGGGCGGTGCACAGATACCGCTGGACCAGCTCGCGCGGATCGAGTACCGGCGCGGCCCGATGGTCATCAAGAGCGAGGACACGCGCCTGGTCGGCTACGTGGTCTTCGACAAGAAGGCGGGATATGCCGAGGTGGACGTGGTTCAGCAGTGCCAGCGGTTCCTGCAGGCCAGGGAGAAGAGCGGAGACCTGGTGCGGCCCGCGGGCGTCACGTACGAATTCGCCGGCAGCTACGAGAACCAAATCCGGGCCAGGAAAACCCTCTCGGTGGTTCTGCCGGTGGCATTGTTCATCATATTCCTGATCCTCTACTTCCAGTTCAAATCCGTGCCCACGACCTTCCTGGTTTTCAGCGGCATCGTGGTGGCCTGGGCGGGCGGATTCCTGCTGATCTGGCTCTACAATCAGCCGTGGTTCATGGACTTTGCGATCTTCGGGGTAAACCTCCGGAAGCTGTTCCAGATGCCCACCCTCGACCCCACCACTGGAGGACTGATAAACCAGGTGAACCTGAGCGTCGCTGTCTGGGTGGGATTCCTGGCCCTGTTCGGCATCGCCTCGGACAACGGCGTGGTCATCGCCACCTACCTGGACCAGAGCTTTGCGGAGCGTGAGATAACGTCCATCCGGGACGTTCGCGAGGCGACGGTGGCCGGTGCCGTGCGCCGGATTCGGCCCTGCCTGATGACCTCTGCCACCACGATACTGGCGCTCATCCCGGTGCTGACATCGACCGGCCGCGGCGCGGACGTAATGGTGCCCATGGCCATACCGTCTTTCGGCGGCATGCTGGTGGTGCTGCTCTCGGTCTTCGCGGTGCCCCTGCTCTACTGCGTTATACAGGAATTCCGGCACCACACCGGCTGGAGCGACGGCGCCATGGCGGTGGCCGTGTTCTTCACCGGCGGCCTCGCCCTGCTCGTCATGGCCCTTTACTGTGCGGCGCATGACATGCTCAAAGGGGAACAGGAGAGCTCCAGTGAAGCGATTGTCGCAACCGAATAGGGGTTTTCTGGACGACTGGGTGTACCTGCGACTGACCGTCGCGAGCATCAATAGAGATCAGCGCGAACATGCGGGGCTTCCCGAAGGGCTGGAACACCTGGTAACCGGGGAATTGCCCGTTCTCGAGGAAGGGAGAAGGCCCATGGAAGCATTAATACTGGCCGCGGATGGAGTCGAAGACTGCGAATTGCTGTATCCCTACTACCGTCTGCATGAAGCCGGTATCGGCGTGGATGTCGCCGCACCCGAGAAGGGGGAGATCACCGGCAAACACGGCTATACCGTGGAGGCAAACCTGGACTTTTGGGACCTCCACCCCGGCGAGTACGACCTGCTCGTGCTGCCGGGCGGCAGCGCTCCGGAGACGGTCAGGGTGCACGACCGGGCGCTTGAGACAGTGCAGGAGATCTTCGCCGCGGACAAGCCCGTCGCTGCCATCTGCCACGGAGCACAGGTGCTGATTTCCGCCGGCCTGCTGGAAGGGAAACGCGCCACTTGCTGGGCCGGGATTCGGGACGATCTCAAGGCGGCAGGAGCGGAATACGTGGACCGGGACGTGGTCGTGGACGGCAACCTGATAACCAGTCGGCAACCGGATGACCTGCCCGCCTTCTGCCGCGAGCTGCTCCGGACCGTGCAGCAGGCGGGTTCCTGACGCGGTTTCCTGAAGCCTTGGCCGGACGGTGCGCGGGCGATTCAACGGCTCCTGCTGCGTCTGCCACCACACGTGCTCAGCGTGACATTTGGCCGCGCTTCCGGGTTCCGCTCCTGCGGGACGCCTGCCCCCTCGCGCTCGGGCCATCCCGGCCGAAACCAGCCCTGCGCACCCACAGCCCGAGAACGGCAACGAAAAGCCGATAATCGAATGGCCCCGCCCGGCAGACATCCGACCTTGACCGGCCCGTGCCCCAGCATGTAACCTGATTCCGACCGTTGCATGGAAAGTGTTGTCCGGTCTCAGCACGGGAGGTGTTGATGCGCCTGTGGTTGCATGAGGGGTGTGTGTATCTGGAAACCATCCTCCTGCTGGTCGCTTTTGCGTTCGCTCTGACCTGGCGGAGGCGGAGGGGCAAGGTCTTGCTGTGGGCCTTCATACTGCTGGCGGCGATTTCGCGCCTGGTCTGGAGAATTGTGTACCTCTTTCTCAGCCAGGGGTGGGTCGAATGGGATTCTGTGGTGGTAACGGTCACACGGTCCATGGGGCTGCTCGCGGGTCTGGCTTCCGCGGCCGTGCTGCTTGCATTCGTCATAAGGACCAGAAAGGGAAGGCTCGACGGAGATGAAGAAGCGCCGGCAGGCGGGGAAGACACGGAACAATCTACTCCAGGCGGAGGAACGTCGATGAAACCGGACCCGGACGCGCAGATCTACTACACGGAGGGCGGAGAGCAACGGGGCCCCGTCAGCCTCCAGGTTCTCAGGGAGAGATGTGAGGCCGGGCAGAGTGACCGATTCAGCGACATGGTCTGGTGGGACGGACTGGCCGATTGGGTGCCCGCAGGCGAAGTGGAAGGGTTGTTTCCCACCCCCCCCGCCTCCGGCTACCCGCCGCCGGGCGGCTGCGCCGAGCGCCGGGGCCGGCACGGGCCCGGCCGAGCGGAAGATCAAGGGGGCCAGCTTCGGCTGGTGGCTGGGCCTTTTTATCGTCTTTGCCGTGCTCGGCACCATCGGTACGATCCTCGTACTTGGCGGCAGTGCAGGGCACGAAGACGAACTGATAGTTGCTGGATTTCTGTTCTGTATCCCGGCGGGGATCGCAGCGATTGTATTCATGATTCTCCATTTCATCTATGTCTATCGCATGTGGCAGGTGGTGGAGGGTAAGACGGGCAGAACCACGCCGGGAAAGGCGGTGGGCTTCCTGTTCATACCGCTGTTCAATTTCTACTGGCTGTTCCAGGCATTCTACGGCTGGTCCAGGGACTACAACCGGCTGATCGAGACCGAGGGACCGGCGGATGCACCGCGCGTGCCGACGGGGGTCTTCCTGCCATGGTGCATTCTCGCGGTTGTGGGCGCCATACCGATCCTGAACTGGATCGTGACGTTGCCCGCCTGGGTGCTTTTTGCCATCATGGGTTACCACATGTGCAAGGTTATCACCTACTTCGCCGGCCCCGCCTGACCTTTCTCCGGGTTTGAACTGCTGCGAGCAGCGGTCTACAATCAACCGCAGAGACGTGAGTCTGCCAGACCGGTGTTCGGCCATAAGTCTCGGTCTCTGGGTTTTTGGATTGCTTTTGGAGGAACTATGTGCCCCGCAAATGGAGAGGCCGGTGCAACGCCGAACGAAGCAAGGCCCCGGGTCATCATGACCACGGACGGCGAGGTGGATGACCGGAGTTCATTCGTGCGCTTCCTGATGTATGTGAGCGACTTCGACGTTGTCGGAATTGTGGCCACGAATTCAAAGTGGCAGAAAAACGGACACGGGACCGACTGGATGCTCAAGGCGATCGAGCGCTACGAGCAGGTCTTGCCTAACCTTCGTAAGCACGACGAACGTTACCCGGAGGCGGAGTTTCTTCGGTCCAGGGTAATGCTGGGCAACGAAGACCCGAAATACCTCTTCGAACCGCCCCCGCACCAGGACACACCGGGATCCGAGCTGATCATCCGCACACTGCTGGACGACGACCCCCGCCCGGTTTTCATCCCTGCTTGGGGCGGGGCCAATACCACTGCCCACGCCCTTTGGAAGCTCAAGCGCCAACACAGCGCGGAGGAATACCGGCGAGCGGCCTCCCGGGCACGCATATACTGCATCAGCTTCCAGGACGGCGCCGGGCGCTGGATAGTGGAGAACATCCCCGAGGCCATGATCGTGGAGGCCGGATCGTGGTACAAAACGTGGAACTACCACCCGCAGGAATTCCAGCCCCACAAGGAATACATGAGCGCGGCCTGGCTGCGCGAGAACGTCAAGGAGGGGCACGGGCCCCTGGGCGCCTGGTACCCGCAAGGCGTCGTGAGCGAAGGCGATACACCGTCCTTTCTGGAACTCGTCGACAACGGGCTCCGCAGCTGGCAGGACTACGGCTGGGGCGGATGGGGCGGGCGGTTCCAGCGCGTGGAGGGCAGCTACTGGCGCGACGCCGAGGACCAGGGGGACGACCGCAAGCCGCTCACCCGCTGGACGCCGGCCACCCAGAATGACTTCGAGGCGCAGATGGACTGGTGCGTTACGAGCGAGGAACACGCCAACCACCCGCCCGCGGTCGTTCTGGCGCATCCGGAAGACCTGACGGCGAGCCCGGGGGAGTCCGTGACGCTCGACGCAGGCGAGACCACGGACCCGGACGGCGATGAGCTGACTTTCCGATGGTGGCGCTACGCCGATGCCGACAGCCACGACGGTCCGGTGGAGATTCGGCACGCCGAGCAGCCGGTCGCTTCGTTGGCCCTGCCTTCCGACATACGTTCTGGAGCGACTGTCCACATGATCTGTGAGGTAGTGGACGACGGTTCGCCCCCGCTGACGGCCTATCGCCGCGTAGTGGTAACCGCAGACGCTGCGCGCTGAACCGGTGCCGCTGCACTGGCCACCGGCCACCGTGCACAGAGTGCGAAAGCACTTCGGCCGTAGTGAACACCGCGTTCCAGCACTGCAGGCCGGGTGTATGGAGCGAATGCGCCGGCTGGCCGCGGGAGCGGAGGGCTGCGTGGCGGCGGGGGCGCGCGCTGAGAATCCCTGAGCGGCCTCCAGAGGTCAGAGCCCTTGCTGGTGCGGCACCACCTCCACCTTCATGCATTCATTCGGGTCCACCACGAGGCCCATATTCTCCGCCAGCTCGTCCAATCCCAGCCGATGTGATATCAGTGAGCCAAAGGGGTAGCGATCGGCGTGCGCCCCCATCATGGTGAGCACGGGGCCCCAGTTCGTGCCGCAATGGAACACCGAATGGATGTGAAGGTTCTTGGAGGCCACGTGCTGCATGACGTTCAGCGGGACGGTCTCGCCGGTGTCTACCCAGTTGCCCACTTCGATCACCGTGCCGCCCTTCCTGACCATCTCGAGCGCCTCGATAAACACCTGCGGGACCCCGGCAGACTCGATCACCAGGTCCGGCCCGACACCCTCGGTCAGGTCCTTGACCATCTGGACCCTTTCTGCGACGGGTGTCTCGGACGCGTTGATCGTGACGTCGGCATACAGCTCCTTTGCCTTCTGCAGCCTCCTGTCCCCCAAGTCCGTGGCGATGCAGGTGCCCGCCCCGTGGATGCTCGCCATGATTCCGTGCAGGATCCCCAGCGGCCCGTTCCCCAACACCGCCACCGTATCGCCCGGTCCGAAGCCCTCCTTAACCGCAGGGAAAGGGCCGGCGGCCCGGGCCAGGGAATGGTATGCGACGGCCATCTCCTCCACGAAAACCGCCACATCCGTCGGCATCCCGTCGGGGATCGCAAACAGCGACGAGCCCGGGGCGATGTACATGTACTCGGCGAAACCGCCCCGCAGGTGGGGCGGGACATCGGCGCCCGGATGGATGCCGTAGGCCATGACCTGGTTCTGGCAGGTGGTGTTGTTGTACTGGTTCCGGCAGTACCAGCACTCCCCGCAGTTCACCTCCACCGCAACCGCCACTCTGTCCCCCACTTTCAGCGGCCTGCGGTCGTACTCCATGGTCGCGGCGGCGTTCTCACCGATCTCCGCGATTGTCCCGATGATCTCGTGTCCGCCGATGTAGGGGAAAATGGACTGGCCCCTGATCTGCGTCGCATCGTCCTTGAAGATGTGCTTGTCCGTCCCACAGACCCCGCACATCTCGACTCTCAGCACCGCCGAATCCCTGTCGATCTTGGGATATGGGTAACTGCGCAGCTCCATCGACCCCGGTGCCGTCATCGCCACGGCCCGAACATTTCTCGGCCTTGCGGGTGTCACAGCCATCCTCCTCGTTAGAACACCGGCCACCGTTCCGTGGCATCATTTTAGCCGCAATCCACCTGCTCCGGAAGTGCAATCCCCTTGCGGGCCCCGTCCCGCTCCCGCCACCGGTAGTGCGGGCGCCGCGGCGGGACCGATGCGCCCCAGCGCCACAACGGCCCGGCGCTTCAGAGATAAGGTATCCGCCCGGGGCTCTTTCAGCAGCGCTGCCGGGGAATCCACCGCCGGAGCCGCCTGCGGTCCCATCAGACCGAGAGTCCCAACGGCCCGCCACCTGCTCGTTCCCTCCCGCGACAGGTATTCCGTGAGTGGCGGCACGGCCGGCGGCCCAATCTGTACAAGTACTTCCTGGATGATCCCCTGCTCGGGTCCGTACCCGCTCAGTCGTTCGAGCAGCGCATTTACGGCGGGGGCCGCAACGGGGCCCAGGGCACCCAGGGCCCTTGTCGCCCGTGCGCGCGTGCCGGCATCGTCTTCCTTCAGCAAATCGATCAGTTGGGGAAGGGCCGGCTCGGCCAGGGAACCCAGCCCCTCCAGCGCGTCAAGCGCGGCACGGCGTTTCTCGTCGGCTCCCGTTTTGAGGAGTCCCATCAACTCGACTTTCGACAATTGAAGAGGAAAGCCCTCCTGATATGTAGCGTCCCCGC